>NZ_JBHVHX010000021.1:16947-114581 GCF_042799895.1 Nocardia sp. NPDC057663 | reverse complement strand
TTGGCACTGACATTCATCGACACACTATTGAGTTCTCAAAGAACACACGCACAAGCTTCTACCCGCAACATTTCGAAGGGGCTTCAGCGAGGCAGGGTTCAAACTTAGCCCATGCCTGCATCCGGATGCAAATCCGGTTCAGGTGAGCCTTCTTACTTGATGCTGTCGGCGCTCATCGTCCAACCTCGTTTCCCTGGTACTCGGTACCGGGTCGGTGTCCGTGTCGCTCTGACTGGAATTAATTTACGTGTCGACAAATGCAATGTCAAATTCCCTAGTCAGGGGATGTTTCGCCCGTGCTGTCACGAACCACCGGCCGGTACGGTGGCTCGGGGACGCGACAAAGGGAGGGTCGGCGATGGCGATACAAAGTGGGAAGCGGCGACGACTGCGCCGGGTACTCAGAGCCGGGTTGGTCGTGGCGGGTGGGTTGGTGCTCGTCACCGCGGGCGCGAATGCGGCCATGTGGGCCATGTCGTCCGGCCATCGGAGTGATGTGGCGGGAGCGCCGGGGGCTCCGGTCGTGATTGTTCCCGGAGCGAGGGTCGCAACGGATGGCACTCCTATGGCGTATCTCCAGGGCAGGCTCGATGTCGCCATCGAACTGGTGGCCGCGGGGAAGGCCGGCGAGATACTGCTGTCGGGGGACGCAGGTGGGACCTCAGGTGACGAGATCGCTTCCATGACCCGGTATCTGCTGGCCAAAGGAATTGATCCGGCGATCGTGCGGTCTGATGGAGAAGGGCTGTCGACGCGGGAGACCTGTGAGCGGGCGCGGTCGATGTACGGGATCGAGCGGGCGATCATCGTCAGTCAGTATCAGCATCTGCCGCGGGCTGTCGCGTTGTGCCGTGCGGCGGGGATCGAGGCCGACGGGGTGGTCGCGTACTGCGATTGCCGGCGTAGCACCGAGGTGCGCAACAACATCAGGGAGTGGCTCGCGGCGCCCAAAGCCGTCGCGGAGATGGTGCTGCGCTGAGGTTTCCAGAGTTGGACGCGTCGAGTCAGGCCGTGTTGCTACGTCACCTGGCAGTGCCGCTACGTAGATGAGCGGAACAGCTTCTGCCACCACCTCGACGGGGTTGGTGGCGGGAGCGCGACAGGGACGTCCTTCGGCGGGGTTGGCGGTGGGGGCGCGACAGGGACGTCCTTTGACTGGATCCAGGGCGGGCCGGCCAACAGAGTCCGGCACCCCTCGTGGATCGAGTCGCGAAGCACATCGGGGTCCCAATAGTTGTCCTCGAGACCCCAGTAGAAGCCATCGAAATCGGTAGCCAGATCAGCGCTACCGGCTTCCGGCGTGACAGCGAGGTGGTACAGCTCAGACGCTATTCGGCTCACCTGCTCGACGTAGACCCCTTCGCCCGCGAGCAAGCCTGCCGCGTCCTTCTTGACCCGACGTAACCGCACGTCGACCTCGCGCGCCGACCATGTCGCCTCGGTGTCCGCGACGAGCCCGAGTTCGGCCAGCGCGGCGCGGAACAGGGCGGGTGCGTCGCGGGTGTCGGTTCGATGCAGGCAGGCGAGCTCGACCAGGGCCGGGGTGTCGTGGCCACGGGCCAGCGCCTCGGCGGCCACCATCGGCAGGTCTTCGCCGGCGAGGTCACCCACCGCGAAGCGGTCGGCGGCACTGTCGAGTTCGTTCACCTGGTCAGCGTGCGGTCGGCGCGGGTCGGCGTCAACGGAGTTTCACCGAAAACGTTTCCACGGTAAGAGAACGGTCAACACTATCCGTCGGTCCGGGAGCAGCGAGGACCGATTCCAATCACAGCGCTGATCAGCGCTTTCCAGGAGGACATTGTGCGAATCGTCAAGGCAGTAGCGGTCAGTCTGGCTGTTGCGGCTGCCACAGTTGCGGGGGCGGGTTCCGCCGCCGCGGAGCCGGAGCAGAAGGAGAACATCTACATCGATGTGACCGTGCTCGGGTGTTCGGTCGGCGCCGGGCTCGGTGGTGACGTGCTCGTCGCGCTGGGCGGTGGCAGTGGGTCGAGCGCGCTGGTGTCGTCGTCGCTGGCGGCGCGGATGCGGGCGGCCGGCTGCCTGCCGCGGCTGTAGGACCAGCGCCGATGGTCTCGCCTTGTCGGGCGGGACCATCGGGCTGCCGCACTGGCGGGATCGCGATCGCGTACCGTGATCGGGGTTGTCAGCATGATGGCCGACGGATTGGGGTGCATCGTGGGCGGATCCGAGCATGCCGCGCGGCTCGTACGTTTCTGGCAGACCGTGGAGTTGTTCGGTCCGCATCGTGTTCCCGACGTCGGCGCGCTGCCCGACGACGGGATGGTCGTCGAGCCGGCGCCGGATGATCTCGCGCCGTGGGAAGACCTGGCCGCACTGCCCGCGTTGAAGCCGGGGCGAGTGTGGCAGTTCGTAGTGTACGGCGGCTTGTTCGGGGTGGGGCGGGCGCGCGAGGCGCTGGTTCGGGCGTTCGGGGAGGATCGGCTCGAGGCCGATGCCCGGCGGGCCGGTATGACAGCCGCTTTCGCGGTGACGGTGACCGACGACGGTGTGGTCGCCGGGGGTTCGGCGACATTGTCGGGGCTGGCCTGGGCGGTGAATCGACTGCGGTCGCCCGGTCCGGCGGACAGTGGCTGGGCCGAGGGGTTCGACCATGATTCGGCGGCTTTCACCGCCGCCTTCGATACTTTGACGCGGGAGGCCGCGGCGGCCGGCACCGAGCACGTGCACGAGTCGCCACGGTGGCGGGCGTTCGACGTGGCGGGCCGTGGCGTGGGGGCTTCGCTCATCGCGGCGGGTGCGGACGGGGTCATCTCCCCCGGGCTCGCCGGGATGTCCGCGCTGGCGTTCGCCGAGCGGCTCCTGCCTCAGGACCCGGAGGAACAGCCCGAAGCACCGTGTCTCACCGGTCGTGATCTGCATACTTTCACCGGCGAACTGTGTGGGGCACTGGGGATTCGGTCGGAGCTGCGCGCGGGTGGGATTCGCGTCGCGTGTGTCCAGGTCGCGGCACGCGACGCCGACAGCATCGCCACCGAGGATCGGCTGAACAGCGGTCTCGGCGAGGATCTCGCCGCGCTGGCGGCGGCGGTCGAACGCGGCGATATCGGTGCGGCGCTACAGGATTACCTCGCGGCCACCGAGACACTGCCGGTCGACGAGCGGATCGATGTCCGCCAGCGCCAGGATGTGGTCGTCGAAGGCCTGCTCCCCCATCTGGTTCCGGATGGACGGTGGCCGGGCGATCCGCTGGTGTCGGGCCAGCAGTTCGCGGTTGATCGGGCGATGGCCGGATTACGGGACGGCGCAGGGATCTTCGCGGTGCACGGCGCGCCGGGTACCGGCACGACGACGATGCTGCGTGACCTGCTGGCGGGGATCATCGTCGAACGGGCCGCGCAGCTGGCGACATTCGACGATCCCCTGGACGTGTTCACCGGCATCACCGAGCAGGTGCAGGTCGCGAAGAACTACACGGTGGGCGCGCATCGGCTGGCGCACAATGTCACCGGGTTCGAAGTGGTGCTGACGACGGGCAGCGAGGAAGCCGCGGCCGACGTCGTCACCGAGGTCCAGCGTCGCGAGGCCGTTGATTGCGAGGTGAACCACTTCACCGAACTGGCCGATCTCGTCGGCGACGAACCCGCGTGGGGATTGGTCGCCGCGGCACTGGGCGACGCGCGGCGGACTTTCGGTGAGCGGTTCTGGTTCGGCGAGCGGTTCACCGAAGAGCGCACGTCCGGCTCGACCGCGGGCGGCATGCTGAATGTTCTCAAACGGGCTGAGGCAGAACCGGATTCGGTGCCGGACTGGTCGACGGCGGTGCGGGACTTCGCCGGTCGGCGCGCCGAGGTGCGCAGGCTGGCGCAGGAGCGTCAGGATGTCGCCGACGCGGTCGCCGACCTGCCGACCGTGCACGAACGCCTGCACTCGATGGCGGCGGAGATCGCGAATGCCGATACGGCACACGCGCATTGGCGGGAACGCCATCAGCTGGCTACCGAGCATCTGCGGGCCGCGCAGGCGACCCAGCATCGGGTCGGCATGTTGCTCGGCGAGCACGGTGGACAGAAGCCGGGGTTCCTGGCTTCGCTGTCGACCGGGTTCCGGGCCGGACGGCGGTGGAGCGCCAGAAGCAATGAGCTACTGCGCGAACGGCATATCGCCGAATCGGAGATGCGGCGGCGGCAGACCGAGGTCGAGTACACGCGCGGGGAATGGGCGGCCGCGGCCGAACACGGGCGACGGCTCATCCGCGATCATCTGGAGTTGACGACCCGGCGCGAGGGCGCGCTGGAGATCATCGAGCGGGCGCGGGAGAACTGGTCGGATACCATTCCGTTCGGCGATGCCGCCGGTGACGACGAGCAGTTCCAGCTGTGCAATCCGTGGGCCGACGAGCAGTACGCCACTGCCCGGCGCGAGCTGTTCCTGTCCGCGCTGCGGTTGCATCGGGCGTTCCTGCTCAATGCCGGGTCGCGGGTGCGCGACAACCTGATCGTCGCCATCGCGCTGATCCGGGGCGAGTTGGCCGACGAGCCGAAGCCGGAAACCGTTGCGGCCGCGTGGCAGACGCTGTTTCTCGCGGTGCCGCTGGTCGCGACGACGTTCACCGCCGCGCCACGGTTGTTCGCCGGGCTCGGGCGGGAAGCGCTGGGCTGGCTGTTCGTCGACGATGCGGGGCAGGCCGCGCCGCAGTCGGTGGCGGGTGGACTCTGGCGGACGCGGCGGGCGGTGATCGTGGGCGATCATCGTCAGCTGGGGCCGGTGGGGACGCTGCCGACGTCGGCGCAGGAGGCGCTGGTGCGGCAGTACGGACTCGATCCGGAATGGATGCCGGATCTGACCTCGGCGCGCCGGGCCGCCGATCGCGGCGTGCGGTACGGAACCTGGTTGACACCGGCCGATGAGGCCCAACCCGTGTGGGTCGGGGCGCCGCTGCGGGTGCATCGGCGTAGCGACCTGCCGATCTTCGAGTTGACCCACCGCATCGCCTATGACGACGACCTGCTGATCTTCGGCACGCCGGACCGGCCGGAGTTTCCCGGGCGGAATCGGTGGATCGACGTCAGATCCGTACGGGCCGAAGGTAATTGGATTCCCGGGGAAGGTGAGGCGCTCGCCGGGCTGCTCGCCCAGCTGGCCAAAGACGGCGTTTTCCCCGGCGATATCCGGGTGGTGAGTCCGTTCCGCGATGTCGCGCGGGGTGCGCGGGAGATCGCGCGCGAGGTTCTCGGAGCGGAGTTCGCCACGCACCAGGTGGGGACTGTCCATGCGATGCACGGCAATTCGGCCGAGGTGGTCGTGCTGATCCTCGGCACCTCCCCCGCGGCGGGTGGGTCACGGCGCTGGGCCGCGACGAATCCGAATGTGCTCAACGCGGCGGTGTCGCGGGCGCGGCGGCGGGTCTACGTGATCGGCAACTACCGATTGTGGAGCAGCCAGCGGTATTTCGAGGATCTCGCCGCGGTGTGGACCGTGCAGGACGAGCCGGTGCATCAGGCCGTCAGCCGGTAGAAGCGCCAGAAGCCGAACTCCTCGATCGGGAGGACGTCGACGGCGGCGAAGCCCGCCTGGGCGGCGTAGTCCGCCAGCTTCGCGGTGCGCATGACGGTGCCGGTGCCCGCCGAACCGGGGTGCGCCATGCCGTCGGGCAGGCAGATCAGCAGGCTGAAGCCGTACATGAGGCGGTCGATATCGCTGGCCGGTGCGGTGAACTCCGGGGCGACGGCTTCGTCCATCACGATCGCCGCGCCGCCCGGGCGCAGGGATCTGCGCACTGCGGCTAGCACCTCCACCGGGTGCGGCATGTCGTGCAGGCATTCGAAGGCGAAGACCGCGTCGTAGGTGGATTCGGGGAGGTCCGTCGCCGCGTCGGCGTGCTGGAAGCGGACACGATCGCCGAGGTCGCGGGCGTTGTCGCGGGCCATCTCGACCGAGGGCTGGTCGATGTCGTAGCCGTCGACCGTCAGCTCGGGGTAGGCGCGGGCCAGTGCGATCGACGACCAGCCGCCGCCGGAACCGACATCGGCGACGCGGGCGCCGGGGCGGGACAGGATCGCGTGCACGTCCTCGACACCGGCGAGGTCGGTGGCCAGGCGGTGTTCGAACCAGGGGCGGTTCAGGTCGGACTGCGATTCGCGCATGTCGGCGCCGTATTCGGACCAGCCGACGCCACCACCGTCGCGGTAGGCGCGCACCAGCGCGGGCAGCTGCACGGCGGCACCGGCGAGCATTCGGGCCAGGGGCGCAAGGTAATTGAGACTGTTCGAGTCGGTCAGTACCTCCGCGGCGCCGACGGGGAGTGCGAACCTGCCGTCGTCGCCGACGGTCAGCATACCGGTCGCGGCCTGCTGCTCCAGCCACTCCTGGGCGTATCGGAGGTCGCCGCCTGCGCGCTCGGTCAGCTCGACCGCGTCGGCGGGGCCGCCGTCGGCCAGAGCCCGATACCAGCCGAGCCGATCGCCGAGGTGTACCGCCAGGAGGTCGATGGTGCCGAGCGCCGCCCCGAACAACCGGTCGGCGAACTGCTCACTGGTCTGCTCCGCTGCGCTCACTGCCGGTCCTTTCGTGGTGCCGATCCGTTGCCACGAACTACGCAACGGCGAGTCGGAGGGTTCATCCGGGACCGGTCGACGATTCGATCACCGGCCTATCCATTGCCGAAGGTTTGCGGAACACTGGTCGATGCGTTTCCCCGGTGATCGGACCGGCGGTGGCGAAACCAGCCGACGCCGCGAGTGCGTCAGCTCGTCGGCTACGGCGAATCGAACAGCAGGGCGCCGGAATCCACGTCGGTGCCGATGGCGTCGCTGACGATCGAGTCCTTCGGGGAGTCCATCACGACGATCGGGCAGATCGGGGAGTTGCCGGTGGCGGCGATCTCGGTGGGATCGAAGGTGACGATCGGGGCGCCCGCGACGACTTCGTCGCCTTCGGCGGCCAGGAGTCCGAAGCCTTCCCCCTTCAGCTTGACCGTGTCGATCCCCAGGTGGACGAGGACGCCGACGCCACTGCCCAGGATGACGAAGGCGTGCGGGTGCAGTTTCAGGATCTTGCCTGCGATGGGCGCGGTGACCGTGAGGGTGCCGCGGGTGCGGTCGGGGTCGATCGCCACGCCGGCGCCGACGATCTGACCGGCGAAGACCGGGTCGGGGACGTCGGCGAGGGCCACGACCTTGCCGGCCAGCGGGGCGAGGACCGGCACACTCACAGCATGTCCTCGATGTCCTCGGCGAGGGAGTCCGCCGAGGGGCCGACGACGACCTGCACGGCGTTGCCCACCTTGAGGACGCCGTGCGCGCCCGCGGCCTTGAGCGCGGCCTCGTCGACCAAGCTGGCGTCCTTCACCTCGGTGCGTAACCGGGTGATGCAGCCTTCGATCTCGATGATGTTGTCGGCGCCGCCCAGACCCTTGACGATCGCTTCCGCTTTGGACATGTGTTCTCCCTTTCCGCGATGGTTGCCGGTTCCAGTATGGGAGCCTCGAATGTGCGCCACGTCATATTTCGCGGTTGACATCCAGCAGCCACCTGGTCAAACTTACAACTGGTTATGACCGGACAGTACCCGTCAGGGTGACCGGTTCACAACAGTTAACCCGGACAGGCTCGTAAGTCCGTCCGGCTCGCCGAGACCGCCGGCAAACCCGGCACGAAGAAGGTCGACATGACTGCCGCTACCGACAGCCCCAAACAAGAATCGAAGGTGTTCGCGGGATTGCAGCGCCTGGGTCGCAGCCTCATGCTGCCGATCGCGGTGCTCCCCGCGGCGGGCATCTTGCTGCGCATCGGCCAGGACGATCTCCTCGGCCGGTTCTCCGCGCTGGAGGGCACCGCCGCGGTCATCTCGGCGGCCGGGCAGGCCGTGTTCACCTGGCTGCCGCTGATCTTCGCCGTCGGTATCGCGATCGGCTGGGCCAAGAAGGCCGACGGGTCGACGGCACTGGCCGCGGTGGTCGGCTACATGGTGATCGACGGTGTGTTCAAGGCGATGTCGCCGATCGTGCTGGAAGGCAAGACCGATCCGAAGGGCGCGCAGGCGCTGATCAACTACGGCGTCCTCGGCGGCATCGTGATGGGTCTGCTGTCTGCGATCCTGTGGCAGCGGTTCTACCGGACGAAACTGCCCGACTTCCTCGGCTTCTTCAACGGCAGGCGGCTGGTGCCGATCCTGACCGCGGTCACCGGTCTGGTTGTCGGTGTCGGCATGTCCTTCATCTACCCGGCCTTCAACTCCGCGCTCACCTGGGTGGGTGAGACAGTCGCCGACAACACCGTCCTCGGTGGCGGCATCTACGGCGCGGCCAACCGCATGCTCATTCCGACCGGCCTGCACCACATCCTGAACTCCACCGTGTGGTTCCTCGTCGGCGACTACACCGACGCCTCCGGCCAGCTCGTGCGCGGTGACCTCAACCGCTTCTTCGCCGGCGACCCGACCGCGGGCACCTTCATGACCGGCTTCTTCCCGATCATGATGTTCGCGCTGCCCGCCGCCGCGCTGGCGATCTGGCGCAATGCGCGGCCGTCGCAGAAGAAGCTGGTCGGCGGCATCATGCTGTCCACCGGTCTGACCGCGTTCGTCACCGGCATCACCGAGCCGCTGGAGTTCTCGTTCATGTTCGTGGCGTGGCCGCTGTACGTGGTGCACGCGATTCTGACGGGCACGTCGATGGCGCTGGTCAACGCGCTGGGCATCCACGACGGGTTCACGTTCTCGGCCGGCGCGATCGACTATCTGCTGAACTTCGGCAAGGCGACCGACGCGTGGCTGCTGATCCCGATCGGCCTCGGTTACGCGGTGATCTACTACGTGCTCTTCAGCTTCGTGATCAAGAAGTGGAACCTGCGGACGCCGGGTCGCGAAGCCGAAACCGATATCGAGGCCGGGGCGCCCGACGTCGCCGCGGTCGAGGCCGAGGCGGCACTGACCGCGACCGGCGATACTCGGACCGATGCGCCCCTGGTCGCCGAAACCGAAGCGAAGCTGGACAAGAAATTGAAAGGTGAGTGAGGCCATGACCACCCGCACAGTCGTTGTCGGATCCGAGGTGGGGCTGCATGCCCGGCCCGCCGCGAAATTCACCCAGGCCGTCCAGGCCACCGGGGTGCCGGTGCGGATTTCGGTGGGAGGTGGTGAACCGGTCGACGCGGCCAGTGTGCTCGCGGTGATGACGCTGGGCGCGGGCCACGGCAGCGAGGTCACCCTGTACGCCGACGACGACGCGGTCCTGGACAGTCTGGCCGCGCTCGTGGCCTCGGATCTGGATGCCGCCTGATGGGCGAAAAGGTGATCCGTGGACTCGGGGTGAGCCCCGGCGTCGCGTGCGCGCCGTGGTTGCGGTTCGGTTCGCAGCTGGCGACCTCGCCGCAGGATCCGGTCGGCGGTTCGGTCGAGGAGGAGCTGGCCCGGGTCAAGGCGGCGCTCGGCGGCGTGGCCGACGAGATGCAGGCCAGGGCCGGGCGGGTGAGTGGTGTTGCGGCCGAGATCTTGTCGATGTCGGCGACGATGGCCCGTGATCCGGGCATCGTCGCCGCCACCGAGAAGCAACTGGCCTACGGGATGCCGACGGCGCACGCGGTGCACCTGGCGTTCGAGGGGTTCTGCGCCAAGCTCGAGGCGCTCGGCGGGTACATGGCCGAGCGGGCGACCGACCTGCGCGATATCGGCGGGCGCACCGTCGCGGTGCTGCTCGGAGAACCGATACCGGGCATCCCGGAGCCGGGATATCCGTTCATTCTGGTCGCGCGTGACCTCGCGCCGGCGGACACGGCGATGCTCGGTGACAGCGATGTGGTCGGGCTGCTCACCACCGAGGGCGGGCCGACCAGCCACACCGCGATTCTCGCGAAGTCACTGGGGCTGCCCGCGGTGGTGAACTGTCCCGGCACCAATCGGCTCGTCGAGGACGCGCCGGTGTTGCTCGACGGCAGTACCGGTGATGTCGTGATCGATCCGAGTCCGTGGCGGCAGAAGGCGGCTGTCGAGCAGGCGGCGGCGGACGCGGCACGGCTGGCCGCTGCCAGTGGGCCGGGGCATACGGCCGACGGGACGCCGGTGCAGCTGCTGGTGAATATCGGGACCGTCGACGATGCCGAGAAGGCGGGGCCGGTCGACAGCGAAGGCGTCGGGCTTTTCCGCACCGAGTTCATGTATCTCGGCAAGGCGATGGCGCCGAGTCTCGACGAGCAGATCGCTTCCTACACAACAGTTCTCGAGCAGTTCGCCGGGCGCAAGGTCGTGGTCCGCACGCTCGACGCGGGCTCGGACAAGCCGTTGCCGTTCCTCGATCTGGGGACCGAGGAGAACCCCGCGCTGGGAGTGCGTGGTCTGCGGGTCGGGACGGTATTCCCCGATACTCTGGCCACCCAGCTCACCGCGCTGGCCAGGGCGGCCGAGGCGACCGGGGCCGAACTGTGGGTGATGGCGCCGATGGTCGCCACCGCCGACGAGGCCGCCGGATTCGCCGAGCTCGCACGGGAATCGGGATTGCGCAAGGTGGGCGCGATGATCGAGATCCCGGCGGCGGCGCTGCGGGCGTCCGATCTGCTCACGCATCTCGACTTCGTCAGCATCGGCACCAACGACCTCAGCCAGTACACGTGCGCGGTCGACCGGATGGCCGGTGGGCTCGCGCATCTGCTCGATCCGTGGCAGCCGGCGGTGCTCGACCTGATCGCGATGGTCGGGGCGGCGGGGGCGGCGGCCGGGAAGCCGGTCGGGGTGTGTGGTGAGGCGGCGTCGGATCCGATACTGGCGCCGGTGCTGGTCGGGCTCGGGGTGACGAGTCTGTCGATGTCGGTGCCGGCGCTGCCCGCGGTGCGGGCGGCGTTGTCGGCCGTCGACATCGAGAAGTGCCGGGATGCGGCGGAGGTCGCGTGTGCGGCCAGGAATCCGCAGCTGGCACGTGAGGCGGTCGCGGCGATCATCGGGCGGGCATGAATCGGAGGATGGTGCGTGCGGTTCGGCCGGTGGCCGGGCCGCTGCACTCCCGTCGTCTGTTCCGTGCGGTCGGGGTTCGAGACGTTGTCGCCCGGCTCGCCACGGCGGACGGAACGCCGGGCGTGATCGCGGTAGGGACCGGCCGATTGCTCGACGCGCTGCGCTGGACGGTGCGGCACGGGGGAATCCCGCTCGCCGATGCCATCACAGCGAGCCGGCGCGGCATCACCCTGGGGTGGCAATCAGCAGGCCGGCACGAGTTCGCCTGCCAGACGGACGCCCGGCGCGAGTTGGTACGCAGGTCGGGTACACGGCGGAAGGTGGCGTGGTGACCGCGCGAGGCGTGGTGCGTGGGCGGATCCTGGGGACCGGCAGCGGCGAGATTGCCGATGGTGTGGTCGAATTCGATGCCGAGCGGATCAGCTGGGTCGGGCGCGCCGCGAATTATCCTGCTGTGGAGCAGCTTCCGGCAGCAAGCACAGATCTGGTACTGCCTGGGCTGATCGATGTGCACTGCCATGGTGGCGGTGGGTTCGGGTTTCCCAATGCCGATGCCGCCGGTGCTCGGGTCGCCGCGGCGAATCATCGTGGTCAGGGGACGACGGGGCTCTTGGGCAGCCTGGTCTCGGCGCAGCCTGAGGTACTGGTCGAGCAGGCTGCGGTTCTTGCCGATCTCGTGGCCGATGGCGAGCTGCTCGGGATCCATCTCGAGGGGCCGTTCATCAACGCGATCCGGTGTGGTGCGCAGGATCCCGCAGCCATCGTTCCTGGTGATCCCGCGTTGTTCGAGCGGATCTGCGATGCGTCCCGTGGCACTGTCCGGTCCATGACGCTCGCGCCCGAGACCGCGCATTTCGAGGAACTGCTCGCTGCGATGCGGCGCAATGATGTCCTGCCGAGTCTCGGGCACACCGATGCGGATGCCGCCACGACCGCGGCGCGGATCGCCGATGCGGTCGGCGG
Source organism: Nocardia sp. NPDC057663 (assembly GCF_042799895.1). Lineage (NCBI taxonomy): Bacteria > Bacillati > Actinomycetota > Actinomycetes > Mycobacteriales > Nocardiaceae > Nocardia > Nocardia sp. NPDC057663. The sequence goes on along the minus strand of NZ_JBHVHX010000021.1, from coordinate 102,716 downwards.
GCCGATCACCGCGACGCACCTGTTCAACGGGATGCCCGGACTGCATCACCGCTCCCCCGGCCCGGTTGCCGCCTGTCTGGCTGCTGCCGGGCAGGGGGACATGGTGGTCGAATTGATCGCCGATGGTGTGCATTTGGCGCCGGAGACCGTGGCGATGGTGTTCGACACGGTCGGGCCGGGGCAGATCGCGCTGGTCTCCGATGCGATGGCGGCTGCCGGGTTGGGTGACGGCGACTATCAGCTGGGTGCGCTGGATGTGCGGGTGCGCGACGGTGTCGCCCGGCTCGCCACTGCCGACGGAACTCCGGGTGCCATCGCGGGCGGGACCGCCCGATTGCTCGATGTGCTGCGGTGGACGGTTCAGCACGCGGGAATCCCGCTCGCCGAGGCAGTCACCGCCGCCACCCTCACTCCCGCGCGCGTGCTCGGACTCGACGACCGCGGCGTCCTCTCGGTCGGTGCGCGCGCCGACCTCCTCGTCACCGACCAGTCATTGCAGCCGCGGCGGGTGTTCGTCGCCGGAACGGAAGGAACCTGATGGAGATCGTGATCCGGGCGGACGAGCACGAGGTGGCCACGACGGTCGCCGATATCGTCGGCGGCTATGTGGAGCGCGGGAATGCGATCCTCGGTCTGGCCACCGGGTCGTCGCCGCTGGGCAGCTATCAGGAGCTGGCGCGGCGGTATCGCGAGGGCGAGATCGACTTCTCGACAGCCAGCGCGTTCCTGCTCGACGAGTACGTCGGGCTGCCGAAAGAGCATCCGCAGTCGTACTTCTCGGTGATCCGCTCGGAGTTCGTCGACCATGTGAACCTCGATCCGGCGCGGGTGCTCAGCCCGAACGGTGAGGCGGGCGATATCGCGGGTGAGGGCAGGCGCTACGACGCCGCGATCGCCGCCGCGGGCGGGGTCGATGTGCAGTTGCTCGGCATCGGGACCGACGGGCACATCGGTTTCAACGAGCCTGGATCGGCGCTCACCTCGCGGACCAGGGTGAAGACGCTCACCGAACAGACCCGCAAGGACAACGCCCGCTTCTTCGACGGGCCCGAGAACGTGCCGCATCACGTGCTCACCCAGGGGCTCGGCACCATCGGCGAAGCCGGGCATCTGGTGATGATCGCACTCGGCGCGGGCAAGGCCGATGCCATCGCCGCCGCGGCGGAGGGACCGCTGTCGGCGTTCTGCCCGGCCTCGGTCATGCAGTGGCACCGGCACGTCACCGTGGTGATCGACGAGGCGGCCGCGAGCAAGCTGAAGCTGGCCGGCTACTACAAGTACGCGCTGGCGAACAAGCCCGCCTGGCAGTCGTTCTGACATGACCGCGCTCGAGTTCGCGGTGCAGGATGTGGCGGGTGCGGTCGGCGCCCGCCGGGTCGGCGCGGATCGGGTGGAACTGTGTGCGGCGCTGGGCAGTACGGGCGGGTTGACCGCGAGCATCGGGACGATCGAGAAGGTAGTGGCGACCGGGATTCCGGTGCATGCGCTCATTCGCTGCCGTGCGGGCGGTTTCGTGTATGCCGAGGCCGACGAGATCGCGGTGATGAACGCCGATGCGCGGGCCGCGGTATCGGCGGGCGTGGCCGGACTCGTCGTCGGGGCGCTCACTTCTGAGCATCGGGTCGACGTCGAGGTGCTGGAGCGTGTGCTCGACGGTGTTCCGGTCGATGACATCGAACTGACCTTTCATCGGGCCATTGATCAGGTCGGCGATCGGTCGGCCGCCGTGGACACGTTGGTGGCCCGAGGAATGACCCGGGTGCTCACCTCCGGTGGCGCCGCCCGATGCTCCGACGGTCTCGGCGAACTCGCCGCGATGGTCGCCCACGCCGCCGGACGGATCCAGATCATGGCCGGTGGCGGGGTCACCGTCGGCGACATACCGGCCTTGCACCGCGCCGGCGTCGACGCCGTGCACCTCTCGGCCCGCCGCGTCATCGCCGACGACGGCGGGCCCGGTGGTGGCGGCACCTCCGGTCACGAGCAACTGGATGACGAACTCGCCGCTGCGGTCGCAGCACAGCTACGGGCGGTGGAAGCGGTCGGCTGATCGCCGCCCGCGCCGGCTAGCTCAGGAACGTTCGGCGAGAATGAGTTCCGCCTCGCCGGGATTGCAGTCGAACGCGGCCTGCACCGCCGCGATCGCCCCCGCGTGGTCGCCCGCCGCGGCCAGCCGGTCGATCTCGGCCCATTGATCTGCCGGCGGCGCCACCGACAGGTCGAGGCTGCGCTCGAGCCGCGCCCACATGCGGGCAACCGTCGGATCGTCGGCGAGCAGTCCGCCCAGATGGGCCTTGAAGGTGGGGTGTTCGGTGCGGTACATGCCCATCCAGCTGCTGCCGGCCGGGCTGGCCTCGGCATTGGCGGTGCGGTCGGCCAGCTTCAGGATCACCGCGGGCGGGTGCGCGGTGATCTTGCTGTAGGCGTCGAGGTTTCGGGATTTGCGATCGGGGCCGATGCCGGTGACCGCCCACACCAGGTCGAGAACCTCACGGCCGAACCGGGATTCGACATCCGCGGCGGTGACGGGGGTGTCCTCGACGACGTCGTGGAGCCAGGCCGCGACGGCGAGCGAGCCGTTGTAGCCGAAATCATCGAGCACGGCCCGGACCGCGGCCAGGTGGGTGACGTAGGGACGATCGCCATAGCGCTGGTCGCCGTGCGCTTCGACGGCGAACTCCCGTGCGTCGGTTTCCCGTTGATCGAACTCCATGCCGCACCCCCGTGCTCGAATCTGATCCTGTCCAGATCGACCCTAGCCGAGGCCACCGACAGGCGGCCCGGATCAGCGGGGAGCGGGTTTCACAGCGGTGAGGATGCCGGTCTGATACCTGCTCTGCGTGTAGGCGAGGTCGGTGAAGCCCGCGGCGCGCACCTGATCGGAGTAGCGGCGGATGTCGGCATCGGCGAACGGGTCACCGCCACCGAGGAGCGTCGTGAGGACCCGGCGCATCCGCGGCGAGGGCGAGGCGTCGGCCAGCAGCACCGTGCCGCCGGGACGCAGGACGCGCCACATCTCGGCGATCGCTGTCTGCCGATGCTCGGCGGGAATGTGGTGCATGACGAAAGTGCAGGTGACGACGTCGAATTCGGCGTCGGCGAAGGGCAGTTCCTGTGCGGGCCCGCGTTCGTAGCGGTGGTTGGCCGCGCGATCACGCTGCTGGTTGTCGCCGACAGCGACCGCCGACGGGTCGACCCCGACCGCCGCACCGGTCGGCCCGACCGCAACGCCGAGCGCGCGTACGAGTTTCCCTGGACCACAGCCGATATCGAGTGCACGGTGACCCGGTTCCGCACCTGCGGTCCTGACGAATTCGGCGAGCAGACGACGCTGCCTGCCGAGGAAGAACACCGCGGTGAACAGGTTGTAGCGACGCAGGCCCGCGATGACCAGGCCGGTGTCGCTGTCGTCGACGAACATGGGAGTGAGAAGCTGGTTTCGGGTCATGCGTCCATGGTCGAACGCAGCCACGGCGGCGACCAGAACCAGAACGGCCGGATCTGTCCGTTTCCGGACACATCCGGCGTATCCGTCCCGTGGAGGAACGATGGCCGAGCACACCGATCGCCGGGTCCGCCGGACCAGGGACACCCTGCACCGCGCCCTGATCGAGCTGATGATCGAACGCGGCTACGACCGAGTGACGGTCAGCGACATCATCGACCGTGCCGACGTCGGGCGTTCCACTTTCTACGCGCACTACCGCGACAAGGACGACCTGCTACTGGTCAGCTGCACCGAGTTCCTGCGCCGCGAGATCGCCAGAACCACCGCCCCCGGCTCGCCGATCGCACCGCTGCGGGTGATGTTCCATCTCGCGGCGCAGTATCCCGAGGTGTATCAGCCGCTCATCGGGCCGAAGGCGACCACGACGGTGCTGCACGCCTACCGGCAGTGCGTGGCCGACCTGATCGGCGAACTGGTCGACGGACTGGCCGCCGACACGGTCGCGTTCCTGTCGTGGGCGCTGGTCGGCGTCCTCGGCACGGTGATCGATCCGCACAACTCGGTCCCGCCCGCGCGGGCCTGGCGACGTTTCGAGTCGCTGGCTCTACACGGGCTCAGCGGCAGCGCAGATCAGGCCACGGCGGACGGCGCAGGATCGCCAGCGCCGCGATCACACCGGTGAGCAGGCCGATCCATTCCCCCAGTTGGGCGAGGCGATTGGAGTCGACGGCGGGTGTCCAGTGCGCGCGGCCCTCGTGCACGACGAACACTCCGACCGGCTGAGCCGGCCGGCCGAAGACACCGCCGCGCGCGACGGTGATCACGGTCGCGCCGTCGGCCGTCTCCATCGGTTCGCCGAACACCGTCGGCGGCGCGGCGACCGCCTCCTCGAGCCGATCTCTGATCGTCATCCGAACCCCCGTTCCTCGTTGCGATACTGCTGACGAACATACGCCCGAGCGCCGCGGTCCTCGGCCTTTCGCACGCGGCGGACGTGATCACCGTCACCGGCACTTGGCATGATGGGTGGGCCGAGCCACGACGAGAGGTGCCGAGCCATGACCAGCACAGCGGAACAGGACATCCTGGCGACACCGTGGTCGCGTTCGATCGGCTTGCGAGTGCCGGTGGTGAACGCGCCGATGGGCGGTGCGGCGGGGGGACGGCTCGCGGCGGCGGTGACCGCGGCCGGTGGGCTGGGCATGATCGGGATGGGCAGCGCCGGGTCGGTGGCCGCACTGGAGCGCGAGCTCGCCGCCGCCGGGGGCACGGCGTCCGGGATCGGGCTCGTCGACTGGGTGCGGCAGCGCGAAACCGGCCTGCTCGAGGCCGCGATCGCCGCCGAACCACGCATTCTGTCGATCAGTTTCGGTACCGATTTCTCGTGGGTCCCGGTGGTGCAGGCGGCGGGGATTCTCGCGGTAACGCAGGTCTACGACGTGCCCGGTGCGCATCGCGCCCAGGATGCCGGCATCGATGTGCTCGTCGCGCGGGGCAGCGAGGGCGGTGGGCACGGCGCCGACCGGCTCGCGCTGCTGCCGCTGCTCGATGCCGTGCTCGATATCGCGACGGTTCCGGTGCTGGCGGCGGGCGGGATCGGTTCCGGGCGCACGCTCGCCGCGGTGCTCGCGGCCGGCGCGGCGGGGGCATGGCTCGGGACGTGCCTGGCCGCGGCGGAGGAGTCGCTGGTGCCGGAGAACGCCCGGCGGGCGATGCTCGCGGCCGATTCCACCCATACCGTCGTGACCACCGCGTTCGATAAAGTGCTCGACCTGCCGTGGCCGCCGATCTATCCGGCTCGGGTGCTGCGCAACGACGTCACCGATCCCTGGTTGCGCCCCGAGTTCGACGAGTCGCGGCCGAGCGCCGAGGTGCTCCGTGCTGCCATCGAATCCGATGACGTCACCATCGCTCCGGTGGACGCCGGGCAGGGCGTCGGCCTCATCACCCACATCGAACCCGCCGCCGCGATCATCGACCGGTTATGCCATGACGCGGCGGTGTTGTTGCGCCGCTGACGGCCGGCGCGCCCGTCTCGACCTCCGTGGTCGGTGTCCCCGCGCCGGTTCGTGGCGCACGTGGTTGCGACGCGCCTAACCAACCGGGTTGTGCAGGTCGACGGCTCGTGCTGGATCGCTCAGCAGTGCCTGGTCGAGCTGGATCGTTTCCTCGGTCCGCCACCTGGCGTGCCAAATCGGTACGCCGCCCGAGAGATCCGTCTCCCTCGGCGTGGTGAGCAACGGCAGCTCGAGGCGGGCCGCTGTCACGGTGACGGTGGCGTTGGCCGGGGTGTGGGACCAGACGTCGTCGACGACATCGGTGATCCGGATGCCGAGGCGATGGCCGGTGGTCAGGCGGGCGTCCTGCCAGAGCAGCCGGATCTGCGCTTCCGGGCTGACGGGGGCGATGCCGCGGGTGATGACGGTGGCGCGGCCGTCGGGTGCGATGTCGTAAAGCTCCAGGGCGACAGTGGCATTCGGCGGTCCGGCGAGGTTCAGCGTCGCGGTCGCCCGGCCCGCCAGATGCAGCGCGCCGGTCACCGGCGCGGAGATCGACCAGATCTCGCGGTCGGGGCCGGGAAGCAGACCGCGATCCTGGAATGTCCCGGTGCGCAGGTCGACGGTCACCCGGCGGGAATCGACTGGGGGCCACACATTTTCACTGCGCCAGCCGCCGTCGAACTGGCCGACGGTGACCGGCGGTCCGGGGACCTCCACCGGCGCGCCCGCCACGTGCCGGTCCAGGAACGCGGATAGTTCCGCATTGAAATGCGGTGTGCCACAGCGGTTGCGGCAATCCGAGTGACCCCACTGACCGAACCATGCCCGGTGCTCGCCGGGGCCCATCCCCTGCCAGGCGTCGAGGACACGGTCGGCTCTGGTGTTGGAGTCGAGGAAGCTCTGGCCGAGGAACAGCGGAGTCGTGTTGCCACGCAGGTCCTCGACGATGTCGCGGTCACGCCAGCCCGGGTTGGCGCCGTTGTGGTCGGTGGTGAGCGCGAGATAGCTGTCGGTGCACTCCTTGGTCATCTGGAGGGCATTGGCCTGGTATTCGGGTGAGTCGTCCCAGCGGCCCGGGGTGTGGGCGATGGCCAGGTGTTCCGGGCCTGCGAAGTCAGCGGGGCGAAGGCCGTCCTCGGTCAGCGGTTTACCGCCGAACTTCCACGAGACGCCCTGCATGTACAGGTAGGAGTACGGGTCGACGACCGGCTCGAAGGCAGCGACCGCGGCCAGTCCCTTCGGTTTCGCGGCCAGCGCGAGCATGCCGGTCCAGCCTTCGTAGGAGGTGCCGACCACGCCGACCCTGCCCGTCGACCACGGTCGGCTCGCCGCCCACTCCACCGCCGCGACCACGTCCGACTGCTCCCCCGGTCCACCGAAATCCGGGCACCCGTTGGAGCCGCCGAAGCCGCGCAGATCCACGATCACGTAGGTGTAGCCGGACTTCAATGCCCACTCCACCGGCAGGTTGTCGGTGGACGGTCCGCCTTCGGGGCGCGGCTGGGTGAGGTAGGCCAGGTGCGCACGGTACGGACTGGCGGTCAGCAGTACCGGGGTGCGCACGTCGTCGGCCAGACCCGCGGGCCGCAGGACATCGGCGTGCAATCGCGTGCCGTCCGGCGCGGTCAGATACTCCTGCGTCCACGTGAACGCCGCATTCACCGGCTCGGCCGAGACCGGCGCCGCCATACCCAGCACCAACGCCATACCGGCGACGACCCGCGCCACCATCGCACCCCATTGCACGGATGGACTATTGCCGCTCGCGGTAGCGGCGTCCAGCCCCGAGATCCTGGGGCCGAGGTGTGTCGCTACGGCTGCGGGCGGACGGTCAGGATCTGCTCGGCCACTCCCACCGGTCCTCGGGTGTCGTGCAGCACGGTCGTGGTCAGTCCCTGTCCGGCGTGGCCGAACGTGACGCTGGTGTCGAGGCCGGTCCAGGAGCCTTCGGGTTGCCGGTACAGGTGGATGGTCAGATCGACGTTGGGGAACATCCACTTGGTCGGCTCCTGCCGGACGGCGATGCCGTTCGCGGTATCCACCAGCGCGAGGAACGACGCCAGCGGATCGGCGGATTCCCCGGCAACCAGATTCACCGCCGACTGGATCCAGGCGGTGGTTCGCCCTGGTTGCGGATGACCGACGGGGCGGGCGTCGAGCGAGGCGATGTACCCGCCGGGCCATACCGAGGTGAGCGGCCAGGGTGACAGCGATTCGGGCGCGGGCAGCCGGTCGGGCTCGCCGCCCGCGACGCTGTCGGTGTCCTGGGTGCTCAGCATCCAGGCGCGGGCGCTCACGACGCTGCGGCCGGCGATGGTGACCGTGGCCTCGACCAGTTCGATCGTGCGGCCGGGGCGAACGGTCCTGACGTCGATATCGAACTCCTCGAACCCGATTCGGCCCAGGATGTCGAAGCTGATCCGGCTCATGACCAGCGCGGGGCGTTGTTCGCGCACCCGCGTGCGCTGGATCTCGTGGACGATCAGCCCGGCGAGTGGGCTGAAGTGCTGCTCGTCGGTGTCCCAGGCGCCGCCCGCGTGGACGGTCGGCACGAAGCGGTGCGTGCCGACGCGCTGGAAGTAGCTGGTCGCCGATGTCTCTGTCACAAAACTCAACCTACGGGTCGAATTTTCATCTCACCAGTCGACTCACCATCCTTGTGGTCGACTTCACAGCGGGTGGAGGTATCGACCGACGGGTTTGATCCGGGCGACTTGGCGGGGATGGTTCGACAACCGGCCCGGATATGATCGGCCGATGACTTCGATTGCGGACGAGAGCGTCGTGCCCGCCGGGCGCGCAGCGAGACGACGCGATCGCCGCAAGGCGGAGATGATCGACGCCGCGCTGCAGATCCTGTCCGGCAGCGGCTATCAGGGAATGCGGTTCGAAGACGTCGCCGAACGTTCCGACATCGCGAAAGCCACTCTCTACCACTATTTCCCGAGCAAGGACGCGCTGGTCTCCGCAGCACTGGAGAAGCTGACCTCAGATGTGCTGACTCACCTGAGCGAAGCGCTCGATGCCGCGGCGGATCGATCGGCGACCGACCGGCTCCGCTCGCTCGTCGCCGAGCAGCTGCGGGTGCTGACGGTGCTGTATCCCGAAGTGGGCAAACTCTTCTCGTTCCCCGCGCCGTGGCCGGCCGAGCACACCGAAGCCATCAAGGCCATGCGCCGACGGCACGATCGGATCTTCCGCGAGGTCGTCGACCAGGGCATCGCGTCGGGCGAATTCGACTGCCCCGATCCGTCGGTCGCGCTGCACTGCCTGCACGGCATCCTGAACCACGCCTCGATCTGGCTCCGCCCGGATGCCGACCCCGACGGCCGCACCCGCGACGCCGTCGTCGACGAATCGCTGCGCCTGTTCATCCGGGCCTGATCGGCACCGGACAGCGCGCCGCTCGGGCGCTGTGCCTCGGTGTCGGACCCGGCGGGTAGCTTGTCCGGCACGGGCGGGGAATTCCCGCTCGATACGGGAGGGAACCCATCATGGCCGAGCCGAGAACCCATCACTACCAGTTCGCACACCAGGTCCTGCCGAACCTGGCCCAGCGGCTCGGCTCGCGAATGGTCACCGACGAGCCGCCGCACGGCTACACCGAACAGCTCAAGTACCTGTGGGACAACGTCGGCGAGCGACTGGCCGCCGACGACCGCCTGCCGAGCGATGGCATCACGGGCCGCCGCATCGACGCCGACGGATTCCAGCTGCTGCTCGTGGAACTACCGGCACCGGCCGCCGCCGCGGAAGCGCATTTCGTCGCGGTCGTACTGCCCGAGAACTCCGACGACGTCAGGGTTTTCACTCTCGAACGTGCCACCCTCCAGCCGGCGGACCGCAGCGACGCCACCATGCTCGGATCCTGGGCGAACCGCAGCCACTTCAACCTCGGCCCCGGCCCCGGACCCGACCCCGCCGCCTTCATCACGGCCATCCACTCGAAGCTCGCCGCCCGGTAACTCGGCGCGGTCCCCGGAAACGGGACGCGCCCTCCCCGCCGAAGCGGGGAGGGCGCGGAAAACCCGTGCGTTACTACGTCGATTTAGACGTCGTAGTACAGCTCGAACTCGTACGGGTGCGGACGCAGGTTGACCGGCGCGATTTCGCTGTCGCGCTTGATCTGGATCCAGGTCTCGATCAGGTCCTCGGTGAAGACGTTGCCTTCGGTGAGGTAGTCGTGATCCTGCTCGAGGCGGTCGATGACCGTGGCCAGGCTGGTGGGAGCCTGCGGGATGTTCTTGGCCTCCTCGGGCGGCAGCTCGTAGAGGTCCTTGTCGACCGGAGCCAGCGGCTCGATCTTGTTCTTGATGCCGTCCAGGCCGGCCATCATCATGGCGGCGAAGGCCAGGTACGGGTTACCCGAGGAGTCAGGCGCGCGGAACTCGATGCGCTTGGCCTTCGGGTTGTTGCCGGTGACCGGGATGCGGACCGCGGCGGAGCGGTTGCGCTGCGAGTACACCAGGTTGATGGGGGCCTCGTAGCCCGGCACCAGACGGTGGTACGAGTTGACGGTCGGGTTGGTGAACGCCAGCAGCGACGGGGCGTGGTGCAGGATGCCGCCGATGTAGTGACGCGCCAGGTCCGACAGGCCGCCGTAGCCGGCCTCGTCGTGGAACAGCGGCTTGCCGTCCTTCCACAGCGACTGGTGCACGTGCATGCCCGAGCCGTTGTCACCGAAGAGGGGCTTCGGCATGAAGGTGACAGACTTGCCTTCCTGCCACGCGGTGTTCTTCACGATGTACTTGAACAGCTGCAGGTCGTCGGCCGCACCGAGCAGCGTGCCGAACTTGTAGTTGATCTCGGCCTGACCGGCGGTGCCGACCTCGTGGTGGCCGCGCTCGAGCTCGAAGCCCGCGTTCTGCAGGTTGGTCGAGATCTTGTCGCGCAGGTCGACGTAGTGGTCGTACGGGGCGACGGGGAAGTAACCGCCCTTGTTGCGGACCTTGTAGCCCAGGTTGCGGCTGCCGTCCGGGTTGAACTCGTTGCCGGTGTTCCACGAGCCGGAGATCGACTCGATCTCGTAGAACGAGCCGTTCATGCCCGAGCCGTAGCGGATGCCGTCGAAGATGTAGAACTCGGCCTCGGCACCGAAGTAGGCGGTGTCGGCGATACCGGTCGAACGCAGGTACTCCTCCGCCTTGCGCGCGATGTTGCGCGGGTCGCGGGAGTACGCCTCACGGGTGAACGGGTCGTGCACGAAGAAGTTCAGGTTGAGCGTCTTCGCGGCACGGAACGGGTCGATCCGAGCGGTGCTGAAGTCGGGGAGCAGGAGCATGTCCGACTCGTCGATCGACTGGAAGCCACGCACCGAGGAGCCGTCGAACGCCAGACCCTCTTCCGCCAGGTCGGCGGTGAACGCCTTGGCCGGGATCGAGAAGTGCTGCTGGACGCCGGGAAGGTCCGAGAAGCGGATATCGACGTATTCGATGTCCTCTTCCTTGATGTGCTGGATGACCTCTTCGGCCGTGCTGAACGTCACTTGTTCTCCTTACGGATCGGTTCCCAGCCAGTCACGATGCATGGGTTCGTCGCGACCTGACGCTATGGACGCGGTGTTTCCCTACAGTCAAGGCTGTGTTTCGCCAGTGTTACGCATGCCGGAAGCCAGGGTGATCTCAGCCATCCGGGCGCGACCTGCATCGTAATCCTGCCATCCGCCTGATCGTGCGAAGACGTGACCTCTACTAATGCGGTCGTGGGCGGGCGATAGCGCGCCACTATCCTGGGAGCCATGGCGCGTATCACCGGCACATGGCTCTCCGGAAACCCCGCGGAACCGGGCGACCCGGAAACATCGGGCTACCCCGGCGAGCTGTACGGGCTGCCGCGCGAAGGGGCGGGCTCGCTGGCCGCGACCTGGCGCCGGGTCGTCGCCCTGTTCATCGACTGGTTCATCGCGGTCGGCATCGCCGCGGTGATCACCCGCAGTTTCGTCTCGTCGTCGGTGCCGCTGCTGGTGTGGTTCGTGGTCGGCGTCGCCGCGGTGACGCTGTTCGGGTTCACCCCCGGCCAGTACTTCATGAAACTGCGGGTGATCCGGATCGACGCGCCGGTGGCGGTCGGGTTCGTGCGCGCGCTGGCCAGGCAGGTGCTGCTGGTGTTCGTCGTCCCGGCGCTGTTCACCGACGCCGACGGTCGCGGCATGCACGACCGGGCCACCGGAACCGCACTGGTCAACGCGCGCTGAGCCCGCGCGGACGGCCCGACGCGGCCGTACGCTGTGGCCGTGTCACTGAATCCGGCCTTGCTGGCCGTGCGTTTCCTGCTCGAACTGATCGCCATCGCCTCCTTCGGGGTCTACGGATGGCGCGCCTTCGATTCCCCTTGGCGATATCTGCTCGTCGTCGTGCTGCCGATCGCGGCCGCGGTGCTCTGGGGCACATTCACCCTGCCCGACGATCCGGGCCGTGGCGGCGGTTCGCCGGTGCCGGTCTCGGGTCCGGTGCGGCTGGTCGTCGAATTCGTCGTGCTGTTCGGCGGGGCCGCGGCGCTGTGGGCCGCGGGACTGTCCCGGGCCGCGCTGATCTCGGCGGCGGTGCTCGTCGCGTATCACCTGCTGGCCTACGACCGGGTTCTGTGGCTGCTGACCGGACGGTCGCCGAACTCCTGAAACGGCACGAGCCCGGCACCTGCGATCAGGTGCCGGGCTCGTGGAGGTCGAAGGCTCAGCGGCGACGGATGGCGCGCTGCATGCCCTTCATCTTGGCGCCGGGGGGCATCGGGCCCTTCGGCATGGCCGGGCCGCTGCGCGAACTGAGCGCCGACAGCCTGCCCTCGATCTGGTCGATCCGCTTGACGTCGATATTGCGCGGCAGCTTGGTGAGGAACTTCTGCAGATCCTTGAGCGGGGTCTGGCCTTCCTCGTTGCCGACGACCACTTCGTAGATGGGGGTGTCACCGATCAGACGAGCGGTGCGCTTCTTCTCCTGCGCGATGAGCGACTTCACCCGCTGCGGCGAGCCCTCGGCGACGAAGATCACGCCCGGCAGGCCGATGACGCGGTGCACGGCGTCGAGCTGGGTGGTGGCCGCGACGCCGTTGGCGACCCGCCACTTGCCCTGCAGGTTCTCCAGCACCCACGCGGCAGCACCCGCCTGGCCCTCGGCCTTGCGGTAGACGTTCTTCTGCACGCGACGGCCGAAGATGATGAACGCGAACAGCACACCGAGCAGCAGACCCAGCGGCAGCAGGAACCACTGCATGTCGAAGATCAGACCGACGAGGAAGAAGACCACCGTGGTGCCGACGAGTGCGCCGATCATCAGCGGCAGCAGCGCCTTGTCTTCCTTGCGCTGCATGTTGAACGCCTGCCACAACTGCTGACGCCGTTCGCGTGATGCCTGCTTGCGGGCCGCTTTAGCCGCGGCCCTGGCTTCCTTCGACGGCTTGCCGCCCTTGCCTCCTGCCATGTCTCTCAGCTTAGATGCACCTCCGCCGACCCGTCGGACCGCATGACGCTCCGACACGAATACGGCGATTCGGACGCCTTCGGCGGCGAACCGGGCGAGCACGGGCAAGAATGCCTAGGATGCGCCCGATCACCGACAACCCGGCCAGCTCCCCCGTCACCGACGGCGTCGACGACGAGGTCGCCGAGCGCTTGGCCGCGGCCCTGCGGTGCGTGACGGTCTCGACCGAGGATCCCGCGCACACCGCCGACGCGGAGTTCGTCCGGCTGGCCGAGCACCTCGAGGCCTCGTTCCCGCGGGTGCATGCCGAGCTGACCCTGACCACCTTCGGCCGCAGCAGGCTCTACCGCTGGGACGGCGCCGAGCCCGGACACGCCGCGGCGATCCTGCTGGCCCACCAGGACGTGGTCCCGGTCGACGATCCGCAGCGCTGGACCCACCCTCCGTTCGCCGGTGTCGTCGACGAGGAGTTCATCTGGGGCCGGGGCGCGATCGACGACAAGAGCCGGGTGCTCGCCGTGCTGGAGGCGGTCGAGTGGGCGCTCAGCGCGGGAATCCGCCCGCGGCACACCGTCTATCTGGCCTTCGGTCACGACGAAGAGGTCTTCGGCGACGGCGGCGCGGTCCGGATGGCCGAGCACCTGCGTGCCGAGGAGGTGCGCGCCGATCTGCTGCTCGACGAGGGCGGGGTGATCACCGTCGGCGTCGCCGACGGGGTCGACCGGCCGGTGGCCAGCATCATGCTCGGCGAGAAAGGCTATGCGACGGTGCGGCTTTCGGTCACCGAGACCGGCGGCCACTCGTCGATGCCGGGCAAGCAGACCGCGGTCGGGCGGATCGCGCGCGCCGTCGCGCGGGTGCAGGACCACCCGATGCCGTTGCGGCTGACCCCGGTGATCACCGACATGCTCGCCCGGATGCGGGTCGCCCTGCCCGAACCGCGGCGCAGGCTGCTCGAATTCACCGAGACGCGAGGTCTGTCCACGCTGGCTGGGCCGCTCATCGCGCGGATCCTGGCGGCGGGCCCGACCACGGAAGCCTTGGTCCGCACGACGACGGCCCCGACGGTGATCCGGGGCGGCGTAAAGGCCAATGTGCTGCCGCAGAGCGCCGAGGCGCTGGTGAATTTCCGTATCCTGCCCGGTGATTCGGTGTCGGCGGTGCTCGCGCACTGCCGCCGGGTGATCCGCGATCTCGGCGTGGCGATCGACCTCGTCGGGCCCGCGTCGGAACCGTCGCGGGTCACCGGCCCCGGTCCCGCGTTCGAGCTGATCGCCGAGCTCGCCACCGGCGTGGTCCCCGGCATCGTGACAACCACCGGGATCGTGCCGGGCGCCACCGACTCCCGGCACTACGACGGCCTGGCCGATACCCGCTGCAACTTCGCGCCGATCGTGCTGACCGCGGCCGATCTGGAGCGGATCCACGGAACCGACGAGCGGATCTCCCGGCTCAACTACGCTCGGCTGATCGAGTTCAACCGGCGCCTGCTCGAGCGGCTCGCGGCGGCGCCCGGCCCCGAAGAAGGAGCACAGCGATGACGACGGACACGGGCGAGTTCGCCGGCAAGGGCGGCCGGATCGCCTGGCGCGCATGGGAACCCGAGACCGCACCGCTCGGGGTGGTCGTGCTGGTGCACGGCATCGCCGAGCACTCGGGACGCTACGAGTACGTGGGTGACAAGCTGGCCGCGGCGGGATTCGCGGTGTACGCGCTCGACCACATCGGGCACGGCCTGTCGGAGGGCGCGGCGGCCAATATCGGGTCGATGCACGCCGCCGCCGACAATGTGGCGACGCTGCTGGATCTCGCGGGCGCCGCCCACCCCGGCGTGCCCCGCTTCCTGCTCGGCCATTCGATGGGCAGCCTGGTGGTGCTGCATCTGGCGACCCGCGGGCCGGTCGACGTGGCCGGGATCGTGGTGTCGGCGCCGCCGCTGGACATCCCGCTCGGCAATCCGCTGCAGCGCCTCGCCGCCCCGCTGCTCACCCGGATCGCTCCGAATCTCGGTGTGCTGACCCTGGATTCGTCGACGATCAGCCGTGACCCCGAGGTGGTGCGCGCCTACGACGACGACCCGCTGGTGTTCCGCGGCAAGCTGCCGGCCCGCACCGCGGTGGAGATCCTGCAGCACACCGCGCTGGTGAAGCAGCGTCTCGACGCGCTCACCGCGCCGCTGCTGGTGCTGCACGGCACCGCCGACACCATCGCCGCGCCGTCGAGCTCCGACCTGCTCGAACACGATGCCGCCTCGACCGACGTGACGGTGCTGCGCTATCCGGGACTGTTCCACGAGGTATTCAACGAACCCGAGCGCGATCAGGTCATCGGTGATGTCACCGGATGGCTCTCCCAGCATGTTACCGACGAGTAGCTTATGGCCTAGTAGACTCCGGCCATGGGAACCACGTCTTCCGTCGCTTTCATCCGTGCCAGCTGGCACAGCTCCATCGTCGCCAAGGCCTACGAGGGCTTCCGGGCCGAATTCGCCGACCTGGGTCTCGACCCGGACGCGATCGATGTCTTCGACGTACCCGGCGCCTTCGAAATCCCGCTACACGCCCAGCGCCTGGCCCGCACCGGCCGCTACGACGCGATCGTGGCCGCCGCGCTGGTCGTCGACGGCGGCATCTACCGCCACGACTTCGTCGCCACCGCGGTGATCGACGGCCTGATGCGCGTGCAGCTCGACAACGACGTGCCGGTGTTCTCGGTGGTGCTCACGCCGCACCACTTCCACGAGCACAGCGAGCACGTCGACTACTTCACCACCCACTTCGTGACAAAGGGAGCCGAGGCTGCCCGCGCGGTGGCGAACACCCTCAGCTCTCTGCGGTCACTGCCCTCGGCGCGCTGACCTACTTGAACTGGGTCAGGCAGGCCTGTTCGCCGTCGAGAACGCCGGTGCGGAACGCCTCCAGGCGCTGATAGCCGCTCGGCACCACCTTGCCGTTGACGTCGGCGGCCGCGAGGCCGTCGGCGAGCAGGCCCGACACGGCCTCGTCGAGGTCGCCGGCGGACAGGCGCGGATCACTGCCCGGCTCACTGAGTTTCGTGGTCAGCGCACCGGACAGGCACGCGGTGCGCAAGCCCGCCGACTCGGCGCCGGTCAGTGACAGCTTGCGATCCTGCTGCACCGCGAGGGCGTAGCGGGACACGAACACCACCGCGGCGTTGTAGTCGCCGGTGACCACCGCGGACAGCGGCTCCTCCTTGCCGCTCGCACCCTCGCCCGCACGCTTGGCCATGGCGGGCAGGTCGGTGCCGATGGTGTTGCTGCCAGGGCAGTACGACACCGGTTCGGTCGTGGTGGTCGAGGCGCAGTTGCGGGTGACGCCGGCGTAGTCGAACTTCGGCGCGTTCTTCACCGGCATCGACTTGCCGAGCTGGGCCGCCAGCGAGCTCAGGGTCTCCTGGTTCACCGCCAGCTGCTCATCGCGCTCGCCGTCCTCGAAGGTGACCGGCAGGCCGCCGCGGCGCTTGTCGATCTCGTCCTTGTTGATGCCCTTGCAGGACTTGGCGCCCTCGGTGTAGCCCATCTGCACCGCGGTGACCCGCTCGAACGCCGAACCGTGCACGGCGTCGGGATCATTGGGGTCGCGGTCGCGCACGGCGACGGTCGCGCCGAGCACGCCGTTGAGGCCGTCGGTGGTGTTGAGGGTGAAATGCTTGGAATTGCCCTCGGCGACATGGCGCAGGAAGACGCCGGCCAGGCAGTCGGCCTGCTGCTCCTTCACCAGGGCATCGGTGAGGAAGCCGCGCAGCAGGTCGGCCTGGGACTGGATGGCGTGGCCGTACTCGTGGGCCAGCACCATCACCACCGACATCTCCTTGTACTTGTCGACCAGCAGCGGCAGCAGGACCGCGCGGTCCCAGCCGATGGAGTGGTCGAGCGGGCAGTACGCGGCGTTGACCAGCTTGTAGGTGCTGCTCTTGCAGAACTGCACCGATTCCGACTCCGGCGCCTTCGCCGACCACGAGATGTACTTCGAGGCGGGCTTGAAGTTGCCACGGAAGGTCTTGGAATACTCGGTCTGCCAATACTCTTCGATATCGGCGATGGCGTTGAGCGCGAGCTTGTCGATCTTGCCGTTGTCGCCGTTCTCCGCCTTCTTGTCGGTGTCGGGCACTCCGGGGCGTGATCCGCTGGGCCCGCTGTTCGACGTCGCGCCCGCCACCTCCCACGGGTTGTCCATGGTCGGCACCGCCTGGTCGCTGGCGACAGTTGTTGCCGTGCAACCGGATACGAGCATGCCGACGCTCACAAGTGCCGCGGCCACGGCAATTCCCCATCGATGTCTGATCACCGCTGTTCCTCCCCGGGAATGACGCGGACGCCTAGCGGTCCGCTGTCGAGCGCTCACATGGTAAACGAGATCGGTCAGCTGTCCATCCGCACCGAAGCCAGCACCGCGCGGTGGTCGGTGCCGGGGATGGTGAGCGTGCGAACCTGTTGTGCCACTCCACCTGCGACGAGAACGTGATCGATGCCGATCACCGGTCCCCACCGCCGATCCGCGGGGAAGGTGAGCAGGATGCCGTCGCCGGTCTGGTCGGCCGCCGACGCGAACGGACCGTCGAGCAGGGCGCGGTAGGCCGAATGATCGTGGGTGGCATTGAAATCCGCGCCGACGATCGCGGGCGCGCTGGTGTCGGCGAGGATCTCGTCGACCCGGCGCATCTCCGCCGACCACGCGGCGAAGTCGAGGTTCGGCGGGATCGGGTGGAAGGCGAAGACCGAGATCGGGCCGCGCTGTGGATGGTCCATCGTCGCGGAGATATTGCTCATGATGAAGCCGTCGTATTTCTCGTTGTCGCGCAACGGGTATCGGCTGTAGATGCCGGTGCCACCGCCGCCGGACTGCGCCGGTTCCAGGTAGGCGTAGGGCAGCAGGTCTGCCAAGCCCGCGGCGCGCAGGCGCTCGATCGCGCCGACGGTCAACTCCTCGGTGGTGAGCACGTCGACGTCGTTGTCCCGCACGGCCGCGACCACCGCGGCGGTGTCGGCCTGGCCGAACAGCAGGTTCGACTGCAACACAACCAGTTCCGGCCCAGCGGCCGCGCGGCTCTCCGGAATGTAGGACGGCACCACCAACCACAGCACGCCGACCAGTACCGCCACCCCGGCGACGGCGCTCGGCCAGCTCCGCGCGATCAGCAGCAAGATCAACCCCACGACCGCGCCGAGCATCAACCACATCGCCCCCGAGGCCAGCAACACCATCGACCGCTGCGACCAGTTCCCGACATGCAACACGATCCCGGCCACCGCCGTGATCACTGCGCCCCACCCCAGGACGAGCAAGGCCCGTTCCATCCATTCACGCATCATGCGGTCACCCTATGCAGCCGACATTGCGGCCCACTTATGACGCCCTTGAGATTTCTGTAGGCCATACACTGGCGAGGAAGGAGGCGGCATGTACATCGAGGAATTCACGGCGGCCGGCCCACTCACCGAGGCAGCGGTCGAGGAGCTGATGGCGGTCGCCGGCCGCTACACTTCCACGCTCACCCTTACCGTCGCCGACCGCACCATCCAACTGCCGGTGCTCCCCGTGTGCTGGCCCGAACTCCCGCTCCACGTCGGCACGACGGTCACGGTCGAAGCCGCCCGCGGCTACCGCCCGGTCGACACCGAGGACCGCGCCGCGCTGCGTGACTTCGTCACAACCTTCCAGCGCACGACTGCACCTATCGAGTTGAAGTGATCCCCGCAGCACTCCGGGTAGCATTCTGTCCATGACCGTCCGTGCAAAGATCTGTGGAATCCGCTCGGAAACCGACCTGCGGATCGCCGTGGAGGCAGGTGCTGATGCGGTTGGATTTATTTCCGGCATAACCCATTTCAGCGAGGATGGGCTCGACGCCGACGAGGCACGGCGATTGGCCTCACTTGTTCCGCCGTTCGTCAACAAGGTCCTGGTGACCCATCTCGAGGAAGCGGACGCGATCATCGCTTTGGCGGATCGGATCGGCGTGGACACCATCCAGGTACACGGGCTGGTATCGACCGAGACGCTGCGGAAGGTCACGGCAGCTGCGAACGGGCGCACGGTACTGCGAGCCGTGCATGTCACCGGCGCGGACGCGATACAGGATGCGAAGACAGCTGCCGCCAACTGTGATGCAGTGCTGCTGGATTCACGAACCACAGATCGCCTGGGCGGGACCGGCCGCACTCACGACTGGTCGATCAGTGCCCGAATTGTGGCGGAGTTGTCGTCGCTCGGATGCCCGGTTGTTCTGGCCGGTGGTCTTACGGCAGCAAATGTCGGAGAGGCGATCAGTGCCGTGAACCCGTTCGGGGTCGATGTCAACAGCGGTGTGGAAGATTCCAACGGCGACAAATCGCCACAGGCGTGCGGCAGCTTTGTCGCTAGTGCGCATGCCTGGTCCGTTGCGACCACTGTTCCGTCGCAACAGCACTGAGAACCAGAACGCCTGCGACGAACGCACTGACCGAAACTCGGCCGCTCAGCAGCACGGCACCGAGTATCGACGCTACGACAGCCTCGTTCAATCCGATGATGCTGGCGGTCGTGGCGTCCAAACTCCGCAGCGCAGCCCAGTACAGCGCAAACCCTGGCCCCAGGAACAGCACACCGACCAAGACCATGTGGCCCGCCCCGGCCGACGTCGGTGGATCGACCGCAATGAGGGCGCTGCTGAGCAAGCCGGCGAATATCAACTGAAGCCCCGCTGAAGTCGGGGTCGTTCGGGCGCGCGCTTCCTTCGCCACCGTGCTCACCAGCACGGCCACGCACACTGCGCTGGCCAGAGCGAGCACACATCCGACAATCGTGCGCACCCTGTCCTCGGAGTCCCCCGAACTCGCCGAACTCGCCAGGCAGATGGCAACAGCCACCAGTCCGAGTTCGAGCGTCAACACGACATCACATCGACGTACACCTCTGACCACTTGAATTCCGATAAGCAGCAATGGCGTCGTCAGGTGGAGAGCTACCACGATGGGGAGAGGCCCGATCCGCAACGCAGCGGCGAACAGGATCAGGTTCATTGCTTCCAAGACACCCAGCCGGATGTATAGATATGGGGCATCGGCGAACGTCCGCCATGCGCTGCCGCCAGTCACCAGAGCGAAGCACAGCAATGCCGCGCCACCGCTGAGCGCTGCCAGCGGAACCGCAGTGGGGGCGCCCTCGATGAGCGACATCGACGCGCTGGACATTCCCCACATGCAGGTCGCCGCGAGGAGCAGCATCACCGAACTCACGG
Source organism: Nocardia sp. NPDC057663 (assembly GCF_042799895.1). Lineage (NCBI taxonomy): Bacteria > Bacillati > Actinomycetota > Actinomycetes > Mycobacteriales > Nocardiaceae > Nocardia > Nocardia sp. NPDC057663. The sequence continues at coordinate 82,614 of NZ_JBHVHX010000021.1, read as the reverse complement.
TGCCAACTTACGACAGCAGGAAGGTGATCACCGGCAGCACAACTGCGGTGAATCCCGCGAAAACGGGTGCAGCGACACGAGTTCTCGACACCGCAGGGAACCGCGTGATCAGGGCGACCAGTGCACCGATCGCCACCACGAGAGTTCCCCAGACGACCAGCGCGCAGCTCCCCGCCTTCGGCAGGCTGTCGGCCATCCCCACCGCAAGCAAGGCGATACTCAGTCCAGCCGCGGCGCACACTGCGAAGAAGGCCGCACCGGCATGACTGTTGAGCACGACCCTGCGACGGCGAATACCGATGACGCTACGCGCATCACTGTGGTGGGCACCGTCTGTGCGACAGACGATCTCGAAGACCCTGCCCGGGTTGACAGCACCCCCGAGCGCTTGTCGAACCCGGGCCATCGCCTCCACCGCCAACGTCGTCGCGTAGGACGTGACAAATCCTTCTGGCGACGTACGAAATCCGCCGCGCCGGGTATGCATCGGCGTCATCTCTTGGAGATCGAGCAGTTCGGTGAGTGAGCGGCGCATGGCTGGGTCGAACACCGCCGTCGGCTGAGCGCTCGCCACCGCTCCGACAGCGAGGTGCAGGCTGAGATGCCGCCAGGTATCCGCCATCGCGCCACGGCGAAACGGTTCCTCCTCCACGCGATCCTCATCACGCTCCAGCCCGATCATCATCCGATCGACGGCCTGTTCCAGAGCTCGTTTGGTTCGTTTGCCGCCTACCGACACAAACTCTGGCCGCGTCAGAACCGAGGAGATCGACGCCATCGCGTACATGGGCTCGGCCCGAACATCTTCGTTCAGTAGCGATACGGCAAGGAACGACACACCGCGGAGCACACTATCGGCGACTTCTTCGCTGACCGTGGCGACGCCCGCCAACGCTTGCATGGCCGCCGCGGTCGCAGTGATCGAGACCGGGCCGACGCCCGCCGACATCCGCCAGAATCCGTGTCCTGGGCGCCGCACAATTGGGCCACGCACAGGCCGACATCCACATCATCCGGCGTCACGCCCATGATCAGCAACGCCCGCAACCTCCACGCGATATCGATGGGAGCGTCGAACTCCCACGGACCCGAGCCGTGTTGCACACTGCGGCGACGAAGCAATACAGCGACCTCGTCGGCCCTGGGAATCGGGCGATCGACAGCTGCGAAGGCACACACTACTTCCGCGGTGTTCTGAGGATTCGGCGGCACGTCATCGACCCACCCCCAACCGGCACCCCCGTGCCCATCCGACTTCTGATTCTGCTCCAGCCAGTGCACAGCAAGGCGTACGCGCTCATCCAGACCAGACACCGTTCCCCCCGAAACTGTCGGCTAATCAGTGGTCGCCCAATAGCTCCTGGTCGAACGATACGCGAATCCAGACCAGCTGGTGCGCGGATGATCAACGAACCACACATCGACCTGGTCAGCGCTAGAGCGGCAGGCCTGCTTCGATCCAGTTGTAGGCCTGGATCTTTCGGGAGGCGGGGTCGTTGACGACCTGGTTGATGAGGTCGTTGATCTGGTCGGTGGACAGGGGGTAGCCGTAGTGTTCGGCGGCGCCTGCCGAGGCCCAGAGGGAGGCGAACAGGCCGGGGCCGCCGAGGAGGTGGGCCAGGGCGGTGGCGACCTCGTCGACCACATCGATGACGCCGTGGACGAGGGCGATCGCGATGTCCTCGTCGCCGGGGGCGGCGCCGGGGGCCAGTGCGCCGGATTCGACGGCGCGCCGGGCCAGCCACTCGCGGGGGACCAGCGGGGCGGGGCCGATGGCGTCGCCGAGGTAGTAGCGCCACTCCCCCGGGTTGCCCTGGTCGAAGGCGTGGATGTAGAAGGTCCGGGTCAGCGCCCACAGGGCGATGTAGCGCAGGGCGACCTGTTCGGGCTCCAGTACCACGTCGGTGCCCTCGGCCCGGTCGCGCTCGAGCTGGTTCCAGGCGAAGCGGAACCAGACCTGCTCGGAGTTGCCGACCCAGGTGGCGGGCAGGCGGTCGGCCAGTGCGGCGACGTCGGCGGCGGGGCCGTAGAGGCCGGTGTCGCCGGAGACCTCGACGCGCAGGTTGTCGACGTAGCCGCGCAGGGCGTCGACGGAGGTGAACACCGCGTAGCCGAGCTGGGCGAGGCGGGTCAGGTCGGCATTGGCGGGCTCGAACACCAGCACCACCGGCATGCCGACGCCGGGCTGCAGGCCCTCGGGCCAGAAGGCTTCGGCGACAGCGAGTTCGCGGCCGGTCACCGGGTCGGAGACCTCGCTGTCGAGCAGCGGGAAACCGAAACCGTCGGCGATGAGGTCGTCGACGAGCGCGTTCACCTGGTCCACCGCCGGATCGCCGATGGTCACCCCGGCGACGCCGACGGTCAGCAGCGTCGGCCGGTGCAGCGTGCCGGTGCGCAACTGTTCGAGGAAGGCATCGGCGGCCGCGGAGAGCAACTTGCGGCGGGCGCGGAGGAATTCGCGATAGTTCTCGACCCGCCACAGTGCCGGATCGGTCGGAATCCATTGCGAGGCGAGCACTCCCGGATGCCGCCGCTCCACCTCGGCGAGGTAGTCGGCGGGCTCACGCTCACCGAGTTCGGCTTCCGAGTCGGGGCTGAGGAAGCAGAAGTTGGCGATCGCGTTGATCTCGTTGCGCTCGTATCCGGCATCGCGCAGCGTGGTTTTCGGGAACAGGTAGTGCACCTGCACCGGCGAGCGCTCGCCGAACTGCTCGATGCCGAGCTCGGATCCGGTGCCCAGATCGCGCGAACCGTCTACGCGGGTCAGCAGATACAGCAGCGGATAGAACCGCGAACCCCGGGTGGCGCCGGCGAAATCGTCGGCGCACAGGTCGAGTGAGCCGCCGCGCAGCCGCTCCAGCGAGGCGATGAGTCCGTTGATGCCGCCGCGTTCGAGGGTGTCGTAGTCCTGCTGCAGGAACGTCTCCGTGGAGCCGCTGAACCGGCCCCACAGGGCGGAATGGATGTACCAGTACAGGACCCGGTCGCGGTGCAGGTCGTCGTCGAAGCGGCCGCCGTTGAGGAACAGCAGCCTGGTCACCACGGGAATCGCGTAGCGCCCCATGAGGACTCGATCGTGGTCGAGGCCGAGGCGGCCTGCCACGGTGTCGAGGAAGGTGTCGACCTGGATCGCCGTCGTGGCCAGCGCCTGCTCGAACTCCGCGGGCGACAGATCGCCGAGCGCGTCGAAGTGCGCGCGCCCGTTGCCGATGGCGATCACGTTGCGCAGCAACCAGTCCAGGGTGAAGGTGTAGCCGTCCTTGTCCCAGCGGATCAGGTGGTCGCGCAGGTTGCCGCGGGCCTGCGGCCACTGCGCGCACAGCGTCGCGAGCGCCAGGTCGCCCTTGGACAGTTTGGTGCCGCCGGAGTTGACCCGGTTGAAGATGTCGACCACCTCGTCGACGGTGCGATCGGAGCCGGTGATGGTCTCGACATTGAACTCGCGGTGGGTGATCTCGCGCAGCTTGTTCAACCGGTCGAGATAGGCCGCGAGGGTTTCCTGCGGGACGTCGGTGAACCGGGGCAGGTAGTGCACCGGGCCCTGCGCGAACAGCTCGGTGACATCGATCCAGGTCGGCGCGGTGTCGCGGCCGGGGATCTGGAACTCGAAAACCTCACGGTCGACGTCGAAATGGAGTCCGGTGAACGCGACGGCGTCGCCCTCGAAGAACGACGGCGCACGGCCACGCAGGATGCCGTAGAGCGTGGTGATCCGCTGCTGACCGTCGAGCAGCAGCTGCCGCAGTCCCGACCCGCCTGCCCCGCCACGCACGGCGATGTCCTCGGAGCCGGTTTCCCACACCAGGAGTCCGCCGACCGGATACCCGAGATACAGCGACCGCATGAGCCCGCGCACCTGGTCCCTGTTCCACACGTAACCGCGCTGGAATTCGGGCAGCAGCACCGCACCGGAATCGATCTGGTCGAGCAGGGAGGACAGACGTGTCACGGCGGCCTTTCGATCGCGATCCGGTAGCGCAGGCGCTCCATCGTTGCACGGATCGTACCGACAAACACCGACGCGCCAGCGGCCGAACAGGACTCGCGGGTGGATGCCTCGCGTTAGCGCGTATCGGCCACCGCGGCACGGAACGCGTCCGAGGCGTAGAACGGTGCCAGCCTGCGCCGGATCACGGTGTCGAGATAGCCACGCTCGTCGAGCTTTCCGAGTACCGAGGGGCCGAAACGCAGCGCCTCCTCGATCATGTCCGCGCGCCCGATGCCGAGCTCGGCGAGCAGCTCGGCCAGCGGGGTGTCACCGTACTTGTCGAAGACGTGATCGATGCCCTCGTCCAGCAGCGCGTGGAAGTAGTCGGTGTCGCGGAAGGTACGCCAGAACTCGAAGGTGAGGACGACGGCGTCTTCCACATCGTTGGCCGAGACCAGGTCGCGGAAGGAGCCGACCGCGTCGCCGGTGTGTTTGCGCCAGGTCTCGCGGGCCGCGTCCAGCAGGACGTCGTCGGCGTCGTTGCGGTTGCCGCGCAACACGAATCGCGCGCCGGTGCGGGTGAGGCGGCCGACACCGTTCTCGATCACCGGGAGCGCGGGCTCGGCCAGCCGGGCGAGCGCGCCGCGCAGCGACTGCGCCAGCCCGCCGCCGTCGGCGTGCCTGCCCTCGTCGACCGCGGTGACGACCGCGCGCTGCACGGCTTCGACGCAGGCGTCGACGGTGACCGGGCTGTTGAGCACCAGCCGCACCAGCCGGTGCGAGACCTCCATGTCGGCCACGGCCGAGACCAGCTCGTCGAAGCGCCGGTTGTCCACGACGTCGCCGACCGGGATCTCGTCCTGGGCGCGGTGGTTGTACAGCCGGGCGGCGATCTCGCCGACGAGTTCGGGGATCGCGCCCTCGACCGGGATCTGCACCGCGTACTTGTGCGCGACCTCCTTGATCTGCTCGCGCGTGACGGCCTCGGCCAGTGTCAGTTCCTGCGCCTCGGCGAGCAGGCCGTCCACCTCGTCGACGACGAGCTCGAGGAAACCCGCGGGCTGCAGCAGCTGGTCCTTGGTGAACGCGACATGCGCGTCGAGCACCCGCAATGCCAGGTCGACGTGTCCCCCGCGCTCATCGTTGCTCTCACCCATGTCGCCCAGATTGGCATATCGCGCGCCGATCTGTGACCTCGGCGCTCGCGCTCGCGATCCCCCAGCGCCGACACGCCGCGTGTCGCGGCAGACTCCGCCCAGATCACGGTGTGATCAGTCCGTGCGCGCAGTTTGTCGATGAGTATGGCATACTAGGTTGCTGAGACTGGGCTGATCACAGAGATCGCCATGGCTCATCTACGGAAAAGACTTTTAAACACCATGACTCAAGGCACTGTTAAGTGGTTCAACGGCGAGAAGGGCTTCGGCTTCATCGCCCAAGACGGAGGCGGCCCCGACGTCTTCGTTCATTACTCCGCCATCGGCGGCTCGGGCTTCAAGTCCCTCGAAGAGGGTCAGCGGGTGGAGTTCGAGGTCGGCCAGGGCCAGAAGGGCCCGCAGGCTCAGGACGTCCGCGCCATCTGATTCCGGCGTGAACGAGAAAGGCCCCGCACCACTGGTGCGGGGCCTTTCTCATGTCCTTGACTCGGACACAGTCTCATCCCCCGAAGGCCCGCTCGACCACCGCTTTGGCGCGACGGGTGATGCGCATGTAGTTGTCGAGGAACTCGCTGCCGTCGTCGGTGGGCCAGCCCGCGACGCGCGCGACCGCCGACAGCAGCCGGCCCGGACCGGGCAGCTGGTCGGTGGCCTTGCCCTTGACCAGGACGAGGGCATTGCGGGCAGCGGTGGCGGTGATCCACGATTCGCGCAGCAGCGCGACGTCTTCGGGCTCGAGGATGCCCTCGGCCTCGATGACGTCGAGCGATTGCAGGGTCGAGGTGTTGTGCAGGGCGGGCACCTCGTGGGCGTGGCGCAGCTGCAGCAGCTGCACGGTCCATTCGATGTCGGCGAGGCCGCCGCGACCCAGTTTGGTGTGCGTGGCGGGGTTGGCGCCGCGCGGCAGACGCTCGGCGTCGACGCGGGCCTTGATGCGGCGGATCTCGCGGACCGCATCGGCCGACACACCGCCCGCCGGGTACCGGATCGGGTCGATGACGTGCAGGAATCGCACACCCAGGTCCTGGTCGCCCGCCACCTGGTGCGCGCGCAGCAGCGCCTGCACCTCCCACGGCTGGGCCCATTGGTCGTAGTAGGCCTGATAGGCCGCCAGGGTACGGACGAGGGCGCCGTTGCGGCCCTCGGGCCGCAATCCGGCGTCGACCTGCAGCGGCGGATCGGTGCTCGGCGCACCGAGCAGCCGCTGCACCTTCTCGGCGATGCCGACGGCCCATTTCACGGCGGTGGTCTCGTCCTCGCCGGGTCGTGGGTCGCAGACGAACAGCACGTCGGCGTCGGAGCCGTAGCCGAGCTCCATGCCGCCGAGCCTGCCCATGCCGATCACCGCGAGGTCGGCAGGCGCGGGTCCGCCCCGTTCGGCTTCCGACGCCCGGATGACCGCGCTGAGCGAGGCCTCGAGCACCGCCACCCACACCGAGGACAGCGCGGCGCACACCTGCGGCACGTCGAGCATGCCGAGCAGATCGGCCGAGGCGACGCGGGCCAGCTCGTGCCTGCGCAGCGAACGCGCCGCCGCGACAGCGCGATTCGGGTCGTCGTAGCGGGCGGCGGCGGTCTGGATACCGCGGGCCACGTCCTCCGGTTGGGGGACGATCAGCTGCGGGCCGACCGGTCCGTCGGCGTACATGCGAATCGTCTCGGGGGCGTTGATCAGCAGGTCGGGCAGGTACTCCGAAGAGCCGAGCACGATCATCAGGCGCTGGGCGATGGCCCCTTCGTCGCGCAGTTCGCGCAGGAACCAGATCTGGTCGTCGAGCCCTTCGGAGACCCGGCGGTAGGCGAGCAGGCCCGCGTCGGGATTCGGTGTGTCACCGAGCCATTCGAGCAGGGTCGGCAGCAGGAGTGCCTGAATACGGCCCTTGCGCGAGACACCGCCGGTGAGGGCCTTGAGGTGCCCGAGCGCGTTCGCGGGGGCGCCGTAGCCGAGGGCGGCGAGCTGACGGACGGCGGCGTCGGGGCTCAGGCGCAGCGCGTCGGAGTCGAGCCGGGCGACCGACTCGAGCAGCGGGCGGTAGAACAGCTTGGCGTGCAGGCGCCGCACCCGCAGGGAATTGCGGCGGATGTCGGTCTCGAGCACGCCGACCGCGTCCTGGCGGCCGTCCGGGCGGATGTGGGCGGCGCGGGCCAGCCAGCGCATGCCCTCCTCGTCGTCGGCGGCGGGCAGGGTGTGGGTGCGCTTGAGCCGCTGCAACTGCAGCCGGTGTTCGAGCAGTCGCAGGAATTCGTAGGAGGAGTTGAGGTTTGCCGCGTCGTCACGACCGACGTAACCGCCCGCCGCCAGCGCGGTGAGCGCCTCGACGGTGTTGGTGGCGTGCAGCGAGTCGTCGACCCGCCCGTGCACCAATTGCAGGAGCTGCACGGCGAATTCGACATCGCGCAGGCTGCCCGCGCCGAGTTTGAGTTCGCGCTCGCGCAGGTCGGCCGGGACCAGGTCTTCCACCCGGCGGCGCATCGCCTGCACGTCGGCGACGAAGTCGGGACGTTCCGACGCGGTCCACACCATCGGCATCAGCGCGTCGCGGTACTGCTGCCCGAGTTCCAGATCGCCGGTCATCGGCCGGTTCTTCAGCAGCGCCTGGAACTCCCACGTGCGGGCCCAGCGCTTGTAGTAGGCGAGGTGGGAGTCGAGCGTGCGCACCAGCGCGCCCGCCTTGCCCTCGGGACGCAGCGCCGCGTCGACCTCGAAGAAGGCCGAGCTGGCGACGCTCATCAGCTCCGCGGCCAGCCGGGTCGCGGTGGCGTCGGCCGGTTCGGCGACGAACACCACGTCGACATCGCTGACGTAGTTCAGTTCGCGCGCACCGCATTTGCCCATCGCGATCACCGCCAGGCGCACCGGCACCGGGCCGTTCTTGCACACCCGCGCGACGGCGACCGACAGCGCCGCGGTGAGCGCGGCGTCGGCCAGATCCGACAGGTGCCTGCCGACCACCTGATACGGCGGCACCGGCTCGTTCTCGACGGTAGAGGCCAGATCGAACGCCGCCAGCAGCATCAGCTGATCGCGATACCGGCTGCGCAGCAACGCGATCGCCTCCGGACCGGCGATCCCGGCCCGGAACAGCATCGGCCCGGCATTGGGCCCGGTCTCGGGTTTCGCCTCGACCACGTCGAGCAGGTCGGCGATCAGGTCGTCGCGTTCGGGAATCCGGTTCTCGCGCAGGATCTTCCACGCGGCGGGCGCCGCGACGAGATGATCGCCGAACGCCGTCGACGAGCCGAGCAGCCCGAACAGTTTGCCGCGCAGTGTGGTGTCGGAGCGGATCGCCGAATCCAGTTCGGCCCAGTCGTTTCCGAGCGAATCCCGCAGCCGCACGAGGGTCGACAGCGCCAGATCGGCATCGGGGGAACGCGACAACGCCCAGAGCACGGGCACGCCGTCGACGTTGTCCCAGCCGAGCTGGTGCAGGGAATCCGCCGCGGTGGGCTCGAGCAAGCCGAGCCGGCCGACGCCGGGAACAGCGGAGCGGGCAGTCGGTGGCCGAACCATGTCCTAAAAGTACAGGGTCCTGGCATCGACTGCGTCACGCCCGGCGCGCCGGACGTGTGTCACAGGCTGAGGTATTCCTCGAGCTCCCACGGCGTCACCTGGCTGCGGTAATCGGCCCATTCCCGGCGCTTGTTGCGCAGGAAGAAGTCGAAGACGTGCTCACCGAGCGTCTCGGCGACCAGCTCCGAACGCTCCATCGCCTGCAGCGCCTCGTCGAGCGTGCCGGGCAGCGAACGGAAGCCCATGGCGCGACGCTCGGCGTCGGTCAGCGCCCACACGTCGTCCTCGGCCTCGGGCGGCAGCGTGTAGCCCTTCTCGATACCGCGCAGACCGGCCGCGAGCAGCACCGCGAAGGTCAGGTACGGGTTGCAGGCCGAATCAGGGCTGCGGATCTCGACGCGCCGCGACGAGGACTTGTTCGGCGTGTACATCGGCACACGCACCAGCGCGGAACGGTTGGACCGGCCCCAGGAGGCCGCCGTCGGCGCCTCGCCGCCGTGGATGAGGCGCTTGTAGGAGTTCACCCACTGGTTGCTGATGGCGCTGATCTCGGGGGCGTGCTCGAGGATGCCCGCGATGAACGAGCGCGCCGTCGAGGACAGATTCTCCGGGTCGTCGGCGTCGGCGAAGGCGTTGGACTCGCCCTCGAACAGGCTCATGTGGGTGTGCATGGCCGAGCCGGGGTACTGGGCGAACGGCTTGGGCATGAACGTGGCGCGCACGCCCTCGTCGATCGCGACCTCCTTGATGAGGTAGCGGAAGGTCATCACGTTGTCGGCCATCGACAGCGCGTCGGCGTAGCGCAGGTCGATCTCCTGCTGGCCGGGGGCGCCCTCGTGGTGGCTGAACTCCACCGAGATGCCCATCGACTCGAGCGCGTCGATGGCGTGGCGGCGGAAGTTCGGGGCCGAGTCGTGCACGGCCTGATCGAAGAAGCCGCCGTTGTCGGCGGGCACCGGCACGCCGTTCTTCAGGCCGTTCTCCAGCAGGAAGAACTCGATCTCGGGGTGCACGTAGCAGCTGAAGCCCACGTCGGCGGCCTTGTTGAGCTGACGCCGCAGCACATGGCGCGGGTCGGCCCAGGACGGCGAGCCGTCGGGCATGGTGATGTCGCAGAACATGCGGGCGGAGTGCTGGTGGCCCTTGGACGTGGCCCAGGGCAGCACCTGGAAGGTCGACGGATCGGGCCGCGCGACCATGTCCGCCTCGGACACGCGCGCGAAGCCTTCGATGGCCGAACCGTCGAAGCCGATGCCCTCTTCGAAAGCGCCCTCGAGCTCGGCGGGTGCGATGGCGACGGACTTCAGGTAGCCCAGCACGTCGGTGAACCAGAGACGGACGAAGCGGATGTCCCGCTCTTCGAGCGTCCGCAGCACGAATTCCTTCTGGCGATCCATACCGGCGAGCGTAAGCACCTGGCGTTAAATCCGTGTTACATACACGCTCGCGTTTGCGATCTCGTCACATCCTTCGCACATCTCACCCCTCCTGACGGGGCGACGTGCGCTGCGGTACCGACTCAGCAGGTGAGTCCGGGGCCGGGCGCGGCGAGGTCGACCAGGTAATCGATCACCGCGTCGTCGAGGCAGCGGTCGCCCACCACCAGGGCAGCCGTGTGCCGATTACCGCGGAAGGTGATCAGGTCGGCGCCCAGCTGCGCGGCCAGGTCGACACCGGCCTGGTACGGCGTCGCCGGGTCGTCGGTGGTGGAGACGACGATCGTGGTGGGCAGGCCCGGCGCCGACACCAGGTGGGGCGTGCTGGTGTTGGGCACCGGCCACGCGGCGCACAGTTCGAGCGGGGCGGCGCCGGTGCCCTTGCCGTCGTCGAGGAAGGGCGCGGCCTTGCGGTACTCGGTGTCCTGGCGGGCGGTGACCGCGGGATCGGTGATCCGGGGGTCGTCGACGCAGCGGATGGCGTTGAAGGCGTCCTGGATGTTGGCGTAGGTGCCGTCCTCGCGGCGGCCGTCGTACATGTCGGCCAGCTGGAGCAGGGTGTCGCCGCGCCCGTCGCGCAGTTCGGTCAGGCCCTGGGTGAGGATATTCCACAGGTCGTCGGAGTAGAGGGCCTGCTGGACGCCGGTGATCCCGTCGCCGTAGCTGAGCCCGCGCGGGTCGGTGGTCGCGGCGGGCGTGGTCTCCAGCGGGGCGACCAGTGCGCGGAACCGGGCCACCGACTGTGCCGGATCGGTACCGAGGGGGCAGTCGACGTGCTGCGCGCAGTCGGCGGCGTAGGCGTTGAACACGCCCTGGAAGCCGGCGGCCTGGCGCAGCGATTCCTGCACCGGGTCCTGGGCGGAGTCCACCGCGCCGTCGAGCACGAGGGCGCGCACGTTCTGCGGGTACTTCTCGGCGTAGGCCGAGCCGAGCCGGGTGCCGTAGGAGTAGCCGAGGTAGCTCAGCTTCGGATCGCCGAGCACCGCGCGCATCACGTCCATGTCCTGGATGACCTCGCGGGTGCCGACATGGGTGAGCAGCTCGGTGCCGCTGCGCTGGGCACAGCGGTCGGCGTATTCCCGGTTGTCGGCCTCGGCCTCGGCGATGCCCGCCGGGGTGTTGTCGGTCGGCGGCTCCGCGCGTTCGGCGTCGGCCTGCTGCGGGGTCAGGCAGACGATCGCGGGCAGCGACGAACCGACACCGCGCGGATCGAAACCGACCCGATCGAACCTGTCGGACAGTTCGGTGCGGTTGCCGACCGTGACCATCGACAGCCCGGAGACGCCGGGACCGCCCGGATTCATCAGCAGCGAGCCGATCTTGTCGCCGGTGGCCGGAATCCGCGACATCGCGATCTGGGCGGTCGGACCGTCCGGGCGGGCGTAGTCGACGGGCACGGTGATCCGCGCGCATTCGGTCTTGGGCGGCAGCCGATCCTCGGGGCTGCCGAAGCCCTCGCACGAACCCCAGTCCAGGGGCTGCTCGTAGAACTTCGCCAGGCCTTCGGGCGGGGGCGGCAGCTCGGCGCGGGGCGCGCTGGTCTCGGCGCTGGTGCACCCCGAGACGATCAGCGCGCACAGAGCGCCGACGAGCACGACAAGCCTGCCACGCTGCACGGTGGGCCCACCTTTCCGCGCCGCACGGCGCACAACCCGATGCGCCCGAATGGGCTCACCCTCACGGTAGCCGAACCACCGCTGTGACCGATCACACCGGCATCGGCCCTTAAACCGGCTCGACCCGAGGTGGCACACTGGATTCGTCAGAAAAACCCGGGGACCCGGTACGGGCCTCGAGGAACCAGACGAAAGGGACGATGATGTCCGTATCCGATGAGCAGACCCCTGCCTACGGTGCCGCTCCCGCCGAAGCCAAGCCCCGCCGCAAGACCCGCGTCCAGCATCTGCAGCAGATGAAGGCCGACGGCGAGCGCTGGTCGATGCTGACGGCCTACGACTACTCCTCCGCGCGCCTTTTCGAGGAAGCGGGCATTCCGGTCCTGCTCGTCGGTGATTCCGCCGCCAACGTGGTGTACGGCTACGACACCACCGTGCCGATCACCATCGACGAACTGATCCCGCTGGTGCGCGGTGTCGTCCGTGGCGCGCCGCACGCGCTGGTCGTCGCCGACTTGCCGTTCGGCACCTACGAGTCCTCGCCGCAGCAGGCGCTGGCGACCGCCACCCGTTTCATGAAGGAGGGCGGCGCGCACGCGGTCAAGCTCGAGGGCGGCGAACGGGTCGCCGAGCAGATCGCGCTGATCACCGCGGCGGGTATTCCGGTGATGGCACACATCGGCTTCACCCCGCAGAGCGTCAACACCCTCGGCGGATTCCGGGTGCAGGGCCGCGGCGACGGCGCCGAGCAGCTCGTCGCCGATGCGATCGCCGTGCAGGAAGCGGGCGCGTTCTCCGTCGTCATGGAGATGGTGCCTGCCGAGCTGGCGGGCCAGGTCACCCACAAGCTGACCATCCCGACCGTCGGCATCGGCGCGGGCGCCGACTGCGACGCGCAGGTGCTGGTCTGGCAGGACATGGCCGGCTACACCAGCGGCAAGACCGCCAAGTTCGTCAAGCGCTTCGGCAATGTCGGCGACGAGCTGCGTTCGGCCGCAGCCGCATACGCCGACGAGGTCCGCCGGGGTACCTTCCCCGGCCCCGAGCACAGCTTCTGAGTTTCTGGAGCACTGGCGCGCTCGAGGTCGCGGCCCCTTGTGTCCCGCCGGTCAGGCACCGTTGCTTGCTCCTTCGTCGCCTACGCAACGGCACCTGACCGGCGGGACGGCCGCGACGGCCGCTGCGCGGCCTGCCCCTCCTCGAGGTCGGGGCGTGCGGGGCCGGCTGATGCGGTTCGCGGCCGCCTCGGGGTTCGGCGGAGAGTTGTCAACGGTGGCAGACTCGATTGCGACATAGTCGACACGAGTAGAGGTATCGATGCCGCATCGCCGCTGGAAGGTCCGTCCCGTGCTCCCTGCGCGCACCGGGGCGACGACCGCGCTCGACATGCCGGATCTCGCTGCGGGATGGGCATTCTGATGCGCGAGCTGTACCCGCAGATCGAGCCGTTCGAGCACGGCCTGCTCGAGGTCGGCGACGGCCAGTCGGTGTACTGGGAGGTCAGCGGCAATCCCGACGGCAAGCCGGTGGTGTTCGTGCACGGCGGGCCCGGCGGTGGCACCGGTCCGCTGCAGCGGCGGTTCTTCGATCCCGCGGTGTACCGGATCGTGCTGTTCGATCAGCGCGGCTGCGGGCAGTCGGTGCCCCACATCGCCGACGGCGCGAGCCTGGACGTCAACACCACGCCGCACCTGATCGCCGACATGGAGCTGCTGCGCGCGCACCTCGGTATCGAACGCTGGCAGGTGTTCGGCGGCTCGTGGGGATCCACCCTCGGCCTCGCCTACGCCCAGGCCCATCCCGAGCGGGTGACCGAGCTGGTGCTGCGCGGGATCTTCCTGTTGCGGCGCAAGGAGATCGACTGGTACTACAACGGCGCCGCGGGCAACGTGTACCCGGCCGAATGGTCGAAATTCCTGGCCCCGGTGCCCGCCGAGGAGCGCGCCGACGACCTGGTCGAGGTGTATCACCGGCTGCTGCACTCCCCCGATCCGCAGGTGGCCCTGGATGCCGCCGTGGCGTGGTCGACGTGGGAAGGCGCGACGAGTTCGCTACTGCCGCAACCGGATCGGGTCGCCGAGACCGGCGAGGCGCGCTTCGCGCTGGCCTTCGCCCGGATCGAAAACCACTATTTCCGGCACGGCGGATTCCTCGACGAGGGACAGTTGCTGCGTGACCTCGATCGGATCGCCCACATCCCCGGCGTGATCGTGCAGGGCCGCCACGACATCGTGTGCCCCGCGGTGAGCGCGTGGGATCTGCACAACGCGTGGCCGTCGTCGACCCTGCACATCGTCGAGGACGCGGGGCACACCGCCCACGAGCCCGGCATCACGCACCACCTGGTCGAGGCGACCGACGCATTCGGGAAACGAGGCTGAATCATGGCGCCCAAGGCCGGAAAAGCCGTCGTCGCGGCACTGCGCGAGGACATCGACCGGCTGCTGGCCGCCGAGCCCGACGTGCGCGCCGACGCCGACGACTCGGTCCACCAGATGCGGGTGGCCACCCGCAGGCTGCGCAGTGTCCTCCGCTCCTACCGCGACCTGTTCGATGCCGAGGCCGCCGCCGAGACGGGGTCCGAGCTGAAGTGGCTGGCCGATCTACTCGGCGTCGCCCGCGACGCCGAGGTCCGCGCCGAGCGCTTCTCGGACCTGCTGGCGAACTACGACAAGGTCCCCGCCGAGGTCACCGAGGCGCTGGTCGGCGCCTCCAACACCGCCTACACCGACGCCCACGCCGAGGTGCTGACCGAACTCGACGGCTCCCGCTACCGCAGACTGTCCGAGGTCCTGACCACCTGGCGCACCGATCCCCCGCTGGTCAAGGCGCTCGCCAAGGAAGACTCGGCGACCGTGTTCGACCACGTCGTGCGCCGCGACCGCAGGCGCCTCCGCAAGATGGTCTTCGCCGAACCCACCGCCACCCCCGACGACCGCGTGGAAATCCTGCACGATATCCGCAAGGGCGCCAAGCGCTTACGCTATTCCTGTGAAGCGGCAGGCGAGGTCCTGGGCGACAACGCCACCGACCTCGGCAAACGCGCCAAACGCCTCCAAACCGTCCTCGGCGACCACCGCGACGCCGTCGAATCCCGCGAAGCCATCCTCGCTGCGGCTACCACCCCTGGCCCCAATGCCACCCTCTACGAACTCCTCGCCGACTCCGAGGAAGCCGCCGCGGGCCGAGCGCTGGCCAGTTACCCCGCCGCCGCCGCTTTCGTCTCGGTCCCCGATTAGCCCTGGCCCCCAGGGGCTTTCGCCGTGGCTTCGCTCGGGCTGTCCTGCGACGCACGGACAGCACGGTCGAAGAGAGACCAGCCATAGCGGAGCAGCGGCCCGCTGATCAGCCCGTCGCTCGTCCGTTGTAGTCGAAGCCGATCGTTCTGGTCGCGATGTCGGCGACGGTGAGGCGGACGGAGACCCGCTCGCCTTCCGGGGGTTTGCCCTCGCAGCGAGCCAGAATGGGAGGTTCGGCGACAAAGATCTCGGCGCCCCGGGTGCCGTTGGCCTCGCGCAGGACCAGGGCCGAGAACTCGGTGCCCACGCGGGGTGCCAGCACGGTGGCTTCGGTCAGGTCGACGCAGGCTCGGTCGACCTTGCCGGCGACGGAGTCGGTGCGGCGCAGGGTTTCCGCGGCGGGGCCGAGGCCGTCGGCCACCCACCGGGGTATCTCGGTGCCCGCGCAGTGCGCCAGGCAGATCTCGGTGGTGAATCGGTCGGCGAGGCGGCGCAGCGGGGCGGTGACGTGGGCGTAGGGGGCGCCGATCGCGCTGTGGGTCAGCTGGTCCTCGGTCGGCTGGTCGAGGTCGCCGAGCATCGTGTAGCTGGCGCCGCGCAGCAGGCTCGTCGCCTCCGACATGAGGACCAGGGCGGCGGGGGTGTTCGCGTCGAGGCCGGCCAGCATCCGTCCGACGGGCATGCCGGCGGGCCACGAGACGCCGAGGGCCGTCGCGGTGCGCCGCATCGACGCGATCGCGCTCTCGGCAGGCGGCGGCATGGTGCGCAGCAGTCCGATCCGGGTGCCGTTGTGCTCCAGCATGATCCGCGCCGCGCACATGCCGGTGAGCAACGAGACCTGCTCGTTCCAGTCGTCGGCGGCGGTCCGCGGCTCCAGTTCCAGCCGCCAGTTGTCACCGTGGCGCACCACGTCCTGGGCGGGCAGCCGCAGCGAGATCGCACCCTGATCGAGCCCCGCCTCGATCCGCAGCCGCCCGAACTCGGGCAGCGCGAGCAGGGACGGATGCAGCGTCCCGGCGTCGGCGGCGGCCTGCACGTGCGCGTAGTCGAACCGCTCCCGGGAGCGCACCAGCGCGCGCGTCACCGAGTAGCTCTGCGGGACGGCGTTGCCGTCCAGTTCGATGGTCCACAGCGCGGCGGGCCGGTCGGCACCGGGGAGCAGGCTGGCCGTGCCCTCGGACAGCACCGTCGGGTGCAGGGGGACGTTGCCGTCGGGCAGGTAGAAGGTCTGGCCGCGCGCTTCGGATTCGCGGGCGAGCGCACCGCCCGGCACGATCACGGCGCCGAGGTCGGCGATCGCGTAATGCAGGGTGAAGCCGGTGGGGGTGCGTTCGATGTGCAGCGCCTGGTCCAGATCCATGGCGCTGGGCGGGTCGATGGTGACGAACTCGATGTCGGTTCGGTCGACCCTGGTACCCGCGAACGCGTCGACCGCGCCGCGGGCCTCCGAGACGGCCTCGGCCGGATAGTCCGAGGCCAGCCCGAATTCGGAACGGATGGCGCCGAAGTCGACCGGCGCCGAGACGATCCGCTGATGGAGTTCCATCCTGGCAGGTTAGCGACTGACTACTGCAGTGCCAGCATGGTGCCGTTGAGCTGATCGAACGGGCCGAACACGGTGAAGGTGACCCGGCCGTTGGGAACCGACGACGACACGGCGGCCGCCGCGTCGAGCGCCTGGCCGAACGAGGCCGCCGAGGGGTGCGGCAGACCGGCGACGGTCAGGCCGAACCGGGTCTGGTGGACCCAGGCGGTATCGGCCGGGCTGAGGTCGACCTGGACCCCACCCGACAGCGGGGTCACCGCGACCGCGCTCGCCGATCCGGCACCCAGCGAGGTGAGAACCGCAGCGGCTCCGGCGATCAGTGCACCGGCGACAATGGAACGAACTACCCGCATGTAAATGTGACCTGCTTCCGCGATGAGAGTGTGATGGGCCCGCAACCTGTGGCTCGGGCCCTGCCGACGGCGATCACTCTATGACCTCGCTCACGTTCCCGGCGAGTTCCCGCGCATATTCGCCGCAGCGGTGTTTCCTCCCGTTAACCACACGGCAGGCGACTTGTTTTCTGGGGCGCTAGCATCCCGCTGCGTGAGTAGAACTTCCGCCGCCATCGCGGCCAGCGCCACCGTCTTCGCCCTGCTTCTGGCCGGTTGCAGCGACGACTCCTCGTCCACTGCCGGCTCCTCCTCGTCCGCCGCCCCGACCGCGCAGGTCGACTCGGGTAAGGCGGGCATGTTCGTGGTGAGCTACCGCAACGCGTTCCCGAAGCTGGCCGAGGGCCGCGACGACGCCGCGGTGAGCGGTGTGCTGACCCAGACCTGCGGTGAGATCAAGGCGGGCAAGCCGGAGTCCGACGTCGTCGCCGCGATCGTGAAGAGCTCCAAGAACGGCGCGACGGCCGCGACCACCGAAGAGGCGCAGGCCATCTTCCAGATGGCCAAGCTGATGTGCTGACGGGTGTTCCCGGCTCGACGAGGCGGCGGTTCCCTCCCGGGACCGCCGCCTCGTCGTTCGTCGGAGGCGGACGAGCCGGCCTGTAAGCCGGATCCTGTCCCCGGTTCGCACCGGGGGGCGACCATCCATCTGGACACACCGTTGCCGGGTGCCTCGAGCGGTCCACCCGCAGGCTCGGGCGAGCAGCCCTCGAACACCTGCGCAGCCGCACCGCGAGGTGCGACCTTCGACCTTGCTCCGGGCGGGGTTTACCGAGCCGCCCCGGTCACCCGGGGCGCTGGTGCGCTCTTACCGCACCGTTTCACCCTTACCGCACGTGCGTGCGGCGGTCTGTTTTCTGTGGCACTGTCCCGCGGGTCGCCCCGGGTTGCCGTTAGCAACCGCCCTGCTCTGTGGAGTCCGGACTTTCCTCGGCAACGAGCAGCGGCACCATCGCGCCCGTTCTCGTCGCCGCGGTCGCCCGGCCGACTCGTCCGCTCGTACAGAGTACTCGGTACGGTTACGAGCCATGGAACGTGTCGACGTCAGTTTCCCCTCGGGTGACCAGCAGTGCGCTGCTTGGCTCTACCTGCCCGACGGTGCGCCCCGGCCGCGCCCGCTGGTGATCATGGGACACGGGCTGGGGGCAACCCGCGAAATGGGGTTGGATCGGTATGCGCGGCGGTTCGTCGCGGCGGGGATGGGGGTGCTGGCGTTCGACTACCGGCATTTCGGCGCCAGCGAGGGTGATCCGCGCCAGGTGCTCAACATCGCCCGTCAGCGGCAGGACTGGAAGGCCGCAATCGCCTACGGGCGCAGTATCCGCGGGTTCGACGCGACCCGGATCGCGTTGTGGGGCACCTCGTTCGGCGGCGGGCACGTGTTGTCCGTGGCGCCCGACGACGACTACCTCGCCGCGGTGGTCGCGCAGGTGCCGTTCACCAGCGGGTGGGCCTCGACGATGGCGAAGGGGCCGATCAGCGTCACCAAGGTCGTCACGATCGCGGCCGTCGACCTGTTGATCGGCCCGATCCGTCGTAAGCCGGTGCGGATCCGGCTGGCCGGTCGCCAGCGCGCCGCGGCGCTGATGAGTGCGCCCGACGTGCCCGAGGGGTTCGGCAGGCTAGCCGAGGAGAGCGCGACCTACCAGCCGAAAGTCGGTGCGCGGGTGGCCTTCTCGACCTTCTTCGACAGGCCCGGCCGTCGGGCGAAGGCGCTGAAGGTGCCGGTGTTCTACGCGATCGCCGAGAACGATTCGATCGCGCCCGCAGGCCCGACCCGCAAGGCTGCCGAACGCACCAAGCACGCGGTGGTCAAGCAGTACCCGGTCGGCCACTTCGACGTGTACTTCGACGACGTGTTCGAGCAGGTCGTGCGCGATCAGACCGACTTCCTGGTGTCCGTCCTGCGCCCGTGATCGGTGGGGCACCATGGATCCCATGGAACAACTCAGCTCGCGCACGATCTACACCAATCCGTGGATGCGGCTGCGGGAGGACACCATTCGCCGCGCCGACGGCTCCGTCGGCATCTACGCCGTGGTCGACAAGGCCGACTGGGCGATGGTCGTCCCGTTCGACGGGGAGGGCTTCCATCTGGTCGAGCAGTACCGGTACCCGCTGGGGACGCGGTGCTGGGAGTTCCCCGCGGGCACTCCGCCACAGGGCACTGCCCCGACGCCGGTCGAGTTGGCGCACAACGAGTTGCGTGAGGAAACCGGGTTGCGGGCCGACCGGATGACGCTGCTCGGCACCATGGCCTCGGCGCCCGCCTCGAGCAGCCAGCGCGGCCACTGCTTCCTCGCCACCGGCCTCACTCCCAGCGAGCCGCAGCGCGAACCCGAGGAGCAGGACATGCGCATGGCCTGGTTCTCCCGCGCACAGCTCGAGGCGATGATCCTGCGCGGGGAGATCATCGACCCCCACGCGGTGGCGGCCTACGGCCTGCTGCTCATGCACGAACGCGGCCTCAGTTCCCCGGCGGGCGGCGTTCACGTGCCGAACAGCTGACGGGCACTACTGCGGTGCGATGCGGGTGTTCTGGAACGAGGTGAACAGCCAGCGGCCGCCGGTGCGCACGGCCGTGCGGATCTGCACCGTCGGGGTCCGCGGCGCCAACGGGTCCGGGCGCAGGACGCTCACGCCGTAGGTGACGAGGACAGCCAGGTCGGCGACCGGGAATCGCACGGTCGTGCGCTCCGGATCCGAGAGCCGGGTACCGCTCATGAAGCCGTCGAAGCCTTCCTGCATGACCGTCGCCAGTTCCGCACGGCCCTGGATGAACTCGCCGATCACGGAGACGAAATCGGCGTCCTCGGTGAAGGTGGCGGCGAAGGCGGTGCCGTCACCGGCGGCCCAGGCGGCGGACTGGGTGGCCAGCAGCTGCCGCACGGCGGCCGCATCGGCGTCTGCGGTCATCGGTCGGCCCGGCCCAGGCCGACGGTCTCGAGCGCCGCGAAGGTCGTGGCCGAGGCGACGCCGAAAAGTGCGACGCTCCAGCCGGCTACGCGTAGGTCGGTGGGTAGCAGGCCTGGTCGTGGGGCGGTGATGGTGGTCATCGCGGTCTCCTCTTCTCGCTGTGACGAGCCTACTGTGCGGTACTGCGGCTGTGCGAAACGCTCGATGTGCCACTGCGGGAACGCAATACGCTGCTGCTGCCGCCGTCGGCTGCGCGCCGCCTTCCGTGAGGCGCCCGCCGCCCTCCGCACCATCGCTGCCGCGTCACTCCGACCGGATTCAGAGCAGCCGGTGCATCTCGAATTCCATCCGGGGGTAGCCCGGCTCGACCGGCCCGCGCCGCCCGGTCGGTACGAATCCGTGTCGCCGGTACAGCTTCTCGGCGGCGGTATTGCCCTCGGTCAGCTCCAGGCGCACCGTCACACAGCCACGCTCGACCGCCCAGCCCAATGCCGCGTCGATCAGCAGATCCGAGACACCCTGGCCGCGGGCACGCGGAGCCACCCACATCGAGACCAGGTGGGCGCTCGCGGCATCGGTGGTCACCCCCACCGTGCCCACCGTCTCGGTGCGGGCCGTCGCCGCGAACTGTGCCCGCGCCCGCAGCACGTCCCGCCAGTCCTGCGCGTTCCGTGCCAGCGCCTGCTCGATGGTTTGGCCGAACGCCGTCGGCGCGTCGCGCAGCGCGCGCAACCGCACCTCGCGGAACACCGCCCACTCGCCGGGTTCCAGTCGCCTGATTCCGACTGCGCCGTCAGGTTCCCCCATGACTGCGATTCCAGCATGCCGCCCGGCGCCGGGCAACGCGATTTCGGGCCGGGAACGATGACAGGGGCGCATCACCGGGTGGGTGATGCGCCCCTGCGGGGTCGAGCTGGGATCAGATCGGCTGGAAGCCCGCGCCGACGCCGCCTGCCCGGTTCAGCACCTCGAGGATGACCCCGATGGGCTGGAAGTAGGCGGGCGAGTGGATCGGGTTGGCACCGCCGGTGCACGGGACGTCGAAGTCCAGCGGGCCGAGGCCGGTGAGCCTGCCCTGGTTCATGCCGACCAGGCGATCGCCCACGACGACCGGGCCGCCGGAGTCGCCCGGCTGCGAGCAGTACTGGTTGATCGAGGTGCCTTCGAGCTCACCCCACACCACGCCACAGCTGCGGCCGCTGGTGCGCCCGTCCGAGCACACCGTGGTGCCGGGGGCGGGCGGGCCGCCGATGCCTGCGACGGTGGTCTGGCCGACGGTGCGGACCGGCAGTACCTTCGACGCATCCAGCTGCAGGACAGCGAAATCCAGGTAGTCGCCGTCGTCGGAGAACGCGACGGTGCCGATGACACCCGCGTTGAGGGCCTGCTCGGCGCCGACCCGCGCCCCCGTCGGCGCGCAATGCCCGGCGGTGAGGCCGACCAGGCGGCCCGCGTTGTCATGGCCGATGGCGGTCAGCGAGCAACCGGAGTTGTTGTCGAAGACGATGCCCGAGGCCGCGCCGAGCACCACGCTCGGATCGGCCGACACGCTGCCCACACCAGCGGACGCGGTGAGCGCCCCCGCGATGGCCGCCGCGAACGCCGCCATCCGTAGAAACCTCATCAAGTACCTTTCTCGATGGCCGCGGCATTCCGCACGCCCGAGTACCTTTCGGGCGCCGGGGCGTCGTCGTTACGCCGACCGCGAACCGGGGCGACCGTACCCCGCCCCGGCGACCAACGGCTAGCTCAGAGAGCGTCCACATCTGGCCGTGAGGATTCCCCACCGCATCGCCCCTCCGATGAGTGGTCTCTGGTCGACACCGTGCGATAGGGTCCGATGCCGGGCCCGGAAGTCGCTCCGATAGCTGTCGGTGGCGTATGTCACACTCGTCGACAATGAGCCGCCACACCACCTTCCGGTACTGCCTCGACCCCACCGTCGAGCAGTCCAGCGCGCTCGCTCGGCATGCCGGGGCGGCCCGGTTCGCATTCAACCAGAGCCTCCATTTTGTGAAAGCCGCACTCACCCAACGTAAAAGCTGTCCAGGACATCCAGTGCCTTGGACCCGGTTCGATCTGATCAATGCGTTCAACACGTGGAAGAAGACCGAAGCCGCCGGACGGGTATTCGTTGTCGGTTCGGACGGGACTGTCGAGGTCCGGGTGACCGGGCTGGTGTGGCGTACCCAGGTATGCCAGCAAGTGTTCGAAGAAGCCGCCGTGGACTGCGGCCGCGCCCTGGCCACGTTCTCGGACTCCCGCTCGGGTAAACGCGCAGGCAAACGGGTCGGGTTTCCCCGATTCAAGAAGAAGGATAGGTGCACCCCGTCGTTTCGGGTCCGCAACAAACACGCCAAAGGTGGGCGTGCGATGATCCGGGTCGGTGACAACGACACTGCCCGGTCGGTGACTTTGCCCGGGATCGGTCTGGTGCGGGTGCGCAATGACACCCGCCGGTTGCGTCGTCTGATCACCAAAGAGCGGGCGAAGATCCTCTACGCCACCATCACCTACCGGGCGCGACGATGGTGGATCAGCCTGACTCTCGAAGCCGCCGACTTACACCCGGCTCACCATCATCGGCCGCGTGAACACGGCGATGACGGTGGCTGGGTCGGGATCGACCGCGGGTTGACAGTGTTCGCTGTCGCCGCGACCGCCAACGGCACCGAGATCGCGCGCATCGACACCGCACCCAAACCACTTGCAGCGGGTCTGGCTCGGCAACGTCGTCTGGCGAAGTCGATGGCGCGGAAACAGAAAGGGTCACACAACCATCGACAGGCCGTCACCCGGCTGGCACGGCACCATCATCGAATCGCGAATATTCGCCGTCACTTCGCTCATCAGGTCGCCAACACGCTGGTCAAAACCCACGACCGGCTCGTGATCGAAGACCTGCACGTGGCGGGCATGATCGGCAACCGCCGCATGGCTCGTGCGATCAGCGACGCGGGATGGGGCGACTTCGCGCGGCTACTGGACTACAAACAGTCATGGCGCAGCGGCACGCTCGCAACCGCGGACCGCTGGTATCCGTCTAGTAGACGGTGCTCGGCCTGCGGAGTGGTCAACACCGCCCTGACGTTGGCCGATCGAGTGTTCTCCTGCGGGTGCGGGTTCCGCGCCGACCGTGACCACAACGCTGCGATCAACCTCGCTAATTGGCCGACGATTCAGCAGGACTTTTCACGATCCCCGGACCCCCGAGCAGGAGGCCGGGTTACCAATGTCCGCCGACGGGAAGGCGCTGACCGACACCCTGCGGGTGTCGGTCAACCGGCCCGGTAGACGCGGAAACCGACGTTCATGCCACGCTCGAGGCGTGAACTGACGACGCCCGGGAAGGGCGGTGTCAGACACCATCAGGTGTATTCAGACATGCTGTCAAAGGTAGGAAACGTCGTTGACGAGGCGGACCGACGCGCCGCCGTCGGGGTAGAACTCGGCGATGCACAGCGACGCCAGGTCCAGGTGCAGGCGGTACAGCAGCGACGGGCCGACGCCGAGCGCCAGCTGCAGCAGCGTCTTGATCGGGGTGACATGGCTGACCACGACGATGTTCTGGCCCGGATACAGCGCGACCAGATCCCGGCGCACGCCCTCCACGCGCTCGCGCACCTGATCGAAGCTCTCGCCACCGGGGGCGGGAATCGACGGGTCGCCGAGCCAGTCCGTGTGCAGTTGCGGATCGCGCTGGGCGGCCTCGGCGAAGGTGAGACTCTCCCAGTCGCCGAAATCGGTCTCGATGAGGCCGTCCAGGACGCGCAGCGGAACGTCGAGCGCCGCGGCGGCGGCCTCGGCGGTGGCACGGGCGCGCTGCAGCGGTGAGGTGACGACGGCGGCGATATCACCTTTGGCGGCCAGCATTTTCGCGGCACGCTCGGCCTGTTGGCGGCCGAGATCGGTGAGCGGCGGGTTGCCGCGACCGGAGTAGCGGCGCTCGATCGACAGCTCGGTCTGGCCGTGGCGCAGCAGCAACAGCCTCGTCGGCCTGCCGAGCGCGCCGGTCCAGCCGGGAGCATTGGTCGAAACCGGCTGTGCCGCAGTGGTTTCGCCATCGAGTGCCGGGTCAGCGGCGAGCTCTGCCGCGCCGGCCACCCGGTCGGTATCGGCCGACTCGCTCGCCCTGGCAGCGGGCACGGCCACCTGGTCGCCCGGGGTGTGCCCGGCAGAGACGGCCTCGCGGACTGTGCCGACGACGGCGCCGTCGTCCATCGCCTCGTTCGCCAGCCGGTCGGCGTGGGAGTTCTCGGCGCGCGGAATCCAGGTGAAGCTCACCCGGTCGAAGCCCGCGACGAGCGCCCGCGCCTGTTCGGCGAGCGGAATCATCGACGGGTGCTTGACCTTCCAGCGTCCCGCCATCTGCTCGACGACGAGCTTGGAGTCCATCCGGACCGCGACCACCCGCGCGCCCAGCTCGGCCGAAGCCTCCAGACCGGCGATGAGACCGCGATATTCGGCCACATTGTTGGTGGCGACGCCGACGTACTCCTTGCGCTCGGCGAGCACCCGCACATGATCGGCGGCGAAGACCACCGCGCCGTATCCGGCCGGGCCGGGATTGCCGCGCGAGCCACCGTCGGCCTCGACAATCACCTCGTGCACGCTCATCGGCGCACCACGCCGATCACAGCCCCGATTCCTTGGTACGCACCATGATCGCGCCGCATTCGGGGCAGCGCAGGACCGCGTCGGGCGCGGCCTTGGCGATGCGCTGCATCTCGCCGCGATCGATCTCGATCCGGCAGGCGCCGCAGCGGCGGGCCTGCAGCAGGGCGGCGCCGACGCCGTGCGCCGAACGCTGCTTGTCGTAGACGGCGAGCAGTTCGCCGGGGAACAGGCCGATCAGCCCGGCCCGGTCCTTCTCGCAACGCTGCTGCGCCACTTCGAGATCGGCCAGCGCCTCGTCGCGCAGGCGCTCGGCGTCGGCCAGGTCCTGATCGGCCTTGCTCAGGCGGGCGCCCGCGTGGTCGTGGTCGGCGGCCATGGCTTCGCGCTGCTCCATCACGGTCAGCAGCTCGTCCTCGAGCACCGAGCGGCGACGCTCCAGGCTGCCCAGTTCGTGCTGGATCTCGGAGAGCTGCTTGGCGGCGACAGTGCCCGCGGTGAGCATGCCGCGGTCGCGGTCCTCGCGCTTGCGGACGGCGTCGACCTCACCCTCGAGCTTGCGGATGTCGCGATCCAGATCGTCGATGCCGATCTCCACCGCGACGGCCGCGTCCTTGTAGCCGTTGCGCTCGGCCGCCAGGCGTGCCACCTCCTGCTGCTCGGGCAGCGCGCCCCTGCGGTGCGCGATCCGCGTCAACTCGGCATCGACAGTGGCGAGCTGCAGCAGCTTGGACTGGACCGACGGTTCGACATTCAACGCGCACGAACTCCTGAACACAGGGGACGGATGGGTTGTTCAACCGTACCGCGCCGCGGGGGGTGCGCACGCCATGACCCGAGGACTGCCGCCTGGCCGGGCCCGCTGTGCCCGCACCCGACGTTCGCGCAGGCCGCACAGCGTCGTCGTGCACGTGGTTCAGCACCCGAAGGCTGCCGCCGCGCCGACTCGCTGTGCGCGCACCCGACCTTCGCGCAGGCCGCGCAGCGTCGTCGTGCGCGCGGATTCGGACAGAGACCGGGCGCGGTCCGGTTCGTCCGACGTTCGCGCAGCGTGCAGCCCTCGTCGTCCGCGTGGTTCAGCCGGTGACCGTCCACGGGTCGGTGCGCAGGGTGGACACCCGGGTGGTCACGCCCAGGAGGGCGGTGCGGACGACCTGCTCGGCCTGGCCACACCAAGGGAACTCGGTGGCCCAGTGGGCGGCGTCGATGAGGGCGGGGCCGCCGCGGCGGAGGTGCTCGTCGACGGGGTGGTGACGCAGGTCGGAGGTGAGGTAGGCGTCGACGCCCGCGCGGATGGCCGCGTTCAGATAGGAGTCGCCTGCGCCGCCGCAGACGGCCACCCGCCGGATGAGGCGGTCGGGGTCACCGGCGGCACGGACGCCCCAGACGGTGCGCGGCAGGCCGACGCCGACGCGGGCGGTGAATTCGCGCAGGGTTTCGGGCTCCGGGAGTTCGCCGATGCGGCCGATGCCGAGCGAGGACGGCAGCGGTGCGCGTTCGGTGACGTGGTAGGCGGGTTCCTCGTACGGGTGGGCCGCGCGCAGGGCCGCCAGGACGGCGAGGCGCGAGGTCGGTGCCGCGACCACCTCGACGGCGTCCTCGGTGACGGTCTCGACCGTGCCGACCACGCCGAGCGCCGGCTTCGCGCCGGGCAGCGGGCGGAACTGGCCGGTGCCGGCGGTATACCAGGCCGCTTCCCGGTAGTCGCCGATCGCGCCCGCGCCGGCGGTGAACAACGCCGACATGAGCGAGGCGGTGTGGGTCTGCGGGACCTGGATCACCCATTTGTCCACGGAGGCAACCGGTTTGGGGTCCAGCGGGCCGGTGACCGTGAGGCCGACGGCGGTGGCCAGCGCGTCGGAGACGCCGGGGTCGGCGGAGTCGGCGTTGGTGTGCGCGGAGAACAGAGCGCAACCGGAGCGGATCAACCGGTGCAGCAGAGCGCCTTTGGGGGTATCGGCGGCGACGGTGTCGACGCCGCGCAGCAGCAGCGGGTGGTGCACGACCAATGCCTGTGCGCCCCACTCGATCGCCTCGTCGACCACGGCGGCGGTGGCGTCGACGGCGAAGACCACCTTGGTGATCTCCTGCGCGGGGTCACCGCACACGAGCCCGACCGAATCCCACGATTCGGCCAGTCTCGGCGGGTACGCCGCGTCGAGAACCCCGATCAGTTCGGCCAGGTCGGTCACCGCCGCCTCCTTCTTCGTTCCGTTGACATGCCCGTCACCGCCAGGGCGACGAGATCACCTTGCACCACAACGATGTTCGCCGGTTTCCGGCTGTGCGCCACTCGCCCGCCCCAGCCGGTGCGGGTCGCGTCGACACCCGACCTCGGTGGTGGATCGATTCCAGAGCTCCGTCTGCACCGACCTGCACCGACCTGCACCGACCTGCACCGACCTGCACCGACCTGCACCGAGGCGATACCACTGGCCACCGAGGCCGATGATGGGCGGTCGAAACCGGCGTGGAATTGATGGGTTCGGCAGGTGCGTTCACCACAGCACGGCCCGCAGACCTTCGATCAACCGGTCGACTTCGGCAGGACCGCGCACGGCCACGCGCAGGTAGTCGGGGCCGAGACCGGGGAACGTGTCGGCGCGACGGACAGCTATGCCGCGGTCTGCGAGGCGCTTGCGCACCAGGGCGCCGTCGGGGACACGCAGGAGCAGGAACGGTCCCGCCGCCGGGGTGTGGACGTCGATGCCGAGGGCGGTGAGGCGGCCGATCATGGCCGCGCGCTCGGAGGCGATCTGGAAGGCGTCCCGCTGGGACTCGGCGACGGCCGACGGTGCGGCGGTGGCGATGATCGCCTCGAGCTGGAGCGTGCCCAGTGGCCAGTGCGGGCGCCCGTGGGTCAGCCGGGCCAGCACCTCGGGAGCGCCGAGCGCATAGCCGCAGCGCAAACCGGCCAGCGCCCACGTCTTGGTGAGGCTGCGGAGCACGATCACGTCGGGTGCGGACAACGCGGCCAGCGACTCCGGTTCGGCGTGCAGTCCGCGGTCGGTGTCCGCCGCGGGCTCATGTGCCGCGGGCCCGGCGCGCGACGCGAGCGCGGCGTGCAGCGCGGGCTCGACATGTGCCGCCGGCCCGGCGTGCGACGCAGACTCAGCGTGCGACGCGAGCGCGATGTGCAGCGCTGGCTCAGCGTGCGCCGCCGGCCCGGCATGCGGCTGTCGCCCGGCATGCGGCTGTGGCCCAGCATGCGGCTGTGGCCCGGCATGCGGCTGTGGCCCGGCATGCGGCGCTGGCCCGGCATGCGGCGCTGGCCCGGCATGCGGCGCTGGCCCGGCATGCGACGTGGGCTCGGCAGGGTCCGGCACGACCGCGTCGGCGAAGGCTTCGTCGACAACGACGAGGCGACCGGGCCGCCGCAGCGCCTGGATGGTGGCGGCAGGGTGCAGGATCGAGGTGGGGTTGGTGGGGTTGCCCAGGACGACGAGATCGGCGTCTTCGGGGACCAGCGCGGGGTCGAGCGTGTACGGCTGCTCCAGGATCACCCGCGTCACCGGGACACCCGCTTCCCGCAATGCCAGTTCGGGCTCGGTGAAGGACGGGTGGATGACCGCGGCCAGGCGCGGGGCCAGGCGCGGCAGCATGGCGAACCCTTCGGCGGCGCCTGCCAGCAGCAGCACCTCGTCGGGAGCGCGGCCGTGACGGGCGGCGACGGCGGCTCGGGCGGCGGCTTCGTCCTCGGAGCTCGGGTAGCGGCCGAGGTCGTCCAGGCGGGCGGAGAGGCGATCGCGCAGCCAGGCCGGTGGGGCTGAGCCGCGCACGTTCACCGCGAAATCGAGCATCCCAGGGCGCGCTTCCACGTCGCCGTGGTGGCGAAGCATCGCGGGGTCGACGGAGTCCTGGAACACAGTTGAACACCCTACGTGGCGGCAATTCGGCGGCTCGGGCGAGAATGGCTCCGTGGGACAGCTGCACGTGTCATTCATCTGCACGGGAAACATCTGCCGGTCGCCGATGGCGGCGAAGATGTTCGAGGCGCATCTGTACCGTGCCGGTCTCGCGAACCGGGTACGGGTGACCAGCGCGGGTACCGGATCGTGGCATGTCGGCGATCCGGCCGATCCGCGTACCGAGACGACGCTGCGCCGCGCCGGCTACCCCACCGACCACGTCGCGGCCACCTTCGGTCCCGAGCATCGTGACGCCGACCTGATCGTCGCCCTGGACACCGGGCACGACCGGGAGCTGGCCCACCGCGGCGTGCCCACCGAACAGCGCAGGCTGCTGCGCAGCTTCGACCCCGCCGCCGACGGCCGCGACGTGCCCGACCCGTACTACGGCGATCAGTCCGGCTTCGACCTGGTCCGCGATCAGATCGAAGCCGCCGTCCCCGGCCTGCTCGACTGGGTTCGCGCCGAACTCGACGCCCGCACCCCCGCCGACGCCCGACGCTGATGCGCAAACTCACGTTCCTGCTGCGCCCCAGCTGGCTCATCCTCGCCGTGATCGTCGCGGCGTTCGCCTACCTGTGCTTCACCGTCCTCGCGCCGTGGCAGCTGGGCAAGAACACCAGCACCGAGCACCGCAACCAGCTGATCGCCGACTCCGTGCAGGCCGACCCGGTGGACGTGGTCAGCGTTCTCGACGGCGACCCGACCGCGCACACCGAATGGCGCAAGGTCACCGCGAGCGGCGCGTACGTCCCGGAATCGACGGTCCTCGTCCGGCTGCGTCATCTCGACGGCGCCCCCGGCTACGCCGTCCTCGACGCCTTCCGCCTGGACGACGGCCGCACCCTGCTCGTCGACCGCGGCCTGGTCGCCGCCGTCGACGGCACCCGTCCCCCGGCGATCACCGTCCCGCCGACCGGCCCCCAGCGCCTCGAAGCCCGCGTGCGCGCCTCCGAAGGCGTGGTGGCGGACAAGCCGCCGAGCACTCAGGACGGCTACCGCCAGGTGTACACGGTCGACACCGCCCAGGAATCCACCGTCCTGGGCACCCCGCTCACCGACATCCCGACCGGCACCGACAAGGGCGGCTACCTCCAACTGGCCGAGGGCCAACCCGGTGCCTTCACCCCCAGCCCGCTCCCCCAGCTCGACGCGGGCCCGTACCTCTCCTACGGCCTCCAATGGCTGGCCTTCGGCATCATGGCCCCACTCGGCCTCGGCTATTTCGTCGTCGCCGAACTCCGCGCCCGCCGCCGCGACCGCGCCAGCACGGAAGGCACCTCGACCACCGAGACCACCCTGGCCGACGAGCAGGCCACCCCGGCCCCGCCGACCACCGAAGCCCGCCTGGCCGACCGCTACGGCCGCAACCGCTGAGGCCGACACAGCCACCGCTCAGGCGGTTCAGTCCCGCACCGCGCGCACGCCGGCGGCCAGCACCGACACCACCAGCGCTCCCACCTGCACCGCCTCGGACATGCGAACCGCCCGGCGCAGATCGGCAGTGGTCGGTGCGGGTCCGTCGCCCAGCGTCGGCCGGAGTTCGGCACCGTGCCGGTACTGGGTCCGGCCACCGAGACGGACACCGAGGGCACCGGCCATGGAGGCTTCCACGACACCGGCGTTCGGGCTCGGGTGCTTGGCCGCGTCACGCCGCCAAGCCCGCCACGCGGCGGCGGGCGTTCCACCGACGAGCGGCGCCAGCGCCGCCGTGAGCACACCCGTAACCCGGGCTGGAACCACATTCGCCAGATCGTCGGTCCGCGCGGCAGCCCACCCGAACCGCAGGTATCGCTCGTTGCGGTAGCCGACCATCGCGTCGAGCGTGTTGACAGCCCGGTACCCGAGCAGCCCCGGCACCCCGGCGACAGCACCCCACAGCAGCGGCGCGACGGTCGCATCGGCGGTGTTCTCGGCGACCGATTCCAGTGCCGCCCTGGCCAGCCCGTCCGCGTCCAGCACCGACGGATCACGCCCGCACAGCGAGGGCAGCAGGTCCCGGGCGCCGTCGATGTCGCCTGCGTCGAGCCGCTCGGCCATCGCGTGCCCGGCGCGCGCCAGGCTGCGCCCGCCCAGCGCCGTCCAGGTGGCCAGCGCGGTGGCGAGCACGCCGCCGCGCGCGGCCAGCACTCCGATCCCGATCACCGAGCCCACCGCGACCACCTCGTGCACGACACCGGCACGCCGGTCGTCGGCATAGGTCACCTGTTCCAAAGCCGCTGCCGCGGAGCCGAATCCGGCCACGGGATGCCAGCGGCGCGGATCGGCGAACACCCGATCGAGCGCGAATCCCAGCATCAGCCCGACCGCGGTCGATGTCCCCTTCTGCACCCAGCCGAGGGTAGCCGACAGCGGGAATGTCACACCCGTCCCCGCTGTTTCGTCATCTCTGCGACCACCCTCATACACTCGCCCGGACCGGGCCAGACGACCGAACGGCGAACCACGATGACCGATGCACACCAGCAGCTCGACCAGGCCGAACTGGCCCGCCGCTTCGAGGAACACCGCCCCTACCTGCGGCGGCTCGCCTACAGCACGCTCGGCAGCCTCACCGACGCCGAGGACGTGGTGCAGGACGCGTGGCTGCGCCTGCAGCGCCACTACGAGGCGGGCAAGGCGGGCGAGATCGACAATCTGCGCGCCTGGCTGACCACCGTCACCGGCCGGCTGGCCCTCGATCAGCTCGGTTCGGCACGCGCCCGCCGCGAACAGTATGTCGGCGAATGGCTACCGGAGCCGGAGGTCACCACCTGGGACGACCCGGCCGACCGGATCTCCCAGGACGAACGGGTCACCACCGCGCTGCTGGTCGTGCTGGAATCGCTGTCCCCGGCCGAGCGCACGGCGTTCGTGTTGCAGGACGTGTTCGGCATGACCGGTCCCGAGGTCGCCGAGGTCGTCGGCCGCACCCCGGCCGCCGTCCGTCAGCTCGCCTCCCGCGCCCGCAAGCACGTGGAGTCCGGCACCCCGCGCTTCCCTGCCTCGCCCGCCGAGCAGGAGAAGGTCGTCTCGGCGTTCGCGCTGGCCTGGCGGTCGGGCGATCTGAGCTCGCTGCTCGGCGTCCTCGACGAGAACGTGGTGCTCACCGCCGACGGTGGCGGCAAGGTGCCCGCCGTCCGCCAGCCGCTGCGCGGCGCGGAGCTCATCGCCAAGGCGCTGCTCGGCTGGTACCACGCGCCGTCGGCCGCCGAGGCCTGGGGCCGGGCGGTCCTGGTCAACGGCGTGCCCGGCCTGGTGGTGTTCGACGGCGCCAATACCGGCGTCTTCTCGTTCGTCATCGACGCGGGCCGCATCGTCGCGATCAATATCGTCCGCAACCCCGACAAGCTGCACGACCTGCCGACCGAGGGCGCGCCGGACTGGTACCTGGGCGCGGGCGAGTAGGAGCTCAGACGCCGAGCGAATATCCGTGTGCCGCGGCCACTTCGGACGACAGCAGTTTTCCGTCGACGGCCGTGAGCCCGGCGGCCAGTCCGGGATCGGCGGCGCACGCGCCACGCCAGCCCTTGTCTGCGATCGCGATCGCGAACGACAGGGTGGCGTTGGTGAGCGCCACGGTGGAGGTGTGCGGCACCGCGCCCGGCATGTTCGCGACGCAGTAGAACAGCGAATTCGCCACGGGGAAGGTGGGATCGGCGTGCGTCGTCGGCCGGGTGGAGGCGAAGCAGCCGCCCTGGTCGACGGCGATGTCGACGAGCACCGAGCCGGGACGCATCCCCGCGACGAGCTCGTCGGAGACCAGTTTCGGTGCCTTGGCGCCCGGCACCAGCACCGACCCGATCACCAGATCCGCGGCGAGGACGGCCTTTTCGATCTCCAGCGCGTGCGAGGCGAGGGTGCCGACCCGGCCGGCGAAGCGGGCGTCGAGCTCGCGCAACCGCGCCAGGTTGGTGTCGAGGACGCTCACCTTGGCGCCCATCCCGACCGCGACACTCGCCGCGTTGGTCCCCGCGACGCCGCCGCCGAGCACCACCACGTCGGCCGGGCGCACGCCGGGCACCCCGCCGAGCAGCACGCCTTCGCCGCGCATCGGCGCCATCAGGTGATAGGCGCCCACCTGGGTGCCGAGCTTGCCCGCGACCTCGCTCATCGGCGCGAGCAGCGGCAGTGAACCGCCCGCCGCCCGCACTGTTTCGTAGGCGATGGCGGTGATCCCGGAATCCAGGATCGCGTCGGTGCATTCCTTCGACGCGGCCAGATGCAGATAGGTGAACAGCACCTGGTCGCGCCGCATCCGCGAATACTCCTGCGCGACGGGCTCTTTCACCTTCAGGATCAGCCCGGCCTCGGCCCAGACCGCGTCGGCGTCCGGCACGATCCCGGCGCCCGCGGCGAGGTAGTCCTCGTCACCGAATCCCGAGCCGGTTCCGGCACCGGCCTGCACGAGCACCTCGTGCCCATGTGCGACCAGTTCGGTGGCGCCCGCCGGGGTGAGGGCCACTCGGAACTCCTGCGGTTTGACCTCCGCCGGCACACCGACCGTTTCGCCTGTTCCCGTCATTGCGCCAGCTTAGGACGCCCGCCGACGGGAGTCAGCCGGTTGGAACATCGCGTGTCGGAGCCGGGTTCACGGTGACGGCGTCACCGATGCCGCCGCCGGAGCAGCGCCGGTGGTGGTCGTCGCAGGCGGCGCGGCGGAGGTGGACGCCGGTGTGGTCGTCACCGGCTGCGTCGTGGCCGGCGGCGCGACGGTGGTCGTCGGCGGTGTTTCGCCGCACTGGCCGGGGCCACAGTTGTCGGTGCCACAATCCGGACCCGGCATGCAGGTGTGGCCCGGCGGTAATCCGCATTCGTTGTGTCCACAACTGTCCGTGCCACAATCCGGGCCGGGCACACAGTTGTATCCCGGCGGCGGCTCCTGCGTCGGCGAGTGGTACCACGACGACTCCGGCGCCTGTGTGGGCGAGTGGTACCACGACGACTCCGGCGCGGACTGGCCACCCGGCGCCGCGGCACCGGGTGCGCCGCCCGGATTCGCAGACGGCGTCACCGAACTCGTCGCAGGCTGCGTCGTGGTGACCGAGGTCTGGGACACCGAGCTCGACCCCGGCTGACCCGAACCGGACCCGTTCGACGAACACGCGGTCAACGCCAGCACCAACGCGACCAGCGCCAGGAGCACCCGCACCAGCGCGCGTGAGCGGCCACTCATTCGCTTCTTCAGCAACTCATCTCCTGCAGTCGTGGAAACCCGCGCCCGGTGGACCGGACGCGGGCGATCGAATCCCCAAGTTCTGAAACCAGTCGTTTCGAAAACTAATCATTTTGTCTGCTGCCGCCGTTAACAGTTCCGACCGACCGCAGCGTCGGAAGCGCAGCCAGCAGCCCTCAGACCGCGAACACCTCACCCCGCACCGGAATGCGAAGCTGCCCAGCGCGATCGGCGTAGGCGAAGGTGCGCTCGAGATAGTCCAGCGACTCGCTGAAGTGGCCCCAGCCCTCCGCGTGCACCGCGACGATGACCGCGTCACCGAGAACGGCGGCGGCTTGAACGGCGGTGCGCGCGTTCAGCGTCACGTCACTGTCGCCGAACCGGCCGATATTGGCGGCGCCGATATTGAGCACCGCGACGTCGATCCGCCCGATCCGCTCGACGATCTGCTCGACCAACTCGACGGACGCGTTGTCGCCGGAGACGTAGACGGTCGGCTCCCCCTCGGCACGCAGTACGAAACCGGTGACCACGCCGCTGAGCGGCTCGCAGCCCTCGGGGCCGTGCAGCGCGGGCACCGCGGTGACCTCGACATCGCCGAGAGTGACTGTCTCCCACGGGACCAGCCCGCGCACGCCGTCGATCCGGCCCGCGGCATCGGGCGTCGAGAGCACGGTCTCGACCTGAGCCAGCAGCGCACGCCCCGCGGTGTCGAGGTTGTCGGCGTGCTGATCATGCGAGAGCAGCACGACATCGATCGCGCCGATCGCCTCGACCGGCACGGCGGGGCCGCTGAGCTTGTGCAGCGTGATCGGGCCCGGGTAGTCGCCCGGTTCATCGAAGGTCGGGTCGGTGAGCCAGGTCAGGCCCGCGTACCGGAAGCGCAGGGTCGGACCACCGATGTGCAAGGCGTCGAGAAGCATTGGGCGGGTGATCGTCTCGGTCATGCCGACAACTTTCGCCGACCACGCCACCCCACGACAGCGGCCTGCAGGCCGACCATCGCTAAGATCGGGCCATGCGCTCGGTGGCGGTCATCGCGTTCGACGGGATCAGTCCGTTCCATCTGTCGGTACCGACGCTGGTGCTCGGCCGGTCCGGCACCGGCGTCGACGGCGAGTCGCCCTACGACGTGCGAGTATGCGCCGAGCAACCCGGAACCCTGTCCACCGCAGCGGGTTTCGACATCACCGTGCACCACGGCCTCGATACCGTGGCCACGGCCGAGCTGGTGGTCTTCCCCGGCTGGCTGCGCGGCCTCGACGTCTCCCCCGCGCTCAACGACGCGGTGCACACCGCGCACGCGAACGGCGCCCGGCTGGTCGGCCTGTGCCTCGGGGCCTGGGCGATCGCGGCGACGGGCCTGGCCGACGGCCGCGAACTCACCACGCACTGGGCCGCCGCGGAGGCCATGGCCCGCGCCTATCCGCGGGTCCACGTGCGCGCCGACACCCTGTGGACCGACCTCGGCGATGTGATCACCTCCGCGGGCGTCGCCGCCGCGCTGGATTGCTGCCTGCACATCGTCCGCGGTGACCTCGGCGCCCGCGCGGCCACCGATCTGGCCCGCGCGCTGGTCACCGCGCCGCACCGCAACGGTTCGCAGGCCCAGTTCATCCCGGTCGCGGTCCCCGACGACAGCACCACCGACCCGATCGAGCAGGCGATGGTGTGGGCGCGCACCCACCTCGACACGGGGATCGATCTCGACATCTGGTCGCGCGAGGCGCTCATGTCGCGGCGCACCTTCACCCGGCGGTTCCGCGAACGCACCGGCACCAGTCCGCAGCAGTGGCTGTTGCAGCAGCGCACCGACCATGCCCGGCTGCTGCTGGAGTCGACCGACGAGACCGTCGACCGGATCGCGCGCGACACCGGTTTCGGCAGCGCGGTGAGCCTGCGCCACCACTTCCATCGCATGCTCGGCACCAGTCCGGCGGCCCACCGCGCCCAGTTCCGCGGGGCAGCGCGATAATCTCCGCATGATCATCAAGGTGGCCGGGTTCGCGCCGGAAATCGACGACACTGCCTGGATCGCGCCGAACGCGACCGTCATCGGGCGGGTGAGCCTGGCCGCCGAGGTCGGCATCTGGTACTCGGCTGTGCTGCGGGGCGACCTCGAGCAGATCACTCTTGGCGCGCGCACCAATATTCAGGACGGCTGCGTCCTGCACGCCGACCCTGGCTTCCCGCTCACCGTCGGCAGTGGAGTCTCGGTGGGACACAACGCGATCCTGCACGGCTGCACCATCGGCGACGACGTGCTGGTCGGCATGGGCGCGACCGTCCTCAACGGCGCGGTGATCGGCGCGGGCACCCTGATCGCGGCCAATGCCCTGATCCCCGAGGGTGCGCAGATTCCGCCCGGCTCGCTGGTCGCCGGTGTCCCCGGCAAGGTGCGCCGCGAGCTGACCGAGGCGCAGCAGGACGGGATCAAGCTCAACGCGGCGGTCTATGTGCACAATCTGGCGGCGCATCGCGCGGCCGAGGTGTTGTGAGTCGTCACACTGAGCAAGTGACCAGTTGGCATACCTGATAGCATTTGCCCTGCGTATTGCGTCCGGCCACGGAGTGTGACGGCCGGCACCGGATGCGCGAGGTAGGAGGTATCACGGTGGCATACATGCATTCCGGTGTGCACCGAGCAGGGGGACGGCTCAGCGTGGCCGACATCGCCGCCCAGCCCGGCGGAATCGAGGCACTCCAGTGCCGGGTTCACGAATTACGTTCTCGCGGGGTCCACTTCGCGGCAAACGCGATCGAGCAGGAGATGGTCGCGCTGGATCTGTCGCCACGAGGATAATGGGACGATGCCTACCGTCTCGTCCATCCTCGCGCGGATACTGGAAAAGCCCGTCACCGATGGGGAGAAGCTGCTCGACAGCGCGCTGTCGGCGTTTCTCGACTTCGGGATCAAACGCACGAGCATGGGCGAGATCGCCCGGCGGGCCGGCATCAGCCCAGCCACCCTGTACCGGCGCTTCGAATCCAAGAACGACCTGGTCGAAGCGGTGGGCGTGCGGGAGGCCCAGCGCTATGTCGCCGTGATCGACGAGCGGGTACGCGCGGTCACCGAGCCCGGCGAACAACTCGTCGAGATCTTCGTCGCGTTCGTGACGACCATCGCGGGCAACGAGCTGCTGCGCAGGCTGCTCGCTACCGAACCGGAGATCATCCTGCCCAGGCTCACCACCGAAGCGGGCCCGATCCTCACGGTCGGGCGCGGCTACCTCGCCGACAAGCTCCGCGAACTGCAGGTGGGCGAGACGGTCCCCGACTTCGAGCCCGACCTGGTGGCCGAGATCATGGCGCGGCTCGCGCTGTCGCTGGCGCTCACCCCGGACGGTCTCATCCCCCTCGACGACCCGGCGGCGGGCCGCGAGTTCGCCCGCCGCACCCTGCTGCCCATGGTCGGCATCCACGTCGCTCACTGAGCGGGCACCCCGAACGCGGCGGCGACGGCCTCGTCGATGCCCGCGGCCGCCACGGGGACACCATCTTCCAGCACGCCACGCACCCGCCCGACGATCGCCGCCGCGGCGGGACAGGCCGGATCGGGCAGCGGCAGCCGGGCCACGTACTGGGTGATCCAGCGGCGCCGTCCCGAATACAGCCGGTTGCCGCACACCGCGTCGTAGAACCGCAGTCCCAGCGCCGAATTCGCCACGCCCATCAGCAGATACGCGAGATCGGTGGCCTGCTCGCCGGTCCCGAGGTCGGTGAGCGAGATCCAGTAGCAGTCGCCGTTGACCACCGCGCCGGACCGGTCGAGCGCGAACCGGGGTCGCTCGCTGATGTCGGGGAACACCAGTTTCGGCGCGCCCCACAGGTGCGGGCGCTGCGGAACCCAGATCTCGAACCACTTCCGGCCGCCGTCGAGCACGTACCGGCGGCCGGACAGCACCTGCTGGTGCGAGCGCAGATACTCTGCGGCGCCGGGGAATTCGGCGAGGTCGATGGGAGTGCGGCGTGGCTGCATGAGGTCGTAGGGGTAGAGGACCCTGGTGCCGCGGTCCCGCCCGATCCGCCACGGTTGCAGATCGTGGTGGGTGATCAACTGCCGCAACAGTTCCGGTTCCGGAGTCGGGTCCATCTGGTCCCAGCGGTCGGAGATGAACACCCGGTCCGCGGTGGTCTTGATGCCGACGCGGATGCGGGCGGTGTCGCCGAAGGTGCGCCAGGTGCGCTCGGTGATGCGGCCGAGCCAGCGGTCGACGGCGGGCCGGGACATGCGCCAAGCGGTGTCACCTGACGGAACGAGGCTCGACCGGTCGACCTCGCCGGGCCGGCTCCGCGCTTCGACTACCGGCGGCCGGTCGGGCTCCGGCCGCACCCCCCTCTCTCGGGCCGAGGACTCCCACCTCGGCCCCGAGAGGTCCACCCCCGGCCGAACGCTCCGTCGCCCCGGAGACGGTCCGCCGAGCCCAGTCGAAGCATTGTCTGGGTGCGGCGCACCCGCCGCCGATCTCTGCGACGATTGCCCACCTATCGACCCGGTGGACAGCACACCCACCTCGACGGCGAACACCCGTCCACCCGTGCCGACCAGGCAGGCCACATCACCGGCCAGTGCATCGAACAAGTCGGTGGCGCAGTCGGGTTCGGCGCCGAGTTCCTCGTAGACCGAGACGTACCGGCAGTCGTGCTCCCTGGGCGCCCGCGTCGCGACGGTGACGGCGGGCAGCACCGCCGCCGCGAAGAGCTTGGTGTCGCCGAGATCGTAGAGCTCGGCCGGATGCAGCTCGCTGGTCAGGATCCGGCGCAGGTTCGCCCCCGCTCTGGTGGTGAGAAACCGGTTGGCGCAGAGCAATCCGAGGACACCGTCGGCGGCGAGCAGCCGGGGCGCGATCGCCACGAACGGATGGGTGAGGTCGATGCGCCCGCGCAGGCCGAACTGCTTGCTCAGCAGCTGTGCCGTCGAACCGCCGAGCTGCTGGGTCCGCACATACGGCGGATTGCTGATGACGAGGTCGAACGAACCGTCGGCGATGCGTGCCGACGCGGCGAGGAAATCGTCCGCCCGGCACTCGATCTCGATGCCTTCGGCGGCGGCGCGCGCGGCCGTTTCGCCGACGGCCCGCCGGTCCAGGTCGTAGCCGGTCAGCCGTACCGTGACATCCGGTGCGACCTCCCGGTGCACCGCGAGGAGCAGCTCGCCGTCGCCGCAGGCGGGGTCGAGCACGCGGAGCTCACCGGCGCGTGGCGCGTGCAGCAGCGCCCGTCGCGCCAGGAACCGCGCGAGCTCCGGCGGGGTGTAGTGCCTGCCGTGCCGTTTGCGCTCCTGCGCATCGCGGGCCTGCGAAGCCATGCGTTCGATTGTGCCCCGCGACGTCGTCATCCTGCGGCAGGCGCGAGACAGCGCCGGGACATCCGCCTGGCAACCTGCCGAAACACGATTTCGTCCGGTAAACGGTGGCTTGTGCCACCGATTTTGGGGGTAGTACCGGCACCGCCCGATCTGTAACGTCTGTTCGGTTTCATCCCGGTTGACGAAGTCGAGGACGATGTCGAGATTCAGGACGCTGACCGCGGCACTGACCGCCGCAGCGCTCACCCTGCTGCCCGCAGTACTACCCGCGGCAGCGCACGCCGACCCGGCGCAGTACGCGCCGACCATGCTCATCCTGGACGCGTCCGGGTCCATGCAGCGCCCCGACCAGGGCGCCACCATGATGGATTCGGCGAAGAAGGCCGTGCGCACTTTCGTCGACTCGGCGCCGGCCGAAGCCAAGGTCGGGCTCACCACCTACGGCACCGGCACCGGCAACGACGAGGCCGACAAGGCGGCGGGCTGCCGCGACGTCCAGATCCTGCAGCCGCCGAACACCATCGACAAGCCCGCGCTCACCAGCGCCGTCGACAGCATCCAGGCTCGCGGGTGGACCCCGATGGGCACCGCGCTGCGCCAGGCCGCCGAGGCATTGCCGTCCTCGGGTCCGCGCTCGATCGTGCTCGTCTCCGACGGTGACGACACCTGCGCGCCGCCCGATCCGTGCGAGGTCGCCAAGGAGCTGAAGCAGAAGGGTATCGACCTCGTCGTCCATTCCATCGGTTTCGCCGTCGACGACAAAGCCCGCGCCCAGCTCACCTGCATGGCGCAGGCCACCGGCGGCAGCTACAGCGACGCCGCCGACGGCGCCGCGCTGGAACGTATTCTGCCGCGGGTGAGTTCGGCTGCTCTGCGCAACTACCAGGCCACCGGCACCCCGATCACCGGCACCGCCACCTACGGCACCGCCCCCGTCGCGAAGCCCGGTCAGTACCTCGACACCATCGGCCAGCACGAGAAGCGGTTCTACGCCGTCGACGTGCCCGCCGGCGCGACGGCGTACTTCACCGGCATCGTCGCCTTCCCGCGGGCAGCCCTGGGCGCCGCCACCAACGGTCTGAGCGTGCTGGAACTGCGCGTCTACGGCCACGACGGCGCGTACTGCAACATCCGGGAACGTGAGCTCGAATCCCGCACCGGCGACGGCGTCGCCTTCACGATCAGCAACACCCTGGAGCGGGCCACCGAGGAGCCCAGCGGCGGCAGCTCCGACTCCTGCAAGGGCGGCGGCCGCTACTACTACGAACTCAATTGGGACGAGGCCCCCGCCGGCCTGCCCGCGCGGCTACCGGTGGAGCTGCTCATCGGCATCGAACCGGGCGTCACCGATCCCGGCCCGAGCTCGGTCACCAAGAAGACGACGTTCGCCGCACCGGCGGGCCCGGCCGAGCCGGTCAGCGGCGGCGGATCGTTCACCGTCGCCACCGCTCTCGACGGGAGCGGCAAGTACACCGACACGATCCAGTCCGGTGAGTACGTCTTCTACAAGGTGCGCCTGAACTGGGGCCAGGGGCTGGCCTATCGCGTACGGTTCACCGAAACCGGCGGCGCGGGGTACACCACCGCCACGAACGTCACCACGACCGTGTACTCGCCGCTCGGCGGCCAGATCCACGAAGACACGAACGCCTACACCGGGCGGCAGGCCACGGATCTCGAAGGCGCGACCGTCCCGATCCGCTACGCGAACCGAGACGCCGACGACATCCCCGTGCAGCAGCAGTCGGTGGCCGGGTGGTACTACATCGCGGTCAAAATCGGGATGCCGTCGGGCACGACGGCCATGCCGCCGACCCCGGTCGAACTCGACCTCACCGTCGCGGGTGATACCGAGGCGGGGCCGACGTACCTGACCGGTAGTCCCGACGTGCTCGGTGAGCAGTCGCAGCCCAGCACCGAAAAGTCTGTCGCGGTGAGTGGTTCGGCTTCGTCGACACCCTGGGTCGCCGTCGCCGCCCTCGGTGTCGGCGTGGTCGCTCTGATCGGTATCGGTATCGCGATCTGGGTGGTCACCCGGCGTCGCGCCTGATTCACGTCCGGAGCCCGCCCGCACCCGATTTCGTGGTGCGGGCGGGTTCCGCGTTTCCGGCCCGACTGCTAACGTGGTCTCAAAATGAGACTAGTTCTCCGCACCGACCGAGGGAGCCGCGCGATGGCGCCGACCGATCACGACAGCAGCGATTTCGCCGCCCTGCAGCGCCTCGCCGACACACGCTGGACCTGCAGGCAGTTCCTTCCCGACGAGGTCGACCGGGCGACGATCGACCAACTGCTCAGCCTCGGCGCGCGCACACCGTCGTGGTGCAACACTCAGCCGTGGCAGGTCGTCGTCACCACGGGCGAAGGCACCGAACGATTCCGCAAGGAACTGCTCACCCACATCCAGACCAACGGCACCGCACCGGATTTCGAGTTCCCCGCCCAGTACGCAGGCGTCTACCGCGACCGCAGACGTGAGTGCGGCTTCCAGCTCTACGACAGCGTCGGCATCGTCAAGGGCGACCACGAGAACACGATGCGCCAGATGGTCCGCAACTTCGAATTCTTCGACGCGCCGCACGTCGCCATCGTCACCTCCGAAGCCGACCTCGGCACCTACGGCGCCGTCGACTGCGGCCTCTGGCTGCAGAGCTTCCTCCTCGGCGCCCAAGCCCTCGGCCTCGGCGCCGCCCCCCAAGCCGCCCTCGCCTCCTACTCCCCCTTCCTCCGCGAATACTTCGACCTCCCCGACCACCGCAAGGTCGTCTTCGGCGTCTCCTTCGGCTACCCCGACCTCGACCACCCCATCAACACCTTCCGCACCTCCCGATCCCCTCTCCCCGACCAGATCACCTGGCACACCAGCTGACCCAGATCACGATCACCATGCTCCGGTGGCGGCCGATGCTCGCACCAGAGCGTGGTGATCGTTCATCCCGGCGATGGCGTCAGGCGGGGCGGGCGGCGGAGGTGATGCCGGGGCCCGGTTCGGGGACGATGTCGCGGGCGGTGACCTCGGCGTCGCACTCGTCGCAGGTGAGGTGGACGTGTGCCTCGCCGGTGCAATCCTTGTGCCGGTATTCGACCGGGGGGCCGTCGGGGGCCATGTAGGTGTCGCCCCAGTCGCGGATGGCCATCAGGATCGGGTAGATGGCGTGGCCTTTTTCGGTCAGACGATATTCCTCGTAGGCGCCGTCTTTCGCGGGCTGCTTCACCAGGATCTCGTGCTCGATCAGCCGATCGAGGCGGTCCTGTAGCCGGCTGCGCGAAATCCCGAGCGCGCTCTGGAAGGCATTGAATCGCCGAATCCCGGTGAAGCAGTACTTGAGTACCAGCAATGTCCATCGGTCCCCGAAGATCACCAACGGCCGCGTGATCGAGCACGGGAACTCGGCGAGGTCTTCGTAGCGCACCCTGCCATTATGCGCGCTGCAGCGCCCGCACAACATGCGAGACCAGCTGGTCGACGAAGTCGGCAGCGACCGGTCGGCGAGCGAGTGTGGTGCGGAAATGCAGGGGCCCGATGAGCAGTTCGAGGGCGAGCCGCGGGTCGGTGTCCGGCGGAATCTCACCGCGTTCGACGGCGCGATCGAACAGCGGCTGTACCGCGAGGAATCGGCTGTCCCAGAACGCAGTGCGCACCTCGGCCATCTCCTCGGTATCGGTGACGTAGGCGAGCGCTCGGGAGAGACCGCCGCCCAGCGGCGTCTCGAGATAGGCCGCGAGTTCGGTGGCGAACTCGGCGAGGTCGCCCCGCAATGTCCCGGTGTCGGGCAGGGGAAGAACCCGCCGGCTGTATTCGAGGAGCACGTCGAGGAGCAGATTCTCCCGACTGCCCCACCGCCGGTAGATGGAGCTGTCCCGGACCCCGGCCCGGCGGCTGATGTCGGGAATCCCGACCCGATCGACGCCGTGCTCGATGATCGCGTCCAGCACCGCCTGGTGAACCGCCTCGCGAACGCGTGCAGACCGGCCTCCTGGCCGCCGCTGCGGAGCGTCTTCCTCTGTCGTCGTCACCTCTCGATCTTAAAGCAGATTTCCTTGCTTTTGATTACCGGGGCGACTTAAGCTCGCTGAAGCAGAAAGTTCTGCTTTTTCTGAACTGGAGAGGTTCACCGATGACATCGTTGTCAGCATGGGCAAAGAAAGTGCTGGTCAGCATCTGCGCGCTGACCAGCACCACCGAATACGCGACCCGCCGGATCGGCCCTGCCCCGTTCCTGCCCGCGTTGTTCGTCGACCGGTTCACCCATCTGGGTGGGATCGCCGACGCGGAGTTCCGCACCCAGCTGGACGACTGCCGATCCTTCGACGACGCCCGGTGGACCGCGCACTGGCAGACCATCGCCGGGCGGCAGATGGCCCGCGCGAACGAAGCGCTCGCACAGCTCGGCGTTCCGGATACCGACGCACTGCTCGCGACAACCGACAGCGAGATACGGGACGAGCTGGGTGCGCGACTGTCGCCGGCGGTCTCCCTGCTCGCCGACCGGGGCCCGGTCGCCGACCCTGACGCGGTGGCGAAGTTCTGCGCCGAACACCCCGATTCCGCGCAGTCGGCCATCGCCCTGGACGGCCTGATCAAGGCGATGGTCTACGAATTCGTCGCCGCGTGGCCGGGCTGGACACCGCGCCGGCTGGCGGCCTACGAGCGGTCACACCGGCTCGCCGAACTCGTCCTCACCTGCCTGGCTCCGGCGATGGGCGTGTCCATCGAGCCGGTGCGTGTTCCGGTCCCGGGTGGCGACGTGGTCCGCGGATACCTGATGTTCCCGCTCGATCGGGGTGCCGCCGAGATTCCGATCGTGTTGTGCAGCAATGGTATCGAGGGAACCCTCGCGGAGCTGATGCTGCCGATGCTGACCCATCGGCGTGCCGGGATGGCCCTGTTCGTCATGGAGATGCCCGGCACCTACTCCTACCGGCAGCCCTTGGCGCCCGAGGTGGAGCGGGTGTACTCGGCGGTCGTCGAGCACCTCGCCGCGGATCCGCGGGTGGACAGCGATCGCATCGGGATGCTGGGCGTCAGCTTCGGGGCCTACTGGGCGACCCGGATGGCCGCGGTCGATCCGCAGATCTCGGTCGCGGTCGCCAACGGCGCGCCCGCGCACCGCAGCTTCACCGCGGCTGCGGCACTGGGTCTTCCGGAGATCATGGTGTCGACGCTGCGCAACGCGACGGGATCGGCGAGCATCCACGAGATGGCGGGCAAGCTGCGGGAGCTCTCGATCGCCCACCTGTACCGGCACATCGACATTCCACTCCTGGTCGTCAACGGCGCCGACGACACCCTGCTGAGCACCCAGGACTCCATCGATATCGCCATCGGGGCGCCGAAGGCCCAGCTGGTGCTCTACGCCGACGACGACCACTGCGCCATGGGACACAGCGAGGAATGGAGCGCGCTGTCGGTGCGATTCCTGCGCGAGCACTTGGTCGTCCGGCAGAGCGTGGGGTGCTGATCCCATGCCGCTGCCTGTGCCCCGGATCCACCGAACTCTCGACCTCGCGGCCCGTCGGATCACGCTGCACACCGACACCGGCGCCGGGTGGACGACGATCGATGACCTGCCTTCGTTCGTCGTCCCGGCGGCCGTCACCGAGGAGTACGAGATCTCCCGGTACGAACTGCTCGGCGTTCCCGACGGAGCCCGCGTCCTGCCCGTCTGTCCGGTGTCGTTCCGCGATTTCATGGTCTACGAGAAGCACGCTGTCGATGCCGCGCGCGGTATGGCGCGGCGATTCGTGCCCGCCGGCTACCGCCTCGGACTCCTGTTCGAGACTCTGACCCGGCGCACCTTCCCGCCCTACCGGCCGCATCGGCTCTGGAACCAGCAGCCCCTCTACTACATGTCCAACGCGTCGACGATGATCCCGTCGGGAATTCCGGTCAGCTGCCCCGGCTACAGCGCGGCGCTCGACTTCGAGCTGGAACTGGGTGTCGTGCTGGGTGCGCCGCTGCGCGACGCGACCCCGGCGGAAGCCCTCGCCGCGATCGGCGCCGTCGTCGTCGTCAACGACTTCTCCGCGCGCG
Source organism: Nocardia sp. NPDC057663 (assembly GCF_042799895.1). Lineage (NCBI taxonomy): Bacteria > Bacillati > Actinomycetota > Actinomycetes > Mycobacteriales > Nocardiaceae > Nocardia > Nocardia sp. NPDC057663. Next base: position 37,854 of record NZ_JBHVHX010000021.1, on the reverse strand, counting down.
ACGTCCAGCTGGCCGAAATGCGTTCGGGATTCGGGCCGCAGAAGTCCAAGCACTTCGCCACCTCGATGTCGGTGACGGCGGTCGCCGGCTCGGCGGTGGCCGACCGGCTCGACTCGCTCACCGCATCTGTGCAGATCAACGGGCACACGGTAGCCCGGACCGGCACCCACGGCATGCGGCACAGTCTCGGCGCGGCGATCGCCCATGCTTCCCGGAGCGAACAGCTGTTCCCCGGTGAGCTGATCTCCACCGGAACGCTGCCCGGTGGCAGCGGGATGGAACTGGGCCGATGGCTCGCGCCCGGCGATGTCCTGCGACTGGAGATCGACGAGATCGGTGTCATCGAGCACCTGATCCGCGGGTGAGTGCGGCGTGAACATCGATCAGGTTTCCGACTCCGTGTATGTCGTCGCCGGAACGAATGTCAACTGGGCGCTGATCAGCGACGGCACCGGCGTGACCGTCATCGACGCCGGTTACCCCGCCGACACCCCGCTCGTTCTCGACTCGGTTCGCCACATCGGCCACGATCTCGCCGACATCACCGCCGTCCTGCTGACCCATGCGCATCTGGACCACATCGGTGCCGTCCCACGGCTCGTCGAGCTTCTCGGCGTTCCCGTCTACACCGGCGCCGAGGAAGTGCGGCACGCCAAACGTGAATACCTGCAACAGATCACGCCGGGGCAGCTGGTGCGCACGCTGTTCGCACCCGGCGGAGCGCGCTGGGTATCGCAGACGCTGCGCGCGGTCCACGGCGGCGTCGGTACCAGCGTTCCGACCGCGACACAGGCTTCGACGTTGCCCGGTGGACTCGTCGCCCTGCCGACGCCCGGTCACACCGACGGGCACACCGCGTATCTCCTTCCCGCCGAAGGGGTTCTGTTCTCCGGTGACGCGCTGGTGACCGGTCACCCCCTGTCCCGGCGGACCGGACCGCAACTGCTGCCGCCGGTGTTCCACCACGACCTCGCACGCACGCTCGACAGCGCTCGTGCGCTCACCCGGCAGCCGGCGCACACCCTCGTCCCCGGCCACGGGCGATCCACCCGGCTCGTCCTCGCGGACTTCACCGACACCCTCCGATAACCCGATCCGGGGCGCCGAGCCGGATCGATCTTTACCACCGAGCAGCGGTCGCCCTTCGCCCACAACGATTGTGCGCGGCGACCGGAACAACAGGAGCCGTGGTGCGAACACACCGACAGACCACCGAATCCGACACCACAGCTACACACACGGAGGAGCCGTCCAGATCCCGTCAACGCCTTACCGCCGGGCTCGGGCCGACCCCGCGAGCACGACACGGAACAGCCGCGCGGTCGATGATGGCAGGCGCCACAGTGCTGGCTCTGGGCAGCTGTTCGCTGCTGCCGGACGAGTTCGGCGATGCGCTGAACCCGTCGACCGAGATCACCGCGGACTTCGAGAACATCGCGGGCATGTACGAGGGCAACGAGATCATGGTCCTCGGCCTCGCGGTCGGCAAGGTCGACAAGATCATCCCCAAGGGCACCTACGTCGAAGTCCACATGACCATCGACGGCGGCGTCAAGATCCCGAAAGACGCGATCGCCGCGATCATCTCGCCCTCGATCGTCACCGACCGCCACATCGAGATCTCCCCGCCCTACACCGGCGGCGAGGCCATGAAGTCCGGCCAGCACCTGACCAAGGCCAGCACCAGGACCCCGGTCGAGCTGGACACGATGATCAAGACCATCGACCAATTCTCCGCCGCGCTCAAGCCCGAACCGGGTCAGGAAGGCCTCGGCCCGCTCTCGGGCCGGGTGCTCTACCCGGTACTCAACGGCAACGGCCAGAAGATCCGCGAGACCCTCGACGCGCTCTCGAGCGCGCTCAAGGTCGGTGTCGACAACAAGGACGCCATCTCCAACATCATCATCAAGCTCAACGAGCTGACGACGATGCTGGCCGACAACGATCAGTCGGTGCGCGATTTCAGCAACCGGGTGACCGCCATGACGGGGCTGCTGGCCGAGCAGGCTCCCGGCCTGCAGGCCACCCTGGACCAGCTCAACGCGTTCCTGGCCAACACCAGCACCACCTTCGCCGGACATCAAGACGAGCTGGCCGCCTCGCTGACCGGATTGACCAATGTCACCAACCAGCTGCGCGCCAACTCGGGCGCGATGGTCGAGATCGTCGACATCGTCCCGCTGCTGATGCAGAACATCGACGGCGCGATGGACCACGATCAACGGTTCGTCCGAATACACGGCCTGGTCGGCACCGCCCTCTCGGGCGAGGTCGTCAGCGTCTTCTGTGAGCGGATCCAGCTGAAGTCCGATGGCTGCCGCTCCGGAAACATGCAGGACTTCGGCCCCGACTACGGGCTCACCGCCGCACTCCTCGGACTGACGAAATGACGACATCGAGGCCACCTTCGGCAGCCCGCTCGCTCACGTCGGCGTCACCCGCCGCGGCCCGTTCGCACAGGTCGTACAGTCGAACTCAGAAAATTCCGCTCACCGGGCACCTCATCCGGATATGGACGCCCCTCCTGCGGACTTCTCCGAGCTACCGCCCCCCGTGGAGGTCGGGCTACGCCGATGCACCACGCCCCACGTGAGTTAACGCCCTGCCGGATGAAGCAGGGCAGCGAAGAGGGCAGCGATCTCGTCCTCAACCCAGTAGACGCATCTGGAACCGGGTGCAGGGTAGGCGAAGTGCCACAGATAGTTACGATCCAAGGCAGCGCACTTGGACTCGATACCCGCGAATACACCTGCAGCCCAGTGCGATCCGCTGCGGTTCAGAGCTGCCGCCAACTGCTCCCCGGAGAAAGGTCGGCCGGGGCTGCGCATGAGCACTGTCAACACGTCACGCCCGTTGTCCGTCAACGCATCCCACAGCACTGGCGCCAGATCTTGGTCGGCGGCTGTCCACTCGGTACGACTGTCCATGTCGCCAAGTATCTGCGAAATAGTTGTCCCACAAAAGAATTGGGCCCCGAAGATCTCGGGGCCCAATTCGTCCGTGCTAGTACGCCGTCGTCACATCACAGCGGGATGTTCTTGTGGTGGCTCTTGCGCGCAGGGGCCGAGGCCAGGGCCGCGGCGATGATGCTGCGGGTCTTGGCCGGGTCGATGACCTCGTCGACGACGCCGATCGCGACGGCGCGCTCGACGCCGCCGGCGATCTGCTCGTGTTCGGCGGTCAGGCGCTCGTGGAGGGCTTCGCGTTCCGCTTCGGGGGCGGCCGCGAGTGCCTTCTTGTGCAGGATGCCGACGGCGGCCTTGGCGCCCATGACGGCGACTTCGGAGCCGGGCCAGGCGTAGACGGCGGTGGCGCCGAGGGAGCGGGCGTTCATCGCGATGTAGGCGCCGCCGTAGATCTTGCGGGTCACCAGGGTGACGCGGGGGACGCGGGCTTCGGCGAACGCGTGCAGCAGCTTCGCGCCGCGGCGGACGACGCCCTCGAGTTCCTGGCCGACGCCGGGCAGGTAGCCGGGGACGTCGGTGACCACGATCAGCGGGATGCCGAACGCGTCGCACAGACGCACGAAACGCGATGCCTTCTCGGCGCTTTCGGAGTTCAGGCAGCCGCCGAGGCGCAGCGGGTTGTTGGCGAGCACACCGACGGTGCGGCCACCGAGGCGACCGAGGCCGACGACCATGCTGCGGGCGTAGCCACCCTGCAGTTCCTCGAAGGAGGATTCGCCGTCGACGTTGTCGAGCAGCTCGTGGATGATCGGCTTGACGTCGTAGGCGCGCTTGGGCGAGGCGGGCAGCATCGCCTTCAGGTCGATATCACCGTGCTCGGCCGCAGCCTGGTCGAACTCGCCCTGCTCGGCGAACATCGAGACCAGCCGACGGGCGCGGTGCATGGCATCGGCTTCGTCGTCGGCGGCGATGTGGCACACGCCGGACTTCTTGAAGTGTGTGGTGGGACCGCCCAGGGTCTCCATGTCGACATTCTCGCCGGTCACCGAACGCACGACGTCCGGACCGGTGACGAAGACACGGCCCTCGGGAGCCATGATGACGATGTCGGTCAGCGCGGGGCCGTAGGCGGCGCCACCGGCGGCGAAACCGAGCACCACGGAGATCTGCGGAACCAGACCGGACGCGCGGACCATCGCCTCGAAGACCAGGCCCACCGCGTGCAGCGCCTCGACGCCCTCGGCCAGGCGAGCGCCGCCGGAGTGCCACAGGCCGACGACCGGGATGCCGGAGTCGATGGCGGTGTCGATCGCGTCGACGATGTGCTTGCAGCCCTCGACGCCCATCGCGCCGCCCATGACGGTGGCATCCGAGCAGTAGGCCACGGTGCGGACACCGTCGACCTCGCCGATCGCGGCCAGGACGCCGGACTTGTCCCGCGGGTGCAGCGGAAGCACGGTGCCGGGGTCGAAGAATCGCTGAAGCCGGCCGAGCGGGTCGCGCGGATCGGTCGTCGTGTCGTTAAACGCGGGAGCAATGATGGTCATCGCGTCGTCGTCTCCTGCCTTCGAAGAGAGTGCCGCTACGGCGGCTGCGTATGGCGAACCGCCGGTGGGGTCGGACCATTCAGTTGGCGCGACCCCACCGGCGATCGTGAATGCAGTCGGCGGCTATGCCCGACCGAAGGCGAGCGCGACGTTGTGCCCACCGAAACCGAAGGAGTTGTTGATCGCGTACTCGATTTCCTGGTGCCGGGCCTGCCCGTGCACCACATCGAGATCGACCTCCGGATCCTGGTTGTCCAGGTTCAGCGTCGGCGGAACGACGCCGTCCCTGATCGCGAGCACGGTGAGCACGGACTCGAGGGCACCGACAGCGCCGATCGAGTGGCCCAGTGCCGACTTCGGCGCGTACACCGAAGCGTGGTTGCCCACTGCCAGGTTGATCGCGTTGGCCTCGGCGGTGTCGCCGATGGGGGTCGCGGTCGCGTGGGCGTTGATGTGGGTGATGTCCTGCTTGGTCAGACCGGCGGTCTGGATCGCGCGGGTCATCGCCCTGGCCGCACCGGTGCCCTCGGGATCGGGAGCGACCAGGTGGAAGCCGTCGGACGTGATGCCCGCACCCAGCAGTCGAGCGTGGATGGTGGCACCGCGAGCCTTGGCGTGCTCTTCGGTCTCGATGACCATGAGCGCGCCCGCTTCGCCGAAGACGAAGCCGTCACGATCCTTGTCGAACGGACGCGAGGCGCCCTTCGGATCGTCGTTGCGAGTACTCATCGCCCGCATCATGGAGAACGCCGCGATCGGCACCGAGTCGATGAAGCCCTCGACGCCACCGGTGACGACGATGTCGGCGTCACCCATCACGATCATCCGCCACGCGTTGGCGATGGCCTCCGAACCCGACGAGCACGCCGAGACCGGAGTGACCACTCCCGCCCTGGCCTTCAGCTCGAGACCGACGACGGCCGACGGACCGTTCGGCATGACCATCTGAACAGCCAGCGGCGAGATCTTGCGGTAGCCGCCGTTCTTCAGCTTGTCGACCGAGTCGATCAGCGCGTCGCCGCCACCGAGGCCGGTGCCGATCGCGACGCCCAGGCGGTCGTGGTCGACCTCCGGGCTGCCCGCGTTCTTCCACACCTCGCGACCGAGGACGGTCGCCAGGCGCTCGACATACGCCATACGGCGGATCTCGACCCGGCTCAGCAGGGTGTCGGGGCTGACTTTCAGGTGACCGCCGATACGCACCGGCAGGTCGTATTCCTCGATGAAGGAATCCTCGAGAACGTCGATTCCGCTCTCACCGTTGAGGAGTCCCTTCCACGTCGCATCGACATCACCCGCGATCGACGTGGTCGCCGCCATGCTGGTGACGACGACGTTGGGGAAATTCCCGTTCAAGGTGGAAGGAGTGGTCACTGGTTCAGCCCTACTCGGCGTCGAACTTGGCCTTGAGCTCCGCGGCGGCGTCGGAGTTCTCCGCCTCGAGCTTCTGGATGTAGGAGACAGCGTCACCCACGGTCTTCAGGCTGGCAAGGTCCTCGTCGGGGATCTTGACGCCGTACTTGTCCTCGGTCTGCACAGCGATCTCGACCATGGACAGCGAATCGATGTCCAGGTCGTCGACGAAGGACTTCTCGATGGTCACCTCGGAGGGTTCGATACCCGTAACCTCTTCGATGATCTTGCCGAGTTCTTCGACGATCTGTTCCTGGGTCAGAGCGGCCACTTTGGTGGCTCCCTTCTTGTTCTCATTTGTAGGGGGTCTTGAACGGCCGGCACCTCGTCGTGCGCGGCCGCCGGGGGAAAGCTAGCCGGAGATGGTCAATTCGACCAATGCGGGGAGGTCTTCCGGGGTCTTCAGGGCCAGGTTGGGCGTGCCCTTCAGTTCCCGCTTGGCAATTCCGACGAGGGTGCCCGCCGGCGGCAGTTCGGCCACGGCCGAGACAGCTGCCTCGCGGACGGTCTCGGTGCACAGGTCCCAGCGCACGGGGCGGGTGACCTGAGCGGCGAGCTTGTCGATCGCGTCGGCGCCCGAGGTGACCGGCTTGCCGTCGAAGTTCGACAGCAGGGTCCGGATCGGGTCGCTCGGCGAGATCTGAGCGATGGCATCGGCGACAGCAGCCTGCGCCGGGGCCATGAAAGCGGTGTGGAACGCACCGGCGACGGGCAACGCGCGGACCCGAGCCTTCTCCGGCGGGTTCGCGGCGAGCTCCGCCAGAGCTTCCAGGCGACCCGCTGCCACGATCTGGCCGACCGCGTTGCGGTTGGCCGGGACGAGATCGAGTTCGGCGAGCCGTGCGAGCACGATGGCTTCGTCGCCACCGAGCACCGCGGACATGCCGGTCGGCTCCTGCGCACACGCCTTGGCCATCTCCCGGCCGCGGATGGCGGCCAGGCTGACCGCCTCGTCGGCGGTGATGACACCGGCGACCGCGGCTGCGGCGAATTCGCCGACCGAGTGTCCGGCGACGATCGTATCCGCAGGAATCGTATCGGGGGCGATTTCGGCGAACGCGAGCAGGGCGGCGGCGACGACGAGCGGCTGGGTCACCGCGGTGTCGACGATCTCCTCGGCCGTCGCGGTGGTACCGAGACGGACCAGGTCGAGGCCGGCGGCCTTCGACCACAGCTCGAGGCGATCGGTCGCACCGGGAAGTGCGAGCCAGGGCGCGAGCATGCCGGGTGTCTGGGACCCCTGTCCAGGGGTGAACAACGCGATCACTCCCTAAGAAAACACTGTGACCCCCGCCGCACGAGATGTCGGCGCGAATGAAGCTTTCGGACGGGTTTTGTAGGGGTCCCACAAAATCCGAGGTGGGGTGTCCCGATCGACCGATTCCCCAATCTCGTTACAGGGGCTCGAAGCCCACTGGGGTAGGCGGTGTTTCTGTGACGGAGGGAGACGATTCGTTATGGGTTCGTGTCAAACGGCCCACTGTGGCTGCGATCCGGAGCACATAGGCGTCTCGGGGATTCATGGGATCACGTCCGGTGATCTCGCCGATTCGTTTGAGACGGTACCGAACGGTATTTGGATGGACGTACAGCTGACGCGCGCACGTTTCTACTGCTCCACCACAATCCAGGTACGCGTCGAGTGTGTCGGATAACGACGATCCGGCAGCAGCCAACGGGAGCACAAGATACTCGTTCAACGCCTCTATTGCAGCTCTATCGCCCAGCAGGGCCCGTTCTGGTAACAACTCCGACGCGTGAACGGGCCTTGGCGCGGCCCGCCAGCCCACCACGGCCTCCATTCCGGCCAATGCCTCGATCGCGCTGGCGTGCGCGGCGCCCAGCGTACGCATGGTCGGGCCGATCACCACCGGACCCTCGGAGAACACGTCGGCGAGCAGGTCGGCGAGGAACGGCGAGGCGATCCCGGCGTCACCCAGGTGCCCGCTGACGACCATCACCAGCCGCGCGCCCTGCACCACCGCCAGCGCGGCCCTGCCGTGCCTGGTCGCGATGGTGTGGACCGCGCCGACGGTCGACACGCCCTGGTCCGCCGGTGGCGTACCGACCAGCACGGTGGCGGGCGCGGTGGCGTCCCAGTTCAACGTGGCGGCCCGGGAGAGCATGTCGGGACCGGTGTCGCCACGGACCACCGCGTCGACCACCAGGGCCTCCAGGCGGGTGTCCCACGCGCCGCGCGACTCGGCCGCGCTCGCGTACACCGAGGCGGCCGCGAAACCGAGCTCACGCCCGTATCGCAGCACCGCCTCGGTGAGCGCGACCAGCTGACGATCATTGCGCGCCAGCGCGGGCAGCCACTGCTCGAAGAAGTCCATGGCCACCCGCACCATGTCCACGGTCTGGCGCAGCGTCAGCCGCCGCGCCAGATCCTGCGGAATCACCTGGAACGCGTCCAGGCTGAAGCGGATATCGGAGTCGGGATCCTGCAACCACTCCAGGAAGTTCACGACCGCCGTCTGCACCAGCATCTGGACGCCCGCACGCTGCGCGGCGTCCAGATCGGCGAAGAACGGCAGCCGATCCTGCATCGACCCCACCGCCTCGGTGGACAGCCGGCCCGAGAACTGCTTGACCCGCTTGAGCAGCGTGTCGGGCAGCGGATCACGGGTCTGCCGATTCGGGGACAGTGCCCCCGTCGGCAGGTAGACCTCGTGCTCGCTGGTGCCCTCGGTGATCCGACGGGGCCGCGGCGGTTTGCGCTCCACAGTCCAATAGTCCGCTACGCGAGTTCCTCGCCCGCGTCCGCACTCGGCTTCGGCGCGGCGGAGGCGTCGTCGATGCGGTATTTCGCCGCCGCTTCCACCGCCTTCGCCTTGTCCAGCGTGCCTTCCTTGACCAGGCCCTCGAGCACCGCGACCACGATCGACTGCGCGTCGACGTTGAACACCCGGCGGGCGGCCGGACGGGTGTCGGAGAAGCCGAACCCGTCGGTGCCCAGGGTGATGTAGTCGCCCGGCACCCACTGCCGGATCTGATCCGACACCGCGCGCATCCAGTCCGTGGCTGCCACGACCGGGCCCTGCGTCGGCGCGAGCGCCTGGGTGACGTAGGGCACGCCCGGATCGGTGTCGGGGTGCTTGAGCGCCTGGATCTCCTTGTCCAGCGCCTCCCTGCGCAGCTCGCCGAACGAGGTCACCGACCACACGTCGGCGGCCACGCCCCACTCCTGCGCCAGGATCTCCTGCGCCCGCAGACCGTCGGGCACGGTCACGCCGGAGACGAGGATCTGCGCGCGAGTGCTGCCCTCACCACCACGCTGGTACAGGTACAGCCCCTTGAGCAGACCGGCGACATCGAGGTCGTCGGGCTCGGCCGGCTGCTGGTAGGGCTCGTTGTACAGGGTGATGTAGTAGAAGATGTTCTCCCCGCCGAACGCGCCGTCCTCGGGCGGATTCGTGCCGGGCAGCGGGCTCACAGAAGGGGTGGCGCCGCCGTACATCCGGCGCAGGCCGTCCCGCATGATGTGCGCGATCTCGAAGGAGAACGCCGGGTCGTAGGTCACCACGGCCGGGTTGGTCGACGCCAGCAGCAGCGACTGCCCGTCGTTGTGCTGCAGGCCCTCGCCGGTGAGCGTGGTGCGGCCCGCGGTGGCGCCGAGGACGAAACCGCGCGCCAGCTGGTCGGCGGCGGCCCAGAAGCTGTCGCCGGTGCGCTGGAAGCCGAACATCGAATAGAAGATGTAGAGCGGGATCATCGGCTCGCCGTGGGTGGCGTAGGAGGTGCCCGCCGCGGTGAAGGTCGCGGTGGAACCGGCCTCGTTGATGCCCTCGTGCATGATCTGGCCGACGGTGCTCTCCTTGTAGGCGAGCATCAGTTCCGCGTCGACCGAGGTGTAGAGCTGGCCGTTGCGGTTGTAGATCTTCAGCGTCGGGAACCACGAGTCCATGCCGAAGGTGCGGGCCTCGTCGGGAATGATCGGCACGATGCGCTTGCCGATCTCCTTGTCGCGCAACAGCTCCTTGACCAGCCGGACCAACGCCATGGTGGTCGCGACCTTCTGCTTGCCCGAACCCTTGCGGACCGAGCGGTAGGCCTCGTCGCCGGGCAGCGTGAGCGGCTTGGCGGGCGAGCGGCGTTCCGGCACGAAACCGCCGAGCGACTGACGCCTGCTCAGCATGTACTGGATCGCCGGGTTGTCCATGCCGGGGTGGTAGTACGGCGGCAGGTACGGATCCTTCTCCAGCTCGGCATCGGTGATCGGGATGCGCTGCAGATCGCGGAAGTCCTTGAGGTCCTGCAGCGCCAGCTTCTTCATCTGGTGGGTGGCGTTGCGGCCCTCGAAGTGCTTGCCGAGGGTGTAGCCCTTGATTGTCTTGGCCAGGATCACCGTCGGCTGGCCCTTGTGCGCCATCGCCGCCGCGTAGGCCGCGTAGACCTTGCGGTAGTCGTGGCCGCCGCGTTTGAGGTTCCAGATGTCGCTGTCGGACATGTTCTGGACCAGCGCCTTGGTGCGCGGATCGCGGCCGAAGAAGTGGTCGCGCACGTACGCGCCGTCGTTGGCCTTGTAGGTCTGGAAGTCACCGTCGGGGGTGGTGTTCATCAGGTTGACCAGCGCGCCGTCGCGGTCGGCGCCCAGCAGCGCGTCCCACTCGCGGCCCCAGACCACCTTGATGACGTTCCAGCCCGCGCCGCGGAAGAACGACTCCAGCTCCTGGATGATCTTGCCGTTGCCGCGCACCGGACCGTCGAGCCGCTGCAGGTTGCAGTTGATCACGAAGGTCAGGTTGTCGAGCGCCTCGTTGGCGGCCACCTGGATCAGGCCACGCGACTCCGGCTCGTCCATCTCGCCGTCGCCGAGGAATGCCCAGACGTGCTGGTCGGAGGTGTCCTTGATACCGCGATCGTGCAGGTAGTGGTTGAACCTGGCCTGGTAGATGGCATTCATCGGGCCCAGGCCCATCGACACCGTCGGGAACTCCCAGAAGTCCGGCATCAACCGCGGGTGCGGATAGGACGGTAGGCCGTGGCCAGGTCCGCCGTGACTGTATTCCTGCCGGAACCCGTCGAGCCGGTCGGTGCTGAGCCGGCCCTCCAGGAAGGCGCGGGCGTAGATGCCGGGCGAGGCGTGGCCCTGGATGAAGATGCTGTCGCCGCCGCCGGGATGGTCCTTGCCGCGGAAGAAGTGATTGAAGCCCACCTCGTAGAGCGCCGCCGAGGACGCGTAGGTCGAGATGTGGCCACCGACGCCGATGCCGGGGCGCTGCGCGCGGTGCACCATGATCGCGGCGTTCCACCGGATCCAAGCGCGATAGCGGCGCTCGACTTCCTCGTCACCGGGGAACCACGGCTCGTTCTCGGTGGGAATCGTGTTCACGTAGTCGGTGGAGGTGAGCGCCGGGATCGAGACGCGGCGTTCACCGGCGCGCTCGAGCAGCCGCAGCATCAGGTAGCGGGCGCGTCCCGGGCCTTCGCGGTCGAGCATGTCGTCGAAGGACTCCAGCCATTCGCTGGTCTCCTCGGGGTCGATATCCGGAAGATACGACGCCACTCCCTCGCGGATCACCCGGACCCGCTCACCGGTCGGTCTGGTGGCGGACTCGGCGCCTGCGGCGGGTGCCGCCGCGGCGGGATCGTTCGCGGAATTCGCTGACACAGAGTGGATCAGGTCGGTCAAATCTGCTCCTCGTACTGGGGGCTGAACTGCTTGTTGGCGTCGCTATCCCCGGGCCTGCCCGCTAGGTGTGCGGGCCACCCGTCACACACGTTTCGGGCGCACCCCCATCCTTACCGAAAAGGTGGCGCAGGTCATCCCTCCCTGGCAGGTACTGGGCGGTATTCCCCTGGAAAGCAGCGTGGGCGCGACGCGCCGCCGCATCCGCAGATCCACTAGGTTTAGGTGTGGGAACCACGTGAGCGAGAGGGATCGGACAACGATGAGGCTGCTGGACGCGCGCCGGCTGGGGCTGGCCTGTGCCGCTGTCGCCGTGACCGCGGGCATGGTCGTGGCCGGGTGCGCCGAGCAGGTGCCGGGCACGCCGACCACCGATCCCGCCGAGGTCGCCGCGTACCAGACCGAGGCGGCCGCGTCCTCGTCCGCCGCCGCGTCGTCCAAGGCCGCCGCCGCGCAGACCAGGGCGATCAGCGACAACTGCACCCGGTTCCCCACCACCACCGGCGCAGGCGTGACCGCCTTCAACGACTTCGTCACCGCGCACGACAGCAACGCTCCCGACTACGCCGCCAAGCGCGAGGCCGCCGCCACCACCCTCGACAACGCGGCGCTCGAGGTCGAGACCGGCGTCACCACCGCGGCGGGCGCGCTGCCCGCCGACCTCGCGGAGAAGTTCACCGCCTACGTCGTCGCCGCCCGCGAGCTGTCCGCCGAGACCAGGAAGATGACCTACAACTCACAAGTGGCCAAGCTCAACGACGCCAGCCGCAAGATCAACCAGGCCCGCACCGCGGTCCACGACGCCTGCCCGAGCCGCTGAATTCGCCCCGCCGACACGCGGCATACGGTCCCAATTCATCCGATCGGCTTGCGCTGCGGCCGATAACCATGTTCGCTTGCACCTATCTTATTGTCGGCAGTTTAGGGAGGACACCACCGTGGTCGCCGCGGCGGACGCGCAGAACTACGCTCAGAAGCTTGGCATTTCTCACGGCTTGGTCGTTCAGGAATTGGGCTGGGACGAGGACACCGACGACGACTTGCGCGCCGAGATCGAGGAGGTCAGCGGCGGCGAGATGGTCGACGTAGACTCCGACGAGGTCGTGGACGCCGTCCTGTTGTGGTGGCGAGAAGGTGACGGCGATTTGGCCGACGAGCTGATGGATGCCATCGGCCCGCTGGCCGACGAAGGCTTCATCTGGGTCCTCACCCCCAAGACCGGTCAATCGGGCCATGTCGATCCGAGTGAGATCGCCGAGGCCGCACCCACGGCCGGCCTGACCCAGACATCCACCATCAGCCTCGGCAGCTGGACGGGCTCGCGCCTGGTCCAGCCGAAGGCACCGTCCAAACAGCGCTGAATCCGCCGTTCGCTAGGGTCTCAGTTGGGCGAGAACGCTCGGCTGGGACCCGACACGACGGAGGATTCGTAGTATGCCGCTAGAGGTTGGCACTCTCGCGCCGGACTTCACGCTCAAGGACCAGAACAACCAGCCCGTCACCCTGTCGGAGTATCGCGGCAAGAAGAACGTGCTGCTGGTGTTCTATCCGCTCGCCTTCACCGGTATCTGTCAGGGCGAGCTGTGCAAGGTTCGGGACGAGCTGCCCAAGTTCCAGAACGACGACGCCGAGATCCTCGCGATCTCCGTCGGCCCACCGCCCACCCACAAGATCTGGGCAGCAGAACAGGGCTACCTGTTCCCCCTGCTGTCCGACTTCTGGCCGCACGGCGCCGTCACCCAGGCCTACGACGTCTTCAACGAGAAGTCCGGTTACCCCAACCGCGGCACCTTCGTCGTCGACAAGTCCGGTCACATCACTTTCGCCGAGATGAACGGGCCCGGAGAGGCCCGTGACCAGGCGGCTTGGGAGAAAGCGCTCACCGCGCTAGATTCATAAACCGTCACCGCCGGTTCCCGCCGGCGGTGCCCGGGCGTATAGCTCAGCGGTAGAGCACTGGTTTTACACACCAGCGGTCGGGGGTTCGATCCCCTCTGCGCCCACAGAAGATGTTGCAGGTAGACGATCCACTCGCAGCTTGCGCCGTCTGCCCCACGTCGCCCGCGTGGGGCAGAGAGCCCGAGCTTTACGTGTAGGTGACCCGACCGTGCCGACCCGGTATCGAGACCCTCGAAGGTCTCCAGGTCGATGCTCCGCAGCAACCATGACCATCGGCACGCCCTGCCCAAGACGAGCCGTACACGGCGCGCCTGCCGAACGGGAAATGACGCTGGTCCAGCACCGTCGTCTGCTGGTCACCGCCGGGTGGCTCTCAACCCACTGCACCCACAGATATCAGATCTGCTACCCGGTTCCGGGCGAACGCGAGGGACCGCTGCAGGCGCTCGCCGCCGAATTCGTCGTTGCCCGTGTAGACGAACTCGACCTCATCGATGCCGATGAAACCCAGAGCCGTGCGCAGGTACGGCTCAACGTGATTCGCGCTCGCCAGCGGACCACCCATCTCATACCCGGCGTCGCCGGTGCCGACGATGACGAAGGCGCGCTTGCCGGAGACGAGTGGCGTGTACGGTGCCGCGGCCTCAGGGTCGAAGGCGAAGGTGCGGCCGACCCGGACGATCTGGTCGATGTAGGCCTTCAGCATCGCCGGTACCCCGAAGTTGTACATCGGGACTCCGAGCACCAGCACGTCGGAGGCGAACAGCTCGTCCACCAGCTGGTCGCTGTAGGCCAGGGCCTCGCGCATCTGCGTGGTCCGCTCCCCTGGCGTGGTGAAGGCGGCGGCGATCCAGTCCTCGGTGAGGTGCGGAGGCGGTTCGTGGCCGAGGTCGCGGCGGATCACCGTGTCGCCCGGTCTGCCCTCGCTCCAGCGTTCGGCAAACTCCTGGACCAGTGTGCGGGTGTGTGAGCGCGACCGGCGCGGGCTGGCATCGAGCTGCAGCAGCTGGACCATCTCTGATACTCCTGTCAGGGCGGGGTAACTTGCGGAACCGAGCCTGCCCGACGGGGAATATCTGCGTAAGAACGCACATTTCTGTTACCCGGTACCCTTTTTCATACCTTTGCCGGTGAGACGAGGATGTGGCATGGCGAAGCGTAAGCAGGATCTCGATTTCGACTGCCCGGTCGAGGTCACCCTTGATGTGATCGGCGGCAAGTGGAAGGGCATGATCGTCTTTCATCTGAGTGAGGGAACGGCGCGGTTCAACGAGATGCGCCGCGCCATGCCGCACGTGACCCAGCGAATGCTGACCGCGCAGCTGCGCGAACTCGAGCGCGACGGCGTCCTCACCCGCACCGTGTATCCGGAGGTCCCGCCCCGAGTCGAGTACGAGCTGACCGACTTCGGCCGCGGTCTCGTCCCGATCATCCTGCTGATGGAGACCTGGGGCGAGCGGTACCGGGAGCAGCTCCGTCAGGCCGGCTAGTGAGCTGGAGGTTGCCCCTAGCTGAGCATTGGGTTCGAACCGCGTCCTGTGCGCGCGGGGTACCGGCGCCGCGCGGAATTCGGGATAATGTTCGTTACCCCGCAGACCGGGCGCTTCGAATCCTCGGAGGACTGCCATGGCCACAGCGATGACCGATCCGTCGACAATCCTGATCGCGCAGGGCAGCGAAGGCGGTGGCGCTGCCCTCGATCAAGTCGCAGCGATGACCGGCGCGGCCGCGGTGGTCGGCGCGATTCTGCTGGTGGTGGCCTACCTGCACCGGACGCGGCGCATCACGTGGCTGCGGCGCCTGGCCGACTTCAGCGGTCGCATCATGAACCGTCCCGGCTGGGTGGCGCTGCCGATCCTGATGTTCCTCGCGACCATCCTGACCGCGTTCCTCGGCTTCATCTGGGATGTGAGCCTGCACGTCGGCAAGGGCCGCGACGCCGGACCGCTGGCCAACCCGGCGCACTACTTCATTCTGGTCGGCCTGTTCTTCCTCTTCATGGCCGGCATGCTGGCGATCGTGCTGCCGCTCGACGAGAAGCCGGGCAGTGCCGCGGTGCGAATCACCCGCGACTGGTACGCCCCCGTCGGCGGCATCTTGATCGCGGGTGCCGGTTTGTACGCGCTGATCGGTTTCCCGCTCGACGACATCTGGCATCGGCTGTTCGGCCAGGATGTCACCCTCTGGGGGCCGACCCACCTGATGCTCATCGGCGGTGCGGGCCTGTCGCTGATCGGCGTGCTGCTGCTCGAACTCGAAGGCCGATACAACCGGCCTGATCCCGAACGCATCGACGGGCGGGTCTTGTGGGCGGTTCGGGCATTCGCTTTCGGCGGTCTGGTGATCGGACTGTCGGTGTTCCAGGTCGAGTTCGACTTCGGCGTCGAGCAGTTCCGGCTGGTGCTGCAACCGATGTTGATCGTCTTCGCCGCGACGATCGCCCTGATCTCGGCGCGGTTGACGCTCGGCCCACTCAGCACGCTGCTGCTCGTTGCCTTCGCCTTCTGTGTGCGGTATGTCGTCGCGGTCCTCGTCGGGACCGGATTCGAGGCGCCACGCAACGTGTTTCCGCTGTATCTCGGTGCCGCGATCGTGGTCGAACTGCTCGCCGTCGTGCCGCTGATTCGCCGCCCGCTCTGGTGGGGCGCGCTCACCGGGTTCTGTGTGGCGACGGTGGGTGTCTGGCTCGAGTCACTGTGGGTCGAGCGGATGTTCGTCAATGCCTGGGTCGCCGGGATGTGGCCGGAGCTGCTCGCGATGGCAGTGCCGGTCGGTGTGGCGGGCGGAGTGATCGGCGCGATGCTCGGCACCGTATTGCGCGGCGAGGCATTGCCCAGACCCGCGGTGCGGCGTGGAATCGTGGTCGCCGCTGTGGTGATTGCCGCAGCGGCGACTACGAACGGCCTGATCATCCGCGTACCGGAGACCGCGTCGGCGACCGTCACACTCACCGACGCCGCTCCCGAACAGGGCGGACGGATGGTCACCGCCGACATCAGACTCTCCCCCGAGGATCTGATCGGTTCCGATCCCGAATGGGTGGAGATCCTGTCCTGGCAGGGCGGCACCGGCGACGACAGTCCCGGCCACGGCCTCGTCGTGGACACACTGCGCCGCATCGCCGACGACCACTTCGTTTCCACCCGGCCCGTGCCCGTGCACGGCACCTGGAAAACGCTGCTGCGCCTGCAGGATGGGCGCATGCAAGCCGCGCTGCCGATCTTCATGCCGCTCGATCCCGGCATCGGCGCCGCGGAAGTGCCCGCACCCGCGAGCTTCACGCGGCCGTTCGTCGAGGAGATCACAGTACTGCAACGCGAGCGGTCCTTCGACCATCCGTCCTGGCTGATCGGCCTGGCGAGCCTGGTGGTGCTGGCGTGCAGCCTGGCCTTGATCGCGGCGATGTCGTGGGGCGCTGCCCGTATCAACGATCGCTATCTGGCGGCGGGTCGCACACAGGGCCAGAAGGCAACGGCCCAACCATGATTCGCCAGGGCGACGTCGACATTCTCGCCGACCACTCCCTGCTGTTGGCGATTCCGGCCTTTCTGCCCGCGATCGCGCTGGTCGGTCTGGTGCTGTTCATCGCGATGCGTGACCGGCGCGCGGAGAAACGCGAGAACGCCTACGCAGAAACACAATCCGCGCAGGCCGACCGCACCGAGGAGCATCCGTGACCAATCGCCTGCTCCGGTACGGGCTACTCACTGTCGCGGTGAGTTCGCTGCTCGTCGGCTGCGCATCCGGCGACCGGTCCGGGACGAGGACCACCCCGAACGGCGAGCCCGCGGCCCGCACCATCGACATCCGGATCGCGAACGGCACGGTCTCCCCGGCCGATACGCGCACCGAAGCCGAGGTCGGGGAACGTATCGTGTTGCGGGTCGACAGTGACACCGCCGACGAACTGCATGTCCACTCCGACCCCGCGCACACCTTTCCCGTGGCTGCGGCTTCCGGGCAGGAGTTCGGCTTCACCGTGACGGTGCCAGGCCAGGTGGAGATCGAACTGCACCACGCTGGACGGACGGTGACGACGCTGCTGGTCCGGCAGTGAGTGTCCTCGCCCACGGTATCGGCGGTGCTGCGGACCTGCCGATTCCGCTCACCTACGCGTTGGTCGGTGCGGCATGGGCGCTGACCTTCACGTTCGCGCTGCTGTTCTTCGCCTGGCGCCGACCACGATTGGACCCCTGCTCGCCGGGATACGTACTGCCCGCGCCGGTCCGCCGGGTGATCGATGCCCGCACGACCCGAACAATCATCGCCGCGGTGAGCGTGGCGGTGACCGCCTGCGTGATAATCATCGCGGTGTTCGGCTCCTCGGACCCGGCCCGGAATCCGGTGCCCGGAGTGCTGTACATCGGCGTCTGGGTCGGGGTGATGGTGGGGTCCCTGCTGATCGGGCCGGTCTGGAAGGTCGTCTCCCCAGCCAGAGCGATTCATCGATGGGGTTGCCTGTTGCTGCGACGCCCACCGGAACTCGGACTTCTCCGCTACGGCGAGGAATGAGGGTACCGCCCCGCGGCGCTCGGCCTGTTCTCCCTCGTCTGGCTGGAATTGGCTTGGCGCGCGCCAGGATCGGTGGGATCTGTGCTGACCTGGCTGCTCGGCTATCTGGTCGTGACCTCGATCGGGCTCGTACTGTTCGGCACCGTCTGGGCAGAACGGGCCGATCCGCTCGAGGTGTACAGCACGCTACTGGCGCACCTGAGCCCCTACGGGCGCGACCGCGCCGGACGGGCGGTGTTGCGGATGCCACTGAACAATCTCGCGGGCACTCCGGCACTCGCCGGTTCCGTGGCTGTCGCGGCGACGCTGCTCGGATCCACCGCCTTCGACAGTTTCTCCACCTTCCCGCGGTGGCGCGAGCTGGTCGACAATCTGGCGCCGGTCGTCGGCGCGGAGCTGGTGCGCACGGCCGGGCTGCTGGCCTTCATCGGGGTGGTCGGCGGGCTGTTCTCCGTTACCGCGCGTGCCACCGGCGGTGTCTCCCCCGCCGATCTAGCGCTGCTGCCGCGGCGGCTGGCGTTCAGCCTCACCCCTCTCGTGGCGGGTTACCTGATCGCCCACTACCTCACGTTTCTCGTCGAGAAGGGGCAGGCGACAGTGCTGCTGTTCGCGGACCCACTGGATCGCGGCTGGAACATCGCAGGCCTGGCCGACCGAGACGTCGCTTACGTGCTGTCGAGTCATCCGAGCCTGCTCGCCACCGCCACCGTGCTCGCCGTCCTGATCGGCCACATCCTCGCCGTCGCCGCCGCCCACGACCGCTGCCTCCAGCTTCTCCCGCCTCGTCACCGACTCACCGGCCAGCTGGCATTGATGCTGACAATGGTCGGATTCACCTTCTCCGGGCTGTACCTGCTGTTCGGCGGTTAGCGGAAACCTAGAGACCTGCCGCTGACGGCGCGAGCAATGCGGGCGAAAGCCGGTGTGCCCCACGCTGATCACCGGAGGCACACCGACGGTCGCCGGAATCAGGAAGCCACCTGCTCCCGATGCTTCTCGGACCCCGCGACGGTCAGCTTGCACGCACCGTCCTCACAGGAGCGCTGCAGTCGACCCCGCGATATCGTCTGCATCAACCCGATCGCCCAGCAGGTCGGACAGCCACGCAGCGCGATCAGCCCGACGGGCAGGAGCAGGAGGCCGGCCGGTCCGGTGAGCGGGATCAGGGCGACAGAGCCGATCAGGGCGGCGAAGCCCACTGTGCCGCGGGCCAGGTGTTTCGGTAGGGATGAGCTGGCGAAGTCGGGGCTGTCAGGTTTCGTTCCGGTCATCGTTTCCTCCAGGAACCGGGTCGGATGCGGATTGCAGTGTTTCTCGTACCGCCGCGCGTGCTCGATGCAGGCGTGACTTCATCGCGGCGGTACTCAGTCCGAGGGCATCGGCGACCATCCGTCCGCTGTAGCCCTGGATGTCGCGCATGATCAGTACGCGACGCTGATCGGCGGGCAGGGCGGCGACCGCGGCTGCGACCCGCCCCGCTTCCAGGCGTTGCAGGACCTCGTCCTCGGCCGACGCGGCAGAGGCGATGTCCGGCACCGGAGGGTGATCCCGCAGCCGCACCCGTGCTCGCCGCAGGCACTCGTTGCGGACGATGCGGAACATCCACGACGCCAGCGCGCCGGAGGCCCGCAGCATCCCGATCTTGCGGTACAGGATGATCAATGCTTCCTGCGCCGCGTCCTCGGCGTCTTCCGGTGTGGCACAAAGGGATCGAGCGAAGCGCTGGATGTTCGGGTGCGCGCCCGACACCAGCGCGGCGATCGAATCCACATCGCCGCCCTGCGCCGCGACGATCAGCTGGTGGTCGGGCCAGGTCGACTCAGCCACGCCCGGCTCGTTTGCGCTGCACGACGACCATGCATGTGCACAGCGCCACCAGGCCGACGGCGATACCGATTCCAATGATCACAACAACCTCCGTATCCTCCCGACATTGTGTCGGGACACGGATAAGAGGCGTTGGCCGCGCAAAAGGATTCAGCCGTCCGCGGCTCAGGGACGGCGAGCGGTGACGATCCAGGCGCGCGAGTCGAAGTACACGCCGTTGCCGGTGTCGTGCGCGGCGAGCAGGGCCCGCAGCCGGGCGCGGGCTTGCTCGGCGGAGGCCGGGTCGAGGTCGGCGAGGATGTCCCGGAATTCCACCAGGCGGAGCACATTGTCGTAGGCGGCGGCACCGTCTCGGCCGTAGTAGACAGGCTCGTTGACGTCGGTGAAGCCGATATGGGTGAAACCGGCTGCCACCAGGATGCTTCTGGTGATATCCGGGTCTGCGAGTGCGAACGCGCCGGGGCCCGCGGTGAGTATCGGCATTGCGGTAGTCAGCGTCTGACGGATCATGGACGCCCATTCGTTGCGGTCGCGTTCCTGCCAGACCAGCAGCACCAGACGTCCCCCGGGTCGGAGGGCATGCCCGATATTGGTGAACGCGGCGACCGGGTCGGCGAAGAACATCGCACCGAACCTGCTGATACAGAGGTCGAAATGCGCTGGCGGGAAAGGGTGTACCTGGGCGTCTGCCAGCTGAAAGCTGATGTTGGGCAGTCGCTCGCTGAGCTGACGAGCTCGGCCGAGCATGCGCTCCGAGACGTCGACACCCACCGCACTCCCGTCGACGGCCGCTCCGGCGGCCTCGCGTGTGGTCTGGCCGGTGCCACACCCGATATCGAGTACCCGGTCCGCGACGCCGACGCGCGTGGCGGTGCGGAAGAGTTCGTTGTGCGAGCGCAGCTCCGCGTCGTAGTCGAACATGGTCTCGCTCGCGGTCGGCCCCGCCTGGTCACCCTGCTCGTCGGACGTCACTGTCACTGCACCCTCTCGCTGCTCGACAGCCCCATCGGGCCGTCACGGAGTACACCTCAGGTGATTGTGCCCTGGCCTGGCAGGTGGTGGGCGGCCCCCCGGGGGGGCCCCCCCCCCCAAGTAGAACCCCGCGGGGTGTCCCGGGGGGGGGGGGGGGCCCCCCCCCCCCGGGGGGGGGGGTGGGGGGCGGCCGCGCCCC
>NZ_JBHVHX010000021.1:0-16937 GCF_042799895.1 Nocardia sp. NPDC057663 | reverse complement strand
ACCCTTCCGCCCCCCCCCCCCTCTCCCCCCCCCCCCGGGGGCGCGTCCCGGTTCAACCCCCTGGGTTTGGGGCCCGGGGCGGGGGGGGGGGGGCCCCCCCCCCCGGCCCCCCACCACACCGATTCACTACGGCGTCGAGTAGCCGATGAGGGCGCCGATGCCCGCACCGATCGGGATGGTGATCAGGGCGCCGACTCCGCCGAGGAAGAAGCCGAGGACCGCGCCGATGCCCGCGCCGATCAGGGCCCCGATACCCGCGTTGTGCTGCTTGCGGGCGAGGGTGTCACTGGCTTCGTCGACGAAGGCGGCCATGTTGTCGGTGACGACAGCCGGTGCGGCGACGGGACGCAGGGTGACCGACTGGCCGTCGGCGGCGATGCCTGCGGCGAGGTCGAAATTGCCCGCGCCGGTGACGATATGGGTCGGCACGGTGGCGACCACCCGGCCCGCCCGATCCGCGAGGGTCACCACGCCACCGGCGAGGCGGAAGGTGCCGTCCGCGACGGATGCGGTGAGCCCGGAGCCGTCGGCGAGCGGGCTCGCCGTAAACGCCACTCCCCCTTCGACTCCCTGGACAATCGGAACGGCTGCCGCTGGTCCGGCGTGTGCGGTGGTGGCCGTGAGGCCGAGTGCCCCTGCCGCGAGAATGGCGATCGCGCCGAATCGCCGTGCGCTGGAACTCGTTCGAGACGAGAATGTCATCTTGCCCCTCCAGTCTGCCCGCCGTTATCGGCGGAACATACTCTGCTGGACCGGATCTCGATCCGCGAACATTTTCGCATCGTTAACGACCGAGGGGAACCCACCTGCGGTGATAACGGAAAAACATCACCAGATTTTCCGGTTTTCAGGTGAGGTTGTGCTCGGAGCCGAACACGCGGACCGAGGACGCCGAAAGATGTGCTCAGGCGGGTGTCTTGCTCTCGACCCGGACGAGGCCGTATCGGTCGGATCGCACGTCCGGCCAGGGTAGCCCACAGGTAACCATCGCCACCGATATCGCTCTGAACTGCGGCTCGCCCGCCGCGGATCCGGACTGGCACCATAGCGAATTCCGTTGGCAGAATGGGTAGTTCATCGAGCCGTACCGGAGGGAACACACATGACCATCCTGGTAACCGGGGCCACCGCGAACATCGGCCGCAAGGTTGTCGACCATCTGCTCGCCGCAGGCAGCACCGATGTGCGCGCACTGACCACCAACCCGCGACGGGCGGCGCTCCCGGCCGGGGTGGAGGTGGTCGAAGGCTATCTGCGTCGGCCGGAGAGCCTGCCCGCGGCGTTCGACGGCGTGGAGCGGGTCTACCTGGCGCCGACACCGGACAATGTCGAAGAGGTGCTGGCCTTGGCCCGCGCGGCAGGCGTACGGCATGTGGTCGACCTGTCCGGCGAACCCGAGAGCTGGTGGGGCACCGTCTGCACAGCGGTCGAGGACAGCGGCTTGGCCTGGACGCATCTCTGGCCTGCCGACTTCATGGAGAACACCCTGACCTGGTCGCACCAGATCCGCGAGACCGGCGTCATCCGCGAGCCTCACCCCGACGCCGCGACGGCCCCCATCGCCATGGACGACATCGCCGCCGTCGCCGCGACCGCCCTGCTGTCCGACGCCCACCACGGCCGCGCCTACCCGCTGGCCGGTCCAGAGATCCTCACCCGCACCGACCTGGTCCGCCACCTCGCCACCGCCCTCGGCCGCGACATCACCTTCCGCCAGTCCTCCCGCGAGGACACCATCGCCGCCCTCACCCCCACCATGGGCGACAACACGACCTGGTACGTCGACAACGTCTTGACCGACTACACCCCCGATCCCGCCACTCTGCCCGTCACCAGCGTCCAGGACATCACCGGCCGCCCGGCGACCACCTTCGCCCGCTGGGCAGCCGACAACGCCGGCCGCTTCCTCGCAGACTGACCATCCCCGACCCCGTCAGCTCGAACACCATCAGTTCGGTATGGGCCGGCGCAGATCGCGATCTCGCCACGCGCGGTGTGGCGAAATCTCGTTGCGCGGACACAAGTCGGTCGACCACGATCGAAGGGTGGACACCGAACAGCCGCCGGCGCTGAGACCGGGGATCACACCACCCGATCGGGTGCTGGTCGGCGACCTCGTGCTTCGCCGGTGGCAGCCCGAGGATCTGGCGGCCAAGTTCGCGGCGGTCAGCGCCTCGTTCGAGCAGCTGCATCACTGGATGGACTGGGCGGCGGAACCACCGGACTTCGACGAGATGCGCGCGGCGCACGAGACGGTGACGACGCAGTGGCCGACACCGGACGGCGGCTTCAACTTCGGCATCTTCGGCCGCGACGGAAGTCTGGTCGGCGTGGTCGGGCTCCATGATCGAGTCGGTCCGGCGACCTTGGAGGTCGGCTACTGGTGTCACGTCGATCATGTCGGCCGCGGTGTGATCACCCGAGCGGCCGGCGCGCTGACCACGATCGCGCTGACCCTCCCCGGCATCACCCGCATCGAAATCCATTGCGATGTCGCCAATATCCGCAGCGCCGCGGTGCCCCGCCGGCTCGGCTACCGGCTCGAGCGCATCGCCCCGCGGCCGCGGAAGACGCCGGGCGATTCGGGCCACGGAATGTGCTGGGTCAAGGAATCCGTGATCCCGCCCGGCCACACCGGACCGGACGGGATCACGAGGGGCTTCGTCAGTGGCCGACCGGAACAGTCACCAAGCCGGTGAGCGACGCGATGGACGCAGCGACATCGGTGGCCGGTCAGCCCACGTCGCGTCGCAGCCAGGTGACTTCGGCTCCGACGCAATCGATTCCCTGCCGGTAGGTCTCGAGATCCTCGTCCCATGGCGTCCCCAGCGCCCGGTCGATCTCCGCGGACAGGTCGAACGCTCCGTGACCGCCGAGTTCCCTGGCGGCTTGCAGTAAGGCACGTAATCGCATCTCGCCCAGCATCACATCACCGTTGGCGCCGGTGGATCCGTGCCAGAGACCGAGCGCGGGGACGAAGCTGTAGCGTTCGCCGTCGACGCCTTCGCTGGGATCCTCGGTGACCTCGAAGCGCAGCACCGGCCAGGCGCGCAATGATTGGGCAATCCGCGAAGCGGTGCCGACGGGACCGATCCAATCACTGCTGGCGCGCAGTTGTCCGTCGGCCGGTTGCGCGGTCCAGCGCAATTTCGCGGGGGACGAGAGCGCGGTGGACAGCGCCCATTCGACGTGCGGGCACAACGCGGCGGGCGATGAGTGGATGTAGACCACACCCGCCGTCGCATCAGCGAACTGACTCGATGCGCGCACTACCAACACCTCCAGCCTCGACAAGGAGCGTCTTCCCCAACGACCCATCGCGGACTGGCGTGGCCCGAGTGTACTGAAGTGTTCGGTGTTGCGGGTGTTACTTCACAGCGTGTTGTGTGTCTCTGAGATCACGGAATCGCTTAATTTCGGCCACGCTGTTCGAGCCCAGTCGCCGAAATTCTCGTCGGTCAGCGCGATCGTCGCCACCCCTATTTCGGGGTCGACCCAGAGGAACGTGCCGGACTGCCCGAAGTGCCCGTAGGTCCGTCCGGAATTGGCGGAACCCGTCCAATGCGGGGATTTCCCGTCGCGGATTTCGAAACCCAATCCCCAGTCGTTGGGTCGCTGGGAACCGAATCCGGGCAGGATGCCATCGCGGCCAGGGAATTGCACCGAGGTCGCGTCGTCGAGGGTTTGCTGAGATATCAATTCGGGTGTCAGCAACTCGGCGGCGAACCGGACGAGGTCGTCCACCGAGGCTTCGGCCGCGTGCCCGGCGGGGCCGTCGAGGACCGCGCTGCGCATTCCGAGCGGTTCGAAGACCGCCTCGTGCAGATACTGCGGAAACGCGATGCCGGTGCTGGTGGTGAGGAAGTCGGCGAGCAGTTCGAAGCCGGCGCTGGAATAGATGCGGCGGGCGCCGGGCGCGGCGATGACGTCGGGGGTGGCGAAGGCGACACCGGAGGTGTGCGCGAGCAGATGACGGACGGTCGACCCGGGCGGACCGGCGGGCTGGTCCAGCTCGACGGCCCCTTCCTCGATCGCGACCAGCGTGGCGTAGGCGACCAGCGGTTTGGTGACCGAGGCGAGCCGGAAGACCCGCGCGGTGTCGCCGGTGGTCGACACACCGCCGGCGGTGACGACCGCGGCGGCGGCGTGGGCGACCGGCCAGTGCTGTATCTGCTCGAACGAACGCATATCGGCAGCGTACGAGACGCCGCTACGATCGAGTCACCATGAGTCCCGCACCATCGATCCACGGCGACGTGGCGGCCGGTTTCGGCCCCGTCGCCGACGCCCTCCGCCGCAACTTCACCGATCACGGCGAGATCGGCGCCGCCGTCGCCGTCTACGCAGGTGAGGAGCCCGTGGTCGACCTGTGGGCAGGGCATCGCGATCGTCGGCGCGAGGTGCCGTGGGAGCGCGACACCATCGTGCCGGTGTTCTCCTCGTCGAAGGGCATGGCGGCGTTCACGATCGCCACGGCCGTCTCGCGTGGGCTGCTCGACTACGAGCAGCCGGTGGCGAAGTACTGGCCGGAGTTCGCCGCGCACGGCAAAGACCAGATCACCGTCCGCCAGCTGATCGATCATCAGGCGGGGCTGTCCGGGCTGGACCGGATCGTGAAACTGCGCGAGCTGACCGACCGTGACGCCCTCGGCGCGCTGCTGGCCGCGCAGAAGCCGGCATGGAAGCCCGGCACACGGCACGGCTATCACGCGCTCACCCTCGGGCTCTATCAGAGTGAGCTGCTGCGCCGGGTCGACCCGGCGGGCCGCAGCCTCGGCCGGTTCTTCGCCGAGGAGATCGCGGCCCCGGTCGATGCCGACCTGTTCATCGGGCTCCCCGAGTCCGAGCCGATGGAGCGGATCGCCCAGCTGTCGGCGACGAAGGGCCTGGATATCCTGCGCTACGAGCTCGCCGACATCCCGGTGCGGATCGGCGCCGAGGTCTACGCCAAGCGGGGGCTTTCCTTTGCGGCGCTGACCAATCCTCGCCCCGGTGCGCCTGCCCGCGCCGCCCGCAGGGAGTTCCTGGAAATCGAATGGCCCGGTATGAACGGCGTGGGCAATGCGCGCGCGCTGGCCCGCGTCTACGGCGCGGCGGCCGGTCGCACCGGTGCGCTGCCGATCAGCGACGACGTGCTCGATCTGCTGGCCTCCGCCGACACCGCCGACGACGTACCCGCCGACGACCTGGTGCTGCACACCAAGAGTCGCTACCACCTCGGATTCCGTAAGTCGCGCGGCAGTTTCCGCTTCGGCTCGGACAAACGCGCCTACGGCACAACAGGACTGGGCGGATCCTTCGGCTTCGCCGATCCCACGACGGGTCTCGGCTTCGGCTACAGCATGAACCGTCTCGGCATGGCGATCCTCGACGACGTCCGCAGCCGCAACCTGCGCGAAGCCGTCCTGCGCTGCGTCGGCTGACGGCCGCAGCGCGCACCGGCCGATGTGCGCCGATGCGCGCTGTGGTGGTGCCGGATCAGTGTCCGGCGACGCCGCTGATCTCGTTCGGCGCCGACGCCAAGGTGGCTGTCGCCGTGACCTTTCCGTCGGCCAGGTCCACCCGGTGCACCTGCTTGGTCGTCGGGTCCGACACGTAGGCGATCCCGCCGCGCACGAACAGCGCAGGCCGCGCGTCCTGCCAGTCGAGCGGTTCCTGCCAGCTGCCGATCACCGGAATGGTCCGGGTGACCGTGCCGGTGACGGGATCGATCACATGGATCGTGCCGTCGGTGCCGAGCACCAGCGCCTCACCGGCCGGGCCGCGACCCAGCGAGCGGAAGGTGTAGCTGGTGCCGATGTCGACCAGGCGCAGGGTGCCGTCGGTGGTGTTCACCAGCGAGATCCGCTGCGGGCGTTCGAGTTCGGCGTCCTTGTCGACCTTGTAGTCGCCGAGCACGATCGGCGAGTCCTCGCTGCCGGACATGTTGCCGATCCGGCCGTAGGGGTCAGGGCTGGCGACCTTGGTGAACTTCCCGTCGCGGTAGACGACGGCGCCGGTCTGGCAGCCGATCACCACCGCCTCGTTCTGGGCGGTCGCTTCGCCGTGCACGCCGGGGCAGTCCTCGTTCCGGCTGAGCTCCTTGCGGTTTCCGTCGAGCGCGACGGCGCCGACCCGCTTGTCCGCGGTGCCGAGGGTGAGCACCAGCTGCTCGTTGCTCAGTTCGATGGCGACGCCGTGGTGCGGTGCGGCCGCCTGGTAGACCTCGGTCTTCGGCGTGCCGTGCTCGAGCTGATCGGAATCGAAGATGGTGACCTCGCCGGACCCGTCAGCGAACAGCACGGTCTTGCCCGCGTGCCGCACGACGTGCCCCGGCTTGCTCGCGGGGAATTCGGTGCCGGTGAACTCCTTGGCGTAGGCGTCGAAGACGCGGAACCCGTCCTTGGTCGACACCATGAGGTGGTCGTCGTCGCCTGCCGGGTTGAGCCGGTTGAACCCGTCGAGCTGCACCTCGCCCTGCTGGGTCAGCGTGGCGCCGTCGAGGACGTAGATGCCGCCGTCGTAGGTGAGGGCGATCGGCTCCGTGCCCGGGGTGTGCTCGTGCCCGTGCGCGGCATCGTCCGTGCCACAACCGCTGAGCGCGACCACCGAGGCCAAGGCCCCGGATAGGGCCACCAGCGTGGTGGTCCGTGACCGACTGTGCATGTGCTGCTCCATTTCTACCTGCGTGAACTACGTTGTCGGCCCGGTCAATCCACGGGCGATCGCCTCGGTGTTGGCGCGCGCCATCTCCAGATAGGTGGCCGCGCCGCCGCCGGGTGCGGTGAGCGATTCGGTGTGCAGGGCGATCACCTGCACCTGCAAGCCGGTGTGCTCGGCCAGGACGCGCGCGAGCCGGTCGGGCTGTGCGGAATCGGCGAAGATGGCGCCGACGCCCGCTGCCCGGATCGCGGCGGCGAGCCCGTCGAGATCGGATGCGCTGGGTGAGGCCAGGGTGGTGCCGCTGGGGATCACCGCCCCGATGACCCGGAAGCCGAATCGCTGTGCGAGATAACCGAAGACGTGATGGTCGGTGACCAGTTGCCTGCGTTCGGCCGGTATCGCCGCGAAGCGGTCGGTCATCCACCCGTCCAGTTGGTCGATCTCGGCGAGGTAGCGGTCGGCGTTCGCACGGACCGACCCGGCGTCGATACCGTCGACCTGCGCGAGGACTTCCGCGCTGATCGCCTCGACCGCCTTGCGGACCCGCTGCGGATCCGTCCAGAAGTGCGGGTCCGGCTTCCCCGCCGACTCGTCGGAGGTGTACGCGATCGGGTCGACCCGTTCGGCCACAGCCAGCGTCGGCACCCCCGCCGCAGCGGCCGCTTCCACATGTCGGGCCACGCCCTCTTCGAGACCGAGCCCGTTGTGCACGACCAGCGCCGCCCGTTCGATATCGGCCGCCTGCCGCGCCGAGATCGCGAACGAATGCGGATCGGCCCCGGCCTGCATGAGCACGGTCACGGGCACGGTGTCCCCGACGACCGCCCTGGTGAGATCACCGAGGATAGTGGTCGTCACGACGATCCCGGATCGATCGGTGCCGCTCGAACAGGCGGCGACCAACGGCATCAGCACAGTCATGACGACAGCCGAGACCATGGCGGCGGACAACGGCCTCCGCCGATGTGCACGACGGCTGGAGACGAACGCGGACAACATCATCCGCAACCGCCTTAGTTCATCGGATGCCGCCGAACCGGGCAGCCACGCTCGAAAACCGGGATAGGCGAGGACACCCGGCCGCCACCCAGCACCGGGCGACAGTCGTCGACACGACGCCGTTCCCGGCATTTCGGATCCACCTCGCCCCGACCGGGTTTCGCAAGGATGCTCGCTCGACGGCCCATCGGTGAGCGCCGTCGTCGCGGCCCTGGGTCCGGTCGGACGCGCAAGGCGGAGGCTCTCGACGGCCCGCAACGGTGCGACCGCCGAGGTGATTTTCATCGCGTTCACAGCCCCGTCTCCACCATCAGCGAAGGCGCGATGTCCAGCGGGAACGTACGCGCCACCCGGAGGTGGTCGTTGTAGGCGATCTCGTGGATGGTGCGCGCACGAATGTTGTTGACGTAGGCGCGATCCGGGTCTACGTGGATCGCGGCATGATCGTCGACCGGGCCGGGGATCAAGGCGAGATGCGCTGTCTCCGCGCCGGTGACCGGATCGATTCCGTGCAGGACACCGTCACGGGTGAGGACCAGCAGCGACGATCCTTCGCCCGCGGTGTTCACCGCCACCACGTCGGCGATCGGTGTCAGCGTCCAGGTCTTCTTCCTGATGTCGAGGGTCCACACCCCGTTTCGGCCCGCGAGCGCGGTCAGCGTGGTGCTGCCGGGACGATGTGTGAAGGCGGTCGCGCGGTCGGCAGGCGGTGCCGGGTACGGGATCTTCTCGGTGGCGAACAGGCCGTCGCGCTGTGTCACGACGATCGCGCCGTCGGCGCATCCGAAGACGACGCCGCGCCGGGTCACCGCCTGTCCCTGCGGATCCGGGCACGTCGCGGGCTGTACCTCCCCCGCCGCGCCGTCGCGTCCGCGCACCTCCACGCGTCCCGCGTCGTGGGCGACGATCAGCCGCTCGGCGTAGGGCACCGCGATGCCGTCGATCCGCCGCGGCTCCGCAGCCACCCCTTCGCCCAGCGCCGAACGATCGAACACCATGGTCTCGCCGGTATCCGAAACAACCGCTACGACAACGGGATCGCTGTGCGCCGATACCACCGCGCCACTCGGCCCTGCCGCACCACTCGGCGCTGCCGCACTCGGCCCTGCCGCACCACCCGGCGCTGTGCTCGGCACCTGCCCTGCACTCGACCTCCCCGCGCCGGACAGTCCCGCCACCGAGATATCGCCCGATCCGACCGCGCGGATCGGCGCGCTGTAATAGTGCCGGTGGTCGCCGTGGTCGACAGTCCATGCGCCGCTGTCCACGATCGAGAGACGCCCACCCGAACTCGCGAACCCGAACCGGCCGTCGCCAACGAGCCGAATCGCGCCCAGAGCCGACTCGCCCTCTGCTGAAGCTGGTTGCGAGGAGCCGGCTTTCACAGTTCCCGCATCGATCGACGTCACCTTCTCGGTCAAGAGATCGACGACCCGCATCTCCCCCGTGCGCGCATCGGCCACGATCAACCGGCTCTGCGCCTCCGCCATCTCCTCGGCACCGGCGACGAACCCGTGCGGTGTCTCCTCCACCACCGCCGGTTCCCCCGACCCACAGCCGACCAGCGGCAGCGCCGCGAGCGCGGCCACCGAAGCGGCACCCACCCGGCGCGCACCGAAGCGGTCCCGCACCGCGGCGACGATCGCCGACAGGAAGAACGAGCCGACGGCCACGGCCGCGATGGTCGCGCCCGCCGCGGTCTCCGCATGCCACGAAATGAGCAGCCCCACCGCCGTGGACAGCCCGCCGATCAGCGCCGCCACCACCATCACCACCGGAATCCGATCCGACCAGTACATGGCCGCGGCGGGTGGCGCGATGAGCAGCCCGAACACCAACAAGGTCCCGACGACATGGAACGACGCCACGATCGCCAGCGTCACCAGCCCGATCAACGCCACCTGCGCGACCTTCGGAGGCAATCCGAGGGTGTGCGCCTTGCGCGGATCGAAGGTCGAGGCCACGAACGCGCGATGCCCCAGCACTGCGACGACCAGCGCGATCACCAGCGCCACACCGAGATAGAGCAGATCGCGGGATCGCACCGCCAGCACGTCACCGAACAGGAACCCGGTCAGATCGACGGCGAACGACTGCGATCGCGACACGATGATCACCCCGGCGGCGAGCATCCCCACGAACAGCAGCCCGATCGCGGTGTCCGGCGCGAACCGCTTGCTGCGCCCCAGCATCGAGACCCCGAAGGCCATGGCGGCACAGCTGATCGCGGCCCCGAGGATCAGGTTCCCACCGAGCAGGGCCGCCACCGCGACACCGGGCAGCATCCCGTGCGACATCGCGTCACCGAGAAAAGCCATGCCGCGCACCACAACCCAGGTCCCCGCCAGCGCACAGACACACGACACGAGCAGTCCACCCCACAGCGCACGTTGCACGAATGCCACCTCGAACGGGGTCAACAGCCAATCCATAGCGCGGAACGATATACTGAAAATGATTATCGTTTCAATTGAGGTGAGATGCA
The DNA here is from genome assembly GCF_042799895.1 of Nocardia sp. NPDC057663. Lineage (NCBI taxonomy): Bacteria > Bacillati > Actinomycetota > Actinomycetes > Mycobacteriales > Nocardiaceae > Nocardia > Nocardia sp. NPDC057663. The sequence continues at coordinate 6,811 of NZ_JBHVHX010000021.1, read as the reverse complement.
GCACACAGATGGCGCAGCGATCAAGATCGAGCATCTGACGGCGGGCTACGGCGCGACGCCGGTGCTGTCCGAGATATCGGCGACGATTCCGCGCGGACAGATCACCGCGATCGTGGGGCCCAACGGTTCGGGGAAATCGACCCTGCTCGGCGTGCTCGCCGGAACCGTGCCCACACAGTCGGGCACGGTGCATCGAAGCACCACGCAACGGCCCGCATTCGTGATGCAGCACACCGCGATTCCGCCGACATTGCCGCTCACCGTCGGCGAGACGGTGGCGATGGGGCGCTGGGCGCATCGCGGACCGTGGCGGCGCCTCACCCGCGAGGACCGCGCCATCGCACGCGCCTGCCTGGAACGGATGGACCTCACCGCACTGGCGTCACGGCGCCTGGACACCCTCTCGGGTGGACAACGCCAGCGCACACTGCTCGCCCAAGCGCTGGCGCAACAGTCCGATCTGCTGCTGCTGGACGAACCGGCGACGGGCCTGGATGCGGCCTCGCAGGCCGCGATCTCCGACGCAGTGGCCGAGGTCAGCGCCGCGGGGGTCACCGTTGTGCAGGCCACCCACGACCTGGCCGAGGCCGACAAGGCCGAGCACTGCCTGCTACTCGGGGAGGGTCGTCTGATCGCCGCGGGGCAGCCGGGCGAGGTGGTGGTCCGGTCGTAGAATCGACAGCGCCCGCTCCACCCGCACGTCGGCGCAGCAGGAGGAAAGCATGGCCGCGACACCGACCTCGGTCGACGACTATCTGGCAGGCCAACCGGAGGCGGAGCGCGCCGTGCTGCAGCAGATCCGGGAGACGGTTCACCGGGTACTGCCGGAGGCGGGCGAGAAGATCAGCTACGCCATCCCGGCCGTCACCCTCGACGGCCGGGCATTCATGTCCTTCGCCGGCTGGAAGGCACATGTGAGCGTGTACCCCGTCCCGGACGGGGACGAGGCCTTCGAACGTGCCATCGAGCCCTACAAGGCGGGCCGTGGCACCCTGAAATTCCCACTCGGGGAACCGATTCCGTACGACCTGATCGCGCAGGTCGCCGTCCAGCTCGCCGAGCGGGAACGCCGGCGGTGACTTACCAGTCGGCTTCGGTGAAGCGGATGATGCCGCGAATGTTCTTGCCGTCCAGCATGTCCTGGTAGCCCTGGTTGATCTCCTCGAGCGAGTAGCTGCGGGTGACCATGTCGTCGAGGTTGAGCTGACCCGACTTGTAGAGCGACAGCAGGCGCGGCGCGTCCTGACGGGCGTTGCCGCCGCCGAAGATGCAGCCCTTGACCGTCTTCTGGAGCATGGACAGCAGGAAGCTGTTCATCTTCACATCGCTCGCGTCCATGCGGCCCATCGAGGTGACGACCAGCGTGCCCGCCTTGGCGGTGAGAATCAGGCCCTCTTCGACGTAGTCGCCGTGCATCTCGCCCATGGTGAGGATGACCTTCTCGGCCATCCGGCCCTCGGTGGCGTCGATCATCGGCATGATCGCCGCGGCCATGCTCTCGTAGGTGTGGGTGGCGCCGAACTTCTGCGCCTGCTCCCGCTTCCACGGATTCGGGTCGATCGCAATGACTTTCGACGCACCGGAGAGCACGGCGCCCTGCAGCGCGCTCATGCCGACGCCGCCGATGCCCGCGATCACCACGGTCTCGCCCGGCTGCACCTGGGCGACATGGGTCGAGGAGCCGAAACCGGTCGGCACGCCACAGCCGACGAGGCACGCCACCTCGAACGGGATGGTCGGGTCGATCTTCACTACCGAGGTGTGGTGCACAGTCATGTACGGAGCGAAGGTGCCGAGCAGGCACATCGGGATGACGTTCTCGCCGCGCGCCTGGATGCGGTAGGTGCCGTCCGAGATCGCCTGGCCCATCAGCAGACCCGCACCCAGATCGCACAGCGCCATGTTGCCCGCGACGCACGCGGGACAGCGGCCACAGGCCGGGATGAACGACAGGATGACGTGGTCGCCCACGGCCAGGTCGCTGGGGCAGTTCGGGCCGAGCTTGGTGATGACACCCGCGCCCTCGTGCCCACCCATCACGGGGTAGCCCGGCATCGGCGTCGCGCCGGTGACGATGTGATGGTCGGAGTGGCACATGCCCGCCGTTTCCATCCGGATCTGCACTTCACCGGCGACGGGGTCGCCGACCTCGATCTCCTCCACCGACCACTGCTGATCGGTGCCCCACAGGATCGCGCCCTTCGTCTTCATGTCCGGTCGACCTCTCGCCAAGCTTGTGCCTCGTTGTGATTGCACTCACCCTAACGAAGAATCGGCCGATTCTGAAACACGTTCTAGAAATATTGCCGAGAATTATCTATCCGCGCACGTCAGGGACGTGATGGACGAGGTCGTGCAGGAAGTAGCGGGCCAGCGAGGTCACCGTGAACAGCGATCCGTCGCTGCGCGCACCCCGCAGCTCGAGCCGATCGGCGGGCACGGCGGCGAAGGCCGAGGCGATCTTCTCGGCGGCCACCGCGAGCTCGGTCGCGACCAACGCGGGGTCCTGCTCGCCGTAGCGGTCGGCGACGGCGGTCGCGTCCTGATCCCAGTTCTCGAACCGCGGCGGCTCGACGCCGTCGCCCGCCAGCATCAGGGCCAGGCGGGTGTCGAAGATCCGGCACACGTCGCGCACGTGGGCGCCGTACTCGAGCACCGACCAGGTCGTGGCGTCGGGACGGACCCGGACATCGGCGCGCTCCAGCGCGGCGCCGATCCGGGCCGCGCTGTCGAGAGTGCGCTCCGGGACCGCCGCGTAGGCAGTGCGCTCGGCGTCGTATCCGCAGTCGGGGCAGGCGCGTTCGAGGACCCAGGTCCAGTTCTTGGTGTCGGGAACGATCATGCCGTCAGCCTAGGATGTCTGGATCTTGCGATCCATCGATATTCCGCCAATCACCGGCGAGATCCGGGCATCAGGCGATCAGCTGACGCGCCTTCTCGAACAGTTCCATGGTCACCGCGTGCAGGAAGTCGCCCACCGGCTTGGGCGCCTTGCCCGCGAACGCGCGCGCGTAGGTGCCCTCGAGGACGATGCCGAGCTTGAAGCAGGCCAGCACCTCGTACCAGGTGACGGCGCTCAGGTCGCGGTCGGAGAACTTGCCGTAGTGCTCGATCATCTCCGCCGGCGTCGGCAGGCCGCCGACGGTGCCGAGGGTGCCCATCAGGCCGGCGCCGACCGTGCCGGGCACCGGGCGGGTCGCGAGCTGCCAGCCGAGGTCGAGCAGCGGGTCGCCGATGGTGGACATCTCCCAGTCGACCATCGCCGCCACCTGCGGGCTGTCGTAGTCGAACATCATGTTCGCCAGGTGACAGTCACCGTGCATGATGCCCGGCGTCCAGGTGGTGGGCCGGTTGCGCTCGAGCCAGTCGCCGACCTGATCGACACCGGGAATCTGCGGGCCGGGGTAGCCCTCGTTGGCGGTGTAGGAGTCGAGTTCGCGTAGCCAGCGCGGCACCTGGCGTTCCAGGAAACCCTCCGGCTTGCCGTAGTCGGCCAGGCCGAGCGCCTGGTAGTCGAGCGCGCCGAGCCGGGCGATGGCCTCGACGGCGGACAGGCCCATCTGCCGCCGGATCTCCGGGTCGCCCGCGTGCAGGGCGGGCAGTTCGGTCTGCGGGTTGAAGCCGTGGATCGGCTCCATCAGATAGAACACCGCGCCGATCACCGCGTCGTCGTCGCAGGCGGCGATGACCCGGGGCGAACGCACCTCGGTGTCGTCGAGGGCGACGAGCAGCCGCGATTCGCGCCGGATCACCTCGTTGCTCTTGGCGCGCAGGTGCTTGGGTCCGCGTCGCAACACGTATTCGCGATCGCCACGGGTGAAGCGCAGCATGATGTTCTGCGTGCCACCGCCGATCGGGGTCACCGCACCGAACGCGCCGCCAGGCAGCCCACGTTCGTCCATCCAGCGCCCGATCGCCGCGAAATCCGCGATCGTCGGGTCGACATCGACCGGTTGCGAAACAGACATGGCGATCATTGTGCCCGAGGCGGGTCCCCGGTGGGACCGACGTAGGATTTCTGCCACGATGCGCACGCTGTTGATCGACAACTACGACTCGTTCACCTACAACCTCTATCAGCTGATCAGTGAGGTCAACGGGAACGAGCCGATCGTCGTGCGCAACGACGAGTACGCCGACCTCGAGCTCGACCGCTTCGACAATGTGGTGATCTCGCCGGGGCCTGGTCGCCCTGATCGCGCGCGCGACATGGGTGTGTCGACGGCGGTGATCGCGGAGTCCACGCTGCCGCTGCTCGGTGTGTGCCTGGGCCACCAGGGCATCGTGATCGGCGCGGGCGGCACGGTGGGGCGAGCCCCCGAGGCCAGGCACGGCTACCTCGACCGGGTCGCGCACGACGACCGCGACCTGTTCGCCGGTCTGCCGCAGGACTTCACCGTCGTGCGGTATCACTCGCTGGCCGCGGTGGAACCGCTGCCCGCGGCGCTCGAGGTGACCGCGTCGACGAGCGACGGCGTGGTCATGGGTGTGCGTCATCGCGCGCGGCCGCAGTGGGGTGTGCAGTTCCATCCCGAATCGGTGTCGAGCGAATTCGGTGCGGCACTGCTGCGCAATTTCGCCGATCTCACCAAGGCGCGCGCGCACAACGGCGCGCCGATCCTCGTGCGCGGACCGCGCGACATGTCGCCGCAGCCCGCACCCGAACGTCGATTCATGTTGCGGCACAGTGTGATCGAGCGTGCCATCGACACCGAGGCGATCTTCCTGCGCCGCTACGACAGTTCACCGACCGCGTTCTGGCTCGACAGCGAACACGTCGAACCCGGGCTCGACCGGTTCTCCTTCCTCGGTGACGCGAGCGGGCCGCACGCCGAAATCGTCGGCTATCGGGTCGGCGAGGGGGCCGTCACGGTGACGGACGCCGAGGGCAGCAGGTCCGTGCCCGGCACCGTCCTGGACTACCTCGACCGCGAACTCCGGCGCAGGCACTGCGAAACCCCACCCCTGCCTTTCGATTTCGCCGGCGGTTATGTGGGCTTTCTCGGCTACGAGGTGAAGGCCGACTGTGGCGCGAGCGCGGCGCACCGCTCCCCCACCCCGGACGCCGGATGGATTTTCGCCGACCGGTTGATCGTCGTCGATCACGAAGCGGGCCGCACGCACCTGCTCGCACTGGCCGAGGACGACATCGAGCAGGCGGATCGCTGGCTCACCGAGACCGATGCGGCGCTGGCCGATCTGCCCACCTGGGCCAATCCGGCCGATCTGCATGTCCCCGCCGATCCGGATGCCGTCCAGGCGCATCTGATCCGCGGCCGCGACCGCTATCTGGCCGACATCGCGGTCTGCCAGGAGCGGCTGCACGCGGGCGAGTCCTACGAGATCTGCCTGACCGATGCGGCCGCGGTCGCCGCTGCCCCCGACGACGGGCTCGCGCTGTATCGACGGCTGCGCCGCTGCAATCCGGCGCCCTACGCCGCGTACCTGCGGTTCGCCGGGCTCGATGTGGCCTGCTCGTCGCCGGAGCGGTTCCTCAAGATCGACCGGGACCGGGTGGTGGAGAGCAAGCCGATCAAGGGCACAGCGCCGCGCGGCCGGACCGTCGCCGAGGACGAGCATCTGCGCCTGTCGCTGGCCGACGACCCGAAGACCCGCGCCGAGAACCTGATGATCGTCGACCTGCTGCGCAACGATCTGGGCCGGGTCTGCGAGGTCGGCTCGGTACACGTGCCGGAGTTGATGGCCACCGAAACCTATTCCACCCTGCACCAACTGGTGTCGACGGTGCGCGGGACGCTGCGCGCCGACGCCGGCGTGATCGACTGCCTGCGGGCCTGCTTCCCCGGCGGCTCGATGACCGGCGCACCGAAGCTGCGCACCATGGAGATCCTCGACGAGCTGGAAACCCAAGCGCGCGGGATCTATTCGGGCACGATCGGCTTCCTCGGCCTCGGCGGCACCGCCGACCTCAATATCGTCATCCGGACGGCGGTCCGCTACGACGACGAGTGGCGGATCGGCGCGGGCGGCGCGATCGTCCTCGATTCCGATGCCGAGGACGAGTACGCGGAGATGGTGCTCAAGGCGGCCGCGACGTTCCGGTCGCTGAGCTGAGCGCTAGCGGCGCGACCGCTTTCCCTTGCCGGGTTCCGGCGGCGGTTCCTCCCCCGCGCGTCCGGTGATCCGGCCGAGCAGACCCACACCGGGCAGTTTCGCCAGCGCGCCGAAGAGGTCCTCGCCCAGCGAGATCATCGCCTCGAGCCGGGGCAGCAGCCGGTCATAGGTCGCGAAGACCGGGTCGGCCAGCGCCAGCGTGCGGTCGAGCCGATCGATGGTGCTGTTGAGCCGGTCCACCGCGATCGACAGGTTCTCCACCAGATCCGGCAACTGCGCGGCCAGCTGCGCCGAAGCCGGTGGCAGCCGCACGGCGGCATCGAAGGCATACCCCGCGGTCTGCTGAGCGGCGTCGATAGCCTGCCCCGCCGCGGTCTGCGCCGCACCGACCGCCGCCTGCGCCGCCGACAGCAGGTCAGCCCCCGGCACCTTGCGCCCCTGCGGCTCCGGCACGGGCTCCGCAGCGCGTCCCCGCTTCTTCGGGTTCGTCATGACTCCACTGTGCCGCACAGATGCGAGAGACGCAGGGATGCGCCCCGCACACCACTCCGTGTGTCTCACCGAACGAACCAACCCAACCCCGCACCCTCGACCCGAGAAGAGGCCGCCCCACAGCGGCGGTCATCCCGCACCGAACGAACCAACTCAGCCCGCACGCCCCGACCTCTAGGAGGGGCCGCCGCGCAGCGGCGGTTCGCGGCCGTCCCGCCGATGAGAGGCCGTTGCGTAGGCGACG
>NZ_JBHVHX010000020.1:4043-117110 GCF_042799895.1 Nocardia sp. NPDC057663 | reverse complement strand
TGTCGAACAGTTTCTCCAACCAGGTGATCGCGCAGATCGAGTTGTGGACCAAGCCTCAGGAGTACGACAACGAGGTCTACCGCCTGCCCAAGCACCTCGACGAGAAGGTCGCCAAGATCCACGTCGAGGCCCTCGGCGGCACCCTGACCAAGCTCACCAAGGACCAGGCCGAATACATCGGCGTGGACGTGGAGGGCCCGTACAAGCCCGACCACTACCGCTACTGACCGCGGATTCGCAGTACACCGACGAACAACAGTCAGGAGACACTCGATGTCAGAGGCAGGCAAGGCGCACCAGATGTCGGCGGCCGTCACCGATCCGGCTTCCCGGCCGATCAGGTCGCATCAGGGCAATTCATGAACGGGCCGGTACTGATCACCGGATCGAGCTCGGGTCTGGGCCTGGCGACGGCGAAAGTCCTCGCAGGCAACGGTATCCCGACGATTCTGGCGTGCCGCGATGCGAGCCGGGCGGCGGCGGCGAAGCAGCAGATATCGGCCGTGGCGCCGCAGGCGGAGGTGGAGATCGTGATCGTCGACCTCGCCTCGATCGACTCTGTGCACCAGGCCGCGACCGAGATGGCTGCCAGAGAACTCACTCCGTCCGCGATCATCTGCAACGCCGGACTGCAGATCGTGGACGGCGTGGAGTCGTCCACGGACGGCTACGAAATGACCTTCGCCACCAACCATCTCGGCCATTTCCAGCTGGTCGGCGAACTTCTCGACGCACTGGAGCCCGGTGCCCGGGTGGTGGTCGTGTCCAGCGACGTCCATCAGGGTCCGGGGAAATCCGGCGGCTTCCCGGCACCGGAGTGGGCGGCGCCGGGCATCCTCGCCGACGCCGAGAGGCAACGACGACGCCCGTCGAGTCGAGACGGTCGCGTCCGCTACGCGACGTCCAAACTGGCCAATGTGTATTTCGCGTACGAACTCGCACGGCGCGTGGAGCAACGGGGGATCACCGTCAACGCGTTCGATCCGGGCTTGATGCCCGAAACCCAACTGTCCAGGAACTATCCGACGGTGATGCGGCGAGGGTTTCAGCTGATGGCCCCACTCATCCGGTTGATGGTGCCGGTTGCTCGACCGCTTGCGCAATCCGCTGACGATCTGGCGTGGCTGGCCACCGCGCCCGAGCTGGCAGAGTGCACCGGAAGCTACTTCACCGGCCGGAACAAAGTGCCGAGCGCTCCGGAGTCCTACGACGCCGACCGTGCTCGCGAATTGTGGACAGCCTCGGAGCTGCTGGTGCAGAAGCGCTGACCGAAGACCGCCGCGCGGCGGGCGCCGGCCGCGAGAGAGCACCGGTCGGCGTCAGCTGACGCCGAGGACGCGGGAGAGGAGGCGGTGGCGGGTGCGGGTGGCGGACTTGGCGAGGATGGCTTTCACGTGGTCGTTGACCGTGTATTCGGAGAGGACGAGTTCGGCGGCCAGTTCGCGGGAGTCCAGGCCGGTGGCGAGGAGGGTGAGGACCTGGGATTCGCGGGTGGACAGGCCGTGGGCTCGGGCGAACAGATCCAGGCGTTCGGCGGCGGTGCTCGGTTCCAGGGCTACGGCGATGTCGTGGTCGCCGATGCGGTCGGCTTTCACCGTGATCCAGCGGTTGCCGCCGAGGTGGATGCGGGAGGTGGCGGGGCCGATCGGGGTGCCCGCTTCGGCGGCCAGGAGGGCGGCGCCCGCGTTGTAGACCGAGGCGGGGACCGGGGGGATCGGCTCGTCGGGTGGGAGCAGGCGGAGCAGGGATTCGGCGGCGGCCGCGGTGTGCGAGCGCACGCGCAGGGTGTCGTCGAGGAGTACCACCGCGGGACCGGGCGGGCGGAGCTGGGCATCGGATTCGACGAAGGTGGCGCCGATGGTGCGGCGCAGGGCGGTGGTGACGATGGCGGTCAGCGCGGTGAGGGCGGTGAGTTCGGTTCTGGTGAACGGGGATTCGCCGACGCGGAGCAGTTCGAGAAACCCCCAGCAGCCGTAGCGATCGGCGAAGGTGACGGTGGCCGAGTCGGTGATGCCGAGCTCGCGCTGGGCGGTGCGCCACAGGAGCGAACGGTCCGGATCGCCTTCGGTGGCGTCGAGCAGGGAGTGAGCGCCGGTGCCGCGCAGGGTGTCCCAGCGATTGAGTGGGGTGAGATAGCGAGCCCGGATCAGCTCCGGCAGCCGGGACATGGCGAGCCCGGGGATATCGGCGAGCGGTGCCGTCGCGACCGCGGTGACCGGGTCGGTGAGTGCGAAGACATGGCCGGTGAAGGGCATCGACAGCCGTATCTCGGCCAAGACGAGCTCACGAAGTCGTTTGGCGGAATGATCCACGCGGGCCAGGCGGCTCACCCGGTCGGCCAGGGCGCTCGGCACCGGCCCAGTCTACGGCGAAATCCCCAGGATCAGGGATGTCGGCAGCGCATCGGCCGGGCCGACACTCGAAGTATCCCATTCGGCCCGGCAACGGAGGCGATCATGACCACCACCCTGCACATCGACAACACCGTGCGCGACTACGACACCTGGAAGGCCGCGTTCGACCGGTACGAGCGGTTCCGCGCCGACCACGGCGTGCGCACCTACCGGATCGGGCGCGTCGACGGAGAACCTGTCCGCGTCCTCATCGACCTCGATTTCGACGACCGCGCCGCCGCCGAGGCGTTCCGCACCGCACTGGCCGCCGTCCTGGCCACCCCGCGCAGCCGCGCGGTGGTGATCAGTCACGAATCATGGCTGGCCGACTTGGTCGAAGAGCGCGTTTCCGCCTGAACGACGCGCCCTACCGCATACTGGGACAACCGAACTGGTCCGCGCCGGTAAGTTGAATCGGTGCCCATCTCGTTCGACATTCCTGGAATGCAGCAGTTGGACAACACGACCTGGGGGAATCCGGCCACTCGTGATGTCGTCGCGTTGACCTATGTCAACGGCACGCCCGACCTGCCGGCCCGGCTGCACGATCTGCCGCGGCTGCGCAGGCGGCTGGCCGAACATCACGCCCGCACCGGGTGTCTGATCGAGGCGTTCGTGGTGTGGGTCGACGGGCTCCCCGCGCTGCTGCGGGTGGAGAAGACGCGCATGCCCGGCTCGCCGGTCGGGCTCGTCTTCGCCGCATCCATCGTGGTGCCCAAGGACCGGTGCAGCGCGGTATTCCAGATCATCTGTCCCGAGACGGGCGCACCCGGGGTGCGCGAGGCGGTGATCGGCAGCCGGGTTCGCCCGGCCGAGATGTACCCGGCGCATCCCTACGCGCCGGGGCTGCGCGGCAGGCTGCCCTACTCCCTGTCCGACGACATCCGCTTCGACGAGGTGTTTCCCGAACACCCTCTGACCAGGGCCCGGCGCTGGATCGCCGACACGGTACCCAAGGTGCGCGTCGACCCGGCCTTCGCGGCCCTGCCCGAGTTCTAGGCGGCCGGCTTCTCGGTGATGAAGATGGCGGTGCCGGGGAAGATCTCCCCGCGCAGCGGCGACCACTGACCCCATTCGCGGTCCAGCCACTCCGGCCAGTCGGGTTCGACGATGTCGAGCAGGGTCAGGCCTGCCCCGACGATCTCGCGGACCCGGTCGCCGATGGTGCGGTGGTGCTCGACATAGGTGGGGACGCCGTCGCCGTCGACCTCTACATAGGGCGTGCGGTCGAAATAGGGGATCCGGGCGACGAGGCCGTCCTCGCCCGGATCGTCGGGGAAGATCCAGCGCATCGGATGGTTCACCGAGAACACCCAGCGCCCGCCCGGTCGCAGCACCCGGGCGACCTCGCGCATCACCAGCGCCGAGTCGGCGACGAACGGGACGCCGCCGAAGGCCGAACAGGCCAGGTCGAAGGACTCGCCGGCGAACGGCAGCGCCTCCGCGCCCGCCTGGACCAGCGGCACCCGGGGCCCACCCTGATTCATCGCGGCCACCCCGCGTTCGAGCATGCCCATCGACACATCCAGCCCGACCGGATGGGCGCCGCGGCCCGCCAGCCAGCGCGAACACGGCGCGGAACCGCAGCCGATCTCCAGCACGGACTTGCCGGTCACGTCGCCGAGGAAGCCCATATCGCCCTCGTGCAGGCCCTCGGGACACCACACGAACTCGCCGCCGGGGGAGTCGACGCCGAGGAAGTCGGCGTGGGTCTGGTGGTACTGGTCGGCATCGGCGTCCCACCAGCGCCTGCTCGCCCGCTCGCTGGCCGCGGAACCGATCTTGGTTCGGGTGGTCGCTGTGGTTCCCAGCAGCGCGTTGGCCTGCGCGTGGCGTTCGTCATCGGACACGGCGACCAGGGTATCGGCGTGGTATCGGGGGTGGTTTGCCCGGCTGGACTCAGGTCGCGTACGCTGAGGCACGCGAGTGTCTTTCGAGGAACGCTGTGCGCCGGGGTTGAATGCGTACAGTATCCGATGACGGAGTCGCCCGTGCTGAGTTTGATCAGCAGCAAGTGCGGCGGTCCGTGCGATACTTTCTCAGTATCCTTCGTCGCCTCGTCGCGGTGATCTCGCAGCGTACCGAAAGTTCCAATGTCCGCAACCGACCACAATCCGTCCGGAGCAAATCCACATATGCCCACCACCGTCACCTCGCCGCAGGTAGCCGTCAACGACATCGGCTCCGCCGAGGATTTCCTCGCCGCCATCGACGCCACGATCAAGTACTTCAACGATGGCGACATCGTCGAGGGAACCATCGTCAAGGTCGATCGTGACGAGGTCCTGCTCGACATCGGTTACAAGACCGAAGGCGTCATCCCCTCCCGCGAACTCTCCATCAAGCACGATGTCGACCCCAACGAGGTCGTTTCCGTGGGCGATGCGGTCGAGGCCCTGGTTCTCACCAAGGAGGACAAGGAAGGCCGCCTGATCCTGTCGAAGAAGCGGGCGCAGTACGAGCGCGCGTGGGGCACGATCGAGGAGCTCAAGGAGAAGGACGAGGCCGTCAAGGGCACCGTCATCGAGGTCGTCAAGGGCGGCCTGATCCTCGACATCGGCCTCCGTGGCTTCCTGCCCGCCTCGCTCGTCGAGATGCGTCGTGTCCGCGACCTCCAGCCGTACGTCGGCAAGGAGATCGAGGCCAAGATCATCGAGCTCGACAAGAACCGCAACAACGTGGTCCTGTCGCGTCGCGCCTGGCTCGAGCAGACCCAGTCCGAGGTCCGCAGCGAGTTCCTGCACCAGCTGCAGAAGGGCCAGGTCCGCAAGGGTGTGGTCTCCTCGATCGTCAACTTCGGTGCCTTCGTGGACCTGGGCGGCGTCGACGGCCTGGTGCACGTCTCCGAGCTGTCCTGGAAGCACATCGACCACCCGTCCGAGGTCGTCGAGGTCGGCAACGAGGTCACCGTCGAGGTTCTCGACGTCGACCTGGACCGCGAGCGCGTCTCCCTGTCGCTCAAGGCCACCCAGGAAGACCCGTGGCGTCAGTTCGCCCGCACCCACGCGATCGGTCAGATCGTGCCGGGCAAGGTCACCAAGCTGGTTCCGTTCGGTGCGTTCGTGCGCGTCGAAGAGGGCATCGAGGGCCTGGTGCACATCTCCGAGCTGGCCGAGCGCCACGTCGAGGTCCCGGACCAGGTTGTCGCCGTCGGCGACGACGCGATGGTCAAGGTCATCGACATCGACCTGGAGCGTCGCCGGATCTCGCTGTCGCTGAAGCAGGCGAACGAGGACTACCACGCCGAGTTCGACCCGTCGAAGTACGGCATGGCCGACAGCTACGACGATGCGGGCAACTACATCTTCCCCGAGGGCTTCGATCCCGAGACCAACGAATGGCTCGAGGGCTCGGACAAGGTCCGGGAAGAGTGGGAAGGCCGCTACGCCGAGGCCGAGCGTCGCCACAAGATGCACACCGCTCAGATGGAGAAGATGGCGGCCGACGCCGCCGCCGAGGCCGCCAACGGCGGTGCCACCTCGGGCAACTACTCCTCCGAGAGCGGCTCGCAGGCTTCCTCGGGTGCGGCCGAGTCGACCGGCGGTTCGCTCGCCAGCGACGCGCAGCTCGCGGCTCTGCGGGAGAAGCTCTCCGGCAACGCCTGATTCGGGTAGAGCAGTACCGAAGGCCCTGGTCCACACGGACCGGGGCCTTCGGCCTTTTCCCAGGTCGGTGGGGTAGTGTCGGCGCCGATTGCTCCATCCCCTCCTTGGGAAAGGTGCTCCATCGACATGAGTTCTGGTCCCTTCGCCGGCCTCAACCGGCGACAGTTCCTCGCCAAGGCGATGGCCGCCGGCGCCGTGGGAACGCTTGCCAGCTGGGCGAATCCGATCATCGACCGCGCCTTCGCCGCCGACCCGGCCGGGATGGGCGGGCTCGGCGACATCGAGCACTTCGTTCTGCTCATGCAGGAGAACCGGTCCTTCGACCACTATTTCGGCACGCTGCCGGGGGTGCGCGGGTTCGGTGAGGCGTCCGCGTCGTGGCGCCAGTACGGCTGGTCGCCCGGAATCGGTCCTACCGCAGAGGGTTTCGTCGAACCGTTCCGGCTCGACACCACCCGGGGCGCCACGCTCGACGGCGAGTGCATCAACGACCCCGACCACACCTGGCCGGGCATGCACAAGGCCTTCAACGACGGACGCAACGACGGCTGGATGCCGATGTCGGTGGCTTCGGTCGGTCCGGCCAATGCCCCCGCCGCGATGGGTTACTACCTGCCCGAAGACATTCCGATCCACACCGAGCTGGCGCAGGCGTTCACCCTGTGCGACAACTACCACTGCTCGGTACTCGGCCCGACCGACCCCAACCGGCTGTACTGGGTCAGCGCCACCATCGACCCCGACGGTCTGGCCGGCGGCCCGCTGGTGGAGACGCCGACGTTCATCCCGAAGAACGTCTACAGCTGGCGCACCTACCCGGAGAACCTGTCCGAGGCGGGCGTGAGCTGGAAGGTCTACAGCAACCGCGATGTCGGCCCGGCGTCGTCGATGATCCTCGACGGCATGATCGGCTGCTTCACCCAGGCCGCCGATCCGAATTCCGAACTGTCCCGGCGCGGTATCGCGCCGGTGTACCCCAACGATTTCCAGGCCGACGTCGCGAACAACACGTTGCCCGCGGTGTCGTGGGTGGTGCCATCGGTGCTGCACTGCGAGCATCCGGCACTGCCCGCGGCGTTCGGCGCGGTCGGGATCGTGCAGCTGCTCGACATCCTGACCTCGAATCCGGCGGTGTGGGAGAAGACCGCGCTGATCATCAGCTACGACGAGAACGGCGGCTTCTTCGATCACGTCGTCCCGCCGACACCGCCGCCGGGCACGGCGGGGGAGTTCCTGACCGTGCCACTGGACCGGGTGCCCGCGGCGGGCGGCATCGCCGGGCCGATCGGCCTCGGTTACCGGGTGCCGTGCCTGGTGGTCTCGCCCTACAGCCGCGGCGGGCTGGTCGCCTCGCAGACCTTCGACCACACTTCGCAGCTGCGGTTGCTGGAAACCCGGTTCGGGGCCGACGTACCGAACCTGACCGCGTGGCGGCGCGGCGTCACCGGCGACATGACCTCGACCTTCGATTTCGCGGCGGCACCGAACGCCGCCAAGCCGATGCTGCCCGATCCGCGCCCCAAGGCGGACGCGGCGGCGGTGCAGTGCGGTCCGAATATCGCGGCGGGCACCCTCGGTCACGGCGCGCCCTATCCCGTGCCGCCGAATGCGATGCCGTCGCAGCAGCCGGGGAGCAGGCGCGCGCCGAGCGGGCTGGTCGGGGTCTGAACCGGAGCGGGCCCGGCGATGATCGCCGGGCCCGCTCCGCGCTGTCCGCGAAGGGGATCAGCTCGCGGCGGCGGGCACCCAGTAGCCGGTGGCCACACTGGGGCGTTTGCGCATCGCAGCGAAACTGTGTCTGGCGGGGGAGACCAGGGCGGTGAACCAGGATCGGCGGTATTCGGCGAGAGTCGCCGCGACAGCGGGGTATTCGATGCAGTGCACACCGCCCGGCATGCCGAGGCGGTGGCGAGCCGTCCGGTGGTCTCTGGTGCCCATGATCATCCTTCGGTAGCTGGAGCTGGCCTTCTCGCCTCGGCGAACATTAATCCACCCGGCGCGCCCGGCCTCGGATTTTGCGGCGGTCGGCGCATGGGCGTGTCGGAAAGAATCCGACGGACCGGACCGTGGCGTGACGCCGTCTGCGAGACTGGGCGCCATGTTGCGGATCGGCCTCACCGGAGGCATGGGAGCGGGTAAATCCACAGTGGCGCGGACCCTGGTCGAGTGCGGGGCGGTGCTGATCGACTCCGACGCGATCGCCCGCGAGGTCGTCGCGCCCGGCACGCCGGGTCTGGCCGCGCTGGTCGAGGCGTTCGGCACGGGCATCCTCGCCGCCGACGGCAGCCTGGACCGGCCCGCGCTGGCCGCGGTGGCCTTCGCCGACGACGAGTCCAGGGGCACACTCAACGCCATCACCCATCCGCTGGTGGGTGCCCGCACCGCCGAGCTGATCGGCGCCGCGCCCGCGGACGCGATTGTCGTGCAGGACATTCCGCTGCTGGTGGAGAACGGGCTCGCGCCGCTGATGCAGCTGGTGCTGGTGGTCGGCGCCGAGGTCGAGACCCGGCTGCGCAGGCTGGTGGAACAGCGCGGGGTCGCCGAGGCCGACGCGCGGACCAGGATCGCCGCGCAGGCCACCGACGAGCAGCGGCACGCGGTCGCCGATGTCTGGCTGGACAACAACGGCGCCCCCGAGGTCGTCGAGGCGCAGGTCCGGGCGCTGTGGGACGAGCGGCTGGTGCCGTTCGAACGCAATCAGCGCGAAGGCGTGCGTGCCAGGGCCGACTACCGGCTGATGCCCGCGGACCCGGAATGGGGGGCACAGGCGCGGCGGATCATCGCCCGGCTGCATCTGGTGTGCGGCGCGTCGGCGGTGCGGATCGACCACGTCGGGTCCACCGCGGTGCACGGCCTGCCTGCCAAGGACGTCATCGACATCCAGGTGACGGTGGCCGACATGACCGCGGCCGAGTCGCTGGCCGATGCGCTCGCCGGCGCCGGGTTCCCGCTCGCACCCCAGGTCACCCACGACAACCCGAAGCCGACACCCGGTGACCCCGACGGCACGGACCTGGCCCGTTGGGGAAAGCGCCTGCACGGCAACGCCGACCCCGCGCGCCCGGCGAACATCCATCTGCGCGTACAGGATTCGCCCGGACAGCGGTTCGCGCTCGACCTGCGGGACTGGCTGCGCGCCGAGGAGGACGCCAGGGAGGCGTACCTGGCGGTCAAGCTCGAGGCCGAACAGGCGGCCGCGGACAAGACCGGCGCGGCGGCGGGCGAGGTGTACTACGCGGTGAAGGAACCGTGGTTCGACGCCGTCTATCCGGTGGTCACCGAGTGGGCTCGCGCGCGCGTCTGACCCGAGATCAATCTGTTAAACATCAATGTTTCAGAAAGTGGTCTAGCGGCGTCGCGTGCTGTGTACATTGTGCCGAGTCACCAGGCGGTGACTCGGTTCACAGGGAAGTTGTAGCGCGTATGACAACACATCATCGTCGGTTCGGCCGTGCGGGCTTCGGTATCACCGCATTCGGCGCCGTCGCCGCCAGCCTCGTACTGGCCGCCCCGCAGGCCTCGGCCTGGGTCGGCAACCTGAATGTGGCGGGCAGCGACCACAAGGTCGGCTGCAGCTACAAGCTGACCGCCAGCGTCGAGGTCGATCGGCTGACCTCGGTGAAGTTCACCGACAACGGTGTCGACATTCCGGGCAGCCCGGTGTCGCCATCGCTGCTCTCGGGCACGGTGAGCATCACCTGGAAGCCGACCACGGCGGGTCAACACAAGCTCGAGGCGCGTCAGCTGCTGATCAGCGACTCGATCACCGTCACCGTGGGTGAGGCCGCCGTGACCGGCAGCGCGGGCTGCGGCGGGGGCCTGGCGGATCTGCTCCCGAGCCTGTCGGCGGGCTGATCCCAGCGCACGGCGACCGCCCGGACCTGCACCGAGGGTCCGGGCGGTTCGTCGTTTCAGCGCCAGGTCAGGGTCATACCCAGAGTCGCCAGCCAGGCCTCGAGCGAATGCCCGTGCGCGGCCATCCCGGCGATCGCCGTGGTCGCGTGTTCGATCGCGGCCTGGCAGTCCGCCGCGCCGAGCACGCCGTCGGCGTGGGCGGCCAGCAATTCGTCGACATCGACCAGTTCGACCTCGCGTCCCGTGCGCACCAGCAGATCCAGGTAGTGGTCGACCGACTTCCACAGGGTGGCCGATTCCCTGGTGAACGTGCCGACATCGACGTAGACGTCCTGCCACTGGTCGACGCCCGGGTTGTAGTGGAACTTCGTCGCGCGCAGGGACAGCTCCGGCAGCACCCACGATTGCAGGTAGTGGAAGTTCGGATGATCGGAGTGGCGGCCCATGTACAGACCCCACGGTTCCTCCCGGTAGACCTCGACCGGCCGGACGAACCCCTTCGGATCGGTGTTCGTCCGCGCCGCGATATCGAAGTACTCGACCTTGGGTGGATGCACGTGCACGGTGGATGCCTGCGTCATGACCGGAAAATCTACCGGTGACCCGGCCTGCCCGCTCACATCCAGGTCAGGGTGATCTCCCGCGAGCGCAGCCACTGCTCGACATCGTGGTCATTGGCGGCGAGGCCGTCGAGGGCGGCCGCGGCCCGCTCGAAAGCGCGATCGGCCTGGGCGGTGTCGACGTGGCCCGCGGCGTGAGCCGACAGCAGCTCGGCCGTGCCCCGCAGAGTCGCCGACCGGCCGCGGCGGACGGCGATGTCGAGGAAGTAGTCGGTGGCCTTCCAGCGTTTGGGGCCGACCTGGACGAACTCGACGATGTCGAGGACATAGTCGTGGCTGCGGTGGTCGCCGCGGCGATCGTGCGCGATGGTGGCGCGTACGGCGGGGCCAGGGAGTAGCCATGACTCCTCGTAGCGGCCACGCGGCCGGTCGACGGTGCGGGCGAGGTACATGCCCCACGGCTGCACCTCGTACCGGTCGACGGGCCGGATGTAGCCCTTGGCATCGGTGCTGGTGAGCTCCGCCACGTCGAAGTACTCGACCCGGAGGCGACCGGGCGGCGGCGCGGTGGGAGTCGCGGCGGGCGGCGGCTGCTGGCCGCGGATCTCCCGCGCGAAGTATCCGGCGAATCCGGTGACCGCCGGAGCCGCGACGAGCAGAGGAAGAAGTGCGCTCATGGCCTTGTCCTTCACCACGTGCCGATGATCAGCTCAGGGTACGCCCGGATGTGCGTCGCGCACCGTGTCCGCTGAACCACATCGCTGTGAATATCGTTGGGACATGGGATTTTTCAGACATCGCCCCGGAATGCTCCGAAGTAGCCAGGGCGCGGCTGGGCGATCGCCGGTACGGGCCGGACCAGGCGATGCGGTCGCGAGCGCGTGGTCGCCACGATGCTGCGGGCCACGAGTGACGCGGCGTTCGCGCAGGTGAGCGGATTTCTCGATGAGCAGAAGTTCACCGGAAAGACACCCTGGCGGCGGGCGGTGGCTCGGCGTGGCGCAGGTGTGTCGCCGGATCGGGGCCGGTGAGCAGGCTGTCCGCGCGACTTGTCGGTGGTCGGGCCTAACCTGGTGTGCATGGCATTCGCAACCGAGATTCCGACGGAAGGGTATGAGGAGCGGGGGCACCCGCTGGCTCATTCCGAGCACCGGCCCGTCGGCACCATCGAGCGTGCGGGCGGACAGTTCGAGGTGGTCAGCGAGCACAACCCCGCCGGTGACCAGCCTGCCGCCATCGCCGAGCTGGAGCGGCGGATCACCGCGGGGGAGAAGGACGTCGTCCTGCTCGGCGCCACGGGTACCGGCAAGTCGGCGACCACCGCGTGGCTGATCGAGAAGCTGCAACGGCCGACGCTGGTGATGGCGCCGAACAAGACCCTCGCGGCGCAGCTGGCCAACGAACTGCGGGAGATGCTGCCGCACAACGCGGTCGAGTACTTCGTCTCGTACTACGACTACTACCAGCCCGAGGCCTACATCGCCCAGACCGATACCTATATCGAGAAGGACAGCTCGATCAACGACGATGTCGAGCGGCTGCGGCACTCGGCGACCTCGAGCCTGCTCTCGCGCCGCGACGTCGTCGTGGTCGCCTCGGTCTCGTGCATCTACGGCCTCGGTACGCCGCAGTCGTACCTGGATCGTTCGGTGCAGCTCGAGGTCGGCTCCGAGATCGACCGCGACGCGCTGCTGCGCCTGCTGGTCGACGTGCAGTACACCCGCAACGACATGGCGTTCACCCGCGGCTCGTTCCGGGTGCGTGGCGACACCGTCGAGATCATCCCCTCCTACGAGGAGCTCGCGGTGCGCATCGAGTTCTTCGGCGACGAGATCGAGGCCCTCTACTACCTGCACCCGCTGACCGGCGACGTGGTGCGCCAGGTCGACTCGCTGCGCATCTTCCCGGCCACCCACTATGTGGCAGGCCCGGAGCGGATGGAGCGCGCGGTCGCCGACATCGAGGCCGAATTGGCCGAGCGGCTGGCCGAGCTGGAGAAGCAGGGCAAGCTGCTCGAGGCGCAGCGGTTGCGCATGCGCACCGAATACGACCTCGAGATGATCCGCCAGGTCGGGTTCTGCTCCGGCATCGAGAACTACTCGCGCCACATCGACGGCCGCCCGGCCGGCTCGGCGCCCGCCACCCTGATCGACTACTTCCCCGATGATTTCCTGCTCGTCATCGACGAGTCGCACGTCACCGTGCCGCAGATCGGCGGCATGTTCGAAGGCGACATGTCGCGCAAGCGCAATCTGGTCGAATTCGGTTTCCGGCTGCCGTCCGCGGTCGACAACCGCCCGCTGACCTGGGAAGAGTTCGCCGGCCGGATCGGTCAGGCGGTGTATCTGTCCGCGACGCCGGGTCCGTACGAGCTCGGTCAGGTGGGCGGTGAGGTCGTCGAGCAGGTGATCCGCCCGACCGGCCTGGTCGACCCGCAGGTCGTGGTGAAGCCGACCAAGGGCCAGATCGACGATCTGGTGCACGAGATCCGTCAGCGCACCGAACGTGACGAGCGCGTGCTGGTCACCACGCTCACCAAGAAGATGGCCGAGGATCTCACCGACTATCTGCTCGGCCTCGGCGTGCGGGTGCGCTACCTGCACTCCGAGATCGACACCCTGCGCCGGGTGGAGCTGCTGCGGCAGCTGCGCCTGGGCGAATACGACGTGCTGGTCGGCATCAACCTGCTGCGTGAGGGTCTCGACCTGCCCGAGGTGTCGCTGGTGGCGATCCTCGACGCCGACAAGGAAGGCTTCCTGCGGTCGAGCACCAGCCTCATCCAGACCATCGGCCGTGCGGCGCGCAACGTCTCCGGCGAAGTGCACATGTACGCGGACAAGATCACCGACTCGATGCGGCACGCGATCGACGAGACCGACCGCCGTCGCGCCAAGCAGGTCGCCTACAACGAGGCCAACGGCATCGACCCGCAGCCGCTGCGCAAGAAGATCGCCGACATCCTGGACCAGGTGTACCTGGAGGCCGACGACGAAGTGGCCGTCGGTGGTTCGGGCCGCAATGTCAGCCGCGGCAGGCGCGCCCAGGGCGAGCCCGGTCGCGCGGTCAGCGCGGGCATCTACGCCGAACGTGATGTGAAGTCCATGCCGCGCGCGGAACTGGCCGATCTGGTCGCCTCGCTCACCGACCAGATGATGAACGCGGCGCGGGAGCTCCAGTTCGAGCTGGCGGGCCGCCTGCGCGACGAGATCGCCGACCTGAAGAAGGAACTACGCGGCATGGACGCCGCTGGTCTGAGCTGAACATGCTCACCGGACCACCACGGGTTTTCGGCCGCCTCGCGTCCGAGGAGCGAGACGTAACGCCGCAGGCGCAGTATCGCTCCTCGGACGCGAGGCACAAGGGGCCGAAAACCCCGCGGCGCCAGCCGCTAGTTCGACTCTGCCATCCACGCGGCGATCCGGCGATCGGCTTCCTCGCGGGAGATGTCCTCGATCCGGGTGATCACCGCCCACCGATGGCCGAACGGATCGATGACCACACCGAACCGCTCGCCGTTGACGAAGGTCTGCGGCTCCTCGGCGGTGCGGGCGCCGTGCGCGACCGCGCGGGCGATCACGGCGTCGACGTCGGGGCAGTAGTGCACGATCGAGGTGTGCACCCAGTCCTCGGGCGCCCGAACGTTGTTGTCGGGGATGGGCATGCCGAGCTGGATGGTCGAATCGCCGATGAGCAGTTCGGCGTGCGCGGGCTGCCCGTCGGGCCGGTCGGCCCGGCTGAGCACCTTCGCGCCGAAGACCTCGGTGTAGAAGCCGATGGCCGCGTTGCCGTCCGGCACGGCCAGGAAACAGGTGATGGAGTGGTAGCCCTCCGGAATGGGCGCAACGGGATTGGTCATGTCTTCGATCGTGGTCGGTCGGGGTCCGCCGATCTTGTAAGAAAGCGACAGATCCGATGACTGTGCCGGATCCGGGTGATATGAAAGGCATTCTGCATCCGCGAGAGCAGGCCAGGCACCGAACGCTGGACCGGCTGGCGGTCGGGCCCGCACTGGCCGAATTCGCCGACCGGTATTGGGTCGTGCGCTGGGATCTACGCGGCAAGCCTGCTTATCGCGCCGAAGTGCTGTCGTTCCCGTGTGTGAATGTCACCTTCGAACGCAGCAGCACCCGCACGGGTGGATTCGTCAACGGCGTGTGCACCACGAAATATGTGCGCGAACTCGACGGCGAAGGGGAGACATTCGGTATCCGGTTCCGGCCCGGCGGGTTCGGCGCGTTCACCGGTATGGATGTCGGTGCGCTGCGCGATGATTCGGCTCCCTTGGCCGATGTCCTGCCGTCTGCTGCGGGCCTGGCCGAGCGGGTGCTGGCGGAACCTTCCGACGCGGCGCGGGCGGTCGTCGTGGAGGAATTCTTCGCCGGTCGCGGCCGATCCGAGGACCCGCAGTACGCGCTGGTGGCGGATATCGTCGCGGCGATGGCCGCCGATGCGGACCTGACCAGGGTCGACCAGGTCACCGCCCGCTTCGCGATCCCGATCCGCACCCTGCAACGGCTGTTCCGGCGGTATGTCGGCGCCGGCCCGAAATGGGTGCTGTGCCGATTCCGGTTGCAGGACGCCGCCGACCTGCTCGCGCACGGTCGCCGACCGGACCTGGCGGCGTTGGCCGCCGAGCTCGGATATTTCGATCAGGCGCATTTCAGCAGGGAATTCACCGCGGAGATCGGGATGCCGCCGTGGGAATACGCGCGCACGGCGCAGCGGGCGAACACCACGCCTACGCCGAGATAGACCAGCGTGTCGAGCCCCTGGAACTCGGGTATCTGAAATATTGGCGTTTCTACTGGGTGCGGCGGTGTCCGTGGATAGTGTCACCGCATGCGCAGCGGTCGGTGCTGCGTGGGAGTGAGGACATCAACGGTGACAACATCTTTCCGCCGCAACTCGCGGCTCGGCCTGGTCGGTTCCGGCATCGCGACGGTCTTGGCCACGGCCGCTCTCGCCGCGCCACTCGCGCACGCCGACGGGAACCAGCACGTCGCCGTCGAGGGCGCCGATCACCAGGCCGGCTGCTCGTACACGATCACCGCGGTCGGCGTCGTCGGCTACAGCAGCAGTGACTCCGGCGCCGACGTGACCTTCTACGACAACGGCGTGGCGATCGGCACCGTCGAGGTCCCGGCCATCGGCACCACCACGACGACCTGGCGGCCCGGTGCCGCGGGTCAGCATGAATTGACCGCGAAAGTTGTCAGCATCAGCACCCGGTGGATCGTCCCCACCACGGTGACCGTTTCGCCGTCGACCGGAACCGGGAGTGCCGCCTGCGGCCTGCCCAGTTTTTCCGGCTGATGTGAGCAAAGTCCCAGTCGCGCAGTCCTGTTGATTGTGTTGTGATCGACCACAATTTCTGTGACTCGCGGTCTGATCGTCGCAGGTGAATCTTCGCGACTGTCGCGAAGACCACCGGTACGGCGCGCACCGGCGCCAACACTTCCGATGTGATCTGTTGCGATTTGTCGATAAATCGGCGTGTTTTGGCGTTAGGGTCGACCCAATTGCCGCGCTGACGCTCGATTCCCGGGTCGCTCGACGCTGGCACCGACCAAGTTGGAGGAGAGATGACCGCCTACCGGACCATTGTCGTCGGTACTGATGGCTCGGATTCGTCGTACGTCGCCGTGGAGAAGGCCGCAGCGCTCGCCGGCGACGCGGACGCGACCCTCGTGCTGGCCTGTGCCTACTTCCCGACCGATGATCGCGACGTCGCCGCCGCGGCGGACGTGCTCAAGGACGAGGCCTACCAGGTGCGTGGCTCGGCGCCGACCAACGAGATCCTGCACGTCGCCCGGGAGAAGGCTGTAGCCGCCGGTGCGAAGAACATCGTCGAGCGCGCGATCGTCGGCGAGCCGGTCGATTCGCTGCTCGACCTGATCAAGGAGACCAAAGCCGACCTGCTGGTCGTCGGTAACCGGGGCCTGAACACCCTCACCGGCCGTCTGCTCGGCTCGGTGCCCTCGGATGTGGCCCGCAAGTCGCGCTCGGACGTGCTGATCGTGCACACCGTGCGGTAGATCAGTTCCCGTACGACTTCGAGGGCGCCGCGATCGTGGCGCCCTCGAAGTATTTCCGGGCCTACGCCAGCGCGGACAGCACCTCGGGTAGGTCCTCGGTATGCACCACCGCCAGCCGCTGGGTCGCACGGGTCAGCGCCACGTAGAGATCGTTGAGCCCGCGCGGTGATTCGGTCAGGATCGCCTGCGGTTCCGCCAGATACACCCGGTCGAACTCGAGGCCTTTCGCGTCGTGCACGGTCAGTACCTGCACCGATTCACCGGCCAGCGCGGACAACGCGGGCACCAGCGCGGCGGGTGCGAGCACCGCGCTGGTGCCCGGCCCGTGTTCGGCCTCGAGCAGCCGCGCCAGTGCGCCGGCCACCTCGTCGGGCCGAACCCGGTGTGCGCGCGGGGGATTGCCGGACTCGCGGACCGATCGAGGCACCTGCACGCCCGGATCGATCGTGGCCAGGACATCGGCGGCGACGGTCATGATCTCGGCCGGGGTGCGGTAGTTCACGGTGAGCTCGGTGAGCTTCCAGCGTTGCGCCACATACGGTTCCAGCACCCGCTGCCACGACGACGCGCCCGCCGGGTCACCGGTCTGGGCGACATCGCCGACCACGGTGATCCACCGGTTCGGGATGCGCCGCATCACCATCCGCCACGCCATCTCCGACAGTTCCTGCGCCTCGTCGACGATCACGTGCCCGTAGGTCCAGGTGCGGTCGCCCGCGGCACGCTCGGCGGTGGTCTGCCGGTTGCCGAATTCCTGGCGCTGGGCCAGCTGGGAGGCGTCGATGAGGTCGTAAGCCATGAGGATCTCGGGGTCGAGCTCGTCCTCGATGTCCTGCGGGGCGGATCCGGTGAGGATGTCGAGGGCGTCCTGCGCCTCGGCGAGCTGGGCGCGCCAGCGGCGGCGGGAGCGTTCGCGTTCCTCGGTGTCGTCCACGCCGAGCAGTTCGGCCAGCTCGTCGAGCAGCGGTGCGTCGGCGGCGCCGAACGTGCCGTCGTCGGTGCGCACCAGCTCGGCCCGGTCCTCCGGGCCGAGGTTCTTCGCGGCGCGGTCGAGACGGGCGGGGTCGGCGAGCAGGTCGGCCAGCACCTCCTGCGGCGACAGGATCGGCCACAGCGCGCTGATCGCGGCCTGGACCTGCGGGTCGGCGCGCATCTCGTCACCGATCTCGCTGAGGTCGGCCGAGCTGAGCAGGCTCGTCCCGCCGGACAGGTCGGCGCCCATGGTCGCAGCCAGCTGATCGGTGAGCGCGTCGATCACCGAGGACGCGAAGATCGGCCTGGCCAGATTGTGCGGGCGGCGCGAGGACCTGGCCCGGCCGCGGGCCTTGGACGCGATCTTGCGGTCCAGCGTGACCGGGTAGCCGTCGAAGGTGAGCCGGACCGGCTCCGCCGGCACTTCCTGCCGATCACGCACCGCCTGCTTGAGCACCTCGAGCATGTCGAGCGAGCCCTTGACCTCGCCCGCGCGCAGCGAGTCCTCCCTGACCGCCTTCACACCGGGATACAGGTCGCCGATGGTGGACAGCAGCACACCGGTCTCACCGAGGGAGGGCAGCACCTGGCCGATGTAGTCGAGGAAGGTGGCGTTCGGGCCGATGATCAGCACGCCGCTCTTGGCCAGCTGCTGGCGGTAGGTGTAGAGCAGGTAGGCGGCGCGATGCAGCGCGACCGCGGTCTTGCCGGTGCCCGGCCCGCCCTGCACGACGAGCACACTCTTGTGCTCGGAGCGGATGATCGCGTCCTGCTCGCTCTGGATCGTCTCGACGATGTCGTTCATGTGCCCGGTGCGAGCGGCGTTGAGCGCCGACAGCAGCGCGCTCTCGCCGCCGACGCCGTCGTCGGCGCCGACCACACCGTCACGCTCGGCGGCGCCCAGATCCAGGTACTCGTCGTTGATCGCGGTGACCGCGCGATTGCGTGAGCGGATGTGCCTGCGGCGGACCACGTCCTCGGGGTTGGCGGTGGTCGCCAGGTAGAACGGGCGGGCCAGGGGAGCGCGCCAGTCCAGCAGCAGCGGCTCGTAGTCGTTGTCCTCGTCGAGGATGCCGAGCCTGCCGATGTAGCGGGACTCGGGCTCGCTGCCGTCCAGGTCGATCCGGCCGAAGCACAGGCCGTGCTCGGCGGCATCGTATTTGGCCAGGTCCTCGCTGTAGAGCTGGGTGAACGACTCGCGTTCACTGCGTGCCTGCGGGGTGCCGCCGGACTCCAGCAGCACGGTCTTCAGCCGGTTCTGCGCGTAGTCGCGCATGCCGTCGAGCCGGTCGTAGAGCACCGAGAGGTACTGCTGTTCCGCGGCGCGATCATCGGCGAGGCGGTCGGGCAAAACAGGACTCCTTTGTCACCGGCGAGAACAGAGTTGTCGAGTCTACTCGGCGAAGAGATCGTCACCGACGATCGGCGTGAAGTGCTCGACCACGGGAAACGGATCGTAGAAGTGGTGCAACAGCGCGCGCCAGCGCTGATATTCCGGCGAATCGCGGAAACCGACGGTGTGGTCGGTCAGCTGTGCCCAGCGCACCAGCAGCAGATAGCTGTCCGGCCGTTCGACGCACCTCGACAGCGACAGCCCGCCGAAACCCGGCATCGACGCGATGATCGGATACGCCTGCGCGAACGCGGCCTCGAAGGCATCGGCGAGTCCGGGGCGCACGGGCAGCACGGCGTGTTCGACGATCACGCCGACCAGTCTGTCAGGAGGCGTGGGTGTTGTTCGAGCGTCGATTCTGACCGAGACCGAGGTCACGATGGCCCGAGGGCTTGTCCTGGTACATCGCCAGGTCGGCGTCGTGCAGGACGGCCTCGGGGGTGCGGTGCTCGTGCGGGCCGAGCTCGGTGATGCCGATCGAGGCGCTCACTTCGAGCCGGTGCCCGCGGGCGATGATCGGCTCGGCCATCGTGGTGCGCAGCCGCTCGATCAGCCCGGGCAGGTCGGCACGCTGCGGATGACCGGCGAGCAGGACCAGGAATTCGTCGCCGCCGAGCCTGCCGACCAGGTCCTCGGCGCGCAGCGCGCGCTGCAACCGCTGGGCGACGATCTGCAGCACCGTGTCGCCGATCGCGTGGCCGAGGGTGTCGTTGATTGCCTTGAAGCCGTCGAGATCGATGAACAGCACCGTGGTGACCAGGCTGCCGCCCTCGTCGGCCAGCGCCGCCGAGAGCTGCGACAGGATGAGCGAGCGGTTGGCCAGCCCGGTCAGCGCGTCGTGGGTGGCCTGGTATTCGAGCTGGCGTCGGCTGGCCCTGAACTCGGTGATGTCGGCGAACGAGGACACCCCGGAGGAATCCGGGCTGTCCGGGTTGAGCAGCCGGCAGTTACACGACAACCACACCTGCTGACCGTCGGTGCGTTCGACGCCGAAGATGAACTGGGTGACGGCCTCGCCGGTCGCGAGGGTGTGCGCCATCGGATGCCGGGCCTTCGGCAGCGGCTGCCCGTTGCGGTCGATCAAGGTCACGGGCAGTTCGTCGATGCTGCGGCCGACCAACGGCGTCGCGTCGTCGATGCCGAGTATCCGTTTGCCCGCCGGATTGATCGACTCCAGCCGACCGCGCCGATCGATGACGAGCACGCCCTCCTCCAGCTGCGACACCACCGTGGTGAAGTGCGCTTCGGCCCGCCGCGCCGACGCCTCGGCGGCCCGCTGGGCGGTCAGATCGTGCACGACCACCTGGTAGGCGAGTTTGTCCTGCCACGCGGTGAGCACCGACACCGTCTGGACCGGCACCGTGCGGCCGTCCATGCGGACCAGGTCCATCTCGGTGGGCGGCGAGGCCGCGCCCTCGGCGGTCAGCTGATCGATCCGCTCGAGCATCGCGGGGATCGAATCGGGATCGACGAACCGGACGATCGGCATTCCGAGCAGGTCGGCGGCCGAGCCCGCGCCGAGCAGTCGCACCATCGCGGGATTGACGAAGACGACGGTGCCCGCCTCGTGCACACAGATCGCGTCGGGCGTGTGTTCGACCAGCGAGCGGTACCGCTGCGCGAGCTGCTCGGCGCTCGCCGCGTCGGTATTGGCTTCTCCCACTGCGATACCCCCGATCTCGACCTGGTCTGGCGACGGCGGACAGGACTATTGTGAGGACCCTCGATTCGATCCGCGAGGAGCGATGTGAAATCGGACGTGCTTCCCGGCGGCATGGTCCACCGTCTCGATTCTATGTCGATCGCAGGCATAGGTGTTGTCTCCGGCTACGGCTGGGGCCGCGAACAATTGTGGCAGGGGGTAATGGGCGGGAAACCGGCCGCCCGTTTGTACCCCGGTTACGGCCCCGAACGCGATCAGCACGCCTGGGTGGGCCGGGTGCCCGACGGCGGTGATCCTGCTCACGGGCGAAGCCTGTTCGGGCGTGCCGTCCACGCGGCAGCGGTGGAGGCGGTGGCGGACGCCGAGGCCGGCGGCTGGCGCCGGGACGGCAGGACGGTCGGCCTGGTGCACGCGTTCACCCTGGGCGATGTCGCCGATTGGCGCGATTTCTACCTGGTCGATCAGGGCCACCGGCGTTCCCGTGACTACCTGCGTCTGCTGCCGTCGACCCCCATCTCGGTGGTGATGCAGGAGTTCGGTTTCCACGGTCCCGCGATGAACGTGTCCGCCGCGTGCAGTTCGGGGACCGCCGGACTGCTCACCGCGAAGATGTGGCGGGACGCGGGCCTGGTCGACGACGTGCTGTGCATCGCCACCGACATCTCGGCGACGCCCGACATGCTCGAGCACTTCGTCCGGCTGGGCGCCGCGGTCGCCGACGCCGACCCGTTCACCGCGTGCAGACCGTTCCAGGACGACACGCTCGGCTTCACCATCGCGGAGGCCTCGGTGGCCTTCCTGCTCTCCGATGCCGTCGACACGCCCTATGCCCGGATCCTGGGCGGCGCGATGACCAACGATGCCTTCCACGTCGTTTCGGTCGAGCCCACCCACACCCAGCTCATCGCCTGCGCCCAGCGCGCGCTGTCCGTGGCCGGGATCGATGCCGCCGACGTGCATTACGTCAACGCCCACGCCACCGGCACCAGGCAATGCGACGCCGCCGAACGCGCCGTGCTGACCACCGTGTTCGGCGACCGTCCCGCGATCACCGCGCTCAAGCCGCTCACCGGGCACTGCCAGGGCGCGTCCGCGGCCGTCGAGGTCGCGGTGATCGCGCTGTCCTACCAGCGCGGGGTCGCCGTGTCGGCGCCGATCATGGGGCCCGCGCACCCACGGCTGCTCGACGGGCCGTCTCCGATGACCGGCGGTCTCACGGTGAAACTGTCGATGGGCATGGGCGGCAACAACGCCGCCGTCGTCCTCGGGCCCGCCTGAACCGCCGAGCTAGTCGCCCTCGCCCGCCTCCGGGCCGCCGGCCAGCGCGTACCCGCCGGTGGTCGGCGAATCCTGGGGCAGCGGCACCGCCCAGCGCAGCTGGGTCCCCGGCATCTCCGGGTGATTGCCGTCCGCGTCGGGGCGCTGCGCAGGCCCGATGTCGAAGTGTCCGCCCGCCTCCTGGGCGCGCTGCTCGAGATTGCGCAGCCCACTGCGGATGACGTGATTGGGGATGCCCCAGCCGTTGTCGCTGACGGTGATCGTCAGATCGTCGGCCACGTCGATGACGATCGCGACCGTATCGGCCCCGGAATGCCGCGCCGCGTTGCTCACCGCCTCGCGGACCACGGCCTCGGCATGGTCGGCCAGCTGCGGATCGAGTACCGACAGGGGACCCGACACCTGGATCGTGGCCCGCATCGCGATGTCGGCGGTCTGTCGCCGGATCGCCAGCTCGAGTCGCTGCTGCAGGCCCGCGCTGTGGCCGGGGCCGCTGGCGTGCAGGTCGAAGATGGAGGTCCTGATCTCCTGCACCACTTCCTGCAGATCCATGATGACCGTCGACAGGCGTTGCCGCACTTCGGGAACCACCGTCTTGGGCAGCGTCGCCTGCATCGTCAGGCCGATCGCGAACAAGCGCTGGATCACGTGGTCGTGCAGATCGCGGGCGATGCGGTCGCGATCGGCGACGATATCGAGTTCGCGCATCCGCCGCTGGGCGTCGGCCAGCCGGACCGCGAGCGCGGCCTGATCGCAGAACGCGGCCGTCAGCTCCATCATCTCGTCGGAATACGGGGCGAAGCCAGGTGGCCGGATCGTCACCAGGACACCGAGTGTCGCGTCGGGTGTACACAGCGGCAACACGAGAGCCGGTCCGGCGCCGGGTGATTCGGCGCCGGGGAACTCCACGCCGAGCGTCACCGTCGACATGTCGTCGAAGCGCAGCGGCGTGCGCCTGCTGAACGCGTCACCCAGGGCGGTGCCCGCGATCGGGACGGTCTGCCAGTCCTGTCCGGCGTCGGGCCCGGTCCACTGCGTGATCACCAATTCCGAGATCTCGCTGGGTAATTCGTCCGGCACCGGCACCGAGGCCAGGAACGCCTGATGCGATCCGGTCAGGCCGCGGGCGTGATCGACCACGTGCGCCAGCACCCGATCCGATTCGGTTCCGGCCAGGAACTCCGTGGCGATATCGCGGGTCGCCTCGATCCACGCCTGCCGGGTGCGCGCCTGCTCGTACAGGCGCGCGTTGTCGACCGCGATCCCCGCCGCGGCCGCCAGCGCCAGGACGAGGACCTCGTCCTCCTCGGTGAACGGCTGACCGTCGAATTTCTCGGTCAGATACAGGCTGCCGAAGACCTCGTCCCGAATGCGGACGGGCACACCGAGAAACGTGTGCATCGGCGGATGGCCCGCCGGGAAACCCACCGACGAGGAATGCTCGGTGAGATCGTCCAGCCGCAGCGGCGCCTTCTGCGCGAACACCGCACCGAGCACGCCGTGGCCCGCGGGTAATCGCTCGATCCGGTTCCGGATCTGGTCGGGCATGCCCTCGTCGATGAACTGCGAGACCTGCCGATCGTGCCCGCGCACCGCCAGCGCGCCGTAGCGGGCGTCGACGAGGTTCATCGCCGTGCGCACGATCGTGCGCAGCGTTTCGTCCAGGTCAAGGCCCGCGGTGACCGTCAGCATGGCCTCGACCAGACCGTCCATCCGATCGCGCGAGCCGATCATCACCTCGACCCGGTCGGCCACCTCGCCCAGCAGGGCACGTAACCGCTGCTGCGACACGGTCCGGCCCATCGAATAGCGGCCATTCCGACCGTCATTCGCCATCGCCGTATCCCGTCGCCGCATCACCCCAACCGTCGAACGCAAAGTCTAGTCCGCAAGGTTGGGGACTTTCGGCCCTTCACCCACTAAGGAGGGGAATGGTGGCATAGGGCACCGGGAAAAGGGATCGAGAAGTGGGGCAAGAGATGAATTCGTTGTCGACGACCCAGCACTGGACGACCGCCGCGGACCCGGAGCTCGCGGTGACCACCCGCGGCGAGGTACCACCCCAGGACGTCACCCGCGCGGTCCGCGCCATCACCCGCGTGATGCGCAGGCACCACCTGGACAGTCCGGCCCGCGTGCGCGTCACCGCGCCGCAGGGCTGCGACGAGCCGACCTTGGTGCAGGCCAATATCCGGACCAACGACACGCTCACCCGCGTGCAGGTCACCGGACCGGGCGGCTTCGCCGTCACCTTCGCCGCCGAGCGGCTCGACCGTCAGCTCGCCCGCCGCGCGGGCAAGGAAGCACGCGGCGCATGGCCGGACCCGGCGCGGCGCCCGCTGGCCCAGATCACCGAGACCAGGCCGATCATCCGGCGCAAGGACTGTGCGCTGATGACCGGCACCCCGCTGGAAGCCAGCACCGTGCTCGACGCGATGGACTACGACGCCTACCTGTTCACCGACGCCCAGACCGGCGAGGACGCGATCGTCACCTGGGCCGATCCGCACGGCGTCAGCCTGGCCAGGCAGCGGCACACCGCCGCGGCGGGGGAGTCGGCCGAGCTGCCGCTCACCGCCAGCGCGATGCCGGTCCGCGTCGTACAGGACGCCGCGCCGGTCTACGCCGAGGACGAGGCTTCCGACGTGCTGTGCACCGGCGGCCTACCGTATCTGTTCTTCACCGACAGCCACACCGGCCGCGGCAACCTGCTCTACCGCCGCTACGACGGCGACCTCACCATCGTCGTCCCCTCCTGAGCCCTTACGGCTCGCGCAGCTTGGTCGCCAGGACGGCGGCCTGGGTGCGGCGTTCGACGCCGAGCTTGGCCAGCAGGCGGGAGACGTAGTTCTTCACCGTCTTCTCGGCCAGGAACATCCGCGCGGCGATCTGCCGGTTGGTGAGTCCCTCGCCGAGCAGCTCGAGTAATCGGCGTTCCTGCTCGGTGAGCCCGGCCAGTGCGCCGGAGGGTCCGGTGCTGCGGCGCAGCCGGGCGCGCAGTGCGTCGGCCGCGCGGGTGTCGAGCAGGGAGTGCCCGGCGCCGACCTGCTTGATCGCGTCGGCCAGCTTCATCCCGTCGATGTTCTTCACCACATAGCCGCTGGCGCCGGCGAGGATCGCGTCGAGCATGGCGTGCTCGTCGGAGAACGAGGTGAGGATCAGGCAGTGCAGGTCGTCGAACTCGGCCAGCAGATTGCGGCACAGCTCGATGCCGTTGCCGTCGGGCAGGCGCACATCCAGGACCGCGACGTCGGGACGGGCCTCGCGAATGCGCACCATCGCCTCGGCGACACCACCCGCCTGACCGATCACCGTGAGTTCTGGATCACCTTCGAGCAGGTCGATCAGGCCGCGCCGCACGATCTCGTGGTCGTCGACCAGGAACACCTCGAGCACGCCGGCTCCTTCATCATGTCGATCGTTCCACCCTTGCCGTTCAACATAATCCGCGCACCCGCGTCATGGGGCCCGGACGGCGCACGACATTCGTCACGCCCCCTGCACGCGGTGCCCGCCGACGGGGGTGCCTGGTTGCGCGCCGAAACTTGTCGGTGGGGCGGCCTAGCATGGCGAGCGGGGGTTCATGTCCGGTCGGCGGATGACGATGGAGAAGGGATTCACCAGGTGGCGGAACGCCTCACTGTGCGCGGAGCTCGGGAACACAATCTCAAGGGTGTCGATCTCGATCTGCCTCGTGACAGCCTGATCGTGTTCACCGGTCTGTCCGGTTCAGGGAAGTCGAGCCTGGCGTTCGACACGATCTTCGCCGAGGGGCAGCGCCGCTACGTCGAGTCGCTGTCGGCCTACGCGCGTCAGTTCCTCGGACAGATGGACAAGCCTGACGTCGATTTCATCGAGGGCCTCTCGCCCGCGGTGTCGATCGACCAGAAGTCGACCAACCGCAACCCGCGGTCGACGGTCGGCACCATCACCGAGGTCTACGACTACCTGCGCCTGCTCTATGCCCGCGCGGGCACGCCGCACTGCCCGGTCTGCGGTGAGCTGATCGCCAAGCAGACACCGCAGCAGATCGTCGACCAGGTGCTGGCGATGGAGGAGGGGCTCAAGTTCCAGGTCCTCGCGCCGGTCGTGCGTACCCGCAAGGGCGAGTTCGTCGACCTGTTCGACCAGCTCAAGACCCAGGGTTATTCGCGCGTGCGGGTCGACGGCGTGGTGTACCCGCTCACCGATCCGCCGAAGCTGAAGAAGCAGGAGAAGCACGACGTCGAGGTCGTCGTCGACCGGCTCGCGGTGAAGTCCGCGTCCAAGCAGCGGCTCACCGACTCCATCGAGACGGCGCTGCGGCTGGCCGACGGCATCGTGGTGCTGGACTTCGTCGACCGCGACGAGCACGCCCACGACCGGGAGCGCCGCTTCTCCGAACGCCTGGCCTGCCCGAACGGCCACGCGCTCGACATCGAAGACCTCGAGCCGCGCTCGTTCTCCTTCAACTCGCCCTACGGCGCCTGCCCCGACTGCACCGGCCTCGGCATCCGCAAGGAGGTCGACCCGGAACTGGTGGTGCCCGATCCGGAGCTGAGCCTGGCCGACGGCGCGATCGCGCCGTGGTCGCGCGGCCAGACCGCCGAGTACTTCAACCGGCTGCTGTCGGGCTTGGCCGAGTCGATCGGCTTCTCGATGGACACCCCGTGGCAGGACCTGCCCGCGAAGGCGCGCAAGGCGGTGCTCGAGGGCAGCTCCGACCAGGTGCACGTGTCCTACGTCAACCGCTACGGCCGCAAGCGCTCCTACTACGCCGATTTCGAAGGCGTGATGCCGTTCCTGCACCGGCGCATGGACAACACCGAGTCCGAGCAGATGAAAGAGCACTACGACGGCTACATGCGGGACGTGCCGTGCCCGGTCTGCCACGGCGCCCGGCTGCGCCCGGAGATTCTGGCCGTCACCCTGGCCGCCGACGGCACGGACAAGTCGATCGCCGATGTCAGCGATCTGTCCATCGGCGACTGCGCGCACTTCCTGAACTCGCTGACGCTGGGGGAGCGCGAGGCCGCGATCGCCGGTCAGGTGCTCAAGGAGATCCAGGCACGGCTCGGCTTCCTGCTCGACGTCGGCCTGGAATACCTGACGCTCTCGCGTGCGGCGGCGACGCTGTCCGGCGGCGAGGCGCAGCGCATCCGGCTCGCCACCCAGATCGGATCCGGTCTGGTCGGCGTCCTCTACGTGCTCGACGAGCCGTCGATCGGCCTGCACCAGCGCGACAACCGCAGGCTCATCGAGACGCTGCTGCGCCTGAAGAAGCTGGGCAACACCCTGATCGTCGTCGAGCACGACGAGGACACCATCCGTGCCTCGGACTGGGTGGTCGACATCGGCCCGCTGGCCGGCGAGCACGGTGGCCGGGTGGTGCACAGCGGTCCCTACACCGAGCTGCTCTCCGAACCCGAATCACTCACCGGCGCTTACCTTTCCGGCCGGGAGCAGATCGAGGTGCCGATGGTGCGCCGTCCGGTCGACAAGAAGCGCAAGCTCACCGTCGTCGGCGCCACCGAACACAATCTGGCCGGCATCGACGTGGCCTTCCCGCTCGGCGTGCTCACCTCGGTCACCGGCGTCTCCGGCTCGGGCAAGTCGACCCTGGTCAACGACATCCTGGCGACGGTGCTGGCGAACAAGCTCAACGGCGCCCGCCAGGTGCCGGGCAGGCACACCAGGATCAACGGCCTCGACCACCTGGACAAGCTGGTCCAGGTCGACCAGTCGCCGATCGGCCGCACCCCGCGCTCGAACCCGGCCACCTACACCGGCGTCTTCGACAAGATCCGCACCCTGTTCGCCTCGACCACCGAGGCCAAGGTCCGCGGCTACCAGCCGGGCCGGTTCTCGTTCAACGTCAAGGGCGGCCGCTGCGAGGCGTGCTCGGGCGACGGCACGCTCAAGATCGAGATGAACTTCCTGCCCGACGTCTACGTCCCGTGCGAGGTGTGCCACGGCGCCCGCTACAACCGGGAAACCCTCGAGGTGCACTACAAGGGCAAGACCATCGCCGAGGTGCTGGACATGCCGATCGACGAGGCCGCCGTGTTCTTCGAACCGGTCACCTCGATCCACCGCTATCTCGCGACCCTCGTCGAGGTCGGCCTCGGCTACGTGCGCCTCGGCCAGAGCGCGCCGACCCTGTCCGGTGGTGAGGCTCAGCGCGTGAAGCTGGCCGCCGAGCTGCAGAAGCGGTCCACCGGCCGGACCGTCTACATCCTCGACGAGCCGACCACCGGCCTGCACTTCGAGGACATCCGCAAGCTGCTCAAGGTGATCAACGGGCTGGTCGACAAGGGCAACACGGTGATCGTCATCGAGCACAACCTCGATGTCATCAAGACCTCGGACTGGGTCGTCGACATGGGTCCCGAGGGCGGCTCCGGCGGTGGCACCGTGGTCGCGACGGGCACACCGGAGGACGTGGCCCAGGTGTCGGACAGCTACACGGGACAGTTCCTCAAGGAGGTGCTCGCCGCCCCGGCGCCGGTGCGGCCCGCGGCGAAGAAGGCGGCCAAGAAAGCGGCCCCCGCCGCGAAGAAGGCGCCTGCCGAGACGGCCGCGGCCAAGCGGCTGGCGCGAAAGGCGGCCGCGCTGCGCTGAGGGCGGATAGCCTGCCTGACGGGACTTTCCGAAAACGCGACAAAGTGAAACACGGGTGGGTAGCATTCGCCTCACCGTTGCCGGAGTACCGGACAGTAGCGGTTAGTCGAACCGGCATCCCGTGGTGTCTCGCGCCCGTGGGCGGCGCGATCGCGGATGTCGTGCAGTTTGAAAGGAACGTCCCCATGGATGAAGCCACCACGGCGCTCATCGGCCAGATTCTGTCTTTCCTCAGTGGCGGGTCCTCGGTGGCCTACGAGCCCACCAAGCCGACTGTCTGACGCGGCAGAATCGAAAGGAACACCTGAGTAATGGATACCGGAAGCGCGGCGCTGTTCACCGCCATCGCCAACATGATCTCCTCCGGCTCGGCCCTCTCGGTCACGCCGGGCACCCCGCCGGTCACGCCGCCCCCCGCGGCCTGAGTCCGACGACGTAGCGGCCGCCCTGGCCCGTAGACGCGAAGATCCGCCGACGTGCGCGTCGGCGGATCTTTTCGTTTCTCCGGTCGCGGGTCCGGTCAGTACACCGGGCCGGTGTACTTCTCGCCAGGGCCCATGCCCGGTGCGTCGGGTACCGAGGAGGCCTCGCGGAACGCGCGCTGCAGCGCCTGCAGGCCGTCGCGGATCGGTCCCGCGTGCGGGCCCAGGTACTCCACCGACGCGGTGACCAGGCCGGCCAGCGCGGTGATCACCCGGCGCGCCTCGTCGAGGTCGACGTGCGTCCCGTAATCCGGGTCCTCGGCGGCCAGCCCCAGCTTCTCCGCGGCCGAACTCATCAGCATCACGGCGGCCCGGCTGATCACTTCGACGGCAGGGATGTCGGCCAGGTCGCGCACGGGGGGATCGAGCTCCTCAGTCATGGCGACAAGGCTATATCGGGGCTGTTCGGGCCCGTTCGCGCCAGGCCGATTCGGCGATAGCGGAATGCGATGCTAGACTTTCCGCTGACGACCGCCCCTGGTTGTGTCATGCAAGCCTGGGGCAGATAAGTGGAGCCCGACTCCCACCGTTACCGGCGAGCAATCGTACTGGACAAACGGTCCCGGTCACCCGTCCGATGTGACGGGTTTCCTGTGTGCCTGGCACGCAGGGGTCGACACCGAGCTCGTGAGGGCATCGGCTGTGGGCGATCGGTCGACATCGGGCCCCGTGGCGGAGAAATACCGCAACGGGGCTTTCGTGTTGAAACAGGGGTTGCAGTTATTGCGCGCGGTCGTTATGACGACACCGCTTGACCTAGGAGGCCCCATCAGCACTGAGACCCGCATCAACGATCGCATCCGTGTTCCCGAGGTCCGTCTCATCGGACCCGGCGGCGAACAGGTTGGGATCGTGCGTGTTGAAGATGCACTTCGCGTCGCGCTCGAAGCCGACCTCGACCTCGTCGAGGTGGCACCCGATGCCCGTCCGCCGGTCTGCAAGATCATGGACTACGGCAAGTTCAAGTACGAGACGGCGCAGAAGGCGCGCGAGTCCCGGAAGAACCAGGTCCAGACCGTGATCAAGGAGCAGAAGCTCCGCCCGAAGATCGACGACCACGACTACGAGACCAAGAAGCGCAATGTGGTGCGCTTCCTCGAAGCCGGGTCCAAGGTCAAGGTCACGATCATGTTCCGTGGTCGTGAGCAGTCGCGGCCCGAGCTCGGTTTCCGGTTGCTTCAGCGCCTGGCCTCCGACGTCGCCGAACTCGGTTTCGTCGAGACCTCGGCCAAGCAGGACGGCCGCAACATGACCATGGTCCTCGCTCCCCACAAGGGCGCGAAGACGCGGGTGAAGGCACAGCAGGAATCGGCGCCGGCGGCACGTCCGCTGCCGACCGGTCCCGCGAGCGCCGACCCGGCTGCGCTGGTCGAAACCCCGGCGCCCGCCGAGCAGGCTGCGCCGGCCGACCCGCAGTAACACCGATTTCACCGACACAGATAGAGGAATCCATGCCGAAGAACAAGACCCACAGCGGCGCCAAGAAGCGATTCAAGGTGACCGGCAGTGGCAAGCTGCTTCGCGAGCAGGCGAACCGTCGCCACCTCCTGGAGCACAAGGCCACCCGCCGGACTCGTCGTCTGGAAGGCACGGAGTCCGTCGCTGCCGTCGACGCCCCCCGCGTGAAGCGGCTGCTCGGTCTCGCCTGATTTTCAGGTAAAGACCGTCGCAACCTGACGATTCCGCGGCCGGGTAACCGGACGCCGACAACTACCGAACTCGGGCGCCGCCGCGCCCCCAGATGATCAAGGACTGAAAAAGTGGCACGCGTCAAAAGGGCCGTCAACGCTCAGAAGAAGCGCCGTTCCATCCTCGAGGCCTCCAAGGGCTACCGGGGCCAGCGCTCGCGCCTGTACCGCAAGGCCAAGGAACAGCAGCTCCACTCGCTGACCTACGCCTACCGCGACCGCAAGGCGCGCAAGGGTGACTTCCGCAAGCTGTGGATCGCTCGTATCAACGCCGCCGCGCGTCTGAACGACATCACCTACAACCGCTTCATCCAGGGCCTCAAGGCCGCTGGTGTCGAGGTCGACCGCAAGATCCTCGCCGAGCTCGCCGTCTCCGACGCCGAGGCCTTCGCCGGTCTCGTCGCTGTCGCCAAGGCCGCGCTGCCCGCCGACGTCAACGCCCCGGCCACCGCTGCCTGAGCTTGACAACACACAGCGAGCTGTCGGAACGACCCGTGGACGCGCTCTCCGAGCGCAATCCGCGGGTCGTTTCCGCTGTCAAGCTCCAGCGCGCCGCGCAACGCCGCAAGTCCGGCCAGTTCCTCGCCGAGGGCGCCAATGCCGTGACCGCCGCGCTGGAGACCGGTCGCGTCCGTGAGCTGTTCTATTCGCTCGCCGCGGCCGAGCGCGAGACCGCGCTGATCGCCGGTGCCGCCGCCGACGGCGTGCGCACCACGTTGGTCAGCGATCGCGCCGCCGAACATCTCGGCGAAACCGTCACCGCGCCCGGTCTGGTCGCGGTGTGCGAGCTGCTCGATGTGCCGCTCGGCGAGGTCCTCGACCGCGGCCCGCGCATGCTCGCCGTCCCCGTCGAGATCGCCGAGCCCGGTAATGCGGGCACCCTGATCCGGGTCGCCGACGCGGTCGGCGCCGACGGCGTGATCCTCGCGGGGGAGACCGTCGACCCGCACAACGGCAAATGCGTCCGGGCCAGCGCGGGCAGCGTCTTCCATGTGCCGATCGCGCGGAGCCGCGATATCACCGCCACCCTCGACGCGATCTCCGCGGCGGGTGTCACGATCCTGGCCACCGCGGCTACCGGCGAGGTCGATCTCGACGATGCCGACGAGATCCTCGCCGGCCCGGTCGCCTGGCTCTTCGGCAACGAGGCGCACGGCCTCGACCCTGCCGTCTCCGCCCGCGCCGACCATCGCATCCGCATCCCCATCCACGGCCGCGCCGAAAGCCTGAATCTGGCTGCGGCGGCGGCGATCTGCCTCTACGCGAGCGCCCGCGTCCAGCACGCGAAGTAGCGGGCGGTCAGCATCCCGGCGCGTCGGAGTTTTGCAGATCGTCGAGGATTTCGGTGGCCCAGGGGAGCGGGATCGCCTCGCTCCCGGCGACCTGCATGGCCGTCATGATCGTCAGCAGCATGCCGGTGGCCACGAAACGGCGTGATTCGAGGGTGTCGGCGCCGGTGAGCTCGCCGATCAGGCGATAGATCCGGCCGAACCGCTCGCGCATGGGATCGCCGATCGCGGGATCGGCGCTGGCGGCGGCGCCGTGCAGGAGCATGAGCGGGAGTTCGCGTTCGGCCAGGAAGACGTCGAAGCCCTGCCCCAGGGTGCGTAGCGCGTCGGCGGTATCGGCGCCCGGGGAGATCTCGGCCCCGCGGAACACCTCCTCGATCCGCTCGCACACCTCGTGCAGCGCGGCGAGGAACAGTTGCTGCTTGGTGCCGAACAGCCGGATCACATAGGGCTGCGAGACACCGGCCAGCCGGGCGATCTCGTCGGTTTTCGTTGCGGCGTAACCAGATTCGGCGAAGGCGTGTACCGCGGCCTCGAGCACCTGCGCGCTGCGCTCGGATGCGGTCATCCGGGTTCTCGTGCCGCCCATGAGTGTGTTCCTCCTCGGAGTTCGGTCGCCTCTTGACATGTTATCAGTCGATGCATAACCATGGTCGGTATTAGTTATCAGTGAATAACAACAGGGTTGGACATGACTCAGATACTCGAACCCGGCGATGCCGTTCTCGCCGACACGCAGCCTCCCGGCGGCCCGAAAACCGCTCCGCTCGGCGCGGTGATCGCCGCCGTCGGCATCCCGATGTTCATGGTGACGCTGGACAACCTCGTCGTGACGAACGCGCTGCCGGTGATCAAAACCGAACTGGGAGCGTCCCTTTCGGATCTGCAGTGGTTCATCAACGCCTACACGCTGTCGTTCGCCTCGCTGCTGCTGACCGCTTCGGCGCTGGGTGACCGGATCGGCCGCCGGCGGATGTTCCTCGCCGGCATCGCCGTCTTCGTCGCCGCGTCGGCGGCCTGCGCGCTCGCGACCGAACCGTGGATGCTGATCCTCGCCCGCGCGATCCAAGGTGCGGGCGGCGCCGCGGTGATGCCGCTGTCGCTGACCCTGCTCGCCGCGGCGGTCCCCGAACGGATGCGCAGTGCCGCGATCGGCATCTGGGGCGGCCTGGCCGGGCTGGGTGTCGCGGTCGGTCCGGTGGTCGGCGGCGCGGTCGTCGACGGGCTGAACTGGCAGTGGATCTTCTGGCTCAATGTCCCGATCGGCCTGCTGGCGCTGCCGTTCGCCGCGCGCATTCTCGCCGAATCCCGCGGCACCGCACGGCGATTGGACCTGCTCGGGCTGGCGCTCTCGGCCGGTGGCGTGCTCGCGTTGGTGTGGGGCGTCATCCACGGCGCCGACGACGGCTGGACCGCACCGCGCGTGCTCACCGCGCTGATCGGTGGCGGGGCGCTGCTCGTGGCGTTCGTCGCCTGGGAACGCTACGTCACCGACCCGATGCTCCCGCTGCGCATGTTCGCCTCGCGCGGACTGAGCCTGAGCTACATCGTCTCCTTCGGTTTCTCCGCCGGTGTCTTCGGCGCGATCTTCCTGCTCGCTCAGTTCTTCCAGGTCGTGCAGGGCTATTCGCCGCTGGAATCCGGTATCCGCACCATGCCGTGGACCATGGTCCCGATGGTCGTCGCGCCGCTGGCCGGGCTGGTCGTCGACCGCGTCGGTCCGCGCGTCCTCATCGCCACCGGACAGGTCTGCCTGGCGGTCTCGCTGGCCTGGATGGCACTGATCACCAGCACCGATGTGGCCTATGTCGCCTTCGTCGCCCCCTTCGTCCTCGGTGGCATCGGCATGGGCCTGACCTTCGCCCCGTCCTCCACCATCGTCATGGCCAGCGCCTCCCCGGCCGACCAGGGCATGGCCTCGGGTATCAACAGCACCGTCCGCGAAGTGGGCGTGGCCATGGGCATCGCCGTGCTCGCCTCGGTCTTCGCCTCGCACGGCTCCTACACCGACCCCCAGGCCTACGTCGACGGCCTGATCCCCGCTGTCTGGGTGGGCGCGGCACTGGTCGCCGTCGCGGCGGTGGTAGCGGCATTCCTGCCGCGCCATACCCGGCAGTCCGCCTGATCCGGGTCGGATGGTCCGCGTGCCGGCTCGGCGCGCGGGCCATTGCTGTCTCCTACGAGCCCACCGCGGCGATCACCTCCGGCAGGGCGACGATCTGCTGTGGATCCTCGTACAGGATGATCCCCGGTGTATCGGAATCCAGCCGCTCCCAGGCGATCCCGTGCGCGTCGAGGATGTCGAGGTAGCCACTGACCCGGTCGATCATCAGCAGCGCCGTCGACTTGAAC
Source organism: Nocardia sp. NPDC057663 (assembly GCF_042799895.1). Taxonomy (NCBI): domain Bacteria; kingdom Bacillati; phylum Actinomycetota; class Actinomycetes; order Mycobacteriales; family Nocardiaceae; genus Nocardia; species Nocardia sp. NPDC057663. Next base: position 82,945 of record NZ_JBHVHX010000020.1, on the reverse strand, counting down.
CACGCCGCCGCGCCCGGATGCCGGTCGCGGTCGTAGACCCGCCGATCCACCTCGTACGGATTCACCAGATGATCGGCGAACCAGTCGTTGCCGCTGCGCCGGAACCGCTCCTGTTCGACGGTCAGCCGACCCTCCGACGACAGACCGTTGACCAGGGCGAACACGCCGGGGAATCGCCCGTGCCGCGTGGGCTGGGCGGCTTGGAACCGCACGTACAGCCGCCGCACCGGGGGTTCCGACCGACGCTCCGGAAGTTGTCTCATTCGAGGCCTTCCGATCGGCGGGGTCCAGGCTCGGGAGCAGTCTCCGGCCGTTCGCACAACCCGGCCGCGCGCGGGAAGGGGCGCCGGCCGGTGGGCCGGATGCCGAGTCCACACAGTGCCAAACCGCTGCCCGGAGCCGTCAGGCGGGTGCGCCGGTCTTGCGGAGGGGTCGAGTCGCAAGTCTGTTCAGGCATCGCGTCGTCCTGTTCTCGAGTCGAACACGCTGAAGTGTTTGAACAGTTGGACGGGGCGCGAGCCCATTCGGTTCCCTCGAATTTCCGGTGGGTCCGCGAACGTGGGGAGAACCGGCCTGACCTGGACTTGTCGGTCCGCACCGCGACCTTCCGGCGGGCCGTAGCACGGTCGCGACCCGCCCGCCGGTAATCCGGATGAATCGCGTGAACCCGATCCCATAGGATTTATGCAGCACCGATACGGGTAGGCAATGACGCACCCGTGAACCGATCCCCAGGGGAGAGTCGAACGATCGTGGCCGACGACAACAGTGGAGTCGAGCAGAACGCCTTGCTGACCGAGGAGGCACTCGCGGCAGCGGCAGCGGAGGCCGAGAAGGCGTTCGCCGCTGCGGCTGATCTGGATGCGCTGGCGGTCGCCAAGACCGACTACATCGGCGGCAAGTCGCCGATCGCGCTCGCACAGCGGGGACTGGGCGCGCTGCCCAAGGAGGAGAAGGCCGACGCGGGCAAGCGGGTCAACGTCGCCCGTAAGCGCGTCTCCGACGCGTTCGAGGCCCGCCGCGCCGCGCTGCTGGAAGAGCGCGATCAGGCCGTGCTGGTGGCGGAGAAGATCGACGTCACCCTGCCCGCGCGCCGTCAGCCGGTCGGCGCGAGGCACCCCATCACCGTCATCTCCGAGCAGATCGCCGACGTGTTCGTCGGTATGGGCTGGGAGGTCGCCGAGGGTCCCGAGGTCGAGACCGAGCACTTCAACTTCGACGCGCTGAACTTCCTGCCCGATCACCCGGCGCGCACCATGCAGGACACCTTCCACATCGCCCCGGAGGGTTCGCGCCAGGTGCTGCGCACGCACACCTCCCCGGTGCAGGTGCGTTCGATGCTGGAACGCGAGCTGCCGATCTATGTCGTGTGCCCGGGCCGCACCTTCCGCACCGACGAACTCGACGCCACCCACACCCCGGTGTTCTCCCAGGTGGAGGGTCTGGCGATCGACAAGGGCCTGACCATGGCCCACCTGCGCGGCACCCTGGACGCGTTCGCGCGCGCCCTGTTCGGCCCGGACACCCGAACCCGGATGCGCCCCAACTACTTCCCCTTCACCGAGCCGTCGGCCGAGGTCGACGTGTGGTTCCCGGACAAGAAGGGCGGCGCGGGCTGGGTCGAGTGGGGCGGCTGCGGCATGGTCAACCCGAAGGTGCTGATCGCCAGCGGCATCGACCCCGAGGTGTACTCCGGGTTCGCGTTCGGCATGGGCATGGAGCGCACCCTGCAGTTCCGCAACGGCATCCCCGATATGCGCGACATCGTCGAGGGCGACGTGCGGTTCACCCTGCCCTTCGGTATCCGGTCCTGAGAGAGAGCGAAAAGTCACGTGCGAGTAGCGCAGTCCTGGCTGACCGAGATCCTGCAGCGCACCACCCCGGAATGGTCGGTGTCCGCGGACGAGCTCGATGCCGGTTTCGTCCGTGTCGGCCTGGAGGTCGAGGAGGTCGACGAGCTCCAGCCGATCGGCGGTGACATCGACAAGCCGCTGGTCGTCGGCCGCGTCGCCGAGATCACCGAGCTCACCGAGTTCAAGAAGCCGATCCGCTTCTGCAAAGTCGATGTCGGCAACCCCGAGCTGCAGGAAATCGTCTGCGGCGCCCGCAATTTCGCGGTGGGCGACCTCGTTGTCGTCGTGCTGCCCGGCGGCGTGCTGCCCGGTGGGTTCAAGATCTCCGCGCGCAAGACCTACGGGCACACCTCCCACGGCATGATCTGCTCGGTCGCCGAACTCGGCATCGGCAAGGACCACGACGGCATCCTCGTGCTCGAGCCCGGCTCGGCGCAGCCGGGTGACGACGCGAATGTGCTGCTGGGCACCGACGACACGATCATCGAACTCAACATCACCCCCGACCGCGGCTACTGCTTCTCGGTCCGCGGCCTGGCCCGTGAACTGGCCTGCGGCTTCGATCTCGAGTACGCCGATCCGGCCGTGCGGACGCTGGCCGAGGGCGACGCGGAGGCGTGGCCGGTGCGGCTCGAGGCCGATTCGGAGTGCACCCGTTTCGGCGTGCGCCGGGTCACGGGGATGAATCCGGACGCGGTGAGCCCGCTGTGGCTGCAGCGCAGGCTGATGCTGTCGGGCATGCGCCCGATCTCGCCCGCCGTCGACGTCACCAACTACGTGATGCTCGAACTGGGTCAGCCGCTGCACGCCTTCGACGCCGCGAAGCTCAACGGCGGCTTGGTCGTTCGCTCGGCCAACACCGGTGAGACCCTGCGTACCCTCGACGATGTCGAGCGCACTCTCGACGCCGAGGACGTGGTGATCGCCGACGACTCCGGTGTAGTCTCGCTGGCCGGCGTGATGGGCGGCGGCAGCACCGAGGTCGGCCCCGGGACCACCGATGTGGTGCTCGAGGCCGCGACCTGGAACCCGCTGCGGGTGTACCGGACCGCGCGCAGGCACAAGCTGGTCTCGGAGGCGGGCAAGCGCTACGAGCGCGTCGTCGACCCGGAGATCAATATCGCCGCGCTCGACCGGGCGGCCACCCTGCTGGCCGAGATCACCGGCGGCACCATCGAATCCGCGCTCACCGACATCCGCGTTCCGCTGGCGCCGGTCGCGCCGATCGCGATGGATATCGACCTGCCCGACCGCGTCGCCGGCGTAACCTACCCGGCGGGCACCGCCGTGCGCAGGCTCGCCCAGATCGGCGCCGGGGTCGAGATCGAGGTCAACGACGCGGGCAAGACCCAGCTGCTGGTGACCCCGCCGAGCTGGCGCCCGGACCTGTCCCAGCCCGCCGACCTGGTCGAAGAGGTGCTGCGGCTGGAGGGTCTCGAGCAGATCCCGTCGGTCCTGCCGTCGGCGCCCGCCGGTCGCGGCCTGACCGCCACCCAGAAGCGGCGCCGCGCCGTGAGCCGGGCGCTGGCGTTCGCCGGTGGTGTCGAGGTGCCCGCGCCGGTGTTCCTGCCCGCCGGTGTGTTCGACGTCTGGGGTCTCGACGTCGACGACGCGCGCCGCAACACCACCCGCGTGCTGAACCCGCTCGACACCGAGCGCCCCGAGCTGGCGACCACGTTGCTGCCCGGTCTGCTGGAAGTGGCCACCCGCAATATCTCGCGCGGCGCCCGCGACCTGACGATCTACGGCATCGCCCAGGTCGTGCAGCCCGGCGCGGAGACCCACGCGGTCGCGGCGCTGCCGGTGGATCGTCGTCCCACCGACGAGCAGATCGCCGAGCTGAACGCCTCGCTGCCCGCCCAGCCGGTCCATGTGGCCGCGGTGCTCAGCGGCAAGCGGGACCCGCGCGGTCCGTGGGGCGCGGGCCGCCAGGCCGAGGCCGCCGACACGTTCGCGCTGGTCGACGCCGTCGCCGACGCGGCGGGTGTCACCATCGAACGCCGGGCCGCCGCCTACCTGCCGTGGCATCCCGGCCGCTGCGCCGAACTGGTCGTCGACGGTGTCGTGGTCGGTCACGCGGGCGAGCTGCACCCGGCCGTGCTGGAGCGTGCCGGTCTGCCGCCGCGCACCTGTGCGCTCGAACTGGACCTCGACGCCCTGCCGCTGACCGAGGCCCGTCCGGCGCCCACGGTGTCGGCGTTCCCCGCCGTCCTGCAGGACGTGTCGATCAGCGTCGAGAAGGCCGTGCCCGCCGCGAGCGTCGAATCGGCGCTGCGTACCGGTGGTGGCGACCTGCTCGAGGACATCGCCCTGTTCGACGTCTACGAGGGCGCGCAGGCCGGTGAGGGCCGCAAGTCCCTCACCTACGCCCTGCGTTTCCGCGCCACCGACCGCACCCTCACCGAGGACGAGGCCAGCGCCGCCCGCGACGCCGCCGTCGCCTCGGCCACCACCGCGGTGGGCGCCGAACTGCGCGGCTGATCCGCATCCCACAAGGCCGCCCGGCATCCCGCCGGGCGGCCTTCGTCGTCTTCCGCTGTCCCTCAGATCAGGAAACCAGGTTCTTCCGCAGTTTCATCAGGGTCCAGCCGTCGAGTCCGAGTCCGTCGGTGAGGTACTTGCCGAAGTCCCCGTACTTCTCGTCGATCTGCTCCAGCGCCACGTCGAGGTACGCGACCCGTACTTCCTGCAGGGGAATCAGCAGGTCCGGATTCTGCATGATGCCTGCCTGCTTCAGCTGGGCCCGCAGTGCGGCATCCGCCGCCGCCCGATACTGATTCGACAGCAGGTAGTCCTGCCGAGCCACCGACTCCGGCACGCCGACGGCCCGCAGTGTCACGTAGGACAGCCATCCCGTCCGATCCTTGCCTGCGGTGCAGTGGTACAGCGTGGCGTTCGCGGTATTCGCGAGATCCTTGACCGACTGCCCGAACTTCCCCAGCGCGTCGGGGGTGAAGAAGTTGAGGTACACGTTCTGCATGATCTGCTCGGCTTTGCCGTCGCCCAGCATTGCCTGCTGCTGCACCGGATCCTTCGACGAAATCGCCTGGAACATCTTGGTGAACATGCCGCCGTCGTCGATCGGACGCGCCACCAACGGAACTCCCGCGGGCAACTTGTCCGCCCCCATCGCCTGCACCTCGGACGGCGTCCTGAGGTCGATCACAGTCTGGAGCTTCAACGCCGCCAGCTTCTGCAGATCGGCGTCGGTCAGCTTGGCGAGCGCGTCGGCCCGAACAAGCTTGCCCGTCTTGACCTTGGCTCCGTCATAGGTGATGTACCCACCCAGATCCCGAACGTTGGCAGCACCCTGCAGGTCGATCTTGGTGGGTCCCCCCGCGGCAGGGGCTGCGCCGGCGGTACCCGCCAACCCCGCAGCCACCAATCCGACAGCCATCAGCGGCACGGACACCAACGACAACAATGATTTCCGCTTCCGCGAAACACATGAATTACTCATCCGCGAGACGTTATGGCCGACCTGCTACCCAGCCGCCGATTCCCGAACGCGGCACCGCCCAGCAGGACTCGCTACTCGGTCACCGAGATCGAGCGTTTCATCCCGCCGCACCGCGTCCTCTCAGTGAGCCACGCGGCGGGGTGGGAGTGGGACGCGGTCCAGGTCGTGGGCGAGCACGGCGCCGGGGAAGTCCGCCTGCTCCAGGAACAGGGGGTCGTCGGCTTCGGCATAGCGTTCGGAGAAGTGGGTCAGGACCAGGGTTCGCACCCCGCAGGCCCGCGCCACCTCGCCCGCCTGCCGCGCCGTCAGGTGGCCCCGCTCGGCGGCCTGGCCGGTCTCGGAGTCGAGAAACGTGGACTCGATGATGAGCATGTCCACGCCCTCGGCCAGGGCGAAGACGCTGTCGCACAGGCGGGTATCCATGACGAAGGCGACCTTCTGGCCGGGCCTGGGCACCGTGCATTCCTCCAGCAGCGCGCCCGACAGCTCGCGGACGGCCGCGCCGGAGATGCCGTGCGCGCGCAGCCGTTCGGGCAGAAATGTCCGGCCGTCCGGCTCGGCGATGCGGTAGCCGTAGGTGGGGATGCTGTGGTCCAAGGGCAGCGCGGTGAGCGTGAAGCCGTCACCCGGCAACGTCGCACCCGGGCCGCTGACGGGGTGCTCGACAAGCGTGGGCGAACCGTAGTAGCTGGTCGCGAACTTCAGGCGCTCCCAATACTCGGCGCCGTCGGCGGGGAACACGGCGTGGACAGCATGCGGTACTCCGTCGCGACCGAGCCGCTGCACGATGCCGGGGACGCCGAGGGCGTGATCCCCGTGGAAATGGGTGATGCAGACCCACTGCAGTTCGGTCGCGGAAGCGCCCGCGTGCGCCATCTGCCGCTGGGTACCCTCGCCCGGGTCGAACAGGATGCCCTGGCCGTCCCAGCGCAACAGATAGCCGTTGTGATTGCGGCGGCGGGTGGGCACAGCCCCGGCTGTGCCCAGCACGATGAGTTCCCGGGTCGACATGAGCCCATCCTCGCGGGTCGTGGCGGTGGTGTCAGGTCGATTTCCGGCTCGCGGTTCGACCGGCATCCGGACCAGGTAGTCGGCTCGCCCGAGCAGGGGCGACGGCTCGGGTACCGCGCGGGGCGGGATAGGTTGGCACGTGTGTCGATGATGAAAGGCGCCAATGTTGCGGTGCCTGCCTCCGCGGTCCGCGTCGAAGTGGGTTGGCAGTCGGGTGCGGGGGTGCCCGATGCCGACGTCTCCGCCCTGCTCCTCGCCGGTACGAAGGTGCGCTCCGACGACGACTTCGTCTTCTACAACCAGGCGGTACACCCCTCGGGCGCGGTTCGCCACGAAGGAAAACAGCAGGGCCACATCGTCATCGATGCCCTGTCGGTGAACCTGGCCCAGGTGGAGTCGCAGATCGAGACGATCGTGCTCGCCGCCTCCGCGGACGGCGGCACCTTCGGCCAGTTCCACGGCCTCTACATCCGGGTGATCGACGCCGCCGGCGGTGCCCAGGTCGCCCGCTTCGACAGCACCGGCGCCACCACCGAGACCGCGTTCGTCCTCGGTGAGTTGTACCGCCGCCAGGGTGCGTGGAAGTTCCGCGCGGTCGGCCAGGGCTACGACTCCGGATTGGCAGGATTGGCAACAGATTTCGGCATCTCGGTCGACGACGCACCCGCCGCCCCGCCTTCCGCGCCTCCGGTGAACCTGTCCAAGATCTCGCTGACCAAGGAATCACCCTCGGTCTCGCTCACCAAGCACGGCGCGACCGGCGGCGTCATGCGGGTGAACCTCAACTGGACTTCGATGGCCGCGACCGGCCGCCTGTTCGGCAAGTTGCGCGGCAAGAACATCGACCTCGACCTGTGCTGCTTCTTCGAACTGGTCAACGGCGCGATCGGCTCGGTCCGCGCCCTCGACCGCCGGTTCGGCGCACTGTACGAGCCGCCGTTCATCCACCTCGACCAGGACGACCGCACCGGCGCCAGCATCACCGGCGAGAACCTCTCGATCAACCTGGACTACACCCAGTTCTTCCGCCGCATCCTGGTCTTCGCCTCGATCTACGACGGCGCGAGCGACTTCCGTGGCGTGCACGCCACCGTCACCCTGAACCCGGTGAACTCACCGCCGATCGAGATGACCCTCGACGGCTGCACCGACAATTCCCGCGACGCCGTCCTCGCCGTGCTGGAGAACGTCAACGGCGAGCTGGTGGTCCGGCGCGAGGGCACCTTCGTCCGGCCGCCCGCCGGTCAGCCGGGTGGCGGTGTCATGGAGATCGCCCGGTTGTACCACTGGGACTTCGGCTTCCAGGCGGGCCGCGGCAAGTGATACGACACCCCGCGACCAGGGCGCTGAACGCGCTGGTCTACCACCCGGACAAGCACGTGGCCCAGACGCCCGCCGCCTACGGCCTCGACTACCGCGACGTGCACCCGCGCACCGCCGACGGCGTCGACCTGCACGGCTGGTTCGTGCGCGCCGACCGCCCACGCGGGCACATCCTCTACGCGCACGGCAACGCAGGCACCATCGGCGACCGCGTGCCGATCATCGCGCTGCTGGTCCGGGCGGGTTTCGACGTCCTCGCCTTCGACTACCGCGGTTTCGGCCACAGCACGGGATCGCCGGGGGAGCAGGGCACCTATCGCGATGCCAGGGCGGTCCGGGCGACCCTGCTCGACCAGCCCGGCGTCGACCCGGATCGGGTGCTGTACCTCGGTAAGTCGCTCGGTGGCGGTGTCCTGCTCGAGCTGGCCACCGAGCACCCGCCCGCGGGCATGATCCTGATGTCGACATTCAGCAGCATGCGCGCCGCTGCCCGCTCGGTCTATCCGTTCCTGCCCACGCCGCTGATCCCGAACGCCTATCCGAGCCTGCGCCGGATCGCGGCACTGCGGGCCCCGGTGCTCATGTTCCACGGCGACCGCGACGAACTGCTCCCGCTGCGCCATGCCGAACGCCTCTTCGCGGCGGCGCAGGGACCGAAAGAGCTGGTCGTGGTGCCCGGCGCCGGCCACAACGATGTCATCGACGCGCTCGGCCCGCGCTGGCCGCAGCGCATCACGGAGTGGTCGGGCGGCTTCCTGCCTGCGTAGCCTGGCGGTATGAGCGAAACGAGCGAGATCCTCGGCCGCCTGGCCGTGCTGCCCGACGCCGAGCTGGTGTCGGTGCTGCGTGCCGCGGTCGCCGGACGGCCCAGGCTCGGCGCTGTCGCCGCCGCACTCGCCCAGGTCGAAGCCGGTCATACGGAGACGGAATCACCTGTGACTCTGGACACGGACGTGGTGGACGCCGATGTGGTGTCCGTCGCATCCGACCAGGTCGGGGGCACTATGCCGGTACCGCCGGTACCGCATGGCCTGCCCGGCGCCGCCGCACCCACTGTGACCGGCGGCTATTCCACTTCCGGAGTACCGACATTCGACGCGGTTCGCGATAAGGTCGAGCAGCGTTTCGGCACCGCGCAGGGAATGGGTGAGCTCGACCAGCAGACCCCGGCGGGTCGCAGCGTCGACGAACAGTGGGAGGCGCGGGAGAAAGCCGCGCGCGAGCGTCTGGCTCAGATCCGGAAATCGATGCAGGGCAACGATTCCGGCGCCGACGACAAGTAGCCGCAAGGCCTCCCGTCCGAGCAACGACCGTGATGGGTGGACCCAGATGACACAGGCGCGCCAGATCGCCGAACGACTGCTCGACGCGCAGGTGGACTTCCTGCTCGCCGAGGTGACCGGCGACCGGTTCGCCGAGGTGATCGCGCGGGACGTGGCCGCCGTGCTGGCCGTCGGCGACACCATCGTGTTCGGTGACGTCGTCTCGCTCGAGCAGGGCGAACAGACCGTGGCCACGGTGTTCGACCGCATCGGCGGCAGCCCCGTCATCGCCGACACCGTCGGCATCTTCTCCGACGCGATCTACGACCACATCGCGTCCAACACCGAGTACACCCTCGGCGATGTGGTCGACCGCGAGCCGGTGGAAGCGCTGCTGGAGAAGATCTTCGGCATGCACCAGGCCCAGGAGCGCATCCTGGACCGGCTCACCGAGAGCCCGCTCGTCGCCACCGTCGCCGCCCGTTTCGTCGACAAGCTGATCGGCGACTTCATGCAGGCCAATCGGGAACGCGCCGAGAAGATCCCCGGCGTCTCCTCGCTGATGTCGCTGGGTCAGTCGGCCGCGAACCGCGCCAAGAAGGTCGCCGACAGCACCTTCGTCGGCGACCTCGCGGGCAAGGGCGCCCTGTTCGCGCTCAAGCGCACCAACAACGCCATCCGCGACATGCTGCGCGACGCGCCGGTGCACTCGGCGGCGATGGAGTTCTGGGATCTGCACGCCGACGAGCCCGTGGCCGGCCTGCGCGAGTACCTCACCCAGAAGGATCTCAACGAACTGGTCCAGATCTGTTACGAGATCGCGGTGACGACCAGGGAGAAGGAATACTTCGGGATGCTGGTGCGCGAATGCGTCGAGGTGTTCTACGCCAGGTACAGCAAGCACACGCTCTCGGCGATGCTGCCCGAGCTCGGCCTGACCGCCGACGACATCGGCGCCGAGATCCTGCGCTACGGCCCCGCCGTCATCGAGTCGGCCAAGCGCAACGGTGTGCTGGCCGGGCTGATCCGGGAACGCCTCGAGCCGTTCTTCTTCTCCGAGCAGGTGCTCGGCATTCTCGGCGGCGAGTAATCACCGTCCGGTCTCGAATTTCCGGAATATGCCGGGGATTTGCGGGTCGGGTCGCTATCGTTCATTTCTGATTGGTTGACCCGCCCCGCGTTTGCCTCGGTGCCGTGCGAATCGCGCTGCCGGAAATGTGGGTGGCGTCACGACTCCATTTCCCGGCTATGTATCGGGCATCGAACGGGCCGGTCACGCAATTGCGTTGCGGGCTGTGAGCTTTCGGATACAGAAACCCCCGTTGATTTCCGGCATGTTGAGATCAGTGCACGAAACCCGTTCTTACACCGTCCCGGATTGACCGCGCGGTCCGCGCAGTGCAAGTTGACACCTGACTTTCCATGGGCCGCCGGGAAATTCACCCGGCGGCGTGACAAAGGAGCAGGTGGTGCGTTCACATTCCCGTCGGCAGGCCGCGGGTGGCAGGCTGATCCGGCCGCGCACCATCTCCGGCCAGCTCGCCCGGATCCTGGCGGTGTCGCTGGTGCTGGTGCTCGCGCTGCTCGGGTTGACGATGTCCACGCAGATCGGCGCCTTCCGCCGCAGTGGTGAGACCGTGGACGCGGTCGCGGTGGCACTGGCCGCCCAGGACCTGGTGCACCAGGTGCAGCGGGAACGCGGCCTGAGCAACGGACTGCTCGGTGGCGACCAGCGGCTGCTGCAGCCGGTCACCGACCAGCGCGCGGGCACCGATGCGGCACTGCGGAATCTGGGCGCGATCGTGGCGACCGACCCGCCGGGTGCGGGCGAAGTGCGCTCGGCCCTGGGCCACCTGGCCGGTCTGCCCAGTTTCCGCTCGCAGATCGACACCCGCACGGTCTCGCGTCAGGCGGCCTTCCAGTTCTACTCCGACAGCGTCGACGCGATGAACCGCCTGGTTATCGGCCTCGACCAGGCCCGCGACCCCGCGGTGCGCCACGGCCTGCAAGCCCTCTACGCCCTCGGTGACGCGAAGGAGTTCACGGCGCGCGAACGCGGCTTCCTCAACGGTGTATTCGCCGCCGGGGAGTTCGCGCCCGGGGAGTATGTGCAGTTCCTCGACATCCGCGCCGCCCGCAATGCCGCGCTCACCCAGTTCGACCGCGACGCCACCGCAGCCCAGCAGGACCGCCTCGACCTGGTGCTCGCCGGTGAGAGTGCCACGCGGGCCACCGAATCGGAGAACATCGCGATCGCGTCGACGGCCGGACCGGTGGTCCCCGCGGTCGACCCGGCGGTCTGGTGGTCGCAGATGACCGACGTGATCGACGCGCAGCGCACCGTGCAGCAGGCCGTCGGCGACGACGTCCGCGCTCGCGCCGCCGACCTGCGCCGCACCGCCGCGCTGATCCTCGCGGGGTTCGCCCTGGCCGCCCTGCTCGCGATCGCCGCCGAGGTGGCGCTGGTGTTCGCGAGTATCCGGGCCATCGTGCGGCCGCTGGCCCGGCTCGCCGCCGAGGCCGACGACGTCGCCTCCAGCAGGCTGCCCGAGGTGATCGCCGCCTGGCGCGGCGCCGCCGACACCCAGCCGGAACCGCCCGCGCCCGTGCGCACCCCGTCCGGCGCGAGTGCCGAGATCGGCGCTGTCGCGGGCGCGCTGGACCGGGTCCAGACCACCGCCTTCGACCTCGCCTCCGAACAGGCGCTGGTGCGGCGCAACACCACCGAGTCGATGGCGAACCTGGCCCGGCGCAACCAGAATCTCGTGCGCAGGCAGCTCGGCCTGATCAGCGAGTTCGAGCGCGAGGAACTCGACCCGAAGGCGCTGTCGAACCTGTTCGAACTCGACCACCTCGCGACCCGCATGCGCCGCAATGCCGAAAGCCTGCTGGTCCTCGTCGGCGAGGCCAGCCCGCGCCGGTGGGCCGAGCCGATCGCGCTCACCGACGTCATCCGGGCCGGCCTGTCCGAGGTCGACGACTACCGCCGGGTGGTGCTGCGCCGGGTCGACGACATCGCGATCGCCGGCGCGGTCGTCAGCGAACTCGCCCACGTCCTGGCCGAACTCATCGAGAACGGCCTCGCCTTCTCCCCGCCCGACCTCGAGGTCGAGGTCTACGGGCGCAAGGTGGCGAGCGGCTACCTGCTCGCGGTCGTCGACCACGGCGTCGGCATGGCGCCCGACCAGCTCGCCGAGGCCAATGCGCGCCTGCGCGGTGAGCAGGACTTCATCGTGGCCTCCACGCGCTATCTCGGGCACTACGTGGTCGGCCGGCTGGCCGGTCGGCTCGGCATCGATGTGGAGCTCAACACCTCGCCGGTGAGCGGCATCGTCGCGCGGCTGCTGCTCCCGCCGAGCATCCTGGCCGACGAAACGTCTTCCCGCCCAGCATCATCGGGTGCCACGAGGGACCGGGTCGGCGCGGACGAGGCCGGTGTGTCGGCGAGTCCAGCAGGTGCGCCTGGTGCCCACACTCAGGACACGCGCTCGGGGAAGCGCCCCGGAACGGCGTCGAACGGTGCCGGCGGCCGAGTCAGACATAGCCGCGTCGAGATGCCGGTGCACACCACCAACGGCACCCAGCTGCCGGAGGCTACCGATGGCACCGGGCGGCGGCAGGCCGCCGACGGCGGCGCGGCAGCAGACGGGAATGTGGCACCGCCGCACACTGCCAACGGCCATGCCTCGGACCATGCGGCGAGTGGGTCACCCTACGCGCAGTTCCTCACCGGCACAGGGAGTTCCGTCGGTGACCGCGGCGGCCGCAACGGGGCCGCACCCGCGGATTCCGTCGCCGTCCGTACCAGCAACGGATCTGCGGTGCCCGGGCTCCACCCGGACCGTCCCGACCGGCCGGTGGCCGAATCGATCGGCTCCGCAGCGCTCCTCGCAGATCATCTCGACCAGCCGGCGGTCGAATGGATCGGCTCCACAGCCTCCGACCCGGACCGTCGAGGCCGGCCCGCGGTCGAACCGGGTGGCCCCGCCGTCGAACGCACGCGCAACGGTCTGGTGAAGCGCAGCAAACGCGCCAAGATCACCGGCTCGCCGGACCGCCCTCGCCGTGAACCGGCGGCCCGCCAGGACCGTCCACCCGCCGTCGAACGAACCCCGGACCAGACACGCAGCATGCTGTCCTCCTTCCGCACCGGCCACGAACGCGGTGGCGATACCCGATCCGCGCCCACCCCGCCCGATCCGACCCACTGACCGATCGGACCCGACCTCAGGAGAGCCCCCGGTGACCACCCATCTACCGACCGCCGACCCCCACACCTTCAACTGGTTGCTCGGCAACTTCGTCCGCAACACCGACGGCGTGCGCGACACCGTCGCCGTGTCCTCCGACGGGCTGCTCATCGCCATGTCCGACGGCCTGGATCGCACCGGCGCCGACCGGCTCGCCGCCATGGTCTCCGGCCTGTCCAGCCTCGCCCGCAGTGCCTCGCGCAGTTACGATTTCGACGGGCTGAAGCTGATCATGATCGAGATGAAGCGCGGCTTCCTGCTGGTCTCGGCGCTGGGCGACGGCAGCTGTCTCGGCGTGATCGCCGACGGTGGTTGCGATGTCGGTCTCGTCGGCTACGAGATGGCGGTGCTGGCCGAACGCGCGGGCGCGCTGCTCGACCCGATGCTGATCGGGGAACTGCGAGAGTCGTTGCGCAGATGAGAGATCCCGATCGCCCGCGGCTGCCCGACCCGCGCATGATCCCGATGAACCGGCCCACCGGCTGGCGCGACGAACTAGGGCCGGTCCCGGTGGCGCCCACCGACAGCGCGGACGTCGAGGACCGCTTCGTCCGTCCGTTCGTGGTCACCGCGGGCCGCACCGTCCCGGTGCTGGACGGTCTGCGCATCGAGACGCTCGTCCAGGCGCCGCCGTCCGCGCTGTCGGCGCCGCTGCGGTTCGAGGAAAGAACCGTCGTGCAGTTGTGTCTGCGACCGCACTCCATCGCCGAAATCGGTGTCGCCCTGCGCGTTCCGGTCGGCATCGCCAAGGTGATCGTCAGCGATCTGGCGGCGGCGGGGCATGTGACCGTCCGCGACGCGCCGGAACTGTCGACCGCCGCCATCGAGAGGATCAGGGATCTTGTTCGGGCACTCTGAATTCCGCACCGCTCCGGCGATGCCGACATCGGTCAAGATCGTGGTCAGCGGCGGCTTCGGCGTCGGCAAGACCACCTTCATCGGCGCCATCTCCGAGATCGAGCCACTGGTCACCGAGGCGTCGATGACCGAGGTGTCGATCGGCGTCGACGACCCCGGCCGCCGTGCCGAGAAGACCGCCACCACAGTCGCTTTGGACTTCGGCCGGATCACCCTCGACCAGTCCCTGATCCTCTACCTGTTCGGCACCCCGGGCCAGGACCGCTTCGTCTTCCTGTGGGACGACCTGGTCGACGGCGCGCTGGGCGCGGTGATCGTCGTCGACACCGGCCGCGTCGAAGACTGCTACCCGGTCCTGGACTACTTCGAAGACCACAACACCCCATTCGTCATCGTGGTCAACCGCTTCGACGACGCCACCCACTTCGACCTCGCCGAGGTCCGCGAAGCCCTGGGCCTCGACGACTGGATTCCCGTCCTCGACTGCGACGCCCGCGACCGCGACTCCGTCCGCGACGTCCTCGTAGCCCTCCTCGAACAAGTCCTCCTCCACCGAGTCCAACCCCGCCACCGGGAGGTGTCCTGACCAGGGCAGCTCAGTTACCGGAGATCTGTTCGGTCAGCTTCGTGCCACCGGTGGCCCATGCCACGCACTGCACGGCGCTGGATTTGCGCCACGAGGCGGCGTCCGCCGGCGCGTAGGACATGAGTTCGACGATCGCGGACGCTCGACTGGCCTCGATGACGGGCGTGGCATGGGTGAGGCAGAGGGTTCGGCCTGCCTCGCGCGCCGCGGTCGTGTTCTCCCACTCGGCAAGCACTCCGACGTAGACCACCTCGCCGTCGTGCGGTGTGGTGCACGATCGAGTCGGCAGGCTGACGATCGTGCCGCTTGCCGACGACGGCCGATCGACGCAGCGACCGGCCGTCAGATCGTCGATCTGGCTTCTGCCGTGCGGATCGGTGATTCCGCGATACACCATCGCGCCGATCGCCAGCGCTGCCAGTGCCCCGCCACCCGCCACCGCGGCCACGATGAGGCCCTTGTTGCGCTGGGGCGGTAGGGGCCTCTGCGGTGCGAACGGCCTGTTCATCGGATAGCCCGGCCCCGGCACGCCGTTTCCCTGGTATCCCCTAGGTCCGTACTGCGGCCCGGGTGCATGCGGATGAGATGGTCCCCCTGGATTATTCACCCGCTAACGATACTGGCGCGCCCGTCGGCTGTCAGAACGCCCGAGGGGACGGCGTGTGCGTTGCGTGGAATCAGTGCCGCGCGGAACCGGACACTGCCGCAATAACACTCGACGGATCGGCGGTGCTCAGCAACGTCCGTTCCCGCACGCCGAGCCGACGGGCGACCCGGCGCCGCTCCCTGACCTGAACTGCCGTCCTCGGCCGGAATCCTGGGCCGCAGCCCTGGCAGCAACTGGGGTGGAACCGCAGTCCTGACTCCAGGACTGCGGTCAATGCCGCCCATCCGCTCTTGTCGCGCCGTGCGGGCACTGTGAGGTACCCGCCCGGCATTGATCATCGGTGCACGGCACAGTGGGCACAGGCGGCCCTGTTCTCGCGGCCGGAGTTTGAACGAGATTTGGCACGCCAGGCACACGTGATGACTGGAATAGGAGGCCCCCATGGTCGCAACCTACACCCGTCACCACCTGTGCTCCAGAGTTTTTCGTCGATGCCGGTCAGCGTCGATGCAGCGTGAGGTCCCACAGGGCGAGGTGAAAGCGCGCGTCGGTGACATCGACCGAGGTGTCGGTGAAGCGGTTGCCGCCGAGGGTGTTTCGCACGAAATCCCGCACGGTGGCCGGTTGGGTATCCAGGTCGGCCAGCACCTGCTGCGGCACCTCGATGGTCCCGTCGAAGTATCGTGGCTGACCGGTGATTCCGGGCTGCTGTGGACTCTGCCGCAAGCCGTCGACGGTGTGCAGGACGACGTCGAGCCCGGTGCCGTCGTCGAATCGGATGCGCAGGGTAGTGGGGGAGACGGCCAGGTCGAAGGACTGCACGCCGGCGGTCCAGCCCTGCGGCGAGGTGCCCTGGTAGTCGTACGGAGACGGCGGGCCCAGCGTTTCCTGTGCCCGGTTCACCGGCGAATTCTCCAGTGCCGCACCGGCGAGTGGCTGATCGGTGGCGACGAAGGTCCATGCCGGGTCGGTGAGTGTCTTGCGCCAGAAACCGGTCCGCCCGCCGTCACGGCCTTCGACCCGCAGCTCCCGGGCCGCGGAACCGGGACCGGTCCGGTGAAGGGAGATGCGGTCGGTGATCTCACCGGGGACCTTCGGCTGCGCGACCCAGTCGGGGGCGGGCAGCTGGATGGCGGCGTAGCGGCCGTCGATGCGCTCGGACAGCATGTCCGGCGCCTCGGGCAGTCCGCGCTGATCCTGGTAGGAGTAGCGGAAGAAGACCTTGTCCGCGCCGGAGATGTCGAAATCGTAGAGGCGCGTGTAGAAGTCGCCGAACCTGTTGACGATCAGCGAGGTCGACGCGCTGGTGGACAGCGCCACCGCCTGGAACCGGCCGCCGAACGGCAGTCCCATCTCGTAGCTGTGATCCACCGGCAGCCACGGATCGACATACTGGATCCGCTGACCGCCGTGGGTCAGGGCGAACACGTGTGACACCTTCGCCCCGCCGACCGGATGCTCGTTCCCGGCGGTGTCGGTCCACACGTGATCTTCGTTGGGCGACAACACCGACCACGACCAGGTCAGCGCGCCCGGCGGGAGGGTGTTGCCGGGGCCGGTCCACAGCGGGGTGCCGTAGCGGCTGCTCCAGTTCCAGTCCTTGGGCGCGCTGAGCGCGTGGTCCATCGTGATGAAGCGGCCGTCGCGGTCGATCATCATCACTTCGTCGTCGTCGGCCGAGACACCGGCGATGGTGCCCGCCAGGCAGCCGGGCAGCGCCACGGTGCGCCAACCACCTTGGGCAGCAGCCTCTTTCACATACACGTTGCCGTCGCGGGTCGCGAAGCTCCAGCGCCGGTTGAACGACTCGGTGGTGGTCCGGAGGTAGACCTGCTCGGGCAGTGCGACAGTCGCCGGGGCGAAATCCGCCAACCCCGCCGCGGACTCGTCGACCGTCACTTCCGGGGTGCCGACCGTACCCACCGGCAGGCATCCCGGATCGGCGACGGTGGCCGATTGCGTTGTCACCCCGGCGAAGACCAGCCCGGCCGCCGCGATCAGGGCCCCACGCCGCACGGCGTGCCCGCGCCTCACAGCCACCCCGCCGCGCCGAAACCGAGCAGAGCGATGGCGTCGATGCCGAAGATCGCGCCGACCACGAGCGCCTTGCTGCGCACGGTGGGCAGATCGTGCACGAAGAAGCAGGCCGCGAAGAACGGCACGTACCCGATGATCCAGATCAGGAACGGGAAGCCGGGCTGCCACCACGACCAGTCCCAGGTGAGCATCCCGGCCTTGTTCAGCAGCACCTCGACACCCACCGCCGCGGCGGAGTTCGCCGCGATCAGCACCGGCCGGTTCGGCAGCCCGAAGATCCGGGTTTCCTTGGGCGGCAGCATCTTCGCCGCCGCAATCCCCATGATGGCGAACATGAAGCAGATCTCGATATTCAGCCCGATCAGGATCTGATACGCCGTCGGCCCGCTCGCCGCCCACACCGGTGCCCGCTCGGTGACGTGGAAGACCAGCGCATTCCAGATCTCGTTGAACCAGTCCATGCCCCACAGCGCGAGCCCCGCGAACAGCACATTCCAGTTCCGCCGCTCGATCTCGACGGAATAGATGTAGATGACCATCAGTAAGAGCGGAATGACATACCACTTGAACTGATCCGCATCGCGCAGTAACTCCAGCGCAGCCCGTGCGTTATCGGTCAACGGGGCACCTCCTGATCATGATCGACGAACCCGGCGAGTATGATACAAATCAACACAGAACGTCAATATGTATCGCCGAGTGGGCGTCGATCCTGAATCAGTGTGCGCGCGAACACGACCGGGGCGTGGTCATCGACCACGCCCCGGACCGTCGGCGACAATCAGCGGGAGCCCAGCGGCACGCCGAAGAGGGTGGCGAACTTCGCGGCGAGGGAGTCGCCGAGGAAGGCGAGCGCGCCGGGCGTGGCCGCCATGGTGCCCGCGTCGGACGTGGTGCAGCCGGTGGGGGCGGGGACGCCGTCGAGACGGTCGCGCAGCCAGATCAGCGCGGCCGGGCCGCCGACGACCTCGGCGACGATGTGCTCACTGGCGTGGTCGCGGGTGTAGGTGAGTGAGGTGCTCGGGTCGCGGCAGTACTTGTCGACCAGGGTGTCGGTGGCGGCCAGCGGCAGGATTTCGTCCCAGGCGGAATGCCAGACGAACAGGGGCATGTCGGGCACGGACTTGCCCATGCGGGTGTCGTCGAGCATGGCCGCGACCGGCGGGTCGTCGAGCGGGTTGCCGTCGGAGCCGATCATGCCGGTCAGGTTGAGGAACGGCAGCAGCGCCGACTGGTACTGCACGCACAGGGGCGACTTGATCGCGGACAGCCCCTTGCCGAGCGGGTCGAGCCGCTGATCGAGATAGGCGGCGAAATCGGGGTACTCGCGGGTGAGTCCGAGGACGGCGGCGAAGACCAGGCCCGAGGTCAGCTGGTTGTTCGCCATGCTCAAGGCGGCTCCGAGGTCGGCGCCGACACCCCCCTCGGCCGCGCCGACGATATTCAGCTCGGGAGCGTAGGAGGCGCGCAGTTCGGCGGCGTGGCCGGTCGCGATCGAGCCGCCGGAGTATCCGTAGAGCCCGACCGGCGCGGTCGGCCCCACTTCGAGGGGTGCGAACGAGGTCGCCGCGCGAACGCCGTCGAGGGTGATCCGGCCGGCCAGCGGCCCCGCCGCATAGGCCGAATTCGGGCCCTGGTGATCGGGAACGACGACCGCCCAGCCCTGCGCCAGCGCGGCCTGCGCGAAGAGGAATTCGGCGGGAACGACGATCTGGCCGGCCAGGGGCGCGACCGAAAGATGTTGCAGCGCATAGGACGGCGCGCAGTAGCCCGCGGTGGAGTCCTCGGCCAGCTGCACCGACAGCAGCTTGCGCGGCTCGGGCGCCTGCCCGCGCGGCTTGATCACGGTGGCGACCGCCGGGATCGCCTCGTCGCGGCTGTTGTTGGAGCGATACGACACCTGCCAGGCATCCACGTCGATCGGCAGCAGGCCGAAGTCGGCGATCCGCACCTGGCGAGCCGCGATGATCGCACCCGGCGCTGTGGCCGCCACGATGTCGGCGGGCGGCAGGTAGAAGCCCGGATCCAATTCGGGCGGCAGCGGAATCACCGGTGCGGGCGCCACGGCCGCGGGCTCGGCCGCGACCGGCCCGGCCACCACGACCGTTGCGGCCGCGATCACGCCGGTCGCCAGGGCGAACCATCGCAGAGCGAGGGGAGATCTCATCGTGCACAGTCCTCACGTGATTTGAGACGCCTTCGTCTCAATGACGGCTACTATGGCACGGGTGTGGCGTGGATCGCAATCAGTGGCCGGAGGGCTCCGCGGTTGTCAGGGCTTCGAGCAGGGTGGAGAACACGTCGACCAGTTCGTCGACGGGCGGCCGCGGGTCATCCAGGCTCCACTGGTGCACGGCGCCGTTCACGGCGCCGATGAATGCCGCCATCGACACCCGCCAGCCACCGGGCGGCGTCCGCGCTTCCGCCCGCCCGGCGGCGATCGCGGCCACCACCTCACCCCACCGGTCCCTGACCTGCGCGCGATGTGCC
Organism: Nocardia sp. NPDC057663; assembly: GCF_042799895.1. NCBI lineage: Bacteria > Bacillati > Actinomycetota > Actinomycetes > Mycobacteriales > Nocardiaceae > Nocardia > Nocardia sp. NPDC057663. The sequence continues at coordinate 63,208 of NZ_JBHVHX010000020.1, read as the reverse complement.
TCGATCGCCGGGCTCACGCCGACGATCTCCACGAAAGCGACCTTGGCGCACCGGATGTCGTCGGTGATCGCCGTCGTGTACGCCCGCACCGCGGCGTCGATCAGCGCGCGCAGGTCGTCGGTCTCCGCCGCCGCCAGCGCCGTGGCCACCGCGTCCCTGGCCTTGCCCTGCACCGTGTCGTACACCGCGACGAGCAATTCCTCGCGCCCGCCGAACTGCTCGTAGAACTGCCGCCGCGACAACCCCGCCGCCGCGCACACATCGGTCAGCGAACTGTTGGCGAACGACTTCTCCGCGAACACGGTCAGCCCCGCCTCGATGAACAGCGCCCGCCGCTCGATCTGCCGTTCGGCGACCGAGGTACCGGTGTAGTTGTGTCGGGTCCGCGCTGTCGTCACCACTCCGACCCTACTTTCACGCCGTCGCCGACGCGTCCACGGTGCTCAGTCTTTGCGTCCGGTGAAGGCCAGCGAGGCCCCGAGACCGATCATCACCAGCCCGCTGGTGCCGCCCACCGCGGCGAGGCGGCGCGGAGTGCGGGCGATCCAGCTGCGCACAGAGTCCGCCGCGAGCGCCCACAGCGAATCGAACACCATCCCGAACAGGGGGATGCAGATGCCGAGCACCAGCATCTGCTGCGGGACCGAGCCCCGGGTGGGGTCGACGAACTGCGGCAGCAGCGCCGCCAGGAAGACGATGGTCTTCGGATTGGCGAAGCCGACGACGAACCCGTCGCGGAGCACCGCCGTGGTGGAGAAACCCGGCGTGGTCTGGCCGGGCTGGAGTGCCCTGGCCAGGTCGGCCCGGTGCCTGATCGCCTGGACTCCCAGATAGACCAGATAGAGCGCGCCGACCAGTTTGACGGCGGTGAACACCGCCGCCGAGGTGGCGACGAGGGCGCCGAGCCCGATGGCGACCGCCACTACCTGCACGTATACCCCGACCGAATTGCCCGCCACCGTCAACAGCGCCGCCCGCCTGCCGACCGTCAGCGCCCGGCTGATCGTGAACAGCACGCTCGGGCCGGGAACCACGACAAGCAGGAAGGACAGTCCCGCGAAGGACGCGAGATGCGTCATCGACACCATGCCGACCAACGTATCCACCGGACCACCGGCAGGCAACGCCTCGGCGACACCGGTCGCCCTACACTCGGCGCAGTGGGTGAACAGAAGCAGCGGATGCTGAGCGGGCAGCTGTACAAGGACAGCGATCCCGAACTGGTGACCGAACGGCAACGGGCGCAACGGTTGTGCGACGAGTTCAACCGGACCGGTCCCGACGAGACCGGGCGCAGGTTCGAGTTGCTGGGCGAGCTGCTGGGCAAGGTGGGGGAGGGGTCGTGGATCATGCCGCGATTCCAGTGCGACTACGGCTATCTCATCGAGATCGGCGCCAACAGCTTCCTCAACTATGACGCGATCCTGCTCGACTGCGCGCCGATCGTCATCGGCGACGACTGTTCGATCGGCCCGCGCTGTCAGCTGCTGACCGCGCTGCACCCCATGGACGATCACGAGAAGCGCAGGCAGCGGTGGGAATCCGCGGCGCCGATCCGGATCGGGAACAACGCGTGGTTCGGCGGCGGCGTGATCGTGTGCCCCGGGGTGACCATCGGCGACGACGTGGTGGTCGGCGCGGGCAGCGTGGTCACCCGCGACCTGCCGGACCGGGTGTTCGCCGCGGGCAACCCGGCGCGGGTGATCCGGCGACTGTAGGCCTGATCACTCGCGCGGGGCGCGTCGCCGGGTCGCGCCACGGGGACGGCGGCAATACTGTCTTTCCATGGGCGATTCGCGAACCGTGCAGGAGCAGGAAGCGACCCGGCCGCTGCGCGAGGACATCCGGTTTCTCGGCGGCATCCTGGGCGACACCATCCGCGACCACGAGGGTCCCGAGGTCTTCGACCTGATCGAGCGGGTGCGTATCGAGGCCTTCCGGGTGCGCCGCGAGGAGGTCGAGCGCAGCGCGGTCGCCGACATGCTCGACGGCACCCCGACCGAGGTCGCGATTCCGCTGATCCGGGCGTTCAGCTACTTCGTGCTGCTGGCCAACCTCGCCGAGGACATCCAGCGTGACCGTCGCCGTGCCGCCCACGTGTCGGCGGGGGAGCCGCCCCAGGATTCCTCGCTGGCCGCCACCTACGACAAGCTCGACGCCGCCGCCCTCGACGGCTCGACGGTGGCCGAGCTGCTCACCGACGCCCTCGTCTCGCCGGTGATCACCGCGCATCCGACCGAGACCCGCAGGCGCACGGTCTTCGATGTCCAGGCCAAGATCACCGAGCTGATGCGGCTGCGGCGCAGGCTCGAGCCGGGCGACCCCGGATTCGGTGACTCCGAGCGCCAGATCCGCCGCGAAGTCCTCACCCTGTGGCGGACCGCGCTGATCCGGTTGGCGCGCTTGCGGATTCAGGACGAAATCTCGGTCGGCCTGCGCTACTACGACCTGACCCTCTACGACGTGATCCCGGCGATCAACGCGCAGGTGCGCGCCGCGCTGCGCTCGCGCTGGCCCGATGCCGAGCTGCTGCCGCGCCCGATCCTGCGCCCTGGCTCGTGGATCGGTGGCGACCGCGACGGAAACCCGTATGTGACAGCGGAAGTCGTGCACACCGCGGCCGGGCAGGCGTCCGCCTACGCCTTCGGCCGGTATCTGGACGAGCTGGTCGACCTGGAGAAGACGCTGTCCCTGTCCGCCCGGCTCGTGCCGGTGACGCCCGCGGTCGCCGCGCTCGCCGAGGCGGGCTATCCCGATCCCGCCGTATTCGCCGACGAGCCGTATCGCCGTGCGCTGCACGCGATCCGGGCCCGCCTCAGCGCCACCGCGGAACTGGCGCTCGGCGAACTGCCGGAGAGCGGCCTGGCCACCACGGCCGCGCCGTATGCCACCCCACAGGCGGTGCTCGACGACCTCGACGCCGTCGACGCCTCGATGCGCGCCAGCGGTGACGCGCTGCTGGCCGACGACAGCCTCGCCGCCCTGCGCCACGCCATCGAGACCTTCGGGTTCCACCTGCAGAGCCTGGACCTGCGCCAGAACTCCGAGGTGCACGAGCAGGTCGTCACCGAACTGCTGGCCTGGTCGGGCGTGCATGCCGACTATCCGAGCCTGTCCGAGGCCGACCGCGTCGACCTGCTCGCGAACGAACTACGCACCCGCAGGCCACTGCTCGGCCCGCACGCGCAGCTGAGCGAACTCGCCACCAAGGAACTCGGGGTGCTGCGGGCAGCCAAGCAGGTGATCGACACCTTCGGCGCCGCCGCCATCCCGAACTACATCATCAGCATGTGCACCTCGGTCAGCGACATGCTCGAAGCGGCCCTGTTGCTCAAGGAAGCGGGCATCCTCGATCCCGGCACCGCCGAGGGCACGCCGAGCAGCCCCGTCGGCATCGTCCCGCTGTTCGAGACCATCGAGGACCTCGGCGCCGGCGCCGCGACCCTGTCGGAGGTGCTGGAGGTTCCGGTGTATCGCGAGCTCGTCGCGGCGGCGGGCATGCGGCAAGAAGTGATGCTCGGCTACTCCGATTCGAACAAGGACGGCGGGTATCTCGCCGCGAACTGGGCGCTGTACCGGGCGGAACTGGATCTGGTCGAGGTGGCCCGCAAGTCGGGAATCCGGTTGCGGCTGTTCCACGGTCGCGGCGGCACCGTCGGTCGCGGCGGCGGACGCAGCTACGACGCCATCCTGGCCCAGCCCGTCGGCGCGGTGCGTGGTTCGCTGCGGCTCACCGAACAGGGCGAGGTGATCGCCGCGAAATACTCCGAACAGGGTGCGGCACACCGCAATCTGGAGTCACTGATCGCGGGCACGCTCGAATCGACCCTGCTGGATGTGGAAGGCCTCGGCGACGACGCCGAACCGGCCTACGAACTGCTCGACGACCTGGCCGCCCGCGCCCGCGCCGCCTACGCGCGCCTGGTGCACGACACCCCGGGCTTCGTCGAGTACTTCCGCCAGTCCACCCCGGTCGCCGAGGTCGGCGACCTCAATATCGGCAGCCGCCCGGCCTCGCGCAAACCCACCAATTCGGTCTCGGACCTGCGCGCGATCCCCTGGGTGATGGCCTGGAGCCAGGCACGCGTCATGCTGCCCGGCTGGTATGGCACCGGCACCGCGCTCGAGGAATGGGTGGGCGAGGACCCGCAGCGCCTGGCCCGGCTCACCGAGCTCTATCAGCGCTGGCCGTTCTTCCGCACAGTGCTGTCGAACCTGGCGCAGGTGATGGCCAAGAGCGATCTCGACATCGCCGCGCGCTACGCCGACCTCGTCGAGGACGCGGCGCTGCGCGCGCAGATCTTCGGGATGATCCGCGACGAACACGCCCGCACCATCCGCATGTATGTGGCGGTCACCGGCCACGACGAGTTGCTCAGCGACAACCCGTCGTTGGCGGAGTCGATCCACAATCGTTTCCCCTACCTGGAGCCGCTCAACCAGCTCCAGGTGGACTTGCTGCGTCGATTGCGCAGCGGTGACGATTCCGAACTCGTGAAGCGGGGCATCCTGCTCACCATGAACGGCCTGGCCACCGCCCTGCGCAACTCGGGTTAGCCGCTAGATACAGACGCTGAAGACGATCGGCCCGAGCGGGACGCCGACACAGACCGCCACCGAACCGAAGACCGGCTGCGCGGTGGCCGCCGAGGCGGGGCCTGCGCCGATGGCGGTGACGGAGAGGGCGAGAGCGGCGATGGCGAGCGGACGGGCGGTTTTGGCGAACATGCGGTGCTCCTCGGTAGAACGGTGAAACTGCTCCCTTGCGGGGGCTGCCCCATCTCGACACGGGGTAGTGCGCGATGTCGGAGACATCACCGGAATCGCCGTTCAGTCCGTGACGACGGCGAGCGCGTCGATCTCCACCAGCATCTCTTCGCGGGGCAGGCCGGTGAAAACGGTCGTGCGCGACGGCAGGACGCCGGTGGTCGTGTGCTTGACGACGAATTCACCATACGCTTCGTTCATCATGGCGAAATCGTCTGTTTTGGTGAGGTAGACGCGCAGCATCACGACGTCGCCGCAGGTGGCCCCGGCGGCCTCCACGATCGCCCGCACGTTCATCAGGGTGCGGGCGGTGCAATGCCGATATGACCGATCCGCCCGGGTGACCTCCGCGGCGATCGACGGAAAGGGAAGCTGTGACGATCGACAACACCGTCGTGGACGCGCTCGCCGACGAGGTGCTCGGACCGTGGCACAAGAGCGTGCCGCCCGCGGCGTGGGGGCACACCGTGCGCGACTACCTCGCGAGCGCGCCGGAACTCGCCCCGTGGCAGACACCGCTGCTCACCCTCGATCGCGGCCTGCTCGACGCCAATCTCGCGCTGATGGCGCGGTGGACCGCCGCGGCGGGTGTCGCGCTGGCCCCGCACGGCAAGACCACGATGGCGCCGCAACTGTGGCGCGAACAGCTCGCGGCCGGTTCGTGGGCGATCACGCTGGCCACCGGCTGGCAGGCCCAGATCGCCCGGTCGTTCGGTGTCGGCCGGATCCTGCTCGCCAACGCGCTCGTCGATCCGGCCGGATTGTCCTGGGTCGCCGCGGAATCGGCGCGCGACACCGCGTTCGAGTTCTACTGCTGGGCCGACAGCGTCGCCACCGTCGAGCTGATGGACAAGATCCTGCGCGATACCCCGCCCGGCCCACCGGTGCGGGTGCTGGTCGAACTGGGTGGCCCGCAGGGTCGCACCGGGGCGCGCACCCGCACGGAAGCGCGGGCGGTCGCGGCAGCCATCCGGGCCGGCGAACGGCTGGCCCTGGCCGGTGTCGCCGGCTACGAAGGCGCGCTGGCCCGCGATCGCAGTACCGCCGGTGTCGCGGCTGTGCGCGGCTACCTCGGCGAACTCGCCGCCCTGCACACCGAACTCGCCACGTCCGGCGCCTACCCGGGTCCGGCGATCGTCACCGCGGGCGGCAGCGCCTACCCCGAACTCGTCGTCGACGAGCTGGCGCGGCTGGCCGACGACACCACCACGGTCGTCCTGCGCAGCGGCGCCTACCTCGTCCACGACGACGGCTTCTACGCCGGCATCTCCCCGCTGACCGCACCCGCGGTGGAGCCCGGTCTGCGCGCCGCGATGCACGGCTGGGCCAGGGTGGTCTCCCGGCCCGAACCGGAACTGGCGCTGCTCGACGGCGGCAAGCGTGACTTCCCCTTCGACGAGGGCCTGCCGGTGCCGCAGCGGGTGGTCGGCGGCGGTGCGCTGCCCACCGGCGCGCAGGTGACCGCGCTCAACGATCAGCACACCTTCCTGCGGCTGCCCGGTGCCGTGGCCGCCGATCTCCCGGTCGGCAGCATCGTGCGGCTCGGGTTGTCACATCCGTGCACGGCGTTCGACAAGTGGCGGCTCATCCCGGTGCTCGACAGCGCTGCGGCGGACCGGCCCCGCGTGGTCGACCTGATCCGCACCTACTTCTGACGGATGACCCTGACGGACTTGCTGTTTCGTGCCATCGATATCGTCGACGGCACCGGCACCCCGCGCCGTCGCGGCGACGTACTGATCCGCGCCGGGCGCATCGCCGAGACGGGACCGTCGGGATCGATCCCCACCGACGCGAGAGTAGTTGCGGTGCAGCCGGATTCGGTCCTCGCGCCCCGATTCATCGACATGCACGCGCATTCGGACCTATCCCTGCTCACCCATCCCGGGCACTTCCCGAAGATCACCCAGGGCGTGACCACCGAGGTGATCGGCCAGGACGGCCTGTCCTACGCGCCGATCGACGACGCCGCACTCGCGGTGGTGCGCAAGCAGATCGCGGGCTGGAACGGTAGTCCCCCCGATTTCGACTTCGCCTGGCGCACGGTCGCGCAATACCTGAACCGGCTCGACGAGGGCATCACGCCCAACGCCGCCTGCCTTCCCCTGCTACGTCCGCGAACTCGGCGTCCTCGGGCTGGAGGAATGCGTGCACCACCTCACCGGCAGGCCTGCCGCCCGGCTGCGGCTGGCGCGGCGCGGACTCGTCCGCACCGGCTTTGCCGCCGACCTCGTAGTGTTCGATCCGGCGACGATCCACGACACGGCAACCTTCGAGCATCCACAACAACAGATGCGTGGTATCCAGCACGTGCTGGTCAACGGCGAATTCGCGCTGGAGAGCGGCACCGCGACCGGTGTGCGCGCCGGACGTGCCCTGCGCATGGACGCCACGCGAGAGGAGACCCGATGAACCCGCTGCTCAGCTCGTCGTCCGAGGCCATGGAGGTGATCCGCGCCGACCGTGTGCTCACCGTGGTCCGCGCGCCCGCCATCCCCGACCCGGTCGCGCTCGCCGAAGCCCTCGCCGGGTCCGGCATTCGCGCCGTCGAGCTCACCTTCACCACCCTCGGCGTGCTCGACGCGATCGGCAAGGCCTCGGCGGTGAGCGCCGCCGTGATCGGCGTCGGCGCCGTGACCACCCGCGATCAGGCCGAAGCGGCGATCGAGGTGGGTGCCGAATTCCTGGTGACGCCCGCGCTGCGTCCGGAGGTCGCCGAAGTGGCTGTCGCCCATCAGATCCCGGTCATCATGGGCGCGTTCACGCCCTCGGAGGTGCTGGCGGCGGTCGAGCTGGGTGCGGCGGCGGTGAAGATCTTCCCGGCCCGCACGCTCGGCCCGGCCTACCTGAAGGATCTGCTCGGTCCGTTCCCGCACGTGTTCCTCATCCCCTCCGGCGGGGTCAACTCCCACAACGCCCGCGACTTCCTGCAGGCGGGGGCGATCGCCGTCACCGCGGGCACCGAGGTGGTCGCACCACTCGACGTCGCGAGCTCGCGCTGGTCCCACATCGGCGCCAAGGCCGCACGCTTCGTCCATTCGCTTGATTGACAGGTATCCCATGGGCACCACCGTCGACTGGTTGCGCACCACCACCCCCGGATTGCTGGTGCTGTGCGGTCTCGCGATCGCCGTGCTCCTCATCGCCATCATCAAGGTCGAACTGGAGCCGCTCGTCGCGCTGCTGCTGACCGGTCTGTTGCCGGCGCTCGCCGCGGGGCTACCGGTCGCCCAGATCGTCGGCACACCGCTGAAAGCCGGTGAGTCACTGCTGGAAACGGGCTTCGGCGGCATCCCCGTCTTCTTCGACATCGGCATCTTCGTGCTCGCGCCGCTGGTGTACGTCGCGGCCGAGCGTGGCGGGCGCTCGCTGGTGCTCTACGCCATGCTGATGCCGGCCGGTCTGTCGATGACGCACGCGTTCCTGCCGCCGCACCCCGGTCCCGTCGCGCTCGGCGGTCTGCTCGGGGTGAGCCTCGGCTGGCTGATTCTCCTGGGATTCGTCTGTGGCATCCCGGGTTTCCTCGCCGCGGGCATCGCCTGGGGTACCTGGATCGGCAAGCGTGTGCAGGTCGACGTGCCTGCCGAGTTCGTGCCGCTTGAGCCCGACGGCGACGGCGGGGACAAGACCGGCGACAACGGTGCGACCGTGGGAACCGGCGGGACCGCCATGCTGACGAAATCGCCGCCGTCGGTGGCGCTGATCGGCACCGTGCTGGCCGCGTTGTTGTTCGGAGTGGTGCGGTGAGCCGGTACCTGCAACGAGGGGAGAACGCGATGTCCATGGCAATCGTCGTCGGTGGCGGAATCGGGGGATTGGCTACCGCGCTGGCGTTGACGCGGCGCGGTTGGGGGGTCGAGGTGCTCGAGCGTGCGCCCGAGGTCGCCGAGGTCGGTTCGGGAATCTCGCTGTGGGCCAACGCATTGCGGGCACTCGACGCGCTCGGTGTCGGCTCGGCCGTGCGTGGGCAGGCGATCGAGGACGTCTCGGCCGGGATCCGCAACGCCCGCGGCGGGTGGCTCTCGCACACCGATGTGGCCACGATGCGTGCGCGATTCGGTGTTCCCGTGGTGGTCCACCGCGCGGCATTGCTCGACATCCTGCATGCCGCGCTCCCGGATGGTGTGGTGCGGACCGGCATGTCGGTGTCGGAAGCGGGTACCGATGGTTCGGTGGTCCATTCCGGCGGTGTGGCGACCGCGGATCTGGTCGTCGGCGCGGACGGGATCCGCAGCGTGGTCCGCCGCGCGGTCTGCGGCGATGTGCCCGCTCGCTACGCCGGGTACACCGCGTGGCGCGCGGTGGTCGACATCGACGAAGCGCTGACCGAGTTCGGTGAGACATGGGGTCGTGGAGCACGTTTCGGCATGGCCCCGCTCGCCGACGGGCGTACCTACTGCTTCGCCGTCTACAACGCGCCCGAGAATGCCGCGGGAACCTTCGCGGAGGTCCGATCCCGCTACGCCGGCTGGCATCACCCGATCCCGGCCCTGCTGGCCGCCGCGGACGAGAACACGGTGCTGCACAACGACATCTACGAGTTGCCTGCGCTGCCGACCTTCACGGCCGGTCGCATCGCCCTGGTCGGCGACGCCGCCCACGCGATGACACCGAATCTCGGGCAGGGTGGCTGCCAGGCGCTCGAGGATGCCGTGGTGCTGGCGCGGCTGGCGGGCCGGCCCGACGGGATGGCGCGGTATGACCGGGAGCGACGTCCACGGACGCAGATGATCGCCGCCCGGTCCGCCCGCATCGGCATGATCGGCCAGCTGTCCGCCGCGCCGCTGGTCGCCCTGCGCGACACGGCATTGCGGGTCACGCCGCCGTCGGTTTCCCTGCGTGCGATGGGCGAGATTCTCGACTGGACATGCTGATGTGCGGACCATGCCGGTCACGCCGACGGGTGGTAGCGCGCGTACATCGCCGCCGCCGTACCTGCCATCGCGGTGCGGAGTTCGGGTGGATCGAGGACTTCGATGTGTTCGCCGAGGGGCAGCACAGCGTGCGCGAGGATCTCGTAGGACTCGCCGGGGATGGTGATGTCCACCCAGCCGTCGGCGTCGGGTGCGCCGACGGACGTGAGCGCCTGGCGCACCGCGGCCGGGTCGTTCATCAACCGGAGCAGGGTCAGGTGGTCGGCCGAGATCCGGCATCGCGCGCTGACTCGCAGGATGGACCGGGCGAACTCGTCGGTTGACTCCTGCCAGTGCGCGGCGAGTTCGAAATCGGCAGGGCGGGTGAAGGATTCGCCGGTCGACAGGGCGGTGGCGATCCGGCTCACCCGATAGGAGCGGATATCGGATCGGTCGCGCGCGATCAGGTACCAGGTGCCCGCCTTCATGACCAGGCCCAGCGGGTCGAGGGTGCGGTCGACGTTCTTGTCGTGACGGCGGTAGCTGATGGCCAGGCGGCGGTCGTGCCAGAGCGCATCGGCGACCGTGGACAGCGTGGGCGTTTCGTCCGGGCGGTGGAACCAGCCCGGCATATCGATGTGGACGCGTTCGGCGATGCGGGTCGCTCGGCCGCGCAGCTCGGGTGGAAGGGCGGCGAGCATTTTGAGCTGGGCGGTGGCGAGAACGGTGCCGAGTCCGAGGTCGGCGGCGGCGCCGGGCAGCCCGGCCAGCAGGACCGCGTCGGCCTCGTCGGAAGTGAGGCCGGTGAGCCGGGTCCGGTAGCCGTCGATCAGCCGGACGCCACCACCGCGCCCCGGCTCGCTGTACACCGGCACGCCCGCCGACGACAGTGCCTCGACGTCGCGGTACACGGTGCGCACCGACACCTCCAGCTCCCGTGCCAGCTCGGTCGCGGTCGCCCCGCCGTTGGCCTGCAACAGGAGCAGCAGCTGCACCAGCCTGCTCGCTCGCATGTTCTCGAGACTAGCCGCAGAACTTGACACAGGATGTCAACATTTGGTCGTACCGTTCGATCCATGACCACGTGGAGCCAGTTCACCGAGGAAGCGCCGAGTATCTCCGCCCTGTTCCTGCGCAGGCACCAGGCGACCGGCAATCTGTGCATGCTCGGCACCCTCCGGGCCGACGGATCACCGCGGATCAGCCCGATCGAGCCGACCGTCTTCGAGGGCATGCTGGTCCTGGCCGGCATGCCGAACACCCGGAAGTTCGACGACCTCGCCCGCGACCCCCGCTTCTGCCTGCACACCGCCACCGTCGACACCAACGTCGCCGACGGCGACGCCAAGCTGTTCGGCGCCGTCACCGACCTGCGCGACGATGCCGTCCACGCCCGCTTCGCCCAGAAGCTGTTCGACGACAGCGGTTTCGACATCCGCGGCCAGAAGTTCGATCACTTCTACGTCGCCGACCTGACTGGCGCGTCGACGGTCGAAGTCGAGGACGACCATCTGAACATCACCGTGTGGAAGCCGGGCACGGGCGAACGGGTCGTTCGCAAAGACTGAGCTCGCCAGCGGTCCGGACTACGTCCCGGCGGGACCGGGATCGGCTTCGGGGCTGTCGGCCGCCGCTAGGAGAGCCTGGATCCTCCGATAGTCGGGTGCGGTCGACAGCTCGCCGGTCTCCCCGCGCAGAGTGCGGGCCAGGCCGATCGCGGCGCCCAGCGCGGCCCGATAGAGGGCCGATCCGGTACTGATCCGGCGAACCCCCAGCGCCGCCAGGACGTCGACATCCGGGCCGCTGGGCGAGTAGAGCGTGTTCAGGGGTAGCGGGGTCGCCCCGACCAGCGTGCTGAGTGTGGCGGGGTCGGTGACTCCGGGAACGAACAGCCCATCGGCGCCCGCCCCGGCATACAGTCGCGCACGGACCAGCGTCGACTCGAGGTCGATACCGAACCAGTACGTGTCGATGCGGGCGTTGACGAACAGGTGCGGCACGCGCGCCCTGATGGTGTGGATGAGATCGGCGTGCCGTTCCGGCTCCGCCAAGTCCGTATTGTCGCGCCCGTCTTCGATATTGATGCCCGCGATACCGAGATCGGCCAGCCGAGAGACATAGTCGGCCACGTCCTCGTGGCCGTCGGCGAAACCTGCTTCGACATCGATGCTCACGGGCACCGGAAGCCGCGTCAATCGTGCAGCGAGGGTAAAGGTTTCGTCAGCCGAGACGGCTCTGCCATCGGGCAGTCCCGCTGCTGCCGCAACGCCCAGACTGGTGGTGGCGATCGCCGGGAACCCCGCGTCGACGAGCAACGCGGCCGAGGTGAAGTCCCACGCGTTGGGCAGGACAAGGGGGCCGTCACCGTGATGGAGGGCATGAAAGAGTCCCGCAGGCCGGCGTGGTTCGCCGGTCGTGCTCGGCGCGTTCGTCGAGGCTGACCGGCCTGGTCCGTTGGTTGTATCCATCCTGCGTACGACGCCTTTCTTAGCTGACTCGAAGCCGAGTGGCTTCCGATTCCACGACGCCGGTCGCGATCGCAAGGGCGTGGGCGCTCCCCGGGCATCGGTGCGGTCCGGCACCGAAACCGAGCCCGGGATGCCGGAGGTCGAGCTCGACGACCGTGCCGTCGACGACGCGGCGGGTGGACCGCAGCGGTGGTGTCGTCGCCATGATCGTTGCGGGTCGGTCGGCCGGCGCGCCGGTATCGGAGGCACGGGCGGCCGCGATCAATTCGCCGGTTGCCGAGCATGCCTGGACCAGGATGCAGATCTGAGCGACGATCCTGTCGGTGTCGGTGTCGGTGTCGCGCTCGGAGCAGATCGCGTCCGTGTGGACCGCCGCCCGGCACAGCGCGACGAGTTCGACGACCGCTGTGTCCGCGGCTGCATCCACCGGCTCATGCGGCTGATAAGCGGCAGCGACAACTGCCACCACCTCGGCTGCACTCTCTGGAAGCCCCATCGCGTCGAGGAGCACCCGGACATGGGCGAGCGGTTGCCCGGCACGGTTACCTGCGCCGGCACGCAGAGCCGCGGGGTCGAGGCGATCCAGCTCGCGCTGTATTGCAGCCCGCCGACGCCGATGGTCGGCACCGTCACAAAATCTGGGTACGTGCGCCCGCAACCACGCGATGCCCGGGCCGTGCGCGGCGGGAACCGGCGGCATCGGCGCGGTGCGGAGAAGTTCGCGGACGAGCTCAGGATCGCTGATCACGCCACCGACGGTAGGTCCGCGACGTTTCGGTGGCCGCCGAACAATCACCGCCGCATGATGGGGAGATGCCGTCCCGCGCCGCAGCCCTCGCCGACTGGGCCGCCGTCCTCGCAGACCGGACCAGAGCCCACATGTGCCTGGCCCTGCTCGACGGCCGCGCCTGGACCGCAGGCGAACTGGCCCGCTCGACCGGCGTCGCCCCCTCCACCGCCACCGCACATCTGGATCGCCTGCGCACCGCGGGCCTCATCACCGACCGCAAACAGGGCCGACACCGCTACGTCGAACTAGCGGGCCCCACCATCGCCCAGCTGCTGGAAACCCTTCTCGCCGAACTGGATCCAACTCCCACCCCACCGAAAACCCTCCGCGCCACCACCGCGGACGCGGCCCTGGCCCGCGGCCGAACCTGCTACAACCACCTGGCAGGCCGCCTCGGCGTCACCATCACCGACGCCATGACCATCCGAGCCCTCCTCGACCCGGACAACGCCCACTCCCTCACCCCCGCCGGAACCACCTGGCTCACCACCACCCTCGGCATCGACGAGCCAACTCTCACCCGCTCCCGCCGCCCCCTGACCCGCCCCTGCCTCGACTGGACCGAACGCCGCACCCACCTGGGCGGCCCCGCCGCGGTCCTCCTGCACCGCCGCCTGCTCACCCTCGGCTGGATCATCCCGTCCGGAACCGGCCGCGCGGTTCGAGCGACACCGACAGGAGAAGCCGGGCTCGCCGAGACCCTCGGCATAGATCCGTCCGACCTACGCTGACCGCTTCGATCGACCGGAAACCGGACGTCAGTCGAACAGATCCTCGACCGCCGAGATCTCCAGCGCACGGCGCATCCACGTATCGAACGTGCGTTGATCGCGGCACGCGGCAATCCGCTCGGCGGCATCGGCCGGAACATGGACCCCACGATGCCGAAGGATCAGCAGCACATCCTTGGCCCTGCCCGCATCGAGCCCTTCCTCGCGAAGAGCCTGAGCCAGCGGTCCGCGAAAGAACGAAAGATCGGCGTCCATGAGTTCCTTCCAGGTTGTGCCCGCTGTGGTCCGGCCGAGGCCGTGGTAGACGAGTTCGATGAACAGCTGAGTCTCGTCCTGGTCTCCGGCTTGCCGGAAGGCCTCGGCCACAGACTTCAGTATCGCACCGATATGTGGTTGCCGGGCGTGGGTGATGGCCGACAACGCCGCCAGCGGCAGGTCGTGGCGGGCGGTGTCCACGTCGAGCACGGCGGGGACGTTGTGTGGTCCGAGCACGATCGGTGACACCGACAGGCAGGTCCACAGGTCATGGCCTAGGCGCAGGGGCCCGGCGGCCCAGGTCGCTGTCGCGTGGTCCCGGCACACGACGGCCAACACGACCGGCAACTCATACTTCGCGATCAAGAACGACAGGTAGTACGACCATGCCGCCGGCTTGCGGACCTCTGGGCGACCCTGCGCTTCGACGATCAACAGAAAAGGGCCATCCCGGGTCGTGATGCGCAGGATCGTATCGGCGCGCCGTTCGACCGGCCGCGTCTCGGTCAGATCCACCGTCACCTGGTCGACAGCCACCGGATCGGGAAACGGCAGATCCAATGTCCGCATCAACCGCGTGAAAGCCCCAGGATCGTGCTGAAAGATGCGATGCATCGCCTCATGCCGAGAGCTGACCATGCGCGGCACCGTACCCCCGATCGAATAGTTGTTCGAAATCCCCTGTGATTCCCCGAATCTGGGCAAGTCGGGCCTTCACGGGCACGTTCATGTCACGTGATCGATGCACGAACTGGGCAGCGAATTCCTTCTGCGGCACAGGTATTCGCGTTCGACCTCGTTGGCAGTGAGGGCGATGGCCGCGTCGTAGGCGGCTGCGGCTTCGGTGAGATTGCCTTCGCGGCGGAGGAAATCGGCGCGGATCGCGTGGAACAGGTGGTGGTTCGGGAGGTCGATGGTGGACAGTTCGTGGAGGGCGGTGGTGGGGCCGTGGACTTCGGCGAGGGCGACGATGCGGTGCAGGGCGACGAGGGGGGTGGGGGTGAGGGTGTGGAGGTGGTCGTAGAGGGTGAGGATTTGGGGCCAGTCGGTGGCGGTTGCGGTGGGGGCGTCGGCGTGGACGGCGTTGATGGCGGCTTGGAGTTGGTAGGGGCCGGGGGCGTTGCGGCGCAGGCATTCTCGGAGCAGGGACTGGCCCTCGGCGATCAGGTCGCGGTTCCACAGAGTGCGGTCCTGGTCGGCGAGAAGCACGAGGCGCTCGCCGTCGGTGCGGGCGGTGCGGCGGGATTCGGTGAGCAGCATGAGGGCGAGTAGGCCGAGGACCTCCGGTTCGCCGGGCATGAGCTCGGTGAGCAGGCGACCGAGCCGGATCGCCTCGGCGCACAGGTCGGCGCGGGTGAGTTGTGGGCCTGCGGTGGCCGAATAGCCCTCGGTGAAAATGAGATACATCACCGCAAGGACTGCGGGCAGCCGCGAGGGGAGCTCGGAATCGGCGGGCACCCGATACGGGATACGCGCGTCCCGGATCTTGCCCTTGGCGCGCACGAGCCGTTGCGCCATCGTCGATTCCGAGACCAGGAAGGCACGCGCGATCTCGGCGGTGGTCAGACCGCCGAGCAGCCGCAGCGTCAACGCCACCCGCGCGGCCGGGGCGAGTGCCGGATGGCAGCAGGTGAAGATCAGGCGCAGCCGGTCGTCGGGGAAGCTGTCGGTGGGCCGGTCCGGATCGGAGTGCAGGAGAGCGGCTTCGGCGTGCCGGTCGGCGCGGGTGGCCTCGCGGCGCAGCCGATCGATCGCGCGATTGCGGGCGGTGGTGATGATCCACCCCGCCGGGCTCGGCGGGACACCGTCGGCGGGCCAGCGCACGACCGCGGCGGCGAACGCCTCCTGCACCGCGTCCTCGGCCAGTCCGATGTCACCGAAGACGCGGATCAGGGACGCGACCGCACGACCGTAGTGCTCGGCGAACACCGCCTCGATCACCGCGGTGTCCATCTAGCTGTGCGCCACCGGTCGCACCTCGATCGGCAAGGTGAGCACCGCGGCCAGTTTGCCCGCCCACTCCAGCGCCTCGTCCAGGTCGGCGGCCTGGATGAGGGTGAAGCCGCCGATGTGCTCGGTGCCCTCGGCATACGGCCCATCGGTGATCAGCACGTCACCCTCCTTCGCCCGCACGACGGTCGCGGTGCTCGGCTCGTGCAGGCCGACCGCGAACACCCAGGCCCCGGCGGCGCGCATGTCGTCGTTCAGGGCGGCGAGATCGTCCATGATCGCGTCGATGTTCTCCGGCGCCGGTCCGTCGGGCTGATAGATGGACAGCAGGTACTGCTTCATGATCGTCCTTTCGTCGATAGGGCCGGCGCGAGACCGGTTCATCTCCTACACGAACGCGATGCCGCCGAATCGACAGCAGGGGTGACCCGATTCTCGTCCGGACCGCCAGCGAGGTTTCCGGGATCGGCCGATCCGCTGTGCCACGATGAGGCGATGGAGCTGCTCGCTTCCGCCGCCGTGGACGGCCCGTCGCCGATCGTGTCGCTGTTCTGGATCGCGCTGGTCGCCGTGGCGGCTCCGCTGCTCTCGCGCGCACTGCGCGGATTCGTGCCGGACGTGGTGATCCTGCTGGTGGCGGGCACGATTCTGGGACCGTTCGCCCTGGGCTGGGCCACCGCGAGCGGTGGCGTCGACCTGATCGAGGAACTCGGTCTCGGCATGCTGTTCCTGCTGGCCGGGTACGAACTGGACCCGAAGCTGCTCGGCGGCCGATCGGGACGGGTGGCCTGGCTGGTGTGGCTGGCGGGTCTGGTGTTCGCGTTCGGGCTGGTCGCCGTGCTGGCGAGCAGTGAGTCGACCACCAACCACATCGCCGTCGCCATCGCGATGACCTCCACTGCCCTGGGCACCCTGCTGCCGATCGTCAAACAGGCGGGCCTGCTCGACACCCCGCTGGGCCGGGCGGTGCTGGCGCACGGCGCGGTCGGCGAGCTCGGCCCGATCGTGGCCATGTCGGTGCTGTTGAGCAGCCGCAATGTCGGCGCCGCGCTGGTCGTGCTCGCGCTGTTCGTGGTGGCGGCGCTGCTGGTCGGTGTGATCCCGATGCGCCTGTTCGGCCGCATCCCCGATCTCGGCGCGGCGCTGGCCAGGATGGACGGGGGCACCTCGCAGCTGCCGGTGCGCGGGTCGATCCTGCTGCTGCTCGTCCTCATGGTGGTGGCCGAACGCTTCGACCTGGACGTGGTGCTCGGCGCGTTCGCGGCGGGCATGGTGCTGCGCAGGCTCATCGCCGCGGGCCACCCGCGCGTGGACGAGCAGCTCGAGACCATCGGCTACGGACTGCTGATCCCGGTGTTCTTCGTGGTCTCGGGGATGGGGATCGATATGTCCGCGGTCGCGGGACAACCGCTGCTGTGGGTGTCGTTCGTGGCCGCCATCGCCGTCGCCCGCGGCCTGCCCGTGTGGTTGAGCGAACGGTACGTCCCGCACGGGCGCAATCTGGAGTCACCCCGCGAGCGGGCTCAGCTCGCGCTGTTCGCGGCGACCGGCCTGCCGATCATCGTCGCCGTCACCCAGGTGGCCGTGTCGACGGACCTGATGACCGACGACACCGCCTCGGTCCTGGTCGCTGCCGGTGCCACGACGGTTCTGGTGTTTCCCCTGGTAGCGCGGCTGATCGGGTCCAAGGAGCCGGTCGCGACCGCACCTGCTCATGAATGAGCTTGCACAGTCGTGCATAATCATCACATGGTTGATTCGTCGGGAGGACCCGCAGTGCGGGTGGCGGTTGCCGGTGCGAGTGGATACGCCGGTGGCGAAGTGTTGCGTCTGCTGCTGAACCACCCCGAATACCGAGCCGGGCGCCTCGAGATCGGGGCGCTGACCGCCGGATCCAACGCGGGCACCGCGCTGGGCGCGCTCCAGCCGCATCTGCTGCCGCTGGCCGACCGGATCCTGCAGGAAACCACCCCCGAGGTCCTGGCAGGCCACGACATCGTCTTCCTCGGCCTGCCGCACGGTCAGTCCGGCGCCATCGCGCAGGCGCTGCCCGAGTCGACGGTGATCATCGACTGTGGCGCCGACTTCCGGCTCACCGATCCCGTCGCCTGGGAGAAGTACTACGGCAGCGCCCACGCGGGCAGCTGGCCCTACGGCCTGCCCGAGCTGCCCGGGGGCCGGGCGCGGCTCACCGGCGCGCGGCGGATCGCCGTGCCCGGCTGCTACCCGACCGTGTCGAGCGTCGCGCTGGCCCCCGCCATCGCCGCGGGCATCATCGAGCCGACCGTGAACGTGGTCGCCATCAGCGGCACCTCCGGCGCGGGCCGCAAGCTCGACGTCGGGCTGCTCGGTTCCGAGGTGATGGGCAGCGTCCGCGCCTACAGCATCGCCGGCGCGCACCGGCACACCCCCGAGATCGCGCAGAACCTGAAGGCGGCGGGCGGCGTCGACGTCGCGGTGTCGTTCACTCCCGTGCTCGCCCCGATGCCGCGCGGCATCCTCGCGACCTGCACCGCCCCGGTGAAGGTGGACGCGGCCGAGGCGCGTGCCGTCTACGAAAAGGCTTACGCCGACGAGCCGTTCGTGCATCTGCTGCCCGAAGGCGTTCTGCCGCAGACAGGTTCGGTCCTCGGCTCCAACGCCATCACCCTGCAGGTCGCCGTCGACACCGACGCGGGCCTGCTCGTGGTGATCGGCGCGATCGACAACTTGACCAAGGGCACCGCGGGCGCCGCGGTGCAATCGATGAATCTGGCCGTCGGATTCGACGAGACCGCAGGACTTTCCACCGTAGGAGTGGCACCGTGACGACCCCTGATCCGCACACGACGGACCATGGCAATTTGATCCACACCCAGGGCGTCACCGCCCCGCTCGGCTTCCGCGCCGCCGGTATCGCGGCGGGTATCAAGGCCAGCGGCAAGCCCGACCTCGCCCTGGTCCTCAACGAAGGCCCCGAATACGCGGCCGCCGGTGTGTTCACCAGCAACCAGGTCAAGGCCGCGCCGGTGCTGTGGTCGCAGCAGGTGCTCAAGTCCGGTCGCGTGCGTGCGGTCATCCTGAATTCGGGCGGCGCGAACGCCTGCACCGGCCCCGGCGGTTTCCAGGACACCCACCAGACCGCCGAGGAACTCGCTGCGGCACTGAGCAATTGGGGCACCGAGACCGGCGCGGGCGAGATCGCGGTCTGCTCGACGGGCCTGATCGGTGACCGGCTCCCGATGGACAAGCTGATCCCCGCGGTCACCGAGATCGTGCACGAGATGGGCGGCGGCATGTCGGGCGGTTCCGACGCCGCCCACGCCATCATGACCACCGACACCGTGCCGAAGGAATCGGCGTTCCACCACGAGGACAAGTGGAACGTCGGCGGCATGGCCAAGGGCGCCGGCATGCTCGCACCGTCGCTGGCCACCATGCTCGTCGTGCTCACCACCGACGCCGTGGCGACACCCGAGCAGCTCGACCAGGCGCTGCGCAAGGCCACCAAGTACACCTTCGACCGCCTCGACGTCGACGGCTCCTGCTCCACCAACGACACCGTGCTGCTGCTGGCCAACGGCGCCAGCGGCGTCGCCCCCTCGCAGGAGGACCTCGACGCCGCCGTCTTCACCGTGTGTGACGACCTGGCCGCCCAGCTGATGGCCGACGCCGAGGGCGTCACCAAGCGGGTGCAGATCACCGTCACCGGCGCGGCCTCCGAAGAAGAGGCGCTCACCACCGCCCGCGCCGTCGCCCGCGACAGCCTGGTCAAGACCGCGCTGTTCGGCTCCGACCCGAACTGGGGCCGGGTGCTCGCCGCCGTCGGCATCGCCCCGGTGACGCTGGACCCGAACCGGATCGCGGTGTCGTTCAACGGCAATCCGGTCTGTGTCGACAGCGTCGGCGCGCCCGGCGCCCGCGAGGTCGACCTGTCCGGCGAGGACATCGACGTGCTGATCGAGCTCAATGTCGGCGAGGGCACCGCGATGGTGCGCACCACCGACCTCTCGCACGCCTACGTCGAAGAGAATTCGGCATACAGCTCATGAGCAGCGGTGTGGTGCAGTCCCTGTCGGCGCTGGACAAGGCGCACGTGCTCGCCGACGCGCTGCCGTGGCTGCAGAAGTTCCGCGACAAGGTCGTCGTCGTGAAGTACGGCGGCAACGCCATGGTCGACGACGAACTCAAGGCCGCCTTCGCCGCCGATATGGCGTTCCTGCGCACCGTCGGCGTGCACCCGGTGGTCGTGCACGGCGGTGGCCCGCAGATCAACGCCATGCTGAAGAAACTCGGCATGGCCGGCGAGTTCCGCGGCGGCTTCCGCGTCACCACCCCCGAGGTGATGGACGTGGTGCGGATGGTGCTGTTCGGCCAGGTCGGGCGCGAGCTCGTCGGGCTGATCAACGCGCACGGCCCGTACGCGGTCGGCATCTCCGGTGAGGACGCGCACCTGTTCACCGCGACCCGGCGTACCGTCACTGTCGAGGGCGTCGCCACCGATATCGGCCTGGTCGGCGATGTCACCGAGGTGAACCCCGGCGCCGTGCTCGACCTGATCGACGCCGGTCGCATCCCGGTGGTCTCCACCATCGCCCCCGACGCCGACGGCGTGGTCCACAACATCAACGCCGACACCGCCGCCGCCGCGCTGGCGGAGGGCATCGGCGCGGAGAAGCTCGTCGTCCTCACCGACGTCGAGGGCCTCTACACCGACTGGCCCGACCGTTCCTCGCTGACCAGTGAGATCGACGCGACGGCGCTGGCGGAGTTGCTGCCGCGCCTGGACGCGGGCATGGTGCCGAAGATGGAAGCGTGCCTGCGCGCCGTCCAGGGCGGGGTGCCCAGCGCCCACGTCATCGACGGACGGGTGCCGCATTCGGTACTACTGGAGTTGTTCACCGGAGAAGGAATCGGAACGATGGTGACCGCATGAGTGAAGTAGAGAAGCTGCAGCAGCGGTGGTCGGCCGCGATGATGAACAACTACGGCACCCCGAAGGTCGCACTGGTGCGCGGCGCGGGCGCGGTGGTCTACGACGCCGACGGCAAGCGCTACGTCGACTTCCTCGGTGGTATCGCGGTGAACAGCCTCGGCCACGCCCACCCGGCCATCCTGGAAGCGGTCACCCAGCAGCTGGGCACGCTCGGCCACGTGTCGAACCTGTACGCCAGCGAACCGGTGATCGAGCTGGCCGAGAAGCTGCTCGCCCACTTCGGCGACGGCGAGGGCAAGGCGTTCTTCTGCAACTCCGGCACCGAGGCCAACGAGGCCGCGTTCAAGATCGCGCGGCTGACCGGCCGCAGTAAGATCGTGGCCGCCGAGGAGGCCTTCCACGGCCGCACGATGGGCGCGCTCGCGCTGACCGGTCAGCCGTCGAAGCGGGAGCCGTTCGAGCCGATGCCGCCCGGCGTCGTGCACGTACCCTACGGTGACGCGGACGCGCTCGAGCAGGTCGTCGACGCCGACACCGCCGCGGTGTTCCTGGAGCCGATGATGGGCGAGAGCGGTGTGGTCGTCCCGCCGTTCGACTACCTGGCGCGGGCGCGGGAAATCACCTCGCGGGCGGGCGCTTTGCTGATCCTCGACGAGGTGCAGACCGGAATCGGCCGCACCGGAACGTTTTTCGCGCATCAGGCGGCGGGCATCGTGCCCGACGCGATCACCCTGGCCAAGGGCCTGGGCGGTGGCCTGCCGATCGGCGCCGTGCTGGCGCAGGGCCGGGCGGCCGAACTGCTCACCCCGGGCCTGCACGGGACGACCTTCGGTGGCAACCCGGTGTGCGCCGCGGCGGCGCTGGCGGTGCTGCGGACGATCGACTCCGAAGGTCTTCTCTCCCATGTGGAATGGGTCGGCAAGAAGCTCAGCGACGGGATCGCGCTGCTCGAGCATCCGGAGATCGATCACGTGCGCGGCGCCGGTCTGCTCATCGGCATCGTGCTGAAGAACGACATCTCGGCCTACGTGGACCAGCGGGCGCGGGAGGCGGGCTACCTGATCAACCCCGCCAAGCCCAACGTGATCCGGTTGGCGCCGCCCCTGGTGCTCACCGAAACCCAGGCCGACAACTTCGTCGCCGATCTGCCCGAGATCCTCGACAAGGCCGCCGCCGATGCGAAGGGAGCGAGTAAGTGACCCTACGCCACTTTCTGCGCGACGACGACGTGACCCAGGCCGAACAGGCCGAAATCCTGGCCATCGCCGCAGAATTGAAGAAGAACCCCTTCGCGCACCGGCCGCTCGACGGTCCGCGCGGAGTCGGGGTGATCTTCGAGAAGAACTCCACCCGTACCCGGTTCTCGTTCGAGCTGGGCATCGCCCAGCTCGGCGGGCACGCGGTCGTCGTCGACGGCCGTGACACCCAGCTCGGCCGCGAGGAAACCCTCGGCGACACCGGCAGCGTGCTCTCGCGCTATGTCGAGGCCATCGTGTGGCGGACCTTCGAACAGTCCCGACTCGACGAGATGTCGGCCACCGCAACGGTTCCCGTGGTGAACGCGCTGTCCAACGAGTTCCATCCGTGCCAGGTGCTCGCCGATCTGCAGACGATCACCGAACGCAAGGGTGCACTCGCGGGCCTGAACCTCACCTACTTCGGCGACGGCGCCAACAATATGGCGCATTCGCTGCTGCTGGGCGGCGTGACGGCGGGCATGAACGTGACCGTCGCCGCGCCCGCCGGGTTCGAGCCGCTGCCGTGGATCCTGGACGCCGCCGCCAAGCGGGCCGCCGAAAGCGGTGCGACCGTGACGGTCACCCACGACCCGGTGGCCGGTGCGACGGGCGCCGACGTGCTCGTCACCGACACCTGGACCTCGATGGGCCAGGAGAACGACGGCCTCGACCGCGTCGGCCCGTTCCGTCCGTTCCAGGTCAACGAGGCACTGCTCGCCGCCGCCGATCCGGAAGCCATTGTGATGCATTGCCTTCCGGCGCACCGCGGCGAGGAGATCACCGACGACGTCCTCGACGGCCCGCACAGCGTGGTCTGGGACGAAGCCGAGAACCGGCTGCACGCCCAGAAGGCGCTGCTGGTCTGGCTGCTCGCGAAAGCCGCCGCGTGAGACCGCGAACCGGGGCCGGCGCGGAGGCTGGGCGATGAGTGCACCCGAGAAGGGCTCGCCCGCCATCGCCCGCACCCGCGCCGGCCGCCAATCGCGCATCGTGGAACTGCTGTCCGCGCATTCGGTCCGCAGCCAGACCGAACTCGCGGCGCTGCTGTCCGCCGAGGGCATCGAGACCACGCAAGCCACCCTGTCGCGTGACCTCGACGAACTCGGCGCGGTGAAACTTCGCGCCGCCGACGGTGGCGCGGGCGTCTACGTCGTCCCCGAGGACGGCAGCCCCGTCCGCGGCGTCACCGGCGGCACCGGCCGCCTCTCCAAACTCCTCGGCGACCTCCTCGTCTCCACCGACGCCAGCGGCAACCTCGCCGTCCTGCGCACCCCACCCGGCGCCGCCCACTTCCTCGCCAGCGCCCTCGACCGCGCCGCCCTGCCCTACATCGTCGGCACCATCGCCGGCGACGACACCATCGCCGTCATCGCCCGCGAACCCCTCACCGGCGCCGAACTCGCCGCGAAAATCGAACGCCTGGCCTGATCTGGTGACGCGAATGCTCAGTTGACGTCAACTGCTCAGCCGTAGGTGATATGGGCTGATGACGAACGATCCGGCCGGGTGGCCTGCCGTTCGATACGAGCAGTACCCCGAGGCCGGAGGTGAAAGCACTGCTACCAACGGTCGCGGTGGATGATGTCGTGGGCGTTCCGGCGAGTGACCGGGCCGAGACGTCCGACTGGCCGGCCGACCGGGACGATGGCGTAGGTGTTGACCCGTTTCGGAATGTCGAGCGCGGCTTTGAATTCCGGTTCCAGCAGCTGGTGCCAGGTGGTGAGGGTGGCACCGAGACCGTGCGCGCGGGCGGCGAGCAACAGGTTCTGGATAGACGGGTAGATGCTCGCGGCTTCACCCATTGCGGTGAACCGGGCGGTGTTGCGCAGCACCGTCATCGCGTGCCGCGGGCCGAGACGAACTGTCGCGGCGCTGATGTGGCGGGCCTGTTCGCGTAGTTTCGCCCAGTAGGGCCCCTGGTCGTAGCAGGCGACGATCAACGCAGGTGTGTCGGCGAAGTGGTCGCGTTGGTAGCGCAGGGCCTGGCGCAGCTTTTCGTGTTTGTCCTCGGTGGATCCCGGGGGCACGGCGCGGGCGATGCCGTCGAGGTAGTAGGTCGCCACGACGTGCCAGAGATTGGCTACGGTGGCGACCCGGTCGCGGTCGGTGACGACGACGAAGTGGAAGCCCTGGGCGTTACTGCCGCTGGGTGCCCAGGTGGCGGCCTCGATCAGGGTGGCGAGCAGCTCGTCGGGGACGGGGTCGGGTCTGAGGCGGCGCATGGCGCGCATCGTGCGCATGACCTCGAGGATCGGTGCGTCCGGACCGATCGGGACGGCGGGGCTGTGGGTGCCGGTCATCGGTTCGGCCTCAGTGGGTGGGGAGGGTGTCGGGGCTGGGGACAGGGGCACCGGGCGTGGCGATGCGGCGGGTGAATGTGCCGTGGAATCCCCCGGGGATGTGGTGGTTCAGCCACGCTGTGGCGAGCGGGCCGCGCTCGGGGTCGCGGGCGTCGAGAACCAGGAACTGGGACCGGTTCTCGGTGAGTTCGTGGTTGAGGGCCAGCAGCCAGCCGTCGTCTTCGGCGGCATCGGGTGTGCGGGGCACGAACAAAGGTTCGCCGACCGAGCTCTCGCCCAGCTCACAGCTGGTGGTCGCGCCTGTGCCGTGGTCGACTTTGACCACGGCGTTGAACACCCCCGCCGGGCCGCCCGCGCCGGCGAGGTAGCTGTAGCGGTGTTCGCGGGTGCTGCGGCGCCAGTCGTATTGCGGAAACTCGCCCGAGCGGTCGGTGAGTTCGCGTTCGATGACAGTGCCGCTCTTGGTGATCCGGTACTGCATCAGCCGCGAGTCGGGGAATGCCGGGATGTCGGGGGTATCGCGGTTGACCGTGCCGACCATGCGCCGGAACTTGCTCCATTCGGTGTCCAGCCGGACCAGTTCGACCACCACGTCGTCGCCGTCGTCGTAGGCGTTGGTGACGTGGACGTGGAGCAGCGCGTCGTGCTCGATGATGCGCGGACGTCCGCCGCTCTTGGGTACCAGCAGGAACCGGGTGCCCTTGGCGGGCTTGAAGTCCAGCGAATCGATGAACGAATGCGTGGCCAGGGCGATTTTGGCGATGTTGGGCAGGATCGGGTCGAGGACGAACACCAAGTATCGCCCGGTGAGGGCGAAGTCGTGGTTCCAGGGCAGGTCCAGCATCGGCACCGTGGCCAGCCGGTGCAGGCGTCCCGCGCGGTCGGCGCGGTAGGTGCGCAGGCGCGGTGTGGGCAGCAGATCGAGACCGAAGTTGTACATGTCGCCGGTGACCGGATCCCATTTCGGGTGCGCGGAGAACGCGCCGAGGAATCCGAGTTTTCCGTCGAAGTCCGTGGGGCCCAAGGTGGCCAGGGTGTCGGGGTCGATGCGATGCGGGTTGCCCAGTTCCCACAACGCCAGCAGGCCGCCGTCGTAGCCGACAACGTTGGTGTTGGCCACGTTCGCCGGCAGCCGTCCGATGTTGGCCAGCGCTCCGCCGGGGATCTGGGTTCCCACGCCGCGATATCGGATCCGGTCCGAGTGCTGTCCGTGCTGGAAGTGGCGGGTGCGCACGTACCGGTTGCGGAACCGCACCGATGTCCCGTCCAGCACGAACTGCGAGATCATTCCGTCGCCGTCGAACACGTTGTGCAGCAACGAGCGTCCGACCTGATGTTTGCCGGGCCCGATCCGGTACAGCGTGCCACGCAGATCCTCGGGGAGCCGGCCATCGATCTGCTCGACCCGGTAGTCGAGCTCGTCGAGCAGCGGCGCGGTGACCTGGTGATAGGCGGTGGCGTGGGTGCTGGTCATCGTGGATTCTCCTTTGAATCGCAAATCTGATGACGCCTGTCATCTGATGACGTATGTCTGCAAATGTAGAAGGGTGACTACACTGCTGTCAATGACGAAGCCGGTCCTACGCAGCTACGGCGGCGTGAGCGCCGCCGAGCGCCGCGCCGAGCGCCGCGCCCGGCTCCTCGCCGCAGCCCGCACCACCTGGGGAGAATCCGGAATCGCCGCGGTCACCGTGCGCGGAGTGTGCAAGACGGCGGGTCTCACCGACCGCTACTTCTACGAACACTTCGCCAACCGTGAGCAGCTGCTGGCCGCCGTCGCCGACGATGTCCGCGACCAATTGCTGTCGGTGCTGGTCGAGGCGGGGGTGTCGAGCCCCGGGCCCGTCGAGGTGAAGTTGACGGCCGCCCTGCGGGCGTTTCTCGAGACTGTCGCGGGCGACCGGCACATCCACCGGATCGTGTCCAGCGACCCCGGCGATGTACCGGCGCTGGTGCAGCGCCGACGCGATGTGCTCACCCGGATCGCCGACCTCGTCGTCGCCAACGCCCCTGCTGCACTCGGCACCGTCCAAGACCCGGCCTCGCTGCGTCGCGCCGCGTTGTTCATCACCGGCGGCGTCAACCAGCTCATCGATGGCTGGCTCGACGGCACCATCGACCTGACCGCCGCCGAGCTGGCGACCGAGTGCGCCCGGCTGTGCATCCGCGTCATCGGCGACACGCATCCCTGACCGGATCGAGCCGGATCCGGTACTCACCGCGGTGCCGAATTCGCCCGTTCCATCCACGTGTGACGCAAACACCCGGGTTGGGGTTGTGCCAGTGATCTTCTATTCCCTGGCGGCGCCCGAGGGCCAGATGATGTCGACGGGGATGTCGAGGGTGTGGGCGAGGGCGACGACGGTGGCGGTGCCGCCGCGGGCGCCGTGGTCGCCGTCCCAGATTGCGATCAGGCGGTCGCAGTCTTCGAGGAGGACCTGGTTGGCTGCTTCGTAGGCGACTCGGCCAGCGTCGTCGAAGTCCATCACGCGCACTGTGTGGGCCTGGGCGAGGAGTTCGTCGAAGTGGGTGAGGTCGTCGGGCTTCACCTGGGCTGCTCGATAGTTCCGGGAGGGCAGCACTACCTCCAGCCGGCCGCCGAGGTCCAGCACGGCCGCGGCGAAGACCGAGTCCGCGCCGCGGGCGAGGCAGGAGATGCCGACCAGGTCGGGGACATCGGCGAGGAGGGCCGACACCGCGTCCCGGAGCAGGGGCTCGGTGGCGGCGGTGATGTTCATGTGTCCGGTGACGCTGATCCGCATTCGCCCATCATGCCGGGTGCGCGACGGCGGGTGTCGCCGCGCTGGTCAGCGGGTTCGTCAGCGCTTGATGAGACGACCGTCGCGATATGCCAGAGCAGCAGATAGATCATCCAGGCGCAGCCCAGGCCCTGAGCCGCGCCGACGATCGTGTGGCGGATGAGGTCGTAGGTGCTGGTCCGGCTGACCGGGTCGTCGATGGCCGAGGCGACAGCGGCGACGGGTGCGAGGAGAAGAACGGTGATGACCACTCGGCGCCATCGTGCGGGCATGGTTGGTGGGCGCCGGCGAGCACGGCGAACGAGGATGTAGGCGAGCACTGCCGTGCCGACCAGCGACGAGGCGTAGCCGAGCACGTTGTAGGCCTTGTGCGGTTCGAGAACCGGTGCACGCAACAGCTCCCAGTGCTGCACCGCGAAACCGGCTGTCTGGGTGAAGGAATCCCACACGATATGGGTTGTCGCGCCGAGAGCGAGGGCGATGATCGTCGACGATGCTCGACACCAGGCGCCGGAATGAACCGGTAGTACTACGCGATAGGGGAGAAGGGCGGCAGCAGGCCCGGCGGAGAGGCGGAAGGCAGGCAGCAGCGCGAGCCCGATCGCCAGATCCCAGCCCAGAACGCCGAACGGCGAGTGGGTCATGCTGCCGCTGACCGGGATCGGCAGGTAGTAGACGGCGTCAGGGGCGACCGATCCGGCGATCAATGCGGGCAGTGGGAAGAATCGGCGAAACGGCAGCACAGCCAGCGGATGGGCGAGCGTGATCGGCACCAGCTCAACGTATTCGGCGGATAGGGAGGAGCTGTAGCGTACGCGCGGAGAGTGTGTCGCGATGCACGGGTCAGCAGGATGGCGGTGGTCACGGCGTAGACGGCCCAGGTCGATGGCGCACTGGACGTTGCCGACGGTGGAGACGACCTGACCCTGGGCAGGACATCGCGCAGATCCATGCTGGTGGCGTCGAATTCGGATCGGTGGGATGTGGCGGCCGTCGGCCGGTCGTCCGCTCAGTTGAACGGGTATTGCCCGCCGCCCGCGCCGCCGCCCGGATTGTTCGGAGTCGCGATGTCGATGATGTCTTGGACCAGCTCGACGATGGCCCGGCCGACATCGAGCACGCCGTTGCCGAGGGTTGAGAATTCCTGCGCGATGTACTGGAGCATCTTGTTCGTCCTCACGTGTGGCGAGCCGAATAGTGCTCTCCCAGAGTGTCACACGGTGCCCGTGAATGTATCGGCTGTCCGGTGATCCGTAGCGGCGCCGAGGGTTCGTCCCACGGGCCGCACGCAGCTCGGGCCGTATATTCCGGGGGTGCGACAGACTCTCGATCCAGACCGCTTCGAGCCGATCCCCGACCCCAGACCCTCCGAAGAGGTGTGGCCGGAGATGACCTGGCCCGTGCCCGCCGATGCGGTGCTCACTGGTGAGACCGTGCAGTTGACCCTCACCGATCCCGCGGCCGATTCCGGCGAGCTCTTCGCAGCACTGGACCACGATGTGGCGTGGGCGCATGTTCCCGGGCGTCCGCGCGATCCCCGCCATTGCGAGGACATCCTGCGTGACCTGGGCTCATCGGGTGAGTGGCAATTGTGGACGGTGCGTGCTCGCCGGGCGATCGGTGAAAGACCGGCCGGAGCGGTGATCGGTGTGACCGCCTACCTGGACGTCCATCAGCGCGATGCTTGGCTCGAGATCGGCTTCACCGTCTACGCACCGTCCGTCTGGGGCACTGCGGTGAATCCCGAAACCAAACTGCTGCTGCTGGCCTACGCGTTCGACACGCTCGGCGTCGGCAGGGTGCAGCTGAAAACCGATGTCCGCAACCAGCGTTCGCAACAGGCGATCGCGCGGCTCGGCGCCCGATACGAGGGCACCCTCCGGCGGCATTTCCGGCGCAGCGACGGCACGGTGCGCGACAGCGTGCTGTTCTCGATCACCAGCGAGGACTGGCCGCAGGTGCGTGCGTCGCTCGACAGCCGGCGTCGTTCGATCCGGTGATCAGGAAGCGAGGAAATTCAGGATCGCCAGGGCCAGGGGTGCGGAGAGATCGAAGAGGACCCGTCCGATGGCCAGGCCGGTGGTGGCGCCGGATTCGTAGTGGTCGGACAGAAACTGCAGGATCGCGTCGACCATGGTGTGCTCCCTGTACTGGTACGGACTCGGCGGGTCAGGCGAAATAGCCCTGGAGGATCGGCGTGCCGAGGTCGATGACCAGCTTGGCGACCGTCAACCCGAAATTGCCGACTCCGATGACGACGGCCCCGATCAGGTCGTAGTTCGCCTGGGCGAAATCACGTAGCTGCTGCATGTTCACTCCTCGACCCCGACCGATGGGTGGCTGTGTGACCAGCGTCTCACAGGAAGTGCTTGCTGCCAAGTTGCTGCGATGGCGTCTCTGCAGGTGGTAGGCATTTTCGGTGGGGCGCCTGGAGTGATCCGAGGCGGCACTACCCCCGGGTATGAATGAGATTGCATCATCGTGCATAATCATTTGCAGCAGCGGCGCGAGCCGAACCGGCTGCCGGAGCATTCATACTGCTCGAGGCAGCCCGTGCAGATGACGTACACACTTCGAGGAGCACAACAGACATGTCCGATCGCGTCGTACTCGCCTACTCCGGTGGGCTTGACACCTCCGTCGCCATCAGCTGGATCGCGAAGGAGACCGGTTCCGAGGTGGTGGCCGTGGCCATCGACCTGGGCCAGGGTGGCGAGGACATGAACGTGGTGCGCCAGCGCGCACTGGACTGCGGCGCCGTGGAGGCCATCGTGGTCGACGCGCGCGACGAGTTCGCCGACGAGTACTGCCTGCCCACCATTCAGGCCAACGCCATGTACATGGGCCAGTACCCACTGGTCTCGGCCATCAGCCGCCCGCTGATCGTCAAGCACCTGGTGGAGGCCGCGAAGTTCCACAACGCGACCACCGTCTCGCACGGCTGCACCGGCAAGGGCAACGACCAGGTCCGCTTCGAGGTCGGCATCGGCGCCCTGGCGCCCGACCTGGAGGTCATCGCCCCGGTCCGCGACTACGCCTGGACCCGCGAGAAGGCCATCGCCTTCGCCGAGCAGAACAACCTGCCGATCAACGTCACCAAGAAGTCGCCGTTCTCGATCGACCAGAACGTGTGGGGCCGCGCCGTCGAGACCGGCTTCCTCGAGGACCTGTGGAACGCGCCGACCAAGGACGTCTACGACTACACCGCCGACCCGACGGTGAACTTCGAGGCGCCCGACGAGGTCATCATCACCTTCGACAAGGGTGTGCCGGTCGCCATCGACGGCCGCCAGGTCACCGTGCTGCAGGCCATCGAGGAGATGAACACCCGCGCCGGTCGCCAGGGTGTCGGCCGCCTCGACATGGTCGAGGACCGGCTCGTCGGCATCAAGAGCCGCGAGATCTACGAGGCGCCGGGCGCCATCGCGCTGATCACCGCGCACCAGGCCCTGGAGAACGTCACCATCGAGCGCGAACTGGGCCGCTACAAGCGCCAGGTCGAGCAGCGCTGGGGCGAGCTGGCCTACGACGGCCTGTGGTTCTCCCCGCTCAAGCGCGCGCTCGACGCGTTCGTGCAGGACACCCAGCAGCACGTCACCGGCGACATCCGGATGGTGCTGCACGGTGGTTCCGCCGTGGTCAACGGCCGCCGCTCCGAGCAGTCGCTCTACGACTTCAACCTGGCCACCTACGACGAGGGCGACACCTTCGACCAGTCGCTGGCCAAGGGCTTCGTGCAGATCCACGGCCTGTCCTCGAAGGTCGCCGCCCGCCGCGACCTGAACCAGAAGTAAGTAAGGCTGTTCCGCCTCCCCGCGACTTTTGCCGGTCGTGGGGAGGTGGCCGTTATTCCTATCGGGCTCACCTGAAGCGCAACGCCTGTTCTGGGCGTGCCCGGTGAGTTACCCATGTTCTCGCTAGATCAGGCGCCAACCGTAGGCTCGATGCGGTTGCCCGTCTGTGCGTGGCAGCCGTTCTGCGCCGTAACCGCCGACACCCAGGAGAGGGCACACGATGACCCGCAGTGGAACCAACGAAGGTGCGCTCTGGGGTGGGCGGTTCGCGTCCGGCCCGGCCGAGGCGATGGCGGCGCTGAGCAAGTCGACCCATTTCGACTGGGCGCTGGCTCCCTATGACATCCGCGCCTCCAAGGCGCACGCCCGGGTGCTGCACAAGGCGGGGCTGCTCTCCGACGACGACCTGACCGGCATGCTGGCCGGCCTGGACGCGCTCGCCGCCGACGTCGCCTCGGGCGCCTACGGTCCCGCCGACTCCGACGAGGACGTGCACGGTGCGCTCGAGCGTGGCCTGATCGAGCGGGTCGGCACCGAGCTCGGCGGCCGGCTGCGGGCAGGCCGTTCGCGCAACGACCAGGTGGCCACCCTGTTCCGGATGTGGCTGCGTGACGGTGTGCGCCGGGTCGCCGCCGGTGTGCTCGACGTGGTCGACGCGCTCGTCGCCCAGGCCGCCGCCCACCCGGACGCGGTGATGCCGGGCAAGACCCACCTGCAGGCCGCGCAGCCGGTGCTGCTCTCGCATCACCTTCTCGCCCACGCGCATCCGCTGCTGCGCGACCTGGAACGCCTGCGCGATTTCGACAAGCGCGCCGCCATCTCGCCGTACGGTTCGGGCGCACTGGCCGGTTCCTCGCTGGGCCTCGATCCCGAGCAGATCGCCACCGAGCTGAATTTCGCTGCGTCGGCGGCCAATTCGATCGACGCCACCTCCGCGCGTGATTTCGCCGCCGAGGCCGCCTTCGTGCTCGCCATGATCGGCGTGGACCTGAGCCGGATGGCCGAAGAAGTCATCATCTGGAGCACACCGGAATTCGGCTACGTCACCCTGGCCGACGCGTGGTCCACCGGCTCGTCGATCATGCCGCAGAAGAAGAACCCCGACGTCTCCGAGCTGACCCGCGGCAAGGCGGGTCGCCTGATCGGCAACCTGACCGGTCTGCTGGCCACCCTCAAGGCGCAGCCGCTGGCCTACAACCGGGACCTGCAGGAGGACAAGGAGCCCCTGTTCGACTCGGTCGCTCAGCTCGAACTGCTGCTGCCCGCCATCGCGGGCCTGGTCGGCACCCTCACCTTCCACACCGACCGGATGGCCGAACTCGCCCCCGCCGGATTCACCCTCGCCACCGATATCGCGGAATGGATGGTGCGCCAAGGCGTTCCGTTCCGCGTCGCCCACGAAGCGGCCGGTGCGTGCGTGCGGGCCGCCGAGGCACGCGGTGTCGGCCTCGACGAACTGACCGACGAAGAGTTCGCCGCCGTCGACCCGTCCCTGACCGCCGGTGTGCGCGAAGTGCTCACGGTCCACGGCTCCATCGCCTCGCGCAATGCGCGTGGCGGCACCGCAGGCATCCGCGTCGCCGAGCAGCTCGACGAGGTCCGCAAGACCGCCGACGACGCCCGCGCCTGGTTGCGCTGAGGTTGACTACTCTGCGGCCATGACCCTGCTCTTCCTGGCCCTGGCCATCGCCACCGAGGTGACGGCGACGGTGTCGCTGAAGCTGTCGGAAGGCTTCACGAAACCGGTGCCCTCGATCGTCGTGGTGATCGGCTACGGTGCCGCGTTCTTCTTCCTGTCCCAGGCGCTGAAGCGGGGGATGTCGATCGGGGTCGCCTACGGGATCTGGTCGGCGGTGGGTGTGGCCGCGATCGCGGCGATCGGTGTGCTGTTCCTGGGGGAGAAGCTCACCTTGACACAGGTCGGCGGAATCGGACTGGTGATCCTCGGGGTGCTGGCCCTCGAGCTCGGTGGCGCGCACTGATACTGGAGCCACGGGGCACGCTGACTCGGGAAGGTGGCGCCGCGGTCCGATCAAGGCGCTGCGGCAATAGCGGCTACAGCTCCGCGTGGACTCGGAATCCGGCGTCGCGGAGCGCGTCCAGGACGTCGTCGCGGTGGGCCGGGCCGCGTGTTTCGACGGTGAGCGAGACCTCGACCTCGTCGACGGCCAGCCACATGCCGGTGCGGGAGTGGACGATGTCGACCACGCTCGCGCCCGCGCGGCCGACGACGCCGAGCAGCGCAGACAGTGCGCCGGGCCGGTCGGCGATGGTGACGCGCATGGCCAGATAGCGGCCTGCCGCGCTGAGACCGTGGCCGATCACTCGCGTGAGCAGCAGCGGGTCGATATTTCCGCCGGACAGGATGGTCACGACCGGGCCGGGCAGGTCGCCGAGGTCGGTGGCGAGGAGCGCGGCGACTCCCGCCGCACCCGCGGGTTCGACGATGAGTTTGGCCCGTTCGAGACAGAGCAGCAGCGCCTTGGACAAGGAGTCTTCGTCCACGGTGACGATTTCGGACACCAACTCGGCGACGTGGGCGAACGGCACCGCACCCGGCTGCCCCACCGCGATGCCGTCGGCCATCGTCGCCATCCGCGGCACCCGAATCGGTTTACCCGCCGCCAGCGAATCCGGCCACGCCGCCGCCTCGGCCGCCTGCACGCCGATCACCCGAACCTGCGGCGCCACCGCGTGCAACGCCGCCGCGACACCCGCGAGCAGACCACCACCACCGGTCGGCACGACGACCGTGCTCACATCGGGAACCTGCTCGAGGATTTCCAGGGCGACCGTCGCCTGACCGGCGACGATATCGGGATGATCGAACGGGTGGATCAGGGTCGCCCCGGTGCGCTCGGCGAATTCCTGTGCGGCGAGCAGGGATTCGTCGACGGAGTCACCCACCAGATGCACCTCGGCCCCGTAGGCGCGGGTCGCGACCAGCTTCGGCAGCGACACCCCGATCGGCATGAACACCGTCGACGTGATCCCGAGCTCCGCCGCCGACCACGCCACTCCCTGCGCGTGATTGCCGGCGCTCGCCGCCACCACGCCGCGCGCCCGCTCCGCCGCAGGCAGGTTCGCGATTCGGTTGTAGGCGCCACGCGGCTTGAACGACCCGGTGCGCTGCAGGTTCTCGCATTTGAGCAGCACCTGCGCACCGACCCGCTCCGACAACACCCGC
Organism: Nocardia sp. NPDC057663; assembly: GCF_042799895.1. Lineage (NCBI taxonomy): Bacteria > Bacillati > Actinomycetota > Actinomycetes > Mycobacteriales > Nocardiaceae > Nocardia > Nocardia sp. NPDC057663. The sequence continues at coordinate 29,201 of NZ_JBHVHX010000020.1, read as the reverse complement.
GATCCCACGGTCGGCGTACGCCGAATCACCGGTGCCAGCAGCCGCGCGGCCGCCTCGATCCGCTCGAGCCCGACGATCTCCATGGGCCGAACGTACCGCCCCGAGTGTCGCCGGCGAGGTCAGAAGGAGTTGATAGCTTCCTGCTCGATGTCGTAGGTTTCGAACACCGTGATGAGTTGGGTGATCATGAGGATATCCCGAACACGGTCGGGCAAGCTGACCAGTTTGAGTGTCCCGCCGTTGTTGGTGACGGTCGTGTAGCTCGCTACCAATTCGCCGAGTCCAGAGGAATCGATGCGACGCACAGCTGCGAGGTTCAGCAGGATCTGCTTCTTCCCGGTGTTGATCAGGATCCGGATCTTCTCCCTGAGCTGAACGTCGCCCACACCGATTTCGAGATTCCCGGTCAGATCCAGGATGGTGACGCCGTTGACGCTACGCTCTTTGATCTCCATGGAACCCTCCTCTGTGTGGTGGTACTCCCTCCGCAACGGAGCGGGGGAGCTTGGTGCGCAGGGTGAGTGTGAACCGCCCTTGCGGACCGTGGGCGGCCTCGAGGGAATCGACGGCTGTGCGCATGAGAAGCACACCGCGCCCCGACGCGCGGAGCACTCCCTCGGGGAGGCGCGGATCGGGCACGATATCAGGGTCGAATCCCGGTCCTTGGTCGCTGATCTCGATCAGTAGTTCGTCGTCCTCGATATCGAGGGTGATCTCGACCGTGGCGTCCGGATTACCGTCGCCACCACTGTGTTCGATCGCGTTGATCACCGCTTCGTGTACCGCCAGTTCGATCGGCCAGACCGCAGAATCGTCGCCCCACAGGCCGTGCAGGATCGGCGTGAGTCGGGCGTGCGCTCGCTCGATCTGCTCGATTCGACTGCCGATCACGACACGCAGCGGCAGTACCGCACCGGCATCGATCCCAGTTGGACGCATCACCGAACTCGATTCTTCAGGTATCGCGGACCGAGGCAACGCGCACCCGACGAGTTATCGGGACGGTAGGGCCGACCTGTCGAGCGTGTCACCGGAGACATCGAGTTGCTCTATCAGTCGCTGAGCCTGCTGGTCGTTCGCCATCTGTGCACTCCTCGAGTCGAAGGTGTCAGCGTCGAGAACAATCAGAAATGCACGCACAAGGCTACAGCCCGGAACCAGCTCACAACGGCAGGTGTTGCGGGCGTGGCGGGCGCGGGGGAGCGGAGGTATGGCGTTGCATCGGGTCTCAGCGGAGCCTGTCGGCTTTCGCGATGTTGTGGGCGGTGGTGCCGAGGCGGGTGAGGCGGGCGTCGCCGAGGGGGGTGAGTTTGCCGCCGAGCCGGTTGGTGACGAAGGCGAGGGACAGACCGGTCTCGGGGTCGGCGAAGGCGCCGGAACCGCCGAGGCCGAAGTGGCCGAAGGCCGAAATCGGGTCGGCCTTGGACGGTTTCATCGGGACGCCGTGGAAACCGAGTGCCCACGGGATGCGGAAGGCCAGCACGTAATCCGGGGTGAAGATCTGGCGGGTGGCGGCGCGGCGGATCGAGCCGGGGTCGAGGATGCGGGTGCCGTCGAGTTCGCCGCCGTTGGCGAGTGCGGCGTAGACGCGGGCCAGGGCACGGGCCGAGAAGACGCCGTTCACGCCGGGCATCACCGAATCGTGCACGCGCGGGTCGACGATGAGGTCGGCGAAACCGCGCGGGGTGGTTTCCGCCGCGGCCGCGTACCGGGTGCGGGTGAGCAGGTCCGAACCCCGGTCCCACTCCATGCCCGCCGCCCGCAGCCGCGGGAAGGTGGTGGCGATGCGATGCCGCTCCTCCTTCGGCACCCGGAACCAGAGTTCTTCGGCACCAAGGGGTTCGGCGAGTTCGGTGCGGACGACGTCGACGAACTCACGCCCGGTCACCCGCCGCACCAGCTCGGCGGCCAGGTGCCCGTAGCTGATGCCGTGATAGCCGCTGGTGATCCGGTGCCGGGGATCGGGGGTGGCCGCGCCCAGCGCGGCGGTGACGGCCTCGTCGTCGAGGAAACGGTCGGCGGGCCCGGGCAGCAGGCCCCGCAGCCGGTGCAGACCGGCGCGGTGGGTGAGCACGTCGCGCACGGTGATGTGCGCCTTGCCCGCCGCGGCGAATTCGGGCCAGTATTCGGCCACCGCGGTGTCGTAGTCGAGCTGCCCGCGCTCGGCGAGCTGATGGATCACCGTGGAGGCCACGCCTTTTCCGGTGGAGAAGGCCAGCGCCACCGTGTCCGCCGCCCAGGGCACGCCGGGGCCGGCGTAGCCTGCCCACACATCGACCACCGGCTCACCGTGCAGATACACGCACAAGGCGCCACCGCCGTGCGACGGCTTGCGGAAGAGGCGGTCGAACATCGCGACCAGGTTGACGAAACGGCGATCCACCGACTGCGCTGTCGAAACTCCCATCGTTCGAGCATGCCACCCGGCCCACGGGACCGGTCGATACGGTGATCGTTCAGACGCTGATGGATTCGCCCGACAGTGCGCTGAGCACACCGTCGAGGTCGTCGACATCGACGACCAGTCGGGTGAAATCGGGCCCGTCGAGGTCGATGCGCACCGCGCTGCCACCGAAAGTGGTGTCCCAGAACTCTTTCCGGCCCTTTCCCCGATAGACGCCCGCGGCGATCACGCCGGGGATGAAGGTGCCGGGCGCGCGCACCCACGGCGGGCGCAGGTCCACCTCGGCGGGGGTGATGCCGGTGATGGCAGCACGGTCGATCACGACCTGCTGCCGCAGCGCGAGTAGGCGATGACCACCGAGCACATGGACCGTCACGGTGTCGTCGTTGATCTCGACCTCGACCATCGCTACCTCACTCACCTTCTGCGGAATCGTTCCCGGTCCAGGGTGCGCGTCCGGCCTGGTCGGCGACTGTGGCGAGCCTGTGATTTAACCAAGAACACTAGACATTGACAGATATAGATATGCGCATCTATCCGGAATGAGCTCACTGGGTGGGGTGGACAGCGAGCTGTTCGAAAGACAGCAAGGAGGGTAGGGGCTACGTCCGGTGCGCGGTGTGCGCGTGGTCGGCGATATCGAGCACCTCGGCCAGCCACGGCGTGTACCTGCCGGGGTCGTCGGCCAGCTCACCCCGCAGGGCCTGCGGGGTGAGCCACGCCCAGGCACCGACCTCGGCCGGGTCGGGCTGGGGCGTCACATCGCCCACCACGCCGATCAGGACGTGGTCGTATTCGTGTTCGACCCGGCCCGTCGTCTCGTCGCCGGCGCGGTAGCGGAAGGTCCCGACCTCGGTGAGGTCGGCCGCGAGGCCGAACTCCTCGCGCAGCCGGATCGCCGCCGCCTCGATCACCGGCTGACCGGGCGCGGGATGCCCGCAGCAGGTGTTGGCCCACTGCAGTGGGAAGCGGGTCTTGACCGCGGCGCGCTGCTGGATCAGCACCTGCCCGTGCCGATCGAACAGCAGCACCGAGAAGGCGCGGTGGAGCGCGCCCGGTGGCCGATGAGCATCGGCCACCGAGCACGCTCCGATCGCAACACCGGTGTCGTCGACCAGCTCGACGGGCATGGCTTCGCGGTCGATCGACGGGTCGGCGAGCTGTTCGGTCACCTGGCTACCTTATCGGCGACGATCATCAGGTACTGGAAGCTCCCCTCGCGGTAGGCGGTGAGGAACGGCTGCTCGACGCCGGTGGCGAGCTCGGAATGGGTGCGCAGCTCCCAGTACGGGATGGTGTCGGGGGTGAGGTCGACGACGGTGGTGGGGATCAGACCGTTGTCGGAGAGTGCGCGGAAGTACTCGCTGCGGGGATGGATCATGCAGCCGTAGTGCGCGTCGATCCAGCTGACCGAGGCGGAGCGGCCACCGGTGACGTCGTTGGAGCAGCCGGTGATGCACACATACCGCCCACCGGGTTCCAGGAGTCGCGCGAATTCGTCGAACAGGTCGAACAGATCGACGTACATGGTGGTCTCGTTGGTCCAGATGCCGCGGACCGACTCGTCGGCGAAGCCGGTGTCGAGCATGTTGCGGAAGTGGAACCGGACCCGGTCGGTGATACCGCGTTCCGCGGCCTGGTCGTTGGCGAAGCCGACCTGGTACTCGGAGATGGAGACACCGTCGACCTGGCAGCCGAAGCGGTCCGCGGCCATGAAACTGGTGCCGCCGCGTCCCGAACCGCCGTCGACGAGGCGGTCGGCGGTCTGGATGGGGCCGAGATGGTCGAGCAGGTAGTCGGCCTGGGCGGTCTCGAGCCGGTGCAGTTCGCGCACGATGCGGTCCTGCCTGGTCTTCTCGGGGCCCTTGATGACCGACCAATCGGGCGCGCCGATGCCGTAGTGGTGGTGGTAGAGACCGTCGACCTCGCCCAGTTTGGTGTTGACCCGGTCGTCGTTCGGGTTGTTGTTCCAGTACGCCGCGACGGAACGCTGGTAGGTGGTCCGCAGGACGGTGCGTTCGGTGCGGGGGTTCGCGATGGTCATCGGTCGTCCTCTCCTGGAGCGATGTCGTGGTAGCGGCGGCTGCCGGCGTGCCAGGCGCGATTTCCGCCCATCCAGGCCCACAGGCCGGCCAGGAAGCGGCGCAGCTGGGGTGAGCCGGCGGCGGCGAGCGGGGCCGCTTCCCGTTCGAAGCGGTGCATCAGTTCGTCGTGGATCTGCGCGGTCCGCAGTACCGCGTCGGCGCGGCTGCAGCCCTCCTCGGCGGCGAGGACCGTCGGCAGGTTGAATTCCCTGCCACCCGAAAGGTCCTCGCGCGCCATCGAATACAGGTCGTTCACCATCTGGGCGGCCAGTGCGGCAGTGGTGGTGACCCGCCGGACAGCCGGATCGGTGTACTCGGGAGCGCCGAGTTCGTAGCCGCCGACGGCGTCGATCGGCGCCATGCACGGCAGGAAGCTGTGCGGCTGACGATTGGTCAGGTACTCCCAGACCGGTGGCATCCGATCCGCGGTGCGCCAGCCGGCCTCGGCGCCGAGCGCGATGAACCAGCCCGCGATCTCGGTGCGTAACCTGGCCAGCTGCGCCGGGCTCGCGTACCCCGCCAGGTGCGCGAACGACGTCCGGAACGCGCGCAGGATCGGATCGGCCTGCATGGCCTGTTCGAGCCGGGGCGCGTACCGCGCGGGCAGATGGGCTGGGTCCATGGCGGCGGCGGCGAGTTCGAGCCGTGGCCCGAGTTCGGCGGCGGCGCTGGACGGTGTGCCGTCGGGTGCGGTGTCGCCAGGGGCGTCCTCCTCGCAGTAGTAGTCGTCTACCGCCCATTCCGAGACGGCGCAGCGGGCGGCGGCCAGCAGCCGGTCGGGGTCGTCGCAATCGGGATGGGCGAGCATGATCAGCCGACCGAAATCGGCCTTGTCCAGCTCGTCGAGGCGGCCTTCGTAGAGGCCGATCTGGGCGGCCCAGGCGAGCAGGCCGGTGTTGACGGCCTCGGCCAGCGCTGGGTCGTCGCGTTCGGGTGGTGGACAGTAGAGGGTCGGAATCGTTTGCGGTGCACCGGCTTGCGGGCTGGAGGGAACGGCGCTGCGCCACAGGGAAGTGGTGCCGAGCCCGGTCGGACCGAGCAGGCGCAGCGGTTCACGGACGGGCGGCTTCGGTGGCGAGATCCGGTGCGGGAGCGTGGATGCCGCCGTGCCGAGCAGGGGGAACAGGTCGGCAGGCGCCGTCGCGTCGTGCAGCAGGGCCGCCACCGTGGCGGCGAGCTCGGTGCCCGCGTGCGGGGCGGCTGCCCTGGTGAGGATCGACACGGTCCGCGCCGATCAGTCGGCCTGGCGCGCGACGCGCACGCCGTCGAGTACGCCGAGCGCGTCGGGGACCAGGACCGCGGCCGAGTAGTAGCAGCTCACCAGGTACGACATGATCGACTGGTCATCGATCTGCTTGAACCGGACGTTCAAACTCGGCTCGTACTCGTCGGGAATGCCGGTCTGGTGCAATCCGACCACACCCTGATCCTTCTCGCCGATGCGCATGGCCATGATCGAGGTGGTCTGGGTGCCGTTCACCGGGATCTTGCCGCACGGCAGGATGGGCACCCCACGCCAGCCGGGCACCCGAGATCCCTGGAACTCCACCGGATCGGGATACAGTCCGCGGCGCGAACATTCGCGGCCGAACGCGGCGATCGCCTTGGGATGGGCGAGGAAGAACTTGGTGCCGCGGCGCATGCTCAGCAGCTCGTCCATGTCGTCGGGGGTCGGCGGGCCCGATTCGGTGGTGATGCGCTGCTTGAGATCGCAGTTGTGCAGCAGGCCGAACTCGGGATTGTTCACCAGGTCGTGCTCGCGCCGCTCGTAGAGCGCTTCGACGGTCAGGCGCAGCTGCTGGTCGATCTGGTTCATCGGGTCGTTGAACAGATCGGCCACGCGGGTGTGTACCCGCAGCACGCTCTGTGCCAGGCCGAGTTCGTATTCGCGGGGGCTGGCGTCGTAGTCGACGAACGTGCCTTCGAGCAGCGGTTCGCCGGAATGGCCGGAGGAGATCTCGATATCGGCCTCGCCTTTGGAATTCTGATTCCGGCGTGGCGTCTGGGCGGCATCGTCGCGGATCCGGGCCAGTTCTGGATTCATGTCGAGGAATTCTTCGAACGATTGCCTGGGCAGGCAGAGAATGGTCGTCCTGGTCACCGTTTTCACGGTTTCCGGCCAGATCGCCGACGGGTCGGTGAGCATGTCCTCGCCGTAGAAGTCGCCGCCGGCGAGGAGGCCGAGTTTGGTGGCCTCGCCGTATTCACCGGAACCCAGCTTGGCGAGTTTTCCGTGGACGACGAGAATGACCTGATCCATCGGATTCCCGAATTCGGCGACAACGGTGCCGGGATCGAGATCGTATTGCACGAAATTGTCGGCGAGCGGTCGCAGCAACTCGTCGTCGTCCACCGCACGCAGGGCGGGGAGTTCGCGCAATTCCTGCGGGATCACCCTGGCGCGCGAGCCGTCGACGACGAACTCGACCTCGCCGTTGCCGAGGGTGTGGGTGAGCCTGCGGTTGACGCGATAGATACCACCCGCGACCTGCACCCATGGCAGCGCGCGTGACAGCCAGCGGGAGCTGATGCCCTGCATCTGCGGCTCGGATTTGGTGGTGTGCGCCAGCTGATGCGCCGCAGTGGTGCTGAGACTCTTGCGCACGGAATTCTCTGTGGGCAGCGGCATTTCGATGGTCATGTAGTTCCTCACCTCGGGGCGGATATCGGCACGGCCGATCAGCCTGTGCGGCGCGACGATGCGTGACAGGCTGGGGGGTGGGTAACGGTGCGAAGCGAATGGTCCTGCGCGGAAGAGGCTGCGCGTGTGAAACGGGGTTACACGAGATTTGGTGCGTGCCAGTACGTTCCGGACAACAACGATGGTAGGGCGTCGAGGCGGCCGCGTGCGGGCTAATCGGGAAAACATGGCTCTGACCGGGAGAACCCTTGCGCGGGAAGCGATTGCGGCCCGATGGATGTCCTGGGATGAATCGCGGATCGCCGCCGGAATCGGGCGCGGAGTAGATATCGTCGAATCATGTTCACCTGGATATACGCGCTTCCGATCTGGCTGGACTTCCTCCTCATCACCGGCACTGCCGTCGGCCTCACGGTGACGGCGATTCTGCTCAGCCGGCGGGCCGTCCAGCGGGCCTTCGGCCCCGAGCCCGGCTGGAACGAGACCGTCACGATGGTGCTCACCGTCGGCGGCGTGTTCTACGGTCTGCTGCTCGGGCTGATCGCGGCGGCCACCTACGAGTCCTACGACGCGGCGCAGAGTCGCGTCGCCGACGAGGCCGCGGCGGTCGGCACCCTCTACCGTGAGGTGAGCGCCTATCCGGAGCCGTACCGGGAGTTGCTGCGCGACGACCTCGCCGATTACACCCGCGACGTGCTCGACGTCGTCTGGCCCGCCCTGCAGCAAGGTCGGGAACCCATCGGCGGCACCGCGCTGGTGACCCGGTTCCAGGGACATCTGCTCGAGTTCCATCCGTCGAACAGCGCGGAGGAGATCGTGCACGCCGCCACGATCGACCAGTTCGCCCGGTTCGACTCCGACCGCAGGCACCGGATCAACGCCACCAAGGGCGGCATCCCCGATGTGCTCTGGTGGACGATCCTGGTCGGCGGCGTGGTGAACCTGGTGCTGCTGTGCCTGTTCTGCCTGGGCAAGCACGCGCACCTGGTACTCGGCGGGCTGTTCGCCTTCTTCCTCGGCGCGATGATCTTCCTGATCGCCGCGCTGGATTATCCGTTCCGCGGTGACCTCAGCGTGAGCAGCGAGCCATTCGACAGTGTCTACGTCAATGTGATGGGCCGCTGAACAGCGAGTGTGACCCGAATCGCCGGAACATGCGGCCTGTCACAGGCGACACATAATGGAGGTCCGGTGTGGTTAGCTCATATGAGCACATCGGGGTGTGTGAGGTGTGTCACTTTCAGCAGGGTAGGCCAGGTGGGAACGGTGGATATCAGTCCAAAAGGTGTGGTCGGTTCTATGCAGCGGTTGCTGGCTACCGCGCAGAACGGGCTGGAGGTGATCCGCTTCGGCGGATTGGCACACGATGTCGAGTCCTCGCCCTTCGAGGTCGTCGAGCGCAGACGCATGTACCGGTTGCGTCACTACTTCCCCGACGATACGGCGGCGGGGCGTCCGGTGGCGCTGCTGGTGCCGCCGCTGATGGTGAACGCGGACATCTGGGATGTCAACGCGGCGGGCGGCGCCGTCGGCATCCTGCACGCGAGCGGAATCGATTGCTGGGTCATCGATTTCGGTTCGCCGGCCACCGAGGAGGGCGGCTGGGAACGTGACCTGGCCGACCATGTGCTCGCGGTGAACTCGGCCATCGACACCGTCTGCGAGGCCACCGGCGCGCAGGTGCACCTGATGGGGTACTCGCAGGGCGGCATGTTCGCCTACCAGACCACCGCCTACCGGTACGGCAAGGGCGTCGCCTCCATCGTCACCTTCGGCAGTCCGGTCGACATCGTCGCGGGGATGCCGTTCGGGCTGCCCTACGGCGTGGTGTCCGAGGTCGCCGATTTCCTGGCCGACCACGTGATGTACCGGCTGCCGATCACCGAATCCATGGTGCGCATCGGCTTCCAGATGCTCGACCCGGTCAAGACCGCCAAGTCGCGGATCGACTTCCTTTTGCAGCTGCACGACCGGGAAGCGTTGCTGCCCAAGGAACGTCAGCGACGCTTTCTCAACAACGATGGCTGGGTGGGGTATTCGGGTCCCGCGGCCGCCGATCTGCTCAAGCAGTTCGTCGCGCACAACCGGATGATGCTGGGCGGCTTCGTGATCCGTGATCACCCGGTCTCGCTCGCCGAGCTGAAGTGCCCGATCCTGGCGTTCGTCGGCGAGGTCGACGATATCGGCCAGCCCGCCGCGGTGCGCGGCATCGTGCGGGCGGCGCCCAATGCCGAGGTGTACGAAGCCAGCTTGGTGGCAGGGCATTTCGGGCTCGTCGCCGGTTCGATCGCGACCAACCACACCTGGCCGATGGTGCGCGACTGGATCGCCTGGATGGACGGCAACGGCACCCTGCCCGAGCAGATCGTGCCGATGCAGGAGCACGTGCCGAGCAACGCGCCCCGCACCGCGGCGACCCGGGTGGTGCACACCGCGGCCACCCTGGCCGAGGCGGGCGCCGGTGTCGGCAAGGCGCTGGAAGGCATCGCCAGCAATACGATTCGCGGTTCGGTCGAGATGGCGGGTGAGGCGGCGCGCGCCCTGCCGCGGCTGACCCGGCTCGGGATGATCCAGCCGCACACCCGGATCTCGCTGGGCAAGCTGCTCAGCGAGCACGCCAAGCGGGCGCCGCAGAAGGATCTGTTCCTCTTCGACGACCGCGTGCACACCAATGCCGCGGTCGAGGTCCGCATCGACAATGTCGTGCGCGGGCTGATCTCCGTCGGCATCCGGCCCGCCACCCGGGTCGGCGTCGTCATGGAGACCAGGCCCAGTGCGCTGGCCGTTGTCGCCGCGCTCTCGCGCCTCGGCGCCGTCGCGGTGCTGCTCGCGCCCGGCGCCGAACTCGACCGGGCCATGGAGCTGACCGGCGTACAGACGCTGATCACCGACCCGGAGAACCTGCGCACCGCCATCGCGACCGGCGCGCGCGTGCTGGTGCTCGGTGGTGGTGACACCAGGAAGCTGGTGGTGCCGACCGGCGATCGGGTGATCGACCTCGAGCAGATCGATCCGTCGCGGGTGCGGGTGCCTGCCTGGTACCGGCCGAACCCCGGTCTGGCTCGCGAGCTCGCGTTCATCCTCGTCATCGGCACCGGTGACCGGCTCGAGGCCAAGTACATCACCAACCACCGGTGGGCCCTGTCGGCCTTCGGCACCGCGAGCGCGGCCGATCTCGACCGTCGTGACACCGTGTACTGCCTTGCGCCGCTGCATCATTCGTCGGGTCTGCTGGTGAGCCTCGGCGGTGCGATCGCCGGTGGCAGCCGGATCGCGCTGGCCAGGCCGGTGGACATGGAGCCGGGCCGTTTCGCCGAGGAAGTGCACCGCTACGGCGTCACCGTCGTCACCTACACCTGGACGATGCTGCGCGACCTGCTCGACGCGCAGGTCTTCCCGGCGGGGCACAACCATCCGATCCGGCTGTTCATCGGCTCCGGCATGCCCGCCGGGCTGTGGCGGCGCACCGTCGAGCAGTTCGCGCCGGCCAGGGTGCTCGAGTTCTACGCCTCGATCGACGGCGACGTGGTGCTGGCCAATGTGCCCGGCGCCAAGATCGGCTCCAAGGGCAGGCCGGTGCCGGGTACCGCGCATGTCGAGCTGGTCGCCTACGACCCGGTCACCGAGCAGATCCGCGTCGGCGACGACGGCTTCGCGCGGCGCTGCGCCGACAACGAGCCGGGCCTGCTGCTCGGCAAATCGGTCGACGGCGGCGACCTGTCCGACGGTGGGCTGCGCGGCGTCTTCCGGGCCGGTGACGCGTGGTGGCCGACGGAGAACCTGTTCCGGCGCGACAGCGACGGCGACTACTGGCTGGTCGACCGCCGCGACACGGTGATCCGCACCGCGCGCGGTCCGGTGTTCACCCAGCCGATCGTGGACGTGCTCAACGACATCACCCCCGTCGACATGGAGGTCGCGTACGGGCTGACGACCCCGTCGGGCATCCTGGCTGCCGCCGCGCTGAGCGTGCGCAAGGGCTTCAAGATCGAACCGGGTGACGTCACCGAGGCGATGCGGGCACTGGCCGCCGATCAGCGACCCGATCTTGTCTACGTCGTCGACGAGATCCCGCGCAGCACCAGCTTCCGGCCCTCCGCCACGGCGGTCCAGGCTGCCGGTCTGCCGAAGGCGGGTCCGACCACCTGGATCTACAACCGGAAGACCGACGCCTACGAGGTGCTCACCGACGCCGCGGCGGCCGCGTTGTTCGGCGGCAACTGACGGGCGGGCTCACCGCCAGGCGCCGCGTGCTGTCGCGGTCGCTGCCGGAGTGAACGTGCGCTTCGGGCGCTGACAATGCCCGAAGCGCTACACCTGGTACTCGGTGACCGCGTCGATCACGCGGGTCAGCTGCGCGTCGCTCAGCAGCGGCCACAGCGGCAGCCGCACGATCGTCGCGGAGAAGTTCGCCGACCGGGTGCACGGCACCGGGGTGCGGCCGTACTTCAGGCCCGCCGGGCTCGAATCCAGCGGGATGTAGTGGAACGGCGCCACGATCCCGCGCTCGGCGAGATGACCGATGATGCCGTCGCGGCTCTCCTCGGTCGGCATCCGCAGATAGAACAGGTGCGCGGTGTGGCCACGGTCGGTGGGCACCGTCATCGGGCGCACATCGTTGCGGGATGCCCAATCCGGCAGTGCGGCCGCATAGGTGTCCCACACGCGGTGACGCTGCTGCTGGATGGTGTCGAACTCGGCCAGCTGCGCGTCCAGCACCGCCGCGTTGAGCTCGCTGGGCAGGTAGCTCGAGCCGATGTCCTGCCAGGAGTATTTGTCGACCTGGCCGCGCAGGAAGCGAGCGCGGTCGGTGCCCTTCTCCCGCATGATCTCCGCGCGGCCCATCAGGATCTCGTCCGAGAGCAGCAGCGCGCCGCCCTCGCCGCAGTGCACGTTCTTGGTGTCGTGGAAGCTCTGTGTGCCCAGGGCGCCGATGGTGCCCAGCTGCCTGCCCCGCCACGTGCCACCGAGGCCGTGCGCGTTGTCCTCGATGATCGCCACACCGTGCTGGGCGGCCAGCGCGAGCAACGGCTCCATGTCGGCGGCGACACCGCCGTAGTGCATGACGACGATCGCCTTGGTGCGTGCGGTGATCGCGGCCGCCGCGGCCGCGGGATCGATATTGCCGGTCGTCTCGTCGATATCGACGAACACACAGGTCGAACCGCGCAGCGCCATCGCGGTCGCCGCCGAGGTGAACGCGAAGCTCGGGACGATCACCTCGTCCTCGGGGCCCAGCTCGAGCAGCAGGGCGCCCAGCTCCAGCGCGTGCGTGCACGACGTGGTGAGCAGGGCGTGCCCGGCGCCGGTGATGGCCTTGATCTTGGCCGTCGCCGACTTGGTGAACTGACCGTCGCCGTGACTGTGATCGGAATCGAGCACGGTCAGCAGATTGGCGCGTTCAGCGGCAGCGCGGAACGGCCTGCTGAAGATGATCCGGTCGCTCACTCGGGGTGGCCCTTCTCCGTCGCGGCTGCCGGTACCGCGGCGTCGACTCGATGGTTCACGGCCGGCGCATGCATCGTATCCGGGCGCGGTGTCGGGGTCTCGACGGTCAGGTACAGCGGCTTGCCGACCAGGATGTGCAGGGCCACACCGAGATACTCCGCGATCAGGCCGAGCGAGAACAGTGTCGCCCCCGAGCACAGCAGCAGCACGACGATGATCGACGCCCAGCCCTCGGGATCGTGATTGTCCTGCGTCAGTGCCTGCACGATGACGACACCGGCCATGATCACGCCTGCCAGCGCCAGCGTCACCCCGAGCATGCTCACCAGGCGCAGACCGCGAGTGCCGCTGCACAGCACCATCTTCCAGAACAGCGAGAACAGGCGGCGATAGTTGTAGCCGGACTCCTCGCGGCCCTCGGCGCGCAACACCACCGGCACCTGAACGGCATTGCCGACCACCCAGGTCAGCGCCACATCCAGGTACACGCCGTTGGCCGCGACCTCGGCCAGCTGACGGCCGATGTCGCCACGGATCAGCCGGAAGCTCTCGAACCGCGTCGAATCCGGGAACGCGAACACCGTCGCCAGCACGATCTTCGAGCCGCGCGAGGTGATGTTGCGAAGGAAACCGTGCGGTCGGGTATTCGTCGGCTTCGAATAGACCAGGTCCGCGCGCGAGGCCAGCGCCGCGTCGAGGAAATCGGCGATGAACGCCGGGTCGTGCTGACCGTCCTCGTCCATCGTGACGATCCAGTCGCCCCGCGCCGCCGCCATGCCAGCGATCGTCGCCGCGTCCTGACCGAAATTGCGGCTCAACCACACCGGGCGAACCTGCGGATAGGCGCCTGCCAGTTCCTGCAGCACCACATCCGAACGGTCGGGGCCGTTGTCGTGCACGAGGATGATCTCCTCGACCGCGAACCGGGCGCCGCCGGTCGAGGTGGACGGACCGGTCAGCCGATCCAGCTCGGCGACCAGGGCCGCGATCGTCTCCTCACCGCGATACACCGGGACGACCACCGATACCGAATGCACCGGGCTCGACCCGTCGCGGTCGGGCGCACCGGCACGCAGGACTGCGCCGGGTCGGGACGAATGTGCGGAAGGAATCGGCATCGTCGACTTTCGGTGTATAGGGCGAGAACGCGGAGAAACCCAACAGTGAGCGCACTTTAACATCGGAATATGGCGACCCGTGGTGCGGTTCTCCGCTGCTCGGGCGGCTGCGGCGGGTCCGCGGCGGATGTGCCGTGCGGCAGTGCCGAGGCGGGCGCTTACCTGTAGGGTCTGGTCCTCGTGGTGGAAAGTAGAACCCCTCCCCGTCGTGCCGTGTACCTGTGGGGCTTGATCACCTCCCTCGGAGTGATCGCGGGCTACGGCGCGGTTCTGCTGGCCAATGCCAGGCACTTCTACACCGACGACACCGAATCCCAGTACGTTCCGCTGTGGGTGATGCTCGGCAGGCGGCTGCGCGACGGTGATCTGCCGGTGATGGTGCCCGAGCACTGGATGGCCGGAAACTACTCGATCGAAGAAGCGGGACTGCTGAATCCGCCGCAGCTGCTGATCGATCTGATCGCGCCGTCGGTCGGCAATCTCGTGCTGTACGCGACCGTGGTGAAGCTGATCTTCGCGATCATCCTCGGCCTCGGCGTCTACCGGATCTGTCTGGCTTACGGCTCGAAGGTGCAGTGGGCGGCGCTGGCGGGCGTGTCGATCCCGTTCACGGGCTGGCTGCTGTTCTTCGACGAGGCCAGCTGGATGACCGCGTTCACCGGCACCGCGTGGATGGTGCACGCGTGGGCGTCCGGGGTGCGCTACGCGCGGGGTCCCCGCCTGCTCGGTCAGCGCCCGGAGGCGGTAGCGGAGCGTGACCACGCAGGGCGCCCGAGCAGGCTGGTCGGATACTGCGGGCCGATCCCGGTGTTCGTGTACCTGTATCTGGCGATTTCGGTGCAGTACATCTTCCCCGCGGTCGAGGCCGGTCTGATGATCGGCGCGGTCGCGGTCGGCGAGCTGATCTACCAGAAGACCTGGCGGCCATCGCTGAAACTGCTGCTGGTCTCGGGACTGGCCGCGCTGGCCGGGCTGGCGACCTATCTGCCCAGCATGCTGTCGGCCAAGGTGACCTGGCGTGGCACCGCCCAGATCAACAACGACCAGTTCCTCACCGTGCCGTGGTCGGAATCGCTGAACGCGAGCCTGCCCTCGACGCTGCCTGCCTTCACCTCGTGGTGGGGCTATGTGCAGCCGCTGCCGGTGGTCTACATCGCCTGGTTCCTGATCCCGGCGCTGGCGTTCATCGACTGGGGTAAGGCGCGGGACGCGTGGCGCGAGCTCAGCGGAATCTCGCTGTTCGCGATCGCCGCGCTCATGTGGACCGCCGGTCCCGGCACGATCGGACCGCTGCGCTGGCCGGCCCGCGTGCTGCCGATGGTGGCGCTGGGTCTGCTGCTGCTGGTGTGCGTGCTGCTCGGCCGGTTCGCGACATTCAAGGATTGGCGTCCGCGTGGCATCGCCGCCGCGGTGCTGATCGGGCTGCTGTGGGTGCGGTCGTTCTCGGCCGATCCGCACAACTGGGTGGTCCACGTGGTGGCCGCGCTGGTCCTCGCCGCGCTCGGCGCCGGGGTGGTGTGGCTCGCGGTGAACAAGGGCACAACGGCCGCGGTCGCGCTGGCGATCGTGGCGGTGTTCCCGATCGCGTACTTCCAGGTCGACCGCGCCCAGCCGACGCCGATGAGCTGGAACCTGCCCAGCGACCGCGGCGCGGCCATGGCGGCGTTCCCCGATTTCGCAGGCACCACCCTGCAACTGGGTGACCGCGCGCTGATCCAGCCGGGGGAGCGCACGCTCGACGGCGCTTACGGCTCGCTGGTGTTCGGCAACTACGCCAAGGATCTCGAGCTCACCTACGTCAGCGGTTACACCCCGAACGGGCACTACTGGT
Source organism: Nocardia sp. NPDC057663 (assembly GCF_042799895.1). Lineage (NCBI taxonomy): Bacteria > Bacillati > Actinomycetota > Actinomycetes > Mycobacteriales > Nocardiaceae > Nocardia > Nocardia sp. NPDC057663. The sequence goes on along the minus strand of NZ_JBHVHX010000020.1, from coordinate 13,675 downwards.
TCGGCGACATGCTGTGCATGCGCTGGGACACCAGCGTCTGCCCCGACGCCTACCGGCGCGCGTTCGCGGTCGAACCGTCCACCGGCAAGACGATCGTCGATTTGATGAACGTCGACCGCGTCGTGCTCCAGCGCGCGCTCTACCCGGACGCCCGCAACCAGGAGGCGCCCAGCGGCTGGAAGTGGGTCGACTACCCGGGCCACGAGAAGTACATCGCGGTGCTCGAACGGGAGAACGGCCTGATCTCCACCCGCAACGGCCGCATCTCGGCGGTCGAGGGCGGCACCGCGGTCTCGGTGTCGGAAACCGACACCACCAGCCGGGTCAGGGTCAGCTCGGAGAACGGCGGCCGCGTGGTGTTCGCGCGCCTGGGCTGGCCGGGCTACCGGGTGAGCATCGACGGCAAGGACGTGCCGTTCACGGTCGTCGCCAAGAGCTTCGTCGCGGTCGATATCCCCGCGGGCACCCGCAACGGCGACCTCGAACTGACCTGGCGCCCGCCGGGCTGGAAGATCGGCGGCGCGGCGATCGGCCTCGGCCTGCTCGGCCTCGCGCTGTTGCAGTGGCTGTACGTGCGCGGGCGCAAGCCCGAGGACGAGCTGGCGGCGCCTGCGGCCGAGTCGATCCCCGACGGTGACGCCGAACTCGTGGACGCGGTGCGATGACGGCCGAGGCGGCGCCCGCCCCCGGAGTGCTCGAGACGCCGGGCCCGCTGCTGCGGATCGTCAAACGCCAGGAGCTGGCGTTCGCGATCGTCGGCGGGTTCAACACCCTGCTCGGCATGGCGCTGGCCGTGTTCTGGCTGGGTGTGTTCGGTGACGGCAGGCCGGGTCTTGCGGTGGTCGCGGCCTACGCGGTGAGTACGGTCGTCGCGTTCGTGCTGCACCGCACCCTGGTGTTCCGGGTCCGCGGGCACCTGCTGCGCGACTTCGTCGCCTTCTGCGGTGTGAACGTGGGCGGCCTGGTCCTCAACGTCATCCTGGTGGAGCTGGCGGTGACGGGGCTGGGTTTCCCGGCCGCACCGGCGTCGGTGATCGTGATGGGGCTGGTCGCGGTGCTCAGCTTCTTCGGGCACCGCTACATCTCGTTCCGGCGGGCGCGGTAGGTTAGGGACATGGCGCACGAATCCACCATCGACGCAACCCTGCTCAGCCTGCTGGCCTGCCCTCAGGACAAGGGCCCGCTGCAGCTGGTGCGCACCGAATCGGACGCGAGTGTGCTCTACAACCCGCGCCTGCGCCGCGCCTACCCGATCGACAACGGCATTCCGGTGCTGCTGATCGACGAGGCCCGCGACGTCACCGACGCCGAGCACGAGTTCTTCACCGCACAGTCCTGATCGGCGCGGCGAACGTAGGGTCCCCACGGGCCCCGCTTCAGAGTTAGGGTTACCTCAGTTGCCGTCCCGTGGCGGTGACGTAGATTTCGTCCGGCGAGCGCAAGAAGGTGCCTCCGATGTCCGACGATGTAGCCCTGAGCGGTGTTCCGCTGACCATGCTCTGGACCCTGCACAACCGCGGGTCGGAGGTGAAACGTGCCGACGCGGTCCTGACCGATCCCGACTGCGAACGCCTCTACGACACCATCGCCTTCGACTACGAGCGAAGCTTCGGGCCACCCGACGGCACCCACGCCGTGCGGTCGGCACGCTTCGACGAGGCGCTGCGCCCGTGGCTGGCCGACCATCCCGGCGGGACCGTCGTCGAACTCGCCGCCGGGCTGGAAACCCAGTTCCAGCGCTGCGACGACGGCGCGGTGCACTGGCTGTGCGTCGACGTCCCCGAGGCCATCGAGATCCGCAGCCGATTCCTGCCGCCATCCCCGCGGTGCCGGTACCTGCCGATCAGCGCGCTCGATCTGACCTGGCTCGACCACGTCGATCCCACGCACGGCGTCTTCGTCACGGCGCAGGGACTGTTCATGTACTTCGAGCCCGACGACGTGCGCCGCCTGGTCGCCGCGATCCTCGAACGCTTCCCCGGCGTCGAGCTGATGTTCGACACCATCCCACCCTGGTTTTCCCGCAAGACGATGCGCGGATTCCATAAGACGCCGGACTACCTCGCGCCGCCGATGCCCTGGGGCGTCGAGCGGAGCAAGGTCGCCGCGCTGGTCCGGTCGTGGAGTCCCGCGGTCGAGGAGGTGACGGTGAGCTCCTACGGCCCCTCGCACGGTCCGCTCGCCACGACCCTGTCACTGTTCGCCGCGCTACCGATCCTGCGCGACATCCCACCCGCGATCGTCCGGGTGCGCTCGCGCTGAATCACGCACCGCCGGTGCCGATATCACCGGTCAGGTAGCGCTGCATCGAGGGTCCGACGGCGGCGACGACCTCGTCGATCGGCATCGACGCCAGCGGTTCGATCCCGACGATCTTGCGGGCGGTCAGCACCCCGACCATCTGCGCGGCCGCCAGCGCCACCCGCGCCCGGCCGTCGTCGGCGGGGGTGGCGATCCGGACCCGCACCCGTTCCAGCACCACCTGGAGCAGGAACGACCGGGCCAGGTTCATCTCGCCGCCGCCGAACATGCTGCGCACCATCGCGACGATGCCGGGCCCGGCGGGGGAGTCCCATACCCCGACCACCGCGCGCACGATGGTCGGCCCGAGCTCGTCGAGCGGCGCGCGGTCGACCGCGTTCAGCGTCGCCTCCGGATCGGCGGGAAACTCCACCACCGCGGCGAACAACTGCTGCTTGGTGCCGAAATAGTGGTGCACGAGGGCGGGGTCGACGTCGGCGTCACCGGCGATCGCCCTGATCGACGTCTTGTCGAAACCGGTGTCGGCGAATCGGATCCGGGCCGCGTCGAGGATCGCCGCGCGCGTATCGGTATTGCCGGGCCTGCGCCCGGTGCGACCGGATCTGGCTGTGCCCGAACCGGATTCGCCGCCACTCATGCTTGTCTCTCTTCTCGTTCCGTCAGGGGGTCCGTCGACGCAGGGTAGCCGCACCGAGGCACAGGGCCACCACCGCGAACCCGGCGACCACCGCGATATCGCGCCACATGGTCGCGGTCGGTTCCGGATACAGCGACACCTGTTGCAGCGCGTCCACCGCGTAACTCAACGGCATCACATTGCTGATCGCCTCCAGCCACCCGGGCAGCTGATCGCGCGGAACGAGCAAGCCGCACAGGAAGATCTGTGGCGCCACGACCACCGGCATGAACTGCACCGCCTGGAACTCGGTGCGCGCGAACGCACTGGCGAGCAGGCCGAGTGCCACGCCGCAGACCGCGTCGACCATGGCGATCAGCATCACCCAGCCGGGATTGCCCGCGGCGTTCATGCCGAGCAGCCAGAAGGCGACCAGGCAGGCGACGGCGGCCTGTGCCGCGGCGGCCAGCGAGAACGCGCTACCGTACCCGCCGAGCAGATCCAGCTTGCGCAACGGCGTGGTGAGCAGCCGCTCCAGCGTGCCGGAGGTGCGTTCGCGTTGCATCGCGATGGCGGTGATCAGGAACATCACGATGAACGGCAGGATGCCGAGCATGGTGATGCCGACCCGGTCGAACATCGTCAGCGGGGCGTGCGGCGCTCGCGGCGCGTCCTGATAGATGAAGTACAGCAATGTCATCAGCAGGGCCGGGACCACCAGGATCATGGCCACGGTGCGGTGATCGTTGCGCAGCTGCCGCAGGATCCGGCCGGTGGTGGCGGTGTAGGGGCGCAGAGTGGTGTTCATGCGCTCTCTCCCATCGTGATCAGGGTGAGGAAGGCGGTCTCGAGGTTCTGCTCGTCGGTGCGTTCGCGCAGTTCGTCGGGACTGAGCTGGGCGAGCAGGTTGCCTTCGCGCATGAGCAACAGCCGATCGCAGTGGTCGGCCTCGTCCATCACGTGACTCGAGACGAGCAGGGTCGTGCCCGCCGCGGCCAATTCGCGGAACTGCTTCCACAGTTCGACGCGCAGGACCGGGTCGAGGCCGACGGTCGGTTCGTCCATGACCAGCAGTTCCGGCTTGCCGACCAGCGCGCAGGCCAGCGACGCCCTGGTCTGCTGCCCGCCGGAGAGCTGATCGCCGAGCTGGCCCGCGAACTCACGCAAACCGACTGCGGTGAGCGCTGATTCGACATCGTCGCGGTCGCGTCCGTACAGCGCGGCGTAGTAGGCGATGTTGTCGCGGACGCTGATGTCGGGGTAGATGCTCGGCGCCTGGGTGACATAACCGACCCGGCGGCGCAGCCCGGCGCTGCCCGCCGGGTCGCCGAGCACGGTGACGGTGCCCGATTCCACGATCTGGGTGCCGACGATGCTGCGCAGCAGGGTGGTCTTGCCGCAGCCGGAGGGTCCGAGCAGGCCGGTGATCGAACCGCGCGGGATATCGAGCGTGAGGCCGTGCAGAACGGTGCGTTTCCCGCGTGTGACGGTCAGGCCGTCGACCCGGACGGCGACCGGTGGCGGTGCGGTGTGCGACATGGTCGCCTCAATTCATCGAGTGTTGAATTCACTACGTGATGAATTTAGCGCGACCCGGTCGGCGTGGCAAGAGTCAATGCGCGTGCCGCGGGGGTGTCGTCGTGGCCTGCTGACCTGGCTCGACGACCACGAACTGGCCCATCATCCCCACGTCCTCGTGCCAGAGCAGATGGCAGTGATACATGTACGGGGTGTCCGGATCGGCGGGCCCGTCGAAGCGCAGCGCCAGCGTCGCGGTCGTGTTCGGCGGCAGGAAGATCGTGTCCTTGGGCCCGGTCAACGCGGGTGGTGGCGGTGCGCCCGCGTAGTCGAGAACCCGGAACTGCACGTCGTGGACGTGGAAGTTGTGCGGCATCCCGTCGGCATTGCGGACCACCCATTTCTCGGTCGTGCCACGGGTGACGGTCGCGTCGATACGGTCCATCGCCATCGGGGAGCCGTTGATGCCCGCGAGCGTGAGGTCGAAGGCGCGTTCCACGGCGGCGTTCGAGCCGTCCGGCGTCGACGGCGCGACGAGTGCGGCGGGCAGTTCAGGGGAGGGGCGCACGGTATTCGCGGCCCGGAGTTCGAGAACATCGAACCTGTCGTCGCCACCGGCGAACCGGTTGGACCAGAAGTCGAGGCCGGCGTCGAGCTGTTCGCTACGCAGCACCGCGCGCTCACCGGGCTGCATGCGTACCACGATCTCGGCGCGTTCGCCCGGCGAAAGCTGCACGGCGGTCAGTGTTTCGGGTCGTTCGAGCAGGCCGCCGTCGGAGGCGATCAGCGAGAACCGCTTGCTGTCGCGGAAGGCGAAGTTGTAGATCCGCGCGGTCGAGGCGTTGAGCAGCCGCAGCCGGACCAGTTCGTCGCCGACCTCCTGGTACGGCGCGAGGGTGCCGTTGACCATGATGCGGTCGCCCAGGAATCCGATATCGCGGAACATGGTGTGGCCGCCGTCGAGGCGTCCGCCGCGCAGGCGCATGTCCTGCACGATCACCGGGATGTCGTCGACGCCGTAGGTGTCGGGGAGTGGCAGCGCGGTGTCGTCGTCGATCAGGAACATGCCCGCCAGGCCGCGGCGCACATGGTCCTCGGTCGCGCCGTGCGGGTGTGGGTGGTACCAGAGCGTCGAAGCCGGTTGTGCCACTGTCCATTCCGGCGTCCAGGTCGCGCCCGCCTCGACCATCTGGTGCGGGCCGCCGTCCATCGCCGCGGGCAGGTGCATGCCGTGCCAGTGCACCGTCGACGCCTCGGGTAGCTGGTTGCGCACCCGGACCCGCACCTTTTCGCCGCGGGCGGCTCGCAGCGTGGGGCCGAGATAGCTGCCGTTGAAACCCCAGGTTTCGGTGGCGCGGCCCGGCTCGAATTCCGTTGTGCCGGTCTGCATGTCGAGGTCGAAAACGCGGGTGCCGTCGGGCTCGACGGTTGATGCGGCCGGCGGTGGGATCGCGAGCGGGTGGGTGAATTCCGTGGTGCCGACGGTGGAGATGTCGGCGCCGGCCCAGGTCCAGGTGACCAGGCCCGCGATCGTGAGCACCAGGGTGAGGGCGAGTGTGCCCGCGCCGAGCAGCACCCGGCGCAGGCGGCCGGGTCGAGAAGGGGAAGCCATGTCCCGACGGTAGGGAGCGCGACCGTGGTCGCACATCGGGAAGCGTCCCCATCGGACCCTGGCCCGCACCCTGATCGTGCGGTTGTTTACGCAGGTAGCAGCAGGTTTCGAGGCAGTGAGTCCGGCATGTGACACGGGTCACATCGACTGATTGTCACGTTCCGCCGGGGTCGTTTGTCCTATCGACATCCCACCGACAAGGAGCATCGCCATGAACACCACCACGCACCGCATCGTCGTCCTCGGCGCCGGCTACACGGGCATGCTGGCCGCGATCCGCCTCGCCCGGCGCACCCGCAAGCTCGACGTCCGGATCACCCTGGTCAACCCGTCGGCACGATTCACCGAGCGGCTGCGCATGCACCAGATCGCCGCCGGTCAGGAACTCGCGAACCACCATATCCCCGAGCTCCTCGACGGCACCGGCATCGAATTCGTCCAGGGCTGGGCCACCGCCATCGACCCCGACGCGCAGCGTGTGCACGTCGACGGTCTCGGCGAGCTTCCCTACGACGCACTGGTCTACGCACTCGGCAGCACCACCGACACCACCGTCGTCCCCGGCGTCGCCGACCACGCCTGGACGCTCGCCGACCCGCGCCTCGCGCACGAATTCGCGGGCAAGCTCACCGAACTCGCCGCCGCCGGCGGCACAGTGACGGTGTGCGGTGGCGGCCTCACCGGTATCGAAGCCGCCACCGAGATCGCCGAGAGCCACCCCGATCTGCGCGTCACCCTGATCAGCGCGACCGAGCCGGGCGCGATGATGGGCGAGAAGGCCCGCGCCCACCTGAAGAAGGCGATGGACCGGCTCGGGATCGTCCGGGCGACCGGCCTGCGCGTCACCAAGGTGCTGCCCGACGCGGTCGAACTCGCGGACGGCACCAGGATCGACGCCGACCTCATCTTGTGGACCAGCGGTGTGCGGGTCTCGCCGCTCGCCGCCGAGGCGGGCATCGCGACCGACGAGCGTGGCCTGATCGTGGTCGATCCCACGCTGAAGTCGGTGTCGCACCCCATGATTCACGCCGTCGGCGACGCCGCCGCGGTGCGCCAGCCCTGGGGCCTGGTCCACGGCACCTGCCAGAGCGGCCTGCCCACCGCCGCCTACGCCGCCGACGCGATCGCGGCCGAGTTGCGCGGCAAGCCGGTGCGGCCCTTCCGCTTCGGCTACTTCCACCAGCCGGTGAGCCTGGGCCGCCGCGACGCGGTCATCCAGTTCACCAACGCCGACGACACCCCGCGCCGCTTCTACCTGACCGGCTGGGCGGCCAGGACCTACAAGGAGATGGTCAGCAGCAGCCCGGTGCCGACGTTCAAGGCGAGCAAGAAGATGACCATGAGCGTCCAGCTGTCCAAGGGCGGCACGGCGACTCGCGCCATCGCGTGAGCCCGCCCCCCGCCATCACCTACGCGCCGGTTTCGCGGGAAACCGGCGCCCGATACCGCCGCAGTGACGGAGCATGCGCCATGGTTGACCCCATGCCGGACAAGGACCCCTTCCTCGAGCACCGCCGTCTGCTGTTCTCGACCGCCTACCGGATGCTCGGCACCGTCACCGATGCCGAGGACATCCTGCAGGACGCCTGGCTGAAGTGGAACGACACCGATCACGCCGCGGTCGACCACCCGAAGGCCTACCTGGTCCGCACCGTCACCAACCTGTCGCTGAACCGGCTCACCTCCGCCAGGGTGACCCGCGAGACCTACGTCGGCCCGTGGCTGCCCGAACCGGTGCTGACCTCACCCGACATCGCCGAGGACGCCGCATTGGCCGACACCGTCTCCACCGCGATGCTGGTGGTACTGGAAACCCTGACCCCCGTCGAACGCGCGGTATTCCTGCTGCGTGAGGTGTTCGGCTACACGCACGCCGAGATCGCCGAGGCGCTCGACAAGACCGAGGTGGGCGTGCGCCAGATCGCGCACCGCGCCAAGAACCACGTCCAATCGCGGCGTCCGCGCTTCGACACCGACAAGGCCGCCCGCGCCCACATCACCGAACAGTTCATGGCCGCCTGCTCCGGCGGCGACCTGAACGCGCTGATGGACCTGCTGGCTCCCGACGTCACCTGCTGGTCCGACGGCGGCGGTGTCGTCACCGCGGCGCGCAGGCCACTGCACGGCCCCGACCACGTCGCCCGCTGGGTCCTCGGCGTGCTGGCCAAACCGTCCTCGGCGGGCATCGAACTCAACACCGCCGAGATCAACGGCGAACTGGGCACACTCGCCTCGATCGGCGGAAACCCCGGCGCCGCCTTCACCTTCGACCTCGTCGACGGCCGCATCCAGAACCTGCGTTTTCAGGTCAACCCGGGCAAGCTGGCCGGCCTCTACCGCGGCACCGACCTGCTCGGCTGAATCCCGCTGCGCTGTTCGCACGCCCGGATGGGTCAGAATGACGAGCGTGTCCGCCCAGGAACTCGCCGTCGATCCGCCCACCGCCGCGCGCAGGTTGCTCGGCGCGACCCTGTCGTCGGGGCCGGTCGCCGTGCGCATCGTCGAGGTCGAGGCCTACGGCAGCGATCCGGCGGGGCCGTGGCCCGATCCCGCCGCCCATTCCTGGCCGGGGCCGACCGCCCGCAATGCGGTCATGTTCGGACCGGCCGGTCGGCTCTACGTGTATCGCTCGTACGGAATCCACCTGTGCGTCAACGTGACCATCGGCTTCGACGGCATCGCGGGCGCGGTCCTGGTGCGGGCGGGGGAAGTGGTCGACGGCATCGATGCCGCGCGTGCGCGCAGACCGGCGGCGCGCACCGACGCCGACTTGGCGCGGGGGCCGGGCAATGTCGGCAGTGCGCTCGGAATCAGCTTGTCCGACTACGGAACCGAGCTGTTCGATCCCTTCTCCGGCATCCGGCTGCAGCTGGCGAAGCCGGTGCGGGCAGCGGAAATCGGGGTAGGGCCGCGCGTGGGTGTCAGCGTCGCCGAGGAAGTGCCGTGGCGGTTCTGGCTGCCCTCGCCCGCGGTGTCGGTGTATCGCCGCAGCCCGCGGGCGCCGCAGGATGCGGCAGGGCGGAAAGATGTTCCGCCGCAGCGATGAATTCGGCGCTCATGGTCCGTCTTATCCGGTGAACGCGCTACCCACCGAGCGCGACCGACCCGAAGGACGAGAAATGACCACCTCCGCCACCTCCGCCACGAACTTCTCCAGCGCCGTCGTCTACCGCCCCGGCAAGATCCGCAACCGCGTCCTGTGGACCCTGCAGGTGGTGCTCGGCCTGTTCTTCATCATCGCTTCGGGCGGCCCGAAGATCGTCATCCCGAACATGCTGATGGACAACGCCCCCGAGAACCTGACCATCCCTCTCGGGCTGCTCATCTTCATCGGAGTCGCGGAGGTGGCGGGCGGTATCGGCCTGATGGTGCCGCGGCTCAGTGCCATGGCCGCCGCGGGCCTGTCCGTGCTCACCGTGCTCGCCGCCGCGACGCAGGCCTTCATCGCCGACAAGCCCGCGATGGGAATCTTCCCGCTGGTGCTGGCCGCGATCTTCGCCTGGATCGCCTACGAGCGCCGCGCCGGCATCACCTCGCTGGTTCGATGAATCACCGACCACGCCGACTGTCGCCGGACCGGTATGTGCCGGGACACTCCGGGGTAGCGCGCCCACCGGGGTTTTT
>NZ_JBHVHX010000020.1:0-4033 GCF_042799895.1 Nocardia sp. NPDC057663 | reverse complement strand
CCGTCAACCCCCTCTTGTTTCCTTTCACCCCCCCACCACCCGCCTTGCGGCCCCACTGCGGGCCCCCGCGACAGTCGGCGTTGCCCGGACAACGGTGGTTTGTCTGCGGACACAACGTCGAGGCGCCGATCTCGTTGGCGGATCCTATGGGGCGCGGGGTGCTTGCAGTGCGACGATCGATGCCTACACGCCCGGTGCCTCTCCGCAGGAGTTGTTTGTGCTCACCTTCACCAGCAGTGACGACATCACGATCCACGTCCGGAGCTGGCTGCCCGCCGCGGCGGAACCAGTGGGCGTCGTGCAGATCGCGCACGGCATGGGTGAACACTCCGACCGCTACAGCCACCTCGCCACGACACTCGCAGGCCTCGGCTATGCCGTCTACGCCGGCGACCACCGGGGCCACGGCTACAGCATGTTCTCCGAGCCGGGGAAGCTCGGCGACGACGGCTGGAACCTGCTCGTCGCAGACCTGGTGACCCTGACCGAACTGCTGCGGGAACGCCATCCCGGGCTGCCGGTCACCCTGTTCGGGCACAGCCTCGGCTCCTTCGCGGTCCAGCAGTACATCCTCGACCACTCCGCGCTCGTCGACGAGGTGGTGCTGTGCGGGTCGACGGCGGTGGACGGGCTGTTCGACAACATCGCGGCCGCCGGCGGCGACCTGATCGCGTTCTTCAATGCCGGATTCCAGCCGACGCGCACCGACGCGGACTGGATCAGCAGCGACGAGACGCAGGTCGACGCCTACCTCGCCGATCCCTGGTGTGGCTTCGCCATCGACGAGGCCAATATGGCGCTGCTCGCGGCCACCGCCTACCAGCGCCTGAACGATCCGGGCACCGTGCGCGCCGATCTGCCGGTGTACGTGATGGTCGGCGACCAGGACCCGCTCAACGACGGCACGCGGCTGTCCGATCAGCTGGTCCAGCGCTACCGCGACGCGGGACTGACCGACATCACGTACCGGATCTACCCGGGCGCCCGCCACGAGGTGCTCAACGAGGTCAACCGGGACGAGGTCGAAGCCGACCTCGCCGCCTGGGTCACCCGCGTGCGGGTCTGAGCACGCTGTCGGCCGAACACCGCCCGACCTGCGCGCGGGCGGCGGAACGAGTACGGAAAGATGGAGCACCGTGACCGGCGACATCTTCGACGAACTGACCTGGCGCGGCCTGATCGCGCAGTCCACCGACCTGGACGAGCTGCGGGCGGCAGCCGCTGCCGCGCCGCTGACCCTGTATGCCGGCTTCGACCCCACCGCGGCCAGTCTGCACGCGGGTCACCTGGTCCCGCTGCTCGCGCTGAAGCGTTTCCAGCGGGCCGGTCACCGGCCGATCGTCCTCGCGGGCGGAGCCACCGGCCTGATCGGCGACCCCCGCGACGTCGGCGAACGCACGATGAACTCCACCGACACCGTCGCCGAGTGGGCCCAGCGCATCCGCTCCCAGCTCGAGCGTTTCGTCGACCTCGACGATTCGCCGACCGGCGCGGTGATCGCGAACAACATGGACTGGACCGGCTCGCTGTCGGCCGTCGACTTCCTGCGCGACGTCGGCAAGCACTTCTCGGTCAACGTCATGCTCGCCCGCGACACCGTCAAGCGGCGGCTCGAGGGCGACGGCATCTCCTACACCGAATTCAGCTACATGCTGCTGCAGGCCAACGACTACCTGCAGCTGCGGCGCGAATACGGCTGCACCTTGCAGGTCGGCGGCTCCGACCAGTGGGGCAACATCATCGCCGGCGTCGAGCTGAACCGCCGCGTCGACGGCGCGCACGTGCACGCGCTCACCGTTCCCCTGGTGACCTCGGCCGACGGCAAGAAATTCGGCAAGTCCACCGGCGGTGGCAGCCTATGGCTCGACCCCGAACTGACCAGCCCCTACGCCTGGTACCAGTACTTCGTGAACACCGCCGACGCCGATGTCGTCCGCTACCTGCGCTGGTTCACCTTCCTCGGCAGGGAGGAACTCGACGAGCTCGAACAGGCCACCGCGGAACGCCCGTTCGCCCGCGAGGCGCAGAAGCGCCTGGCCGCCGAGATGACCACGCTGGTGCACGGCGAAGCCGAGACCCACGCGGTGGAACTGGCGAGCCAGGCCCTGTTCGGCCGCGGTGACCTGCGCGAACTCCCGGAGTCGACGCTGGGTGCCGCCCTGCGCGAGACCGCGATCGACGGCAAGGTCGCCGAGGTCGTGCCGGGCGAACCGAACACGATTGTCGATCTGCTCGTCGCGTCCGGCCTGGCCGAGAGCAGGGGAGCGGCCCGCCGGGTGGTCAGCGAAGGCGGTGCGTCGGTGAACAACGAGCGCATCGGCGACATCGAGTGGACCCCGTCCGACGCCGACTACCTGCACGGGCAGTGGCTGGTGCTGCGCCGGGGCAAGAAGAATATGGCCGGCGTCCGACGGATAGCCTGACCTCGCCGCGGAGGCCTGAGTCACATCCGTGTGATTCAGGCCCGCCCAGCGGCCGGGCTCGACGCGCTGACCTGCGCAGATCCCGTGCTGTCCAGGCGATTTGACGCGGCGTTTTCCGGCGCGTAACTTATTGGAAGTCAGAGCGACACGGACACCAACCCGGAGCCGAGACGCTGGCCCTCAGGGCGAGCGGGCGTAGGGAGGATGGTGTGCGCCTGGCATTGCCTCACTGAGTGACCAGCGTTAAGATTGACATCGCCTGGAAGCACAGCTAGGCTGGAACAGTTGCCCTGGAGGATGCCCGGACGAGTGCCGGTGGTCCTTCTTGTGCGTGTGTTCTTTGAGAACTCAATAGTGTGTCGATGAATGTCAGTGCCAATATTATTATTGGTTCCGCTTCTCATACCCCCCGGTTGAGGAGTGGACATTTAAACAACAGCAAACTTTTGCTGGTGTTTGGCTTTGCTAGGTTTTCGGACTCTAGTTAGATATTTCTGATTCACCTTCGGGTGTTTCGAGAGTCTTCAACGGAGAGTTTGATCCTGGCTCAGGACGAACGCTGGCGGCGTGCTTAACACATGCAAGTCGAGCGGTAAGGCCCTTCGGGGTACACGAGCGGCGAACGGGTGAGTAACACGTGGGTGATCTGCCCTGTACTTCGGGATAAGCCTGGGAAACTGGGTCTAATACCGGATATGACCTTCGGATGCATGTCCGTGGGTGGAAAGATTTATCGGTACAGGATGGGCCCGCGGCCTATCAGCTTGTTGGTGGGGTAATGGCCTACCAAGGCGACGACGGGTAGCCGGCCTGAGAGGGCGACCGGCCACACTGGGACTGAGACACGGCCCAGACTCCTACGGGAGGCAGCAGTGGGGAATATTGCACAATGGGCGAAAGCCTGATGCAGCGACGCCGCGTGAGGGATGACGGCCTTCGGGTTGTAAACCTCTTTCGACAGGGACGAAGCGCAAGTGACGGTACCTGTAGAAGAAGCACCGGCCAACTACGTGCCAGCAGCCGCGGTAATACGTAGGGTGCGAGCGTTGTCCGGAATTACTGGGCGTAAAGAGCTTGTAGGCGGTTCGTCGCGTCGTTCGTGAAAACTTGGGGCTCAACCCCAAGCTTGCGGGCGATACGGGCGGACTAGAGTACTTCAGGGGAGACTGGAATTCCTGGTGTAGCGGTGAAATGCGCAGATATCAGGAGGAACACCGGTGGCGAAGGCGGGTCTCTGGGAAGTAACTGACGCTGAGAAGCGAAAGCGTGGGTAGCGAACAGGATTAGATACCCTGGTAGTCCACGCCGTAAACGGTGGGTACTAGGTGTGGGTTTCCTTCCACGGGATCCGTGCCGTAGCTAACGCATTAAGTACCCCGCCTGGGGAGTACGGCCGCAAGGCTAAAACTCAAAGGAATTGACGGGGGCCCGCACAAGCGGCGGAGCATGTGGATTAATTCGATGCAACGCGAAGAACCTTACCTGGGTTTGACATACACCGGAAACCTGCAGAGATGTAGGCCCCCTTGTGGTCGGTGTACAGGTGGTGCATGGCTGTCGTCAGCTCGTGTCGTGAGATGTTGGGTTAAGTCCCGCAACGAGCGCAACCC
>NZ_JBHVHX010000019.1:52886-132608 GCF_042799895.1 Nocardia sp. NPDC057663 | reverse complement strand
AGTGGCGAAATGCTGGAGGCCGCGGTGACCGCGGGCCTGACCTCGGCGGGTGTCGATGTCCTCTCGGTGGGCGTGCTGCCCACCCCGGCCGTGGCGTACCTGACCGGCCTTTACGACGCGTGCTTCGGCGTGATGATCTCCGCCTCGCACAATCCCATGCCCGACAACGGCATCAAGATCTTCGCGGCGGGCGGGCACAAGCTCGACGACGCCGTGGAACAGCGGATCGAAGCCCTGATCGCCGAAGGCGTCACCGTGCGCCCGACCGGCGCGGGCATCGGCCGCGTGCGCGGCGACTACACCGTCGAGGGCACCCACGAACGCTATGTCGAGCATCTGCTCGAATCCACCGGCCAGGACCTGTCCGGGCTGACCGTCGTCGTCGACTGCGCGCACGGCGCGGCCGCCGAGGTGGCCCCGCAGGTGTACCGGGAGGCGGGCGCGACGGTGATCGCGATCAACGCCGAACCCAACGGTCTCAACATCAACGACGGCTGCGGGTCGACCCACCTCGAGGCCGTGCGCGCCGCCGTCCTCGAGCACGGCGCCGATCTCGGCATCGCCCTCGACGGCGACGCGGACCGGTCCCTCGCGGTGGACGCCGCGGGCACGATCGTCGACGGTGACGCGATCATGGCCGTGCTCGCGCTGGCGATGCGCGATGCGGGCGAGCTCGTCGACAACACCCTGGTCGCGACCGTGATGAGCAACCTCGGTCTGCACATCGCCATGCGCGCCGCCGAGATCACCGTGATCACCGCCGCCGTCGGCGACCGCTATGTGCTCGAGGAACTGCGCCGCGGTGGCTACAGCCTGGGCGGCGAGCAGTCGGGTCACGTGGTGTTCCCGCGCTACGGCACGACCGGTGACGGTGTGCTCACCGGGCTGCGGCTGATGGCGCGGATGGCCCAGACCGGGCGCCCGCTGGGCGAGCTGGCCGCGGTGATGAGCACCGTGCCGCAGGTGCTGGTGAACGTGCCGGTCAGCGACAAGGCCGCGGTCGCCGCCGACCCCGAGGTGCGCGAAGCGGTCGCCGAGGCCGAGCGGGTGCTCGGTGAGTCCGGCCGGGTCCTGTTGCGGCCCAGCGGAACCGAGCAGCTGGTACGGGTGATGGTCGAGGCCACCGACCCGGCGCAGGCGCGGCAGCTCGCCGACGATCTGGCCAAGCAGGTCGCGGCGGTCTAGTTCTCATCTGGCGGGTCGCGCCGGGTCCATCTACTATCGGCTTACGCCGTATTGACCTGTGTGCTGGTGGCGCGTGTGCTGCTCGGTGCACCGGATAGTTTGGCGCGCAACACGATTCGAAGGGGGCGATTCATGGTGCCGCCGCTGCCTGCCCGGAACTACCGCGAGGAGGACCGGTACCCGGTCGAGTACGATCCGTATCACCGCTGTGGTGGGGCATGCGGCAGACCGGGGTGCCGTGAGGTGCCGCAAGGGTATTCGCACACCGTCCCGATCCGGGACGAGGGCTACGGCCAGCCGGTCGAGCACTACGAACCGATCCCTGAACCGTCGCGCGGGTATTCGTTCCCCGTGCCACGGGTGCCGCGCTCGCGGTCGTTCATCGTCGTCGTGGCGATCCTCTTCGTGACCGGTGCCGCCGGTCTGATCGGGGCGAAGTTCGGATCCGACATCGACCTGTTCGGCGCCGCGGAAGCGGCTGTGGTGCAGTCGTTCTGATCAGAACTGGCCGACGACGAAACCGCTGAACAGCACCAGGAAGCCGGCGATCTCGCCCGCCATCAGGCCGTACATCGACAATCGCAGTGCGGCGGGGATAGCAGCGCCGGCGAATTGATTGGTGGTGTCGCGCCGCCAGCCGTGCAGCACATAGCTGGCGATCGCACCGACGAAGAACGCGAGGATCACCAGAGCCGCCGTCAGGTTGACGATCGTCGGCCACGCGCTGAGCTCGGTGAACACCGCGAGCAGCACCCCTGCGAAGGAGTACAGCAGGGCGGCGCGGTGCGCGATGTCGACGTAGATGTGCGCCGCGCCCTCGGGCGAGGTGCGGATGCCGTGGTACTTCCACACCCCGAGCAGCAGGGCGGTCAGGAAGATCAGGCCGGTGGCGAGCAGCGTGACGCGGGTATCGATGCCAAGTGTGAGGTCCATGGTGCGTCCTAATCCTCGGTGAGCAACCCACCGGCCATGTGCCAACGGCGGGTCGCACGAACAGAATCCAGCATCCGGCGATCATGCGTCACCAGAATCAGCGTGCCGGTGAAGGATTCGACGGCCTGCTCGAGTTGTTCGATGGCGGGCAGGTCGAGGTGGTTGGTCGGCTCGTCCAGGACCAGCAGGTTCACCCCGCGCGCCTGCAGCAAGGCCAGCGCGGCGCGGGTGCGTTCACCGGGGGAGAGGGTGTCGCAGGCGCGGGTCACGTGCGGGCCGCGCAGGCCGAATTTCGCCAGCAGCGTGCGGACATCGGCGTCGGGCCAGTCGGGCATCGCCGCGCTGAAGGTGCCGGCCAGCTTCTCCGGTCCGCGGAACAGTCCGCGCGCCTGGTCGACCTCGCCGATCTCGACGCCGGAACCCAGTGCGGCGGAACCGGAATCGGGGGCGATCTTGCCGAGCAGCAGGCCGAGCAGGGTGGACTTGCCGGAGCCGTTGGCGCCGGTGAGCACGATCCGGTCGGCCCAGTCGATCTGCGTGGTGATCGGGCCGAGGGTGAACTCGCCGCGGCGCACGACGGCATTGGCGGCGGTCGCCACCACCGCACCGCTGCGGGGCGCGGCCGCGATCTCCATCCGCAGCTCCCACTCCTTGCGCGGCTCCTCGACCACGTCCAGGCGTTCGATCCGGCGCTGGGTCTGGCGGGCCTTGGCCGCCTGCTTCTCGGTCGACTCGGCGCGGGTCTTGCGGCCCATCTTGTCCGAGTCGTTCTTGCCCTTGCGCCGCGCGTTGCGCACCCCGTGCTCGAGCCAGTTGCGCTGCATCTGCGCCCGCGCCTCCAACCCCGCCTTGGTGTCGGCGAATTCGTCATAGGCCTCGCGGGCGTGCTTGCGGGCGATCTCGCGTTCGGCCAGATACGCCTCGTACCCGCCGTCGTAGAGACCGACCTGCTGCTGCGCCAGATCCAGTTCCAGCACCTGATTCACGGTGCGCGCCAGGAACTCCCGGTCGTGGCTGATCACCATCAACGGCACCCGCACGCCGGTGACGAACCGTTCCAGCCGGTCGAGGCCGTCCAGATCGAGATCGTTGGTGGGCTCGTCGAGCAGCAGAATATCGAAGCGCGACAACAACACCGAGGCCAGACCCGCCCGCGCCGCCTGGCCGCCGGACAGACCCGTCATCGGAGTATCGAGTCCGCTCGCCAGCCCGTCGGTGAGGCCGAGATCGGCGGCCACCTCCTCGGCACGCTGATCCAGATCGGCGCCGCCGAGGGCGAGCCAGTGCTCGAGCGCGGGCGAGTAGTCGTCGGCCCCGCCCTCGCCCAGCCGCTCCGCCGCCGCATCCATCACCTGCTGGGCGACGGCAACGCCGGTCCGGCGAGAGAGGAATTCGAGCACGGTCTCGCCCTCGATGCGTTCCGGCTCCTGTGCGAGGTAGCCGACCGTCGCGTCCGGCGGGCTCAAGGTGATGGCACCGTCGCCGGCCGTGCGCTCGGCCAGCATCCGCAGCAGCGTCGACTTGCCGGCGCCGTTCACGCCCACCAGCCCGATCACGTCGCCGGGAGCGAGGGTGAAGTCGAGGTCGGCGAAGAGGGTCCGCTCGGCGTGGCCGGCGGACAGACCGGTGGCTTGCAATGTCGTGCTCACCTCTCTAAGTCTGCCCGCCTCGGGGTCAGACCCTGAGGTCGGGCCCGGGAGAAATCAGGGTGCGAATGGGTCTGCCGACCGATGCGGGGGAGTGGCCCGGATCGGCACAGTGGAGTCATCACCGCTCGACAGGAAGGCAACACACAATGACCGCCCCCGCCCGCCGCTTCACCCGTTCGACCAGCGACAAATGGATCGCCGGCGTCTGCGGTGGCATCGCCGAGTACTTCGGCTGGAACGCCAACATCGTCCGCCTGGTCTTCGTCGTCTCCTGCCTCCTGCCCGGCCCCCAGTTCCTCCTCTACCTGGTCCTGTGGCTGATCATGCCCAAGAAGTAACGCCCGACCGCTCCGGCACCCGCTCGCGGATGACAAGATGGTGGAAATCCCACCGCGTCGTCATCCGCGAGTTTTCCGTTTGAGGAGGAGTCCCATGGTCACCTCGGGCGACATCCCCGGCCTCGGCCTACCCGACATCGACGCCCACTCGTCCCTCGGCGGCCTCGGCCCCGTCGAACTCCATCAGCCGTCCCAGGACCTCGACGGTGACGGAGTGGTCGACTCCCTCACCGACGCAACGCCCCACGACACCAGCGTCTGGTCGGACTTCGACCATGACGGGATCGCCGATCATGTGACGGTGGTCGAGGCGGATGGGGACTACGCGGCGTGGGAGTACCACCGGTTTCCCGATGGGACGTCGGAGTGGCGGCGGACGGACCAGGGGAATCTGGGGGAGTAATTCTGCTCCGCGGGTGGAACCTGCGGGCAGGTTCCCGCGTCCAAGTAGGTAGGGCGTCGTCCGGGCGCGCTGCAAGCAGCGGAGGTGGGGGATGGGCACGCAAGTTTCCGGCGGAGTTGTCGTCAACCAGAGCGAGATGACCAGGTCGGTCAACAGCTTGAAAACCACTGTGTCCGAGCTACGTACCGCGGCGAAGAACGTCGAGGGCAACAGCTGGGGTGCGGGCCGCAACGGCGTGGAATCCGAAGCGGGCCGCGCCTACGTGGACTACGGGGTGCGGATCGCGCAGGGCATCGAGCGAACGGTCACCTGGCTGAAGGTGTGGACGACGTCGACCGAGGCCACCGCGGAGGCGATCGGCAACGCGACGGTCGAGTTCACCGAAGTCGACAAGAACACCGCACGAGCCCTCGACCGGACCGGTGCGAAGTGAGCACTGACATCCGACGGGAGGCCGGGCGATGACGCAGTCGGTAGACGACATCCTCAACGACGGTTCGAAAGGTCTGCTCTATTTCGAGCAACTGCTGCCGCTGTACCAGGAAGCTTTCGGCAATGATGCCGGCTGGCCGAAGCTGAAGATCCAGGCAGCGTACGACCAGGAGCGAGGGATGAACCTCGCAAAACTGGTGACCTCCGCTGACGCGCTGCAGAAGATGATCACCGTGGCCGACACCCAGCGTGGCAATCAGCAGTCGGCGGCGACCGCGTTGGGATCCACCTGGCAGGGCGCGGCGGCCGACGCCGGAATCGGGCGGCTCCGCGAGATCGTCGGTCTCGCCGAAGGAGACCGGGGCAAGGTACAGGCGTTGGCGACCGCGATGTCCGGTGCGGCGACCGCGTTGCAGAAGATCGTCGAGGACAAGGCTGCCACCGTCAAGAAGCTTGCCGACGGGAATCGTGTCGAGGTCGGCAGTCAGCGGACGCTCATCACCATCGGTGAGATGACGGTGGTCGACATTCAGCAGATCATTCGCAGCAGCAAGTCGGGCGACATCCTGAGCTCGCTGCTGCAGCGGCTGACCGAAGTGCCCGATATCGAAGATCGCGCGAAAGACCTCGAGCGGAATTCGGACGCGTGGAAGCAGGCCGTCAAGGAGATCTGCGTCGACTGGCTGGATACGGTCTTCAAGAAGGATTACAACGACAAGCTCGGCGTATTCAATGCTCAGTGCACCACCACCCTGATCGCTGTGCAGGGGCAGTACAACGCCGTTCAAGCCGCTGCCGATGCGGTCGAGGAGCGTGCGTATCCCTCGGTGGCCGGGGTTACCGCGGCCGCGCCTGGCGACAATACAGCCAACGGCGATCCGTCGAAGACGAACGGCAATCAGCCCGGAACCAACGGCAATCAGGCGGCTACGAACGACGGCCAGACCGCGACGGCTGGAACACAGAACGGTGACACGTCCACCGGGTCACCGGTGCAGACGAAGGCGCAGACCACCGACGACTCCTCTTCCGATGATGATGATGACGACGAAGATGACGATTCCGACACCAGCAACGCACTGAGCGCAATCGCATCGACATTGAGTGAGCTCGGAAGCACTGTCTCCAGCGCGCTCACCGGTGATCTCGGGGATTCGCTGACTTCGGCGATCGAATCGGCGGGAACGGCGATCAGCGACGGCATCGAGCAGATGACGGAACAGGCGAGCAGCCTGCTCTCCGGTGAGCACGAGGCATCGTTCCAGCTCGGTGACACCAAGGTGAGCATCGAGGCCGGCGAGAACGGGCTGTCGTTGACGACGACCGGTGCTGATGGCACGACAACGCAGTACCGATTGACGTTGGACGAGAACGGGATTCCGGTCATCGAACAGGATTCGAGTACCACCGAGAATGGGGACGCATCGCCCGGCACCGAGGACGGCGATGCATTGGGTTCGGGCGCAACGGAATCCGGGGGCGGCAATGGTGAAGCCGGTCCGGCGGACGCTGGAGTGGAAGCAGGCGGCGGAGTCACACCGACCACGCCGGAAACTCCTGACCTGACCGATGCTCCAGTGACCAGCGAAATCGGTAGCGGTGAGCCCTCTTCCGGTTCCGCGGGAGGTGGTTTGCCTGTAGCTCCGCGGCCGACCCGGCAGGAAACAGACGGCGAACACACCCCGACTGTCGAGGATCACCCGGCGAGCAACCCGGGCGATTCCGGCGCCATCCTCGCCGAGG
The DNA here is from genome assembly GCF_042799895.1 of Nocardia sp. NPDC057663. NCBI lineage: Bacteria > Bacillati > Actinomycetota > Actinomycetes > Mycobacteriales > Nocardiaceae > Nocardia > Nocardia sp. NPDC057663. The sequence goes on along the minus strand of NZ_JBHVHX010000019.1, from coordinate 125,925 downwards.
CGGGCCCGCTGTGATGACGCTCATCCTTGGCGGATCCCACTCGACAACGGGGGACTGATCGTCCGTGGACTACGCGGCAGAGATCGAGCAGATCGCGGCGGAGGCGCATCGTCGTTCGACCATGCTGATGGACGAGATCGATGAGATCAACAGGCAGACCATGCTCCGTGCCGAACAGTTCGCCGTCGAGGCCGGCCAGCGCCTGCGCGAGCTGGTGGAGCAGGAAACGGCAGAAGACGAAGCGGGAACTGTTGAGCCGCAACCGGATCAGAGTAGGGAAGATCCTGCACATGAGGTCGCACCCGTGACGGCGGTGCAGACACCGCCGTCCGGGCCCGTAGTCTTCGTGCCGGATCCGAACTTGACTCCTGAGCAACAGCGCCAGGCCGAGATCCGGGCCGCCGTCGCGCGGGCGAGGGCGGCGCGGGAGGCCAGGTCGACGGTGGCACCATCGGACGGAGACTACGACTCCGAATCCGAGTACTACCGCCGGTCGACTTGGCTGGACTGACTGGGCTAACTCGGCTCCGGGGGTGCCGCGCCTAGGTCGCGCCACCGAGGATTTAGTCGGTGGCGCGGCTAGGTGCTGTTTTGATCTGAACATTTAGAGCGACATCAGCTGCGACAACTTCAGGAAGAGGCTCGCCTGTGGCCTGTGGTTGAGCCGGTGCTCGAGCCGGCCGCGGCTGTCTGAGTGGCTTGGCTTCACGCTGCCGTTCGGGTGTCGCGGCGGCGTACCTGGACCACGAGTGGGATTGTGTCGCGGCCCGATCCTGGGTTCCCGACGTTGCGTGCGAGGTCCGCGATCGTCGGCCAGCCGCCGTCGCCGGAACGGATCTTGACCAACCCGAAGACCAGGTCGCCGAGGCTGGCATGAATCCATGCCGGTAGCAGCACCGAGTTGACCACGATGACGGCTGTGACCGGCAGTGCCAACACCGCCGCCACGATAGCGCCCGAATCTTCGCGAAGGGCGAACAGCAACAGGACTGATCCTAGAAAGGTGGCCCACGCCAGGCAGACGTCCACTGAGCCGGCTACGAAAGCACGCATCGAGCGAGGCGCGGGATACCTCGGATCCTCTGGCGCGCCATGGTATGTCGCGATGTGCGGCGGCATGACGGGGTGGGGCGAGGGAATTCGGCTTCTGGGTCGGCGTGCACTGACTTTCCTCACCAGGCGTGTTCGTTCTCGCGCTCGCGCAGCCGACTCAGGGAACGGTCAATCCAGTTCGTCAGGAGCGCGCGCAGGTCGTCGCTGGCGGCCGGGCGGACCTGCACCTGGTCACGGTCGCGTTGCAGCAGGTAGCGGCCGTCTTTGGTGATGTCGAACCACTGTGCGCTGTACCAGGAGTCGGACCGGGCGCCGAGCGGGCCGGGCAGTAGTTCGGCGATTCCGCCGCCGTCGCGCGGTTGACCGAGAAGGCGTTCGAACTGCTTGCTTGGCGAGTCGCGATAGCCGTCGTTGCCGCCTCGTCGTGCCGAGGTGATGTCGTCGATGTGGAACATTCGGCTCGATGAGCGTCCGGCCGTGAACTCTGGCAGCAGCTTGGCGATCCGACCCGGCAGGTTGTCCGGGCGGAACAGCCTGCACCGGATGCGCTCCTCGACGTCATCGGTGACGGTCTGGGACAGCAGGACCGCATGATGAACGGTCTGTGCGCCGAGCAGCCGGTACATTCGTCGTCGATCACCGCCGAGGCGGGTCGATTCACCGACGATTCTGATCTGCAAGTCGCAGTTGCTCAAGGTATGGAAGGCGAGCTGGATCAGCTCGGTCTCCTCGCGGTCATACCTTGCGTGCACCGCTGCTCGGTGCGCTCGTTCTTCGCTGAGGGTGGGGATGCGGCTGGTGTAGCCGAGTGGACCCGGAAACCGATCGTGCGCGTCGTTCAACCAGAGAGCCGCGAAATCGTCTGGCTCCCAAGTCCATTCACTCATCTATGTTCCCGCCGATTACGCCGCCCTGAATTGTGCGTGGCATCTCACCGAGTAGTTCCTCGGTGTTCTCCATGTTCTTCAGCCAGTCCGGGATCTGGTGGGTCTCGTCGTCTTCGGACTTGCCACCGCCTCGGCCGCCACCCATGCCGCCCATGCCTGGTGCACCCGCTCTGCCGGTGCCACCTCCGCTCGCTGCGGCGGTCGCGCCGGTCGGAACTCGCGCAGCGGTCGGTGATCCAGCCGTGACACCGCCCGGCGCGGGGGCGCTTGGGCTGCCGCTGCCCGGGCTACCGCCGCCCGGGCTGCCGCCGCCGGGTGAACCGGCACCGGGCGAACCCGCACCCGGCGTCCCTGCCGGATTGACCCCCGCCGGAGTCGTCTCCGGGGTGGACGCAGGTGATGTCGAGTCCGGCGAATCCTCGTCCTCGGTCGTCGACGGATTGGTGTCGTCGGTGGTGTCGTCGTCGCTGGAATCGTCTGTGTCGGTAGGTGTCTCGGTAGTCGCGGGGTCTTCGGTGGTCGGCGCGGTCTCGTCGCCCGGATTTCCGCCGTTCGCGCCGCCCGGATTCGAGCTGTCGCCGTTGCCTCCGCCGTTGGCGCCCGAATCGCCGCCGGTCGGCTTCCATGAGGTCAGCGGTGAGGTCGGGCTCTCGGGTTGCGGGAGGACGGGAATCTGCCCATCGGCGGCGACAAAATCTGTGACGTAGTGGTCCTGCATCGCCTCGCGTGCTTCATCGCGGGCTTTGTTGATCGCGGTCATCGAGCGGTTTCCCGGTTCGGCGAACCAGAAATCATGGCCATCCAGATTCCATACGCTGTCGGGCATGTTCTGCGGCTCGTCAACGTTTGTCCGGGTGTTGTTCACGCCGTTTACTGTGGTGGTGACCTGCTGCGCCAATGCGTTCAATGCCGGAGTCAGCTCCAGTGCCCGCGTCGCATAGTCGGCAATGGCATTCTGAGAGGCCGTCGCCGCCGCGCCTTCCCAGGCTGACGTGCTCGACCGACGGATCCTTGCGGCAAAGGTCTCGACGGCAGCAGACCAATCCGAGGCGAGTTTCTGGTATTCGGATTTCGCGTTGTCTGCTTCGGTTGTGTCGAGCGGATTGAATGCTCGGTAGATCGCCCAGTGCTCCCAGGTGTTCGGCTTCTCTGGTTCGCCGATTCGGGCCTTCTCATTTCCGGTCATCAGGCAAGCCCTTCCGTGGACCCGATCGCCGATGGCGGAACATTCGCTGAGAGTTCGTTGTAGCGGGCCGCGAATTCTTCATCTGTTGCCATGTAACGTTTTGCGATCTCGCGGTGCAAATCTCGGATATCGGCAACAATATTGTAGTGCTGTTGGAGGATGTCCTCGAGATTGTTGTCGGAATCGGTGGAAGCGCCGACCTTTCCGGCCTTACCGCGGAACCAGCCCACCACAGTCGATGCCGATGTCAGGCCCTCGGTGGTTTCGCCCAGTCCCCATTTTTCGCGGTTGGCGATACCGCGGGCTTGTCTCTGCAGATTGTTAATTTCATCCAGAAACGCTTCGCAGTCTCGCTCCATATACACGAACTCGTCGGCATTGACGCGCACGTCAGTACTGAATGAAACGCTCAATCCGCCATTTTTCGCTTCTTGAACCAAGTTTTCGAGTGGTGTCGCCATGTTCCCTCCCTCTGCTAACGACGTATCTAGCTTCCAGCTTGGATGGTCGGAGTCAGCATATTTGCAAGATCTTTCGCGATATCACAGGGATGGCGGTGACCGGATTTTTCTCTGTTCGGCCGATTGCCGATAGAGATTTCCATGCTGCCGTTCTTCATCTCGACGTTGATCTCACACGACAAGCCGTCCTGCGCTGGTTTGTAGTGAATGATCGTGGGACGACCAGCGATTTGCGATTCCTCGCGGATTACTACCTCGGGATTCGTCTTGATCTGCTGCATCGTGATGGTGCTCACTGTGATGGACGCGTTGTATCCTCCCCGCTGGATCCACCCGCATCCCAACCACTTGTTGCGCCCGGTCGTCCACCGGTCGTCTTTCCTCGGATTCCGCAACTCCTCCGCGTCGATCACCGACTGCGGCAGACTGCATCCGTCGAACCCGGTGGGCAACACCGACTCCTGGGTCGTGGTCGCTGCCGAGGAACTCGGCTGCGCATCTCCTTCGCTTCCCGAGCTGCACCCGCCGAGGAGTGCTGAGATCGCCCCGCCGACGACCAGTATCCGTACGGCTGCCCCGCGGTTCATCGATCAGCTCCTCGTTCCGGTCACAGGCCGGTCCGCTCCCGCCCCAACGGCGAATTTACACCCCGTGGGGCGGCCAGCGACGCCGTCTCCGAGCCGCAAGAGCGTTCTGCCACGGTCTATCCGAACCAATTCTTGCCGCGGAAGTACTCGCTCTCCTGGTCGTAGCCGTCGTAGTCGACTGGCTCGACGCGCTCGGCCGCTCGGCGCGCAGCGGCTGAGCGGGCCATCGCCTCGCGTGCCTCGCGCAGTTGGTCTTCGCCGAGCGAGGCCGCGCCGCCCGCGGGTGACCAACTCGCCGGTGTGTGTTGCTCAGCGACGGCAGACCGGTGCCTTCCAGTACTCAGCTCGTTGTCCGAGGTTGCGACCCGGGCTTGCTCGACCACAGCGCGTGCCATCGCGTCGCGTAGTTGTTCTTCGCGGCGGACGGCGTCGAAATTGATGACAGGCTGAGGCTCGGTGATCGGTTCCTGCTGTTCGGCGGCCTGCTGCTCAGCAGCTCGTTCCTCAGCGGCTCGCGCTTCGGCCAACAGGTTGTCGCCGATGGCCTGCAAGCGGGCTCGTTCGTCTTCGAACTCGGCTCGAAGCATGCGGGCTCTGCGGAGATGCTCGGCAACCAGGTCCTGGATCGGGGAGTAGCTCACAGGGGACCTGCCTCTGCAAGTTGTGCGCCGGTGTCGGCCGGCGTTTCCGGTTCGGGGATGGTCGACCAGTGTTCGGTGTCGGCGACCTGGTTGTTGTTGGCGGTGGATATTCCTGGCTGAACGGCCATGCTCCCGGCGACGGCGCCGTCGGTGGTCTCGCCCTCGGTGGTGGACTCGTTGGGCGCGGCGGTCGTGCTCGGAGTCGGCTCTGTCGATGCGGCCGAGTCGGTGATCACCGGGATGCCGTTCTCGTTCAGGGTGAGTCCGTATGCGTGGGTCGTGCCCGCGGTGTCGGTAGTGGTGAGTTTGAGTTGCCCGTCGTCTCCGGTCGCCAAGCTGAGAGTGGTCCCGGCGATGTTGATTTCGGTGGAGCCGTTCCCGCTGAACAACGTGCTCAGCTGCTCGATGCCGCTGGTGATCGACGTTCCGAGCGAACTGAGGCCGGTGCCGATGGATTCGGCGATGGATTCGGCCGAACCGGACGATCCTGAGGTGAGGCTCGACAGTTCGCTGACCACCGAGCTCAGTGTCGACAGTCCGCTCGAGACCGTCGACAACAAGCTGCTCAGATCGGTGGACGAATCGTCGTCGTCATCATCGTCGGTTGTTGTCGGATTCTTGGTTCCCGCGGTGTCGGTTTTCGTGTCGTCGGTAGTCGTAGCGGGGGTGGTATCCCCGGTCGAGCTACCTCCGCCGCCATTCGAGGTTCCGTCACCAGATGGGTTGTTCGTGGTGGGGTTGCCATTCTGGGAGGTATCTGGTGCTGGGGTGTCCGATGGCATCGGATAGGGGGCGGCTTCTACTGCGGCGAGCGCCGTCGTTGCCTGCTTGAACACCTCGCGGACAATCCTGGAGGTCTCTCTGCATACTTCTTCGTAATGCAGGACGGTCGCCTCGACCTGTGGAACGAATACGTCTCGCAGGAATCTCATTTGATATTCAACGGTATCGGCGTACTCGATGCAGTTTTCAATTGTTCCGATGAGGAAATCCTCGTTTCGGCCTTCCAATTTGAAATCTGGAGTACCTGCGGGACGCCAATACCCTTTGACGTCAGAGGCCTTCTCGGTGACGATATTGCGTAGAGCCTTCGCCAGCTCGCCCAACTCCTGGGAGGCTGTTCGGGTGTGGTTGTAATCTTCGTCGGCCCGCCGAACTTGTTCATTCAGCATGGTGAACGCAGCATCGCCTGCATCACCCTTCCAGATGCTCTGCATCGCATTGCGTTGCGTCTGCTGGGTCTGCAATTCTGTGTACAGGTTGGGAAGCGTGTTCGCGAGCGTGCTCGCCATCCGCTCGATCGCCTCGATGTCCATGCCCTGCTCGGCATCGTATAGTCCGCACAGAGTGTAGTAATCGCGTCCAGCGATATCTGCTTTTCCGAGGCTATGTTTCTCGAGGCATTGCCTGTACAGTGGAAGGTAGTATTTGAAATACTCCAGCCCCTCGGCGCCATCGCTGAGAATCTTGTCAGCATTTCCGGCCGAACTGGAGACGGCATGCTCCCAATCGGAGTTTATTTTGCCGTCCTTGACTACTCCGGATTCGTCCGCTGTCCAACTCATCAGAGATCCACCCCAGCGGCCGTGATCTTGGTTACGTTGGCGTCATCGGTGGCCGAATACGTATTCGCGCTGGTGGTGTACGCATTCCCCGACTTGGTCACTGCGGTCTCCCAATGCGTCAACCATGCACCGATGCTCACGATCTCAGCACCGAACTTGGCGCCTTCGTCCCCGTAGGCCCGGCCTGCCTGGGCTGCACTGAACGACCACCCACTGATGTCCTTGTTGAGTGCTTTGATCTTGTCCCCCGAACTGGTCAGATTGCCTCCGAGCTTGCGAAGCTCCTCCGCATCGACCGTCACGTGACTGCCCATCGGACCCCTCCCTCCGTCTTCCCTTGCGGCACAGCGTCGGCTACATATTAGGCCGGGGTGGTGATCGATCGCACCCGTGGTTCGTGCTGACGGATAGCGACGCGGTTCTCCCCTTCGACCGGGGCGGGCGGGTCGACCACGGTGGTTTGGGGGTCGAGGTATCCAGGTTGAAGCAGAGGTGTCCAAGTTGAACTAGGACAATTAGCTCGGTGCCTGCTGTATCAACGTAGCCACGCATGCGTCAGTTCAGTCCGTGAGGCCCGAACGCTTCAAGAAGGTTTGCGCCGACAGGACGTCCTTGAACCCACTGGCATAAATAGCCAGACCGGTCCCCGCGTTCGACCAATACAGCCCAGTATCGTTGCCGTTCGACGGGATCCGCGCGGCGGTTTCGCCTTGGTCGACCAGGTCGCCGACGTATCCGCTCCTCTCGGTGCGGATGTTCTCGACGTGTTGGGCAGGTGCGCGCTGGATGGTGGCGTGAAAGCGGACCTCACCGTTGCGGGTGCCTCCGATGAGAAGGGAATCGGTGCCCGGGATCGTGCAGGTGAGGCCCCCGGACTCGGGCGCGGTGCAGGTGGCCGCGTCCCGCAGTTTGCTCGGCATCGCTGCTTCGATCGCCTCCGACCCGTATTTGATCCGGTCGCGGATCTCCAACCCGGCGAAGGTTCCCGCGGTACCGACGATGCCGAGTACCACGACACCGACGACCACCGGCCACTTTCGGCGAGGACCTACTCGACGAGCCGGCGAGTGGTTCGCGACAGGTGGCAGATGTGGTGATGGCGTGTGCTGGGCCCCAGGGGCAGGTCGAGGCGGCATCGGTGCCGGCGGCCTCGACATGAACGGCGTCGCCATCACGGTGTCCGCCTCGCGTGCCCGCAGCGCTTCGGCTGCAGCCCAAGCGAATTCGCCGCAGCTCGAATAACGATCCTCAGCACGTTTTGCCAGTGCCCGCCCGATCACCGCGTCGAGGCTGCGCGGCAGATCCGGACGGCGACTGCTCAGCGGTGGCGGTGGTTGGCGCATCTGGGCATCGATCAGTGCGACCGGATTGGTTGCCGCGAACGGAGAATCACCGGTCAGCAGCGCGAACAACGTGCATGCCAGTGAGTATTGATCGCAGCGATGATCCAGCGGCAGCGCGGCCAGCTGTTCCGGTGCGGCATAGGCGAGGGTGGCGGTGAAGGTTCCGGTACGCGTCAGTCCGCGCATGTCGTGCGATCTGGCAATGCCGAAGTCCGTCAGCAGGACTCGCTCCGGCTCGTCCGCTTCGGGGGCGGCCAGCAGGATGTTGGCCGGCTTCACGTCGCGGTGCAGCACCCCGCGCCGGTGGGCGTGGTCGAGCGCCGAGGCGACATCGGTGATGATCCGCATCGCCCGATCAGGATCGACGATTCCCAGTGACGCAGCATCGGCGCCCGCGACATACCGCATCGCGATCCACGGAGCAGCGCCCTCTACGCCACGGTCGTAGACCGAGGCGATGTTCGGATGCTCGAGCTGTGCCGCGACCTCGGCCTCTCGTTCGAATCGAGACCGGATCTCGCTGTCCTCGAACATCTCCGGATTCAATATCTTGAGCGCGGTCAGCCGGGGCAGTCGAGGATGCCTGGCCAGATACACAGTGCCCATGCCGCCATGGCCGAGAACCCCCTCGACCTGATATCCGGCAAATGCCTCACCGACACGAAGACTGGACACCTGACCCCCCCGTTCGACCACCCATGACCTGTGTGAGCCACATGCTAACGCGATGCTCGGTGACGTCAGAATTCGCCGATCGGATCTCGCCTGCGCAACGGCTTCGTCCGGGGCTACCATGACGCCATGGCAAGTCCATCTTCGGAACGCCCAGTTTTGCCCGAGTTCATGACTTGGGAAGAACTCGAACAGCTCCCCGAGGAGATCGCCGCCCAGATCGAGCTGTGGGAGGGGCGGGTGGTGTGGGTTCGCCGCGGACCCGCGGAACACCAGGAGTTCACCAATCTGCTCTGGGCTGCGCTGCGCCGCTGCGCACGCGAGGCGATCACCGCCGATCCAGAACGCTGCTGGCGGGTGCACACCGAAACGAACATCTTCTTCGGCCGAACTGGCAAATCGGACTTCGCGACCCCGGATTTCCTGGTGCGCCCCTGCGTGGATGCGCCTTATCAGGACATACGCGCCGATGATGTGCTGCTTGTCGGTGAAGTGCTCTCGCCGTCGAACTCCCCGGCCGACATGGAGGAGAAGAAGGCCCGGTATGCCGGTGCCGGAATCCCCTGGTATTGGGAAGTGACGCTGGAGCGGGCACACAGCGCGATCGCCTCGGTTCGTGCCTATGCGCTGGAGACGACCCACGGCAACCTGCCGCCAGGTGTCCGCCCACTGCACCCGGCCAACTACATCCTGGCGGGGATGTGGTCGCCCAAGAAGTCCGACCGCATCGCCATGGCCCTGCCATTCCTGATCGACATCGCCTGGGGCGAACTCGAATTCTAGGTATCCGAGAGGCCGAAGACGTGGCGTACAAAACTGTACGGTTCTGTACGGTTTTGGCGTAGTCTCGGGGGTATGACCACTATCAGGGCGGAGGAGGCTCGACTTCCGCGTCGGGCCAAGGAAGCGGTGGATCGGCATGAGCGGGTGGTCGTGGAGAGCCACGGCCGACCCGCCTATGTCATCGTCCATCCTGACGAGTACCCGGAAGCCGGCCGTCGGCGTGGCCGTTCCATGAACGAGGCGATTCGGCTGCTTACCTCAGCGGCGACTCCCGATCCTGAATTCGGCGACGATCTCGAAGCGGTGCGTGACACCGTGGGCCCGATGCCGGAGGACCCGTGGGCACACTGATCGACACGACGGTCTTCATCGACCTCGAGCGTGCCTACACGCGTGGTGGTACCGCCACATTGGACAAGATCGCCAACCAGCTAGGTGCGCAGATCGGCTTCGATGAGGATGTCGCCATGGCATCGGTCACGGCTTCGGAGCTCCTGCACGGGGTCCACCGGGCAAAGCCCGAATTCCGGTCCCGGCGTGAGGCTTTTGTCGAGATGGCGATCGCCGCGTTCCCGCCGCTGCCGTTCGATCTGCTCGCGGCGCGAATCCACGCTGGGGTTTGGGCCGACCTGACCAAACGCGGCCAGGAGATCGGTGCCCACGACGTGCTTGTCGCTGCCAGCGCGATGAGTATCGGTTGGCAGGTCGCCACCGCGAATACTCGCCACTTCGAACGGATACCCGGACTCGACGTTCGTCCAGTCCGGTTCGGCTGAGCCGGACTACCCCCGAATGAGTTTGGCGACCGTGCCGATGGACAGCTTCGGGGTCTCCTCTTCGACCGGCGCGTGGGGGTCGACCACCGTGGTGTGGGGGAGGGCGGCTTCGGGGTCGGCGAACGCCGCGTACTTCTTGTCGGCGAGGAGGGTGTTGAGGAGGTAGCCGGTGAGGAGGGCTCGGGTGGTTTTCTCGGTTTTGTGTTCGTAGCGGCCTGCGCCGAGGGCGGCGAAGAGGCGGCGGCCTTCGACGATGCCGTTGTGGGTGGCGCCGTCGATGGTGCGCAGGATCGAGGGGCCTGACCAGGCGGTGGCGAGGGCGCGGGCGTTGGAGCTGACGGAGTCGAGGTCCCGGGCGCCTGCCAGGATCAGGCCGGGTGTGTCGAGGTCGGGGGCGATGTTCTCCGCGGTGGGGGAGGTGGGGGCGGGGAACAGGGCGGCGACGGCGGCGACACGGCGCTGAGCTGCGGCGATGACGGCGGCGCCGGCGCCCATGCCGTGGCCTGCCAGGGCGAGGCGGTCGGGGTGCACGCTGATGGTGCCGTCGCCGAGGCGGACCTTGCTGACGATGTCGAGCGTGGTGAGCAGGTCGGTGCCCAGGTCCAGGTGTGACGGGATCGGGCCGCGTTCGGTGTCGGGCGCGGCGACGACGAAGCCCCACGACGCGACGTGCTCGAGCAGGCTCTTGTAGTTCTCGGCGCTGGTCAGCCAGCCGTGCGCGAACGCGACGGCGGGCAGGTTCAGCCCGGACTCGGGCGTGTACACCACACCAGGCTGGCCCGCGATGCCCAGATTTCCGCGCAACACCCGGTGGGGGCCACGTGCGGACAGGGTGCTCAGGAGCGATTTCACAGACACCGACACGGCGAGAAGAGTATCCGATCAGTAGGGTGGTGGACCATGTGCGGAATCGTGGGCTACGTCGGATACCGGGACGCGCTCGGCGTTGTCGTCGACGCGTTGCGACGCATGGAGTATCGCGGATACGACTCGGCGGGGGTCGCGATCCTCGACGGAAACGGGTCGATCGCGGTCGAACGCAAGGCGGGCAAGCTGGCCAATCTGGAGGCCGAGCTGGACGCCGCCGGTGCGGACCGGTTCACGGGTACCAGTGGCATGGGGCACACCCGGTGGGCGACCCACGGCGCCCCGACCGACCGCAACGCGCACCCGCATCGCGATGTCTCCGGCAAGCTGGCCGTCGTCCACAACGGGATCATCGAGAACTTCGCGCCGCTGCGCCGCGAGCTCGAGAACGCCGGGGTCGAGCTGCTCAGTGACACCGACACCGAGGTCGCGGTGCATCTGGTCGCGCGGGCGTATGCCGACGGCCCCACCGCGGGCGACTTCACCGCGAGCGCGCTGGCCGTGCTGCAGCGTCTCGAGGGCGCGTTCACGCTGGTCTTCACCCATGCCGATCATCCCGGCACGATCGTCGCGGCGCGGCAGTCGACGCCGCTGGTCGTCGGCGTCGGGCAGGGCGAGATGTTCATCGCCTCCGATGTCACCGCGTTCATCGAGCACACCCGCGAGGCGGTCGAGCTCGGGCAGAACCAGGCCGTGGTCATCACCGCCGACGGCTACACCGTGACCGACTTCGCCGGTAACACCGAGGGCGTGGTCACTACGCCGTTCACGATCGACTGGGATCTGGCCGCCGCCGAGAAGGGCGGCCACGACTACTTCATGCTCAAGGAGATCGAGGAGCAGCCGACCGCCGTCGCCGACACCCTGATGGGGCATTTCGTCGTCGACGAGAACGGCGGCCGGATCGTCCTGGACGAGCAGCGCCTCGCCGATCAGGAACTGCGCGAGTTCGACAAGGTGTTCGTCGTCGCGTGCGGCAGTTCCTACCACGCGGGTCTGCTCGCCAAGTACGCGATCGAGCACTGGACCCGGGTGCCGGTGGAAGTCGAGCTCGCCAGCGAGTTCCGCTACCGCGACCCGGTGCTGGACCGGTCGACGCTGGTGGTGGCGATCTCGCAGTCCGGCGAGACCGCCGACACGCTCGAGGCGGTGCGCCATGCCAAGGAGCAGAAGGCGCGCGTGCTCGCGATCTGCAACACCAACGGCGCGCAGATTCCGCGCGAGTCGGACGCGGTCATCTACACCAGGACCGGGCCCGAGATCGGTGTCGCGTCGACCAAGGCGTTCCTCGCGCAGGTGGCGGCCAACTATCTGGTCGGCCTGGCGCTGGCGCAGGCGCGTGGGGTCAAGTACCCGGACGAGGTCGCTCGCGAGTTCGCCGAGCTCGAGGCCATGCCGAAGCAGATCGCGCGGGTGCTGGAAACCGGTTCGCAGGTGCGGGCCATCGCGCGTGAGCTGGCGCACGTGCCGACGGTGCTGTTCCTGGGTCGCCACGTCGGCTACCCGGTGGCGCTGGAGGGTGCGCTCAAGCTCAAGGAGCTCGCGTACATGCACGCCGAGGGCTTCGCCGCGGGTGAGCTCAAGCACGGGCCGATCGCGCTGATCGAAGACGGCCTGCCGGTGATCGTGGTGATGCCGTCGCCGAAGGGCAGGCCGGTGCTGCACTCGAAGCTGCTGAGCAATATCCGGGAGATCCAGGCGCGTGGCGCGCGGACCATCGTGATCGCCGAGGAGGGCGATGACACGGTGCGGCCGTTCGCCGACGACCTGATCGAGATCCCGGCCGCGCCGACGCTGTACCAGCCGCTGCTGTCGACCATCCCGCTGCAGATCTTCGCCGCCGAGGTGGCGCAGGCGCGCGGCTACGACGTCGACAAGCCGCGCAACCTGGCCAAGTCGGTCACCGTCGAATAGGGCGTGCGCGGCCGGCCTCGGGACCGGCCGCCACGATCACTGGACCGTGATGGAGCCGCGCATATCGGGGTGCAGGCTGCACAGGTAGCGGTAGGTGCCCGGCTGGGTGAAGGTGTAGGACCATTCTCCCTTGTCGATGATGGGGCTGTTGATGCCCATCGCCTTGTCGCCGATGCCCTGGACATTGTGCGGGGCCTTGTCGGAGAACTTCCAGGTGACGGTCTCGCCGACCTTGATGGTGACGTCGGCGGGCGCGTACTTCATGCCGCTGACGTCGATCGTCAGGTCGGTCGGCTTGTGGTCGGTCTGCGTGGTCGTGGTGGTGACCGGGCGCGGCTTGCGGGTGGTGGTGGAGGCGGCGTTCCCGCCGTCGCCGGAACAGCCGGCGGACAACAGGGTGGCGGCCACGGCGAATCCGGCGACAACCCGGGCGGATGCGGCGCGGTGACGAACCATCGACATGGGTGTGGAGCGTAGTCTGCGAACGATCGCGGACCGGCCGTGGCCCGCACCGGGACCGGGAGGCGACGATGTCGGATCGGCGCGGTTACTTCACCGCCGACGAGGTACGGGCCGCCGAGGCGGAGCTGTTCACCCGCGTGCCTGCGGGGATGCCGATGCGGCGGGCCGCGTACGGGCTGGCGACGGTGGTGGCAGGCGAATTGCGTTCCGTGACCGGCGGTGTGGTGGGCCGGGCGGTGGGATTGCTGGTCGGGTCCGGTGACAACGGCGGGGACGCGCTGTGGGCGGGATCGATGCTGGCGCGCCGTGGGGTGGCGGTGACCGCGGTGCTGCTGAATCCGGAACGCGCGCATCGGGAAGGGCTCGCGGCGCTGCGGGCGGCGGGTGGGCGCGTGGTCGATCGGCTCGGTGCGGTGGATCTGGTAATCGACGGGATCGTGGGGATCTCCGGTCGGGGACCGCTGCGGCCCGCTGCCGCGGAGCTGGTTGCGGCACTGGATGTTCCGATCGTCGCCGCCGACCTGCCCAGTGGGGTGGATCCGGATACCGGGGCGATCGAGGGGCCCGCGGTGCGTGCGGCGGTGACGGTGGCGTTCGGTGCGTACAAGCCGGTGCATGCGCTCGCGACGCCGCATTGCGGGCGAATCGTGCTGGTGCCGATCGGTTTACGGCTGCCGGAACCGGGACTCGCCCAGCTCGATCCGGCGGTGATCGGGGCGCAGTGGCCGGTGCCGCGGGCGACGGATGACAAGTACAGCCAGGGCGTGGTCGGGGTGTGTGCGGGTAGTGCGACGTATCCGGGTGCCGGGGTGCTGAGTACCGGTGCGGCGGTGGCGGCGACGTCGGGGCTGGTGCGCTATGTCGGGGACGACACCGAGGTGCTGGAGAAATTCCCCGAGGTGATCGCCAGTCATACGATCGCGGGGGTCGGTCGGGTGCAGGCCTGGGCCTTCGGTCCCGGCGCGGGCACGGACATCGCCGCCATGGACCGGCTCGCGCAGGTGCTGGCCACCGATCTGCCGGTGCTCGTCGACGCCGACGGGCTCACGCTGCTCGCCACCGAACCTGTGCTGATTCGCGGTCGTACCGCGCCGACCGTGCTGACACCGCACGCCGGTGAGTTCGCCCGGCTCACCGGTGTGGAACTCGGGCCGGATCGGGTGGCCGCGGTTCGCGCGCTCGCCGACGAGTGGCAGGTGACCGTGCTGCTCAAGGGGCGGGCGACGATCATCGCCGCACCCGGTGAAGCGACCTTGGTCAACGATGCGGGCGGTTCGTGGGCCGCGACCGCGGGCTCGGGCGACGTGCTGTCGGGGATCATCGGGGCGCTGCTCGCGGCAGGGCGGCCACCCGCCTGGTCGGCTGCGGCCGCCGCGCGCGTCCATGCGCTGGCCGCCAACCTCGCCGCCTTCGACGGTCGACCAGCGGCGGCGCCGATCTCGGCTTCGCCGCTGCTGCAGCACATACGGCCTGCTGTTCGCGTACTGCGCGAACTTGCCGGTGTGTGAGCACGCCCCAGGTTCTATGAATCCCGCGGGTCCTGGCAGGATCGGGGCTGTGAATGCGCAAGTGGAAACTGTCATCGACCTGGATGCCATTGCCCACAACGTGCGTGTGCTGCGTGAGTTCGCGCAGGGCGCGGCGGTGATGGTGGTGGTCAAGGCTGACGGCTACAACCACGGCGCAGTCGAGGTGGCGCGGACAGCGCTGGGGGCGGGGGCCGCCGAGTTGGGGGTTACCACCGTCGCCGAGGCGCTGACATTGCGCGCCGCGGGGATCACCGCGCCGATCCTGTGCTGGCTCAACACCATCGATGCCGACTACGGCGCCGCGATCGCCGCCGATATCGAGATCGGGGTGTCCTCGCTCACGCAGCTGCGGGCCGTCGAGCGGGCTGCCAGGGTGACCGGTCGCACCGCGACGGTCTCGCTCAAGGTCGACACCGGACTCAATCGCAACGGGGTGTCGGTCGCCGAGTATCCGCAGGTCCTGCAGGCTCTGCGCGGGCTCGTCGATGAGCAGGTCGTCCGGTTCCGCGCGATCTTCTCCCATCTCGCGCACGCCGACGAACCGGAGCATCCCATGCTGGACCGCCAGCGGGAGCGCTTTGTGGAGGCGATCGCGCAGGCCAAGGAACACGGCCTCGAACCCGAGCAGGTCCATCTGGCGAACTCCGCGGCGACGCTGACCAGGCCCGACCTGCACTTCGACCTCGTGCGTCCCGGCATCGCGGTCTACGGGCTGTCGCCGATCCCGGAGCTCGGTGACTTCGGACTGCGCCCGGCGATGACGCTGCAGGCCGAGGTCACGCTGGTGAAGCGGGTGGCTGCCGGGGAGGGTGTGTCGTACGGGCATCGCTGGACCGCGCCGCGCGACACGACGGTGGCACTGGTGCCCGCCGGGTACGCCGACGGTGTATTCCGCTCGCTGAGTGGGCGTTTCGAGGTGTGGCTGGGCGGTTCCCGGCACCGTAATGTCGGGCGGGTGTGCATGGACCAGTTCATGGTCGACCTCGGTGACAATCCGGGCGGCGTGCGGGCGGGCGACCGCGCGGTGCTGTTCGGTGGCGGCGCGGGACACCCGCGCGCGCTCGACTGGGCCAGGCTGCTGGACACGATCGACTACGAGATCGTGTGCTCACCGCGCGGCAGAGCGGTCCGCCGGTATGTGGGGACCGGCCGATGAGCCGCGGCACCGTGATCCTGCGCGGCGGGCTGGCGACCGCGGGCCTGCTCGGCGCGCTCGCGGTGGCGCACACCCTGCGCCGGATCGGCGCGCGCGTGCTGTGGCCCGCCGAACGTGACGAGTATCGCGACGAGAACTTCGCCCTGATCGATGAGGACGAACCCGGTGTCGTGATCGCCGACGACGGTGTGCCGCTGGCCACCCGCACCTACGGCGACGACTCCGCCGAGCTGACGATCGTCTTCGTGCACGGCTTCTGCAACAGCATGGAGTCCTTCCACTTCCAGCGCCGCGATCTCGCCCGGCAGTGGGGCGATCGGGTCCGGATGGTCTTCTTCGACCAGCGCGGCCACGGCCGCTCCGGCACCCCGAGCACCGAGAGCTGCACCGTGGCACAGCTCGGCCACGATGTCGCCGCCGTGGTGCGCGAGTGCGCGCCTGCCGGACCGGTGGTCCTGGTCGGGCATTCGCTCGGCGGGATGGCCGTGCTCGCGGCGGCGGCGCAGTTCCCCGACCTGATCGCATCGCGGGTGATCGCGGTCGGTCTGTTCAGTACCGCCGCCGCCGAGGTGGCCGCGACCGGGTTGCCACAGTTGCTGCGCCATCCCGCGATCGACGGATTCCGGATGGCCGTGCGGACCGCGCCCGCCGTCGTCCAGGTGAGCCGGACCGCGAGCAAGCAGCTGCTGACGCCGATCCTGCACGTCAGCTCGTTCCACGGCCCGGTGAGCCCGACGCTGTCGCGGTTCACCACCATGATGATCGACCGCACCCCGGTCGGCACCATCGAGAAGTTCCTGAAAGCGATTGAGCTGCACGACGAGTCGGCCGCGCTGCCGGTGCTGGCCAACGTGCCGGTGCTGGTCCTGTCCGGCGCGCACGACATGGTGATCCCGTTCCGCAACTCGCACGTGCTGGCCAGAGCACTGCCCGACAGCCAGCTGGTGCGGGTGAACGAGGCCGCGCACATGCCGCACCTGCAGTTCCCGGACGTGACGCTGGACGCACTCGACCGGCTGCTGGCGAGCGCCGGCTTCGGCGACGCACGGGGCGGGGAGGCCGTCGGTGGCTGACCCACAGCAGCGTGTCCTGACCACGGTCGAGGACACCGAGGCGTTCGGCCGGGAACTCGCCGCGACCCTGCGCGCGGGCGACCTGGTGGTCCTCGACGGTCCGCTCGGTGCCGGTAAAACGGCTCTGACCAGGGGAATCGCGGCCGGGCTCGGCGTCTTGGGCCGGGTCAGCTCGCCGACGTTCATCATCGCGCGGGCGCACAAGGCCGGGCAGCGGCCGGACGGCACACCCGGGGTGGCGTTGGTGCACGTCGACGCGTATCGGCTCGCGGGCGACCTGGACGAGCTGGACGCACTCGACCTCGACACCGACCTGCATCACGCGGTGGTGGTGGTCGAGTGGGGCAAAGGTGTCGTCGAGCACCTCTCGGAGCGGCATCTGCGGGTGCAACTCGCCCGGGAACCGGAATCCGATGTGCGCACGGCGATCTGGGAGTGGATCGAATAGCCGGCCCACCGGCGGGCACAGCTGCGCGCCGGGCCCTGATACCACCCGGTATTGTTGAGACAATCATGCTCGTACTAGCAGTCGACACCGCGACACCCGCCGTTACAGCGGGATTGGTGCATCTGTCACCTGCCGCCGACGCGGACTCCCGGCCCGCCGTGGCGACGCTCGCTGCCCGAGTGAAGGTCGACGCACGCGCCCACGCCGAAGTGCTCACCCCGCAGATTCTGGAATGCCTCGCCGAAGCCGGGGTGCGTCGTGACGAACTCGACGCGCTCGTCGTCGGTGTCGGGCCCGGCCCGTTCACCGGCCTGCGGGTCGGGATGGCCACCGCCGCCGCCTTCGGTGACGCGCTCGGTCTGCCGGTGCACGGCGTGTGCAGTCTCGACGCCATCGCCGCCGAAGCCGCGGGCGAGCAGCGCGAGACGGGGGAACTGCTGGTGGTGACCGACGCGCGCAGGCGCGAGGTGTACTGGGCCCGCTACCTGAACGGGGCGCGGATCGCCGGTCCCGAGGTGTGCAAGCCCACCGAGGTGCCACTCGGCGACGCCGTCGCGGTCGCCGGCTCGGCCGCGCACGTCGACTACTTCGATCTGCCGGTGCTGCCCAGCGAGTCGCCGTCGCCGACGGGCCTGGTGTCGGTCGCCGCGGGCGAGCTGCTGGCCGGAACCGTGCCCGAGGCGCTGGTCCCGCTGTATCTGCGCAGGCCCGACGCCGTCGAGAACAGCTTCCGCACCCTCGACCGGACCGGGGCGTGAGCGTCGTGTACCGGATCGAACCGATGATTTCTGCCGATATCGACCGCTGCGTCGAGCTCGAGCATCTGCTGTTCCCCGAGGACGACCCGTGGCAGGCGGTGTCGTTCCGTTCCGAACTGGCGGGCGCGCACAACCGCTACATCACCGCCCGCGACGCGAACGGCGTCATGGTCGGCTACGCGGGCATCGCGCTGCTCGGTGACGCCGCCCATCCCGAGGCCGAGGTGCACACCATCGGCGTCGACCCGGAATGTCATCGCGGCGGCATCGGCACGCTGCTGTTGGAAGCGCTGCTGGCCACGGCGGCCGAACGCGGCGGCCCGGTGTTCCTCGAGGTGCGCACCGACAACGCGCCCGCCATCGCGCTCTACGCCAAGCACGGCTTCCACATCATCGGGCTGCGCAAGAACTACTACCACCCCAGCGGCGCCGACGCGTACACCATGCGGCGGCCCGAACTCACCGCCGCGGCCGACGAATGGGCCGCGCGCGGCAGGCAGGACGAGGTGCTGTCGTGATCGTCATGGGCATCGAAAGCTCTTGCGACGAAACAGGAGTCGGCATCGTCCGGCGCGAACCGGACGGATCGCTGCACCTGCTCGCCGACGAGGTGGCCTCCAGCGTCGACCAGCACGCCCGCTTCGGCGGCGTGGTCCCCGAGATCGCCTCGCGCGCGCATCTCGAGGCGATCGTGCCCGCCATGCGCCGGGCGCTGGCCGCTGCCGGGATCAGCAAGCCCGACGCGCTCGCCGTCACCATCGGCCCCGGCCTGGCCGGCGCGCTGCTGGTCGGTGTCGCCGCGGCCAAGGCGTACGCGGCGGCCTGGGATGTGCCGTTCTACGCGCTCAACCACCTCGGCGGGCATGTCGCCGTCGACACGCTCGAGCACGGCCCGCTGCCGCCCGCGGTGGCGCTGCTGGTCTCGGGCGGGCACACCCATCTGCTGCAGGTCACCGATTTGGGCGAGCCGATCACCGAACTCGGCAGCACCGTCGACGATGCCGCGGGCGAGGCCTTCGACAAGGTCGCCCGGCTGCTCGGCCTCGGCTACCCGGGCGGGCCGTACCTGGACGCGGCCGCCGCCGGTGGCGATCCGCGCGCCATCGCGTTCCCGCGCGGCATGACCGGGCCGCGTGACGCCCGCTACGACTTCTCCTTCTCCGGCCTCAAGACCGCGGTCGCCCGCTATGTCGAAGCGGCACAGCGCCAGGGCATCACGCCCGAGCGGCTGCCGATCCCGGATATCGCCGCCTCCTTCCAGGAAGCGGTCGCCGACGTGCTCACCATGAAGGCGGTGCGCGCCGCGCAGGACGTCGGGGTGGACACGATCGTGCTCGGCGGTGGCGCCACCGCCAACTCCCGCATCCGCTCGCTCGCCGAAGAGCGTTGCACCGCGGCGGGATTGACGCTGCGGGTGCCCAAGCCGCGGCTGTGCACCGACAACGGGGTGATGATCGCGGCGCTCGGCGCCCATGTGATCGCGGCGGGTGCGCAACCCGCCGAGCTGACTGTGGCTACGGATCCGGGTCTGCCGGTGTCGGTGAGTGCCCTGCGCGGCTGATCGTTCCAGCCTCTGCGCCCGCAGCCTGATGCGGCGGTCTGCATGCGCGGCCGATGTGCCTGCGCCCGCAGCCTGATGCGCATGGCGCGGCGGCCTACTTGCTCGATGTATCCGGCGCGGCGAGCTGTGCTGTCCGGCAGCTAGTCGATCAGCTGGAGCGGTGCTTCACTCGGCATGCTCGCGGCGGGCGGCACCGGGACCGGCAGGACGCCGCGAGCGGGCGCCTGGGTGGGGGAGGTGTTCGGCGTCGACGGACGCTGTTGCTGGCCTGCGGATCCACTGTCCATCGGGCCGAGGGGCGATTCCGGATACGGGATCTGCGGCAGGTTCGGATCGGGACGCAGCGTCGGGGCCGTCGCGCTGGGCCCGGCGGGGCTTGGCGCGGTGGCCGTGGCCGAGCTGGGTGGCTGAGGCGTGGTCGGCGCGATCGGGCTCGGCGCCTGGGTCTCGGTGGTGGGCGGCGCATTGGTGACACCGGTGCGGTCGTTGCTCTCGCGGTTCTGCGGTGTCGGCGACAATTGCGGCGCCGCGGGTAATGGCTGGCGCACGGTGCTGTTGGTGCCCGCCGGGGTGACATCGGGGGTGTCGGGTGTGATCGCCTGCACGCCGTAGCCGATCACCAGGCCGACGACGACGACCGCGCCTGCCAGCGTCCCGACCACCTTGGCGAACGTGCCGCTCGGCGCGTCACCGAGCGCGGCGGGTAACAGGGCCGACGGCGCGGCGGCAGCGGCGACCAGCGCCGCGCCCTTGGCGATCACGGCTTCCGGATCCGGCACGGTGAGAACCGGGATGTCTAATCGCGCGTGCAGCGTGTCGACGACGGCGGGGATGTTGGCGCAGCCGCCGATCACCGCGACCGCCTCGGGATACCTCGGCGCGCGGGTGAACACCGACGCGGTGAACAGCGCGATATTGCGCAGCAGCCCGCCGATCAGCTCCTCGAAATCGGAGCGGGTGAGCTTGAGCGGCTGACCGGCCACGTGGTCGATGGTGACCGCGGGCGCGATCGACAGGTGCTCCTTGGCCGCCCTGCCCCGATTGGTCAGGGTGCCGCGGTTGGGCCTGGTGCCGCGGCGGGCGTAGTGCAGGTCGACGAGGTGGTGGTAGATCAACTCGTCGATGGCGTTGCCGCTCAGCGTCGGTGTGCGCTCGGTGTGCAGGATCGCGCCGTCGGCGTAGTCGACGACGGTGACGGTGAGTCCGGTCGCGCCGAGGTCGACCACCGCGACGGTGGCGTAGCGGTCCAACAGGCCGGTATCGCGTAAGTAGGTCATCGCCGCGGTGCCCTCGGGGACCAGCCGCAGATCGCGGTGCCGGGTGGTGGCCGCGCGAATGGCCTGGGCCTGCTCCTTGTTCCGGTAGGCGACGGCGACGCTGGTCGGTGGCCGCGAACGGGCCGACTCGGCCCTGCGGTGCGCGCCGGTGGAGTAACGCCCGAGCGGTTCGCCGACCATGCCCGAGCTCTGGGAGACGGGAAGCTGCGTGGTCATCAACTCGATCGAGGACGACACGAGATCACCGAGGTCGGAATGCGCCTCATCGGCGGAGACGACCCGGTAGTCGAAGTTCTGCTCACCGGACGGTCCGGTGGCGACCAGTGCTGAGCACACCACCTCGTTGCCTGCAGAGATGCCTAGGGATGTTCGCATGTTCACCTCCCTTCGAGCGGATGGTTCTGTGTCGCCGACCATCTCGATGGAACGCTATACGTATCCTTTCACAGCCTGTTATGCGAACGTTACAGATCTTGGCAGGCGATGTGAAGATCACTGGCGAGTGTGGGCGTGTCGAAAACGCGACATTGGCAGAACCCGGCCTTGAGCGCTGGCACTCTCGCGTATAGAGTGCTAGTCGGCACTGTGTAGCTGTACTTGTGCCAGTCGACTACTGGGCTTCGGGTCCCGGCACCCGCGACGACGGGGCTGACGCGCAGAGTCGCATGTAGACCGAAACCCGGTCCGGGGCAACAGTTCCGGACGACCGAATTTCCCCTGAAAGTGGAGGGCTCAACGTGGCGAGCGTGAACATCAAGCCGCTCGAGGACAAGATCCTCGTCCAGGCCAACGAGGCCGAGACGACGACGGCCTCCGGCCTGGTCATCCCGGACACGGCCAAGGAGAAGCCGCAGGAGGGCACCGTCATCGCCGTCGGCGAGGGCCGGATCACCGACAAGGGTGACCGCATCCCCGTCGACGTCAAGGAAGGCGACGTCGTCATCTACAGCAAGTACGGCGGCACCGAGATCAAGTACCAGGGTGGGGAGTACCTCATCCTGTCGGCGCGCGACATCCTGGCCGTCGTCACCAAGTAGGCCAACGCCGCATTCGCTTTCCGCCCCGGCGTCGTCAACCGACCCGGGGCGGATTGCGTTCTCACACAGGAGCTGAATCCCCTATGGCAAAGCAGATCGAGTTCGACGAGAAGGCTCGCCGGGCTCTGGAACGCGGTGTCGACAAGCTCGCCGACGCCGTCAAGGTGACCCTCGGTCCCCGTGGCCGCCACGTCGTGCTGGCGAAGGCCTTCGGTGGCCCGACCGTGACCAACGACGGTGTCACCATCGCGCGTGACATCGATCTCGAAGATCCCTTCGAGAACCTCGGCGCCCAGCTCGTCAAGAGCGTCGCCACCAAGACCAACGACGTCGCCGGCGACGGCACCACCACCGCGACCGTGCTGGCCCAGGCGTTCGTGCGCGCGGGCCTGAAGAACGTCGCCGCGGGCGCCAACCCGATCTCCCTCGGCCAGGGCATCGCGCTGGCCGCCGAGAAGGTGTCGGAGGTGCTGCTCGCCGCGGCGACCCCGGTCTCCGGCGAGAAGGCCATCGCCCAGGTCGCCACCGTCTCCTCGCGCGACGAGGAGATCGGCGACATGGTCGGCAAGGCGCTGACCACCGTCGGCAAGGACGGCGTCGTCACCGTCGAGGAGTCCTCGACCACGCAGACCGAACTGGTCGTCACCGAGGGCGTGCAGTTCGACAAGGGCTACCTCTCGCCCTACTTCGTGAGCGACCCCGAGACCCAGCAGGCCGTGCTGGAGGACACCTACGTCCTGCTGCACCGCGACAAGATCAGCTCGCTGCCCGACCTGCTGCCGCTGCTCGAGAAGATCGCCGAGTCCGGCAAGGCCGTGCTGATCATCGCCGAGGACATCGAGGGCGAGGCGCTGTCCACCCTGGTGGTCAACTCGATCCGCAAGACGATCAAGGCCGTCGCGGTCAAGGCGCCGTTCTTCGGTGACCGCCGCAAGGCGTTCCTCGACGACCTGGCCGTCGTCACCGGCGGCACCGTGATCAACCCCGATCTCGGTGTCACCCTGCGCGAGGCCACCATCGAGCAGCTCGGTCAGGCGCGTCGCGTCGTCGTCACCAAGGACGAGACCGTGCTCATCGACGGTGCGGGCACCGCGGACGACATCGCCGCGCGCAGCGCGCAGCTGCGTCGCGAGATCGAGGCCACCGACTCCGACTGGGACCGCGAGAAGCTCGAGGAGCGCCTCGCGAAGCTGGCCGGTGGCGTCGCGGTGATCCGCGTCGGCGCGGCCACCGAGACCGCGCTCAAGGAGCGCAAGTACCGCGTCGACGACGCGGTCGCTGCGGCCAAGGCCGCGGTCGAGGAGGGCATCGTCCCCGGCGGCGGCTCCGCACTGGTGCAGGCCGCGACCGCGCTGGTCGAGCTGCGCGACTCGCTGACCGGTGACCAGGCCGTCGGCGTCGAGGTGGTCCGCAAGGGCCTCGAGGCGCCGCTGTTCTGGATCGCCACCAATGCCGGTGTCGACGGCGCTGTCGTCGTCAGCAAGGTCGCCGACGGCAAGGAGGGCTTCAACGCCGCCACCCTCACCTACGGTGATCTGCTCACCGACGGTGTCGTCGACCCGGTCAAGGTGACCCGCTCCGCCGTGGTGAACGCCGCCTCGGTCGCGCGGATGATCCTGACCACCGAGAGCGCCATCGTGGAGAAGCCGGCCGAGGAGGCCGACGACCACGGCCATCACGGTCACGCGCACTGACGCGGTAACTGACGAAGGCCCCTGGACCGCAATGCGGTTCGGGGGCCTTTTCGTTGTGCGCTAACTCGCTACCGGAGGTTCCTCGGCGAGGATCGCGGTCAGCAGGCGTAGGCGTAGGGAGGTGGGCGGTGGGGCGGGTGTGCTGGATCCGAGAACGGCGAGAGCTTCGCGGGTGCCGCGGAGCTCTCGCAGGAACTCGGAACAGACAGCGGAATCTTCGGTATCGATGATGGTCTGGATCGCGTGATGGTCTTCGTCGTCGATCAATCCGAGCGCGACGGTGTGCGCGAGATCGATCTGGGCTTCGTTCATCTCACGTCACCCCCAAACTTTTCTTCAGTCGTGTCAATCCGTCCCGAATTCGGGACTTAACGGTCGGTAAACCTATGCCGAGGTGCTGAGCTACCTCCGCGTAGGTCCGCCCGCCGTAGTAGGCGAGCGAGATCGCCTCGCGTTGGGTCTCGGTCAATGTCGAGAGCCCGCGCTGGACGGCCTGTTGTTCGAGTCTGCGTTCCACCTCCTCCGTGACCTCGTCGAATTCGTTGCCGAGAACCCTTATCCCGTAGGCGACTTCGCGCTGGGAGTGGGCTTGCTCGGCACGAACCCGGTCGACCGCCCGCCGGTGCGCCAACGTCATCAGCCAGGTCACCGCCGACCCCTTGGTGGGGTCGAAACTCGTTGCGGTGCGCCAGATCTGGAGATAGACCTCTTGCGTAGTCTCCTCCGCGTACCCCGGGTCGTGCAAGACCCGCAGGATCAGGCCGAAGACGCGCGCAGACGTCCGGTCGTACAGTTCGGCAAAGGCATGCTGGTCGGACAGGCCGCATCGTTCCAATAGTGCAGCTAGCTCGACTCCTTCGGCCGCGCGTGCGGTAACTGCAGAATCCACGCTCGGTGGGAAGGCTTCGCTTCGGAACCCATTCTGTGTCATCGGTCACGAATCTAGCCCGCGGCTATGACCTCCCTTCGCCCGGGGGGTGCCTTGGTCGCGTGCCAACTATTTGCTAGAGATTCGGCACGCCACGCCGGGCGGATGGGCTCGGATTTGCCGAGGTGGCTAGACGGCCATGCGGCGCCGGTTGCGGCGCGCGTGCATCTCGCGTTCGGTCTCCGACATCCCGCCCCAGATGCCATAGGGCTCACTGACCTTGAGCGCGTGGGTGCGGCACTGCATCAGCACCGGGCAGGCCCGGCAGATCTCCTTGGCGCGCATCTCGCGCGCGGTACGGGCGCGGCCGCGCTCGCCGTCGGGATGGAAGAAGACGGCGGAGTCCTGACCGCGGCACGAGCCACGCATCTGCCAATCCCAGACGTCGGCGTTCGGACCGGGGAGGTGAGTGGGCATGGGCATGGTGAACTCCTTGTGGTGCGAGCTCGTCAGCGTTGTCGAGCGAAGTGGTGCGGCAGGTCTTCGCGCCACCTCGGTAGAGGTGGCCGGCTCGACGGTGCCTGACGGTGCCGTTGGATGGTCGCTGCAATTTCGCGCGGCGCCGACCCCGGCGATGAGCTACGTTAGGTGCAGGCGGGAAATTCCGTCAATAGTTCCGCGCATAGGTTCCGCAAATCTGCAACGCTGAAATTTAACCTGCGCACTGTTTACATTTCACACTCGGTCCGTCCATACTGTTCGGTTGGCTATGGATCGGTCATCGCGCGGCGTCCGCGGCAGTCGGCATTCTCCCAGGTCGCGCCGGTCAGGGGCCGCTTCGGCCAGGAGACCCCGCTGTCGGCCGGGTGGTGCGGATCACAGCGACCTCTGTCCGTGGACTCCGCGGAGATGGCGGAAACAGGGCGTCGAGGTTAATTGCGCGAAACGCATGTGAATTCGAAACTTTGCGGTAGAGGCCGCTGCGGGCGGAGATTTACCTGATGGCAACATCGGCCGCCGGAGGAAAAGCTGATCGATAGCTGGGGCGGTGCTGTCGGGACATATCACGACAACCACGGGCCCGCGGTGGCGGCTACAGTCTCGTCGTGCAGAGAACGGCGTCACCCGCGGATATCGGTTCCGAAATACTCGCTTCGACAGCTTTCGGGCCCACTCCCGGACGGGCCGCTACGGAGTTGCCGGAGCCGGCCGACCCCGAGCAGCGGTGGTACCGCGCCGTCGCACTCGGTGGTCAGGGCCGTTACGCCGCCGCCCGTGCCGACCTGGGGGTGCTCGCCGGAAGCCGGATAGATCCCGCGCTGAAATCACGCGTCGAGAGCACCCGCGGATCGCTGCTGCGTCAGCTCGGTGGGCATGCCGCCGCCGCCGCATACGACGGCCGCGCGGCGAATCTCGCGCTCGGCGCCGCCGGTCCGGCCCGCGCCGAGGCACTGGCCGACGCCTTCACCGGCCTGGCCGCCGACGCCCTCGGCACCGGCAGACTCGCACTGGCCCGCAGGCTGCTCGGCCGGGTGGAACCGCTCCTGGCGCAGGCTCCAGCCCGCTGCGCGGTGCGGTGGCGCTGGGTGCGCGCGGAGACCGCGCTCGCCGGCGGTGAGGCCCCGCCCGCGCTGCGCGACGCCGAGATCGCGGTCGCGCTCGCCGCCGCCCTGCCGTCGGTGCGGCATCGGGTGAAATCGGCTCTGCTCGTCGCCGCGGCCACCGCCGCCGCCGGCGACGCGAACCGCTCGGCGGAACTGGCTCGCGCGGTCGACGCCGACTGCCGCGAACACGCTTTGCTGCCCCTGCGATGGGCCACCGCGATGCTGCGCGCCGGGGTCTGTGAGAAGGCGGAAGCGCGGACCGCCGCGGACGAAGCCGCAGATCATGCCGCCCGAATCCGCGGGTGGGGTGGGGATTTCACGCTGCTGTCCTCGTGACCCGGTTCTGGTGATCTTCCTGAGAGCTCGCCTAGAAGGGGCCAGGCCCGCTGGCGGGTGATCAACGGGTCGCTATTGTTAGTCCCGTTCCGCCACTTCGGTGGAAGCTCGGTCACATCTGACCGCGCCACTCGTAACGCCAGGAAAATCTCTGACGATGACGCATATGGGCGAAGAGTTGGACCTCGCCGTCGCTGCGGCTGCGCAGGGCGACAGGACCGCTTTAGCTCAGGTACTGGAACTGATCCGGCCGTTGGTAGTCCGCTACTGCCGAGCTCGGATCGGAGCCGCGGAGCGCGGGCAGCTCTCCGCGGATGACGTTGCGCAAGAGGTCTGTCTGGCTGTGATGACCGCCCTGCCCCGCTATCAGGATCAGGGTCGGCCCTTCATGGCCTTCGTATACGGGATCGCTTCGCACAAGGTCGCTGACGCCCATCGCAACGCCGCCCGTAACAAGGCGGAGGCGATGGCCGAAGTACCAGATGTCATATCCACCGACCAGGGACCGGAGCAGCGAGCTCTCGACTCGGAGACGAGCAGGCAGATGAACACTCTGCTGGCCACGCTCCCCGAGAAACATCGGGAAATCCTGATCTTGCGCTTGGTCATGGGTCTGTCAGCAGAAGAGACTGCAGTCGCCGTGGGCAGCACGGCGGGGGCGATACGGGTGGCCCAGCACAGGGCACTCGCAAAACTGAAGTCACAAGTGGCGAGGGCAGGTGAAATGTATGGCTAGGGATGGCGAGCGCGGTCGAGGCGACCGGAAGGTCTGGCGTGGGTCGCACGACAGCGGTCCCTACGCCGCCGAGGATGCCGGTGATTCCGGTCCGGTCGACATTGCGGCGGTGCGCAGCGACGATGCGCTGATCGACGCGATCGCGAGCGACGGCCCGGTGCGTACCGACAGCCCCGAGGAGTTCCAGCTGGCGTCGTTACTCGCGGATTGGCGGGCCGATCTCTTGGCCGAGCCGATGCCCGCGGGCCCTGATCTGGACACCGTGTTCGCGGCGGTCAATCAGGAGATCGGCGCGCGGCAGGTTCGGGTCGGAGCTTCCTCGCGCGGACGTCTACGGCTGGTACGCCCCATTCTCGGAGCGGCTGCGGCGCTTGCCGTTGTCTTCGGCGGTCTCACGGCGTTCTCCTACAGCGCCGCCCCCGGCGATCCGCTGTGGCGGGTCAAGGAGGTCGTGTTCAGCGAGCAGGCCCAGTCGACCGTCGTGGCACGTGTCGACGACGATCTGGTCGCCGCGCAGAACCAGCTCGAGGCAGGCAATCCGGAGCAGGCGCGGGTCATGCTGGAACAGGCGTCGGCCACCGCTACTCAGGTCAACGACCAGGGTAAGCGTGAAGATCTGGTCGCACGCTGGAATCTGCTGCGTGATGAGCTGGCGAAGCGGGCCCCCGAGATCGCCGCGCAACTGGCGCCGTCGACCCCGGCCTCGCCTTCCCAGACCAAGCCGGGTTCGACCTCCCCGGCCTCGCCGTCGCCCAGCCCGGGCACCACTGCTCCAGTGGCGCCGGGTACCCCCGGGTCAGGTACCACCGATCCGTCGTCCCAGCCGCCGGTGATCCTGCAGTCGCCGGGTCCGGAGACCAAGCCGGTCGTCCCGCCGGAGACCGTCGAACCGACGGTGCCGCCGGTGACCACCGTGCCGGCCACGCCCCCGGCGACGGTCGACCCGACCACACCGCAGACCACCATCGTCGAACCACCGCCGGTCATCACCGCGCCGACGGTGGTCCCGACGTCGTATCAGCCGCCGCCGACGGTTCCGTCGACGCTGCAGACCCCGCCGGCCATGTCGATCCTGCCCGCGCCGCCCGCGGTGCCGTCATCCTGATCGCTTCCCCCCACGACGAAGGCCCCGAACCTCAGTTCGGGGCCTTCGTCGTTGTGTGGGTCCGGGCGCCATCGTCCCCCGCGCATGCGTGACCGGAGCGGGGGAGTGGGCCTGGCCGGCGGCTCAGTTGTCGAAGCCGTCGAATCCGTCGCCGTGGAACGCCTCGTTCATCGACGCGTCCGCGTAACCGCGGCAGTAGTCCCAGGTGACGTACGCCTCAGGCGTCGGGTCGTAGGCGGGCTCGTGCGGACGGACGGTACCGTCGACGAGTAGCTGGAGCAGGTTCGCCCGCAGCATGTCCCAGTCGTGGTAGTGATCTTGCCGACAATCCTCGCAGCTGACGACCAGCCCGCGGATACCGCGATGGGCCAGCAGGGCTTCGTACACCGCGAGGTCGGCGAGATCTTCCTCGACCGCGAGGCGCTCATGAGGATCCAGCGGCTCACCGGGCTCGATGGCATCGAGCGCGGCAGACGGGTCGGAGGGGTCTCCGGCGAAGGGATCCGGCGGCAGGCCAGGTGGTAGATGGTCACGCACATCCCCACGGTACGCAGTACTGGTGGGTCTGCGCCAGCGATGCACCGGGCAAGTTTGCCGCAGGGCTCACTTCACAGGCGCGATCGCCCGCCGGATACCATGGAATGCAGGCGTCGGCGAGCTTGTTCTCACCGACCATCCAATCTTTCCGCTCAGCACCGTCGCGCTGTATCTCCGGCGTCGGTTGCTACCGACGACCAGGAGGGGTCGATCCGAATGAGTAATCCCGTGTCGGGCGAACGAATCGCGGTGCGCCCTCCTACGGGTGGCGACGATCCGACCAAGATCGCCATGCTCGGCCTCACGTTCGACGACGTGCTGTTGCTGCCTGCCGCCTCGGATCTCATCCCCAGTTCCGTCGAGACCTCCAGCAGGCTCACCAGGGACATCACCCTGCGCACCCCGCTGGTGAGTTCGGCCATGGACACCGTCACCGAGGCCCGCATGGCCATCGCCATGGCGCGTGCCGGCGGTATGGGCGTGCTGCACCGCAACCTGTCGGCCGCCGATCAGGCCGCTCAGGTGGAGACGGTGAAGCGCTCCGAGGCGGGCATGGTGACCGACCCGGTCACCTGTCGTCCCACCGACACCCTCGCCGAGGTCGACGCGATGTGTGCCCGGTTCCGCATCTCGGGCCTGCCCGTGGTGGACGAGACCGGCGCGCTGGTCGGCATCATCACCAACCGTGACATGCGCTTCGAGGTCGATCAGGACCGCCGCGTCGACGAAGTGATGACCAAGGCGCCGCTGATCACCGCGCAGGAGGGTGTCACCGCCGAGGCCGCGCTGGGTCTGCTGCGCCGCCACAAGATCGAGAAGCTGCCGATCGTCGACGGCAACGGCAGGCTGCGCGGCCTGATCACGGTCAAGGACTTCGTCAAGACCGATCAGTACCCCAACGCCACC
Organism: Nocardia sp. NPDC057663; assembly: GCF_042799895.1. NCBI lineage: Bacteria > Bacillati > Actinomycetota > Actinomycetes > Mycobacteriales > Nocardiaceae > Nocardia > Nocardia sp. NPDC057663. The sequence goes on along the minus strand of NZ_JBHVHX010000019.1, from coordinate 96,103 downwards.
AAGGACCGCGACGGCCGCCTGCTGGTCGGTGCCGCGATCGGTGTCGGCCAGGACTCCTGGTCGCGCGCGATGACGCTGGCCGACGCCCAGGTCGACGTGCTGATCGTCGACACCGCGCACGGCCACCAGTCGCAGGTGCTGCAGATGGTCGCCAAGGTCAAGGCCGAGGTCGGCGACCGCATCCAGATCGTCGGCGGCAACGTCGCGACCCGCGCGGGCGCCGCGGCGCTCGTCGAGGCGGGCGTCGACGCTGTCAAGGTGGGTGTCGGTCCCGGCTCCATCTGCACCACCCGCGTGGTCGCCGGTGTCGGCGCGCCGCAGATCACCGCGATCCTCGAGGCCGTGGCCGCGTGCAAGGCCGCCGGTGTGCCGGTGATCGCCGACGGTGGCGTGCAGTACTCCGGTGACGTCGCCAAGGCCATCGCGGCAGGCGCGTCCACCGTGATGCTCGGCTCGCTGCTCGCGGGTACCGCCGAGGCCCCCGGTGACCTGATCCTGGTCAACGGCAAGCAGTTCAAGAGCTACCGCGGCATGGGCTCCCTCGGCGCCATGCAGGGCCGCGGCCAGGCCAAGTCGTACTCCAAGGACCGCTACTTCCAGGACGACGTGCTCGCCGAGGACAAGCTGGTCCCCGAGGGCATCGAGGGTCGCGTCCCGTTCCGCGGCCCGGTCAACCAGGTGATCCACCAGCTCGTCGGTGGCCTGCGCGCGGCCATGGGCTACACCGGTTCGCAGAACATCGAGCACCTGCAGGGCGCTCAGTTCGTGCAGATCACCGCGGCGGGCCTCAAGGAGAGCCACCCGCACGACATCACCATGACCGTCGAGGCCCCGAACTACACCGGGCGCGGCTGAGTACAATAGATGCGTTTGTGCGCCGGGAGGTACGCTCCCGGCGCACAGCCATGCGGTCGTTCAGGGCCGCGACAACGCGCGCACACGCGCGCCCGAACACAGGGAGCAACTGTGCGTGACATGGTGGAAATCGGCATGGGCCGCGTCGCCCGTCGCACCTACGAGCTGGATGACGTCGACATCGTCCCCTCGCGGCGGACGCGCTCGTCCAAGCAGGTCTCGCTGGCCTGGCAGCTCGACGCCTACCGCTTCGAGGTCCCGGTGCTCTCGCACCCCACCGACGCGCTGGTCTCGCCGGAGTTCGCGATCGAGCTGGGTCGCCTCGGCGGCCTCGGGGTGATCAACGGTGAGGGCCTGTGGGCCCGGCACGCCGATGTGCAGGACAAGATCGATCAGCTGATCGATCTCGTCGACAAGGGGGGTTACGAACGCGCGATCTCCCTGCTCCAGGAATTACACGCCGCGCCCATGCAGCCCGACCTGCTCGCGGCCGCCGTCGCGCAGGTGCGCGCCGCGGGCGTGACCACCGCGGTGCGGGTGAGCCCGCAGAACGCGCGCGCCCTCACCCCGGCGCTGGTGCAGGCCGGTGTCGACCTGCTGGTCGTGCAGGGCACCATCATCTCCGCCGAGCATGTCGGCGACGGTGAGCCGCTGAACCTGAAGACCTTCATCGCCGAGCTGGACGTGCCGGTCGTCGCCGGTGGCGTGAGCGATCACCGCACCGCGCTGCACCTGATGCGCACCGGCGCCGCGGGCGTCATCGTCGGCTACGGCTCCTACCCCGGCGCCACCACCACCGGCGAGGTGCTCGGCATCGGCGTCCCGATGGCGACCGCGATCGCCGACGCCGCCGCGGCCCGCCGCGACTACCTGGACGAGACCGGCGGCCGCTACGTGCACGTCATCGCCGACGGCGATGTGGCCACCTCCGGCCAGCTGGCCAAGGCCATCGCCTGTGGCGCCGACGCCGTGATGCTGGGCGTGCCGCTGTCGGTGGCGGCCGAGGCGCCCGGTCGCGGCTGGTACTGGCCGTCGGCGACCGCGCACCCCTCGGTGCCGCGCGGCTCGTTCCTGCCGGTCGACGAGTCCTGGCTGGACGGCGCCGACGGCACCGTGACGCGCCCGAGCCTCGAGCGCGTGCTCTACGGCCCCTCCGACGATCCGTTCGGTTCGCTGAACCTGGTCGGCGGCCTGCGCCGCTCGATGGCCAAGGCAGGCTACTCCGACCTCAAGGAATTCCAGAAGGTCGGGCTCAGCGTCCGCTAACGCACGTGGGTCAGTGAGACCCGGTCCCGCAGGAACCGCGCGATCGCCGCGTTGACCGGTTCCGGGTGGGTCATCGTGACGGCCAGGCGGGCGCCATCGATCTCCACGAAGGTGGAGGCGGTGAGCCCGTCGGCCAGCGTGCGGGCGCGATCGCCCGCGATGCCGCTGTGAGTGGCGTGGATGATCAATGCCGGGCAGGTGATTTCGCGCAGCCGGTCCAGCACCGAGTCGCGGCCGAGCAGGCAGCCGACGGCGGCGTCGAGGCCGTTGTGCGCGTCACCGACCCAGCGCTTGGTCCAGATGTTGCGATACCAGTCGTCGTCGCCGATCAGCCAGTCAGCCAGGCGGCCCGCGGCTTCTTCCCGCGAACCCTTGTCGTGCCATTCGTCGAGGAAGCGCTGGGTCGCGGTGGACTGTTCCCTGGTCGGCCCGTGGGCCTCGGTGCTGATGAGGATGAGCGCGGCGACGCGTTCCGGCGCGACCAGCGCGGTCCGCAATGCCGTGAAGCCCCCTTGCGCGGTGCCGCCGACGACGGCGCGTTCGGTGCCGATGCTGTCCAGCACGGTCAGGGCGTCGCGCGCGGCGGTCCAGTAGGTGAAGGGCAGCCGCTGATCCTTGGTGCGGCCGTGCCCGCGCGCGTCCCAGGCCACGATGCGGAATTCGGGAGCGAGAGCGGCCTGCTGGGAGGCGAACATGGTGCGGTCCATGAAGAATTCGTGGGCGAGCAACACCACCGGCCCCGTGCCACCGCTGTCCTCGTAGTAGATGTCGGCATCGATCGCGCGGGCGAATGGCACGTGCACGAGGATAGCCAGGTCGACCGGGTATTGCGCAATGTTCTCCCAACGCGTAGGCACGGATCGATGCCCGTTGCTCGCTCGTCGTTCGCCGTCACTAAACTGTGGCCGTGGCAGAAACTCAGAGACCGGTCCTCGTCGTCGACTTCGGCGCACAGTACGCCCAGCTGATCGCCCGCCGGGTGCGTGAGGCGCGGGTGTTCTCCGAGGTGATTCCACACACCATGACGGTGGAGGAGATCGCCGACAAGCAGCCTCTGGCCGTGATCCTGTCCGGCGGCCCGGCCAGCGTGTACGCCGAGGGCGCACCGCAGCTCGACGCGCGGCTGTTCGACCTGGACGTGCCGGTGTTCGGCATCTGCTACGGCTTCCAGGCGATGGCGCAGGCGCTCGGCGGCACGGTGTCGCACACCGGCACCCGCGAGTACGGCCGCACCGAGCTCAGTATCGACGGCGGTGTGCTGCACGGCGGCCTGCCGACGGTGCAGCCGGTGTGGATGAGCCACGGTGACGCCGTGACCGACGCCCCGGAGGGCTTCGAGGTCACCGGCACCACCGCGGGCGCCCCGGTCGCCGCGTTCGAGGATCGCGCGCGCCGCCTGGCCGGCGTCCAGTACCACCCCGAGGTGCTGCACTCCCCGCACGGCCAGCAGGTGCTGAGCCGCTTCCTGCACGAGCTGGCAGGCATCCCCGCGGCGTGGACCGCGGCCAATATCGCCGACGCGCTGATCGAGGACGTGCGCGCGCAGATCGGTGACGGCCACGCGATCTGCGGCCTGTCCGGTGGCGTCGACTCCGCCGTCGCCGCGGCCCTGGTGCAGCGCGCGATCGGTGACCGGCTCACCTGTGTGTTCGTCGACCACGGTCTGCTGCGGGCGGGCGAGCGCGAGCAGGTGCAGCAGGACTTCGTCGCCGCGACCGGCGCCAAGCTGGTGACCGTCGACGCGGTGGACAAGTTCCTCGGCGAGCTGAAGGGCGTCTCCGACCCGGAGGAGAAGCGCAAGATCATCGGCCGCGAGTTCATCCGCTCCTTCGAGGACGCGGTCGCGGGCATCGTGCTCGAGGAGGGCGCTGCCGCGGGCGCTGCCCCGAAGGTCGAGTTCCTGGTGCAGGGCACCCTGTACCCGGACGTCGTCGAGTCCGGCGGCGGTACCGGCACCGCCAACATCAAGAGCCACCACAATGTCGGCGGTCTGCCCGACGACCTCGAGTTCGACCTGGTCGAGCCGCTGCGGCTGCTGTTCAAGGACGAGGTCCGCGCGGTCGGCCGCGAGCTGGGCCTGCCCGAGGAAATCGTTGCCCGCCAGCCCTTCCCGGGCCCCGGCCTGGCCATCCGCATCGTCGGCGAGGTGACCGCCGACCGGCTCGACCTGCTCCGTCAGGCCGACGCCATCGCCCGCGAGGAACTCACCGCCGCCGGCCTGGACAAGCAGATCTGGCAGTGCCCGGTCGTGCTGCTGGCCGACGTGCGCTCGGTCGGCGTGCAGGGCGACGGCCGCACCTACGGTCACCCGATCGTGCTGCGCCCGGTGTCGAGCGAGGACGCGATGACCGCGGACTGGACTCGCCTGCCCTACGACGTGCTGGAGCGCATCTCCACCCGGATCACCAACGAGGTGAAGGACGTCAACCGCGTCGTGCTCGATGTGACGAGCAAGCCGCCGGGCACCATCGAATGGGAGTGACGCGCTAAGCGGGTCGTTGCGGCGCCGCCGCCTGGGTGAGCAGGAGCCTGCCCAGGAGGAAGCCGCCGCCGGTCGGCCGGTGTGTGGCCGGTGGCAGCGCTTTCGCCAGCGGCGTGGGTTGCCGGTCTGCGGTGTGGTCGTCCATTGCCGTTGTCCTCCCTCCGACAACAATGGCCCGTCACGGTGACGGGCCATTGTCGTGTCTCGGTGTGTTCGGTGGTCTTTCGTCAGTGCTGTTTGCGGCGCGGGGAGATGGTCAGCAGCAGGCCGATGACGATCGCCGCGATCACCACGCCCCAGCCGATCGGCAGGATGCCGCCGCCCCCGGGCGTCGGTGCGCCGAGCAGTGCCCACACGCTCACGGCCAGCGCGATCAGGCCGGTGCAGAGCAGGGAGAACGCGGGTCGGCGTCGCGTGTCGACGCTGTTCTGATCAGCCACGGGTCACCTCCAGGTCGCCCATCTTCATGTCGATGCGCAGGTCGAGGACCGGTGCGCCGGGGGTCTTCGGTCCGGTGAGGCCTTCGTCGCACCTGGCCTCGCCCGCGCGGACATCGCAGGTGGTGTTGACGGTCATTCCTTCGGGCAGCAGCACCTTGGCCTCACCCATGTTCACCGACACCTCGACGGTGCGGGACTCGGTGAGCGTCATCCCGCGCAGGTCCAGCGTGCCTGAACCCATGTTCAGCGCGTACCGCGGTTGCAGTTCGGCGGTCGTGGTCGGCGCCCACGTGTGGTCGCCCATGGTGGCTTCGTCGAAGTGGATCGGGCCGATCAGCGAGGCCAGCAGCACGAACCCGGCCAGCGGTGCGGTGAGCACCAGCAGTCCGTATCCGCGCCGGAGGAAGGCGCCCGCGATGAGTCCGAGGCCGACGACAGCCAGGGCGAAGGCCGCGATCCGCGCGGGGGTCATCCATTCCACACCCGAGGCCGCCGCCGCACCGGCGACTGCCGCCGCCAGGATCGCCAGGCCGATGGTGATCGGGGTGAGCCGCGAGCGTGGGCGTTTCGGCGGCGGAGGTGCGGGCACGACATAGCGGGGCGCCATCTCGGGGAGTTCCCAGGCGAGCGGTGCGATGCCGAGCGGGTCGACGCCACTGGGGACCTGCGCGCCGATGCGGGGGAATCCTGGTGCGGGAGAACCAGGTACGGGCTGGGGGAGGTCTTTGCGCAGGACGGCGGTGCCGGCTTCGGGCCCGGCGGGCGGGGTCTGCTCGTCCTCGGCCGACGCGGCGACGAGCTCGGACGATTCGGCGTCGCGCTTGCCGAGGTCGATGGTCGAGCCGGATTCGCTCGAATCATCCACCGGGCGGCCGAGATCGGTCGAGGTGTCGCTCGGTGCGACGGCCTGCATCGGTGTGGATTCCGCTGCGGGAGTGAACGGGGTGGCCGCGTGTGCCGGGATGGCAGAAGCCGATTCGACCGGCGGCTCCGGCAGGATCGCCGTGGGTTGGTCCGTGGTGACGTCTGTTGTTGCGGCCGAGGATGATTCGCTCGTCACGCCCGAGTCCGTCGCGGCGGTGGCCGCGTCCGCCGGTGTGGCGGAAGCCGGTTCGGCCGGTGCGGAGGCGGGCTCGTCGGTGACCGCGGCGCCCGCCGACGCGTCGGCGGCGTTCTTGTGCAGGACGACCGTCTCGGCGGCGTCGACCCGGAGCAGCGGGGTGGATTCCGCTGCGTCCGTGCGGTTTTCCTCGCGCGGAAGGACCGTCGTCGCCGGATCGGGAACGTAGGCGTCGGGCAGCTTGGTGTAGGGCGTGTACATCCCGGTCGGCGGCACGTCCGGGATATACGGGTAGCCGCGGACCGGCACGCCGGTCGGATAGCCGGTGGCGGCGGGGTAGCTCCCCGTGCCCAGCGACCCGGCGCGGACGGTGTCGAAACCGGTCGGCAGTTCGGGGTGCCGGATGTAGAGCATCCACCAGCCCGCGAGCATCAGGCCCATACTGACCACCCCGGACCCGCCGAGCCCCAGCCCCATCGGACCCATGGTCGACACGGCGATCGCCAGCGCCACGATCAGCACGATCGTCTTGGTCTGCGAGTGCGTGCCGCGGGCGTGATCGGTCAGCGCCTCGGCCGCCGACGCCTCGTTCCCCGCCGAACTCAAGATCAGCCACGCCAGCAGGTACAGCACGATGCCCGCGCCACCGAAAATGGTCGACACGACGAACGCCACCCGCAGCAGCACCGGATCGACGCCGTAGCGCAACCCGAACCCGGCCGCGACCCCCGCGATCGGCCCCTGCCGAGGCAGCCGGACGGGCCGCGTGTGCCACATCTGCTGGATCTGGTCGCCGAAGCTCGCTCTGCTCATGCCATCCATGGTGTGCCGGACCAGCCCTTTCGCACATCGGGGTGAACCCTGAGGTTTGCCCGGGTTCCCCGGTCAGGCGCAGGGTGGGCGGTAGGGCACGTTCGGGACCTGACGCCGCCAGACGGGTTCGGTGAGTACGTCGCCGGTGGCCGTGCAGATCCGCTCGGCGACCCGCTCGGGGCCAAGGTCCCAGATGCCGAGCTGGCCGTTGTCGGTGAGGATGGTGAGCGATTCCCCACCGGGATGTACGACGACGCGGCGATTGCGTTCTTCGGCCGGCCCGATCGGCCCGATGACGCGTCGGGGTGTGCGCGGATCGGCGAGGTCCCACAGCACGGTCGAACCGTCATCCCTCGACACTGCCAGGGTGGTGCCGGTCGCGGGTGCGGATATCGAGATGATCGGCGTGATATCGGTGCGGATCTCATCGGACCGCGGTGCGAGCTCGCCGGGGCCGCCGGAGTCCCACAGGCGGAAGCTGTCGAACCCGGTCGTGACGAGGGTCCGGTTGTCCGGCAGGAACCGCGACGGCTGAAAGGTGACCATGAAGTCGAGCTCGACTTCGGTAGTCAGCACCGGGTGACCTGGATCGTCCAGATTCCAGATCTGGCGGAAGTAGCGCTGCTGCACGCTGTCCGGCCGGTTGTGGTACACCAATTCCAGCCTGGCGCCATCGGCCGTGATCGCGCTGGTCGAAATCATGGCGTCGGTAGTGCCGATCGGTGGCCCGAGCGGCACGGGCGCGCTCCGGTCGGTCACATCCCACAGCCGGACCAAGGACTCGCCGGCCACCAGCATCCGGTCGTCCTGGACAACCGAGCGTTCGGCCCCGGCGGCGGGCCAGGCGGGCAGCGGACGCGGCTGACGTGGGTCGTCGAGGTCGAAAACGAGGCGCTGCCTGCCGGGACGGTCATGGACCGACAGCGTGCGGCCGTCCGGGCTCAGGGCAACCGCCGACCGCCCTGGCGCACCGGGGACCGTGCTCAACCGGGCGGGGCGATGCGGGTCAGTGGTGTCCCATACCGCTATCTCCCCGCCGCCGTTTAGGACGGCCATCCGATTGCCTGCTCGGTCGAACACGGGCCGCTGCGGCGCGCCGGGGACAACGTCGAGCACAGACCGTGGCATCGACCAGATGCGGACCGACCCGTCGTTGCCCGCGGCGGCCAGGATCGGCTCGTCTGCGAGAAAGATCAGCGACAGCGGTCCGCCGTTGCAGGGGTAGGGCAGCTTGTCCGGGCAGCGCAGGGGGCTCACCGAAAGGGCGGGCCCGGCCTGAGTCGGCTGGGTCGGGTCGGTGATGTTCCACAATCGTCCCGCCATATGGGAACTCGTCGCGAGAATGTTCCCGTCCTCATGGAAGGCGATCGAGTTCAGCAGGTCGTTGTCGACCCGGATCGGGCTGCCGTACCGCCGCGGGTTGTGCGGATCGCCGATATTCCAGAGCTCCACTCGGCTCGACTGCGCACTCTGGGCATCGCGCGATCCGTAGGTGGCCACCGCCATAGTGGCGCTGTTCGGGCTGAACGCGAACTTTCTGAGGTGTTCGGTTGGCACAGTCGTGATCGGAGGCCCAACCGGACGCGGCGCGGCCGGATCACGGACGTCCCATAGTTGCACCGTGTCCGAGTCACCGGCATCGAAGGCGACGCGGCCGACGGCGAGCATGTTCCCGTCGGGGCTGAACATGACAGTGTGTTGCTGCTGTCCGGTCGGCAGTGCGATGGTCACCGGGCGCGTGGGGTTGGCCCGGTCGCTGATGTCCCAGACCGTCAGAGCTGACGTGCTTGTCTCGGCGAGCCGGGTTCCGTCCGGACTGACCGAGATAGATTGCCGTCGGCTGGTTCCGAAAGTGTGTGTCAGCCGCGGTGATTCCGGCCGCGCGAGATCCCAGAGCTGGATTCCCGATGCTCCGTCGGTGACCGCGTCTGTGGTACCGGGGACGAAAACCAGGCGCTCGGCCCGCAGTGCGGAGTCGGCACCGACGCGCCGTGGCTGCATGGGATCGCTGACGTTCCAGAAGATGGCTTCGCCTGCGTTATCGAGGGCGACGAGCAGGTCGTCCTGCGGCCGGGTGACCAGCGTGGTGATTCCCCGTTCGTGCATCGGCATGGTCACCGCGAGCGGCAGGTCCTGGCTGTTCAGCAGCTGGGTGCGCGCCGAGTCGTCGGGCCGCATCCGATACGCGGCCAGCGACAACTGCGCCGACAGTGACGGGTCGCTGCTCCTGGTCCGCTGTGCGGCGGCGACCAACTCGATGTAGTCGCGGTCCGCGGTGCGCTGATCGGCGAGTCTGCTGCGGTCGAAGGCCACCACACCGGTGGCCAGGAGCGCGGCTACAACCACGCCCACCCCGGCTCGCCAGTGTCTGCCGAGTCGTGCCGACCGTTCGGAGGCGTGTAGGAAGGCGCGTGCGCGTGGGCTCGCGGCGGCGCGCGCGTGCGCACCGGCACTGTCGAGCCGCGTACCGCGATAGAGCAGCGCGGGATCGCGTGCGGCGGTTTCCCATTCGGTGGCGTCGCTCTCCAGCCGCTGCCGCACCAGGTGTCCGACTCGATCGGCCTCGATCCATCCGCGCAGCCGGGGCCAGGCGGTCAGCACGATCTCGTGGGAGAACTGGACCGAGTCCGCGTCGAGCGCGATCAGGCGGCTGGCGGCCAGAACTTCCAGCGACTCCATGGCGCCATCGGGATCGCTGCTGCGAGTGAGCAATTCGGTGCGGTCGACGATGCGCCGGGTATCGCGTGCGTCTTGCCCGACGGTGACCAGCGATCCCAGCATCTCCTGGGCGGTGGCCTGCTGGGCTGGGGAGAGCTCGCTCCAGGCCAGCTCGGCGGTCTCGGCGACCGAGCCCGCCACCCCGCCAACCTTGCGATAACCGGCGACGGTGAGTTTGCGACCTTCGCGCTGCTGCCAGGTCGCGGCCATCACGTGCGACAGCAACGGCAGCGTGCCGGGATCGTAGGCGTCGGCGTTGGTGTGTCCGCCGAGCCCGCGCAGTTCGGTCAGCACCAGTTCTTCCAGGCCCTGTTCGAGGGCGAGTCCGGCGGCCGCCGATGGTCCGGTGATCGCGCGCGACACCTCGTCCAGCGACATCGGGCCGAGCAGATAGTTGTTGTGCTGCAAGCTGTCCCGCAGCACCGGGTGGTGCAGGCAGCGTTCGTAGAAGTCGGCGCGCAGCGCCAGGACGACGGTGAGCGGATCGTGTGGGCGGGTGGTCAGATCGGCGAGTGCGGTGAGGAAGGCCGAGCGTTCGGCCTCGTCGGGGCAGAGGGTGAACAGTTCCTCGAACTGGTCGACGATCAGGATCCGGAGGTCGTCGGTGAGTGCGGCGGCGAGGGCGGCGGTCGGCGTCGTGCCCGGTGTCATGGCGGCGGCGGGCAGGTCGAGGGCGGGGCGCAGGCCCGCGGCCAGCAGCGAGGACTTGCCCGCGCCCGACACGCCGATCAGCACGACGATGCCGGTGGTGGCGCGAACCAGGTCGACGAATTCGGTGGTGGCCTGTTCCCGGCCGAAGAACAGGGCGCGTTCCTCGGCCCGGAAGGCGCGCAGGCCGGGGTAGGGGCAGGTGTCGCCTTCGCCCGCCGCCGCGGTCCAGGTCACCGATTCCTGCCACAGGCGGCGCCATTCGTGCGGATCGGCGAGTCTGCGGGGGAGTTCACGCTGTGCCTTCTCGGTCAGGTCGACCAGGGTCAGGACCACCGGTAGTAGTGATTCGAAGCGGGCGGGCACATTGCGCCCGGCCTTCCAGTCGCTGATCCGCTGGGGTGACGGCGTGCCCGCCTGGGTATTTCGCATGCGCCGCTCGGTAGCCGTGGCGACCCGGCGCAGGGTCGGATTGCCTGCCGCGGCATAGAGTTCGGCGAATCTCTGGGCGAAAATCGCACGCGGCGAAGCACTTTCCGGCTCGGTGATGGTCAAGGAACCCCCCGTTCGATGAAAACGACCGAGGGGAATGATATTTGGTCGATCGGGACCCGGCACGAGGCCGGGTCCCGATCCGCCTCAGAGGAACATGGTGTCCCCGAAGACCGAGTTGGTCGCGCTCACCTGTGGCGTGGTCGCGGTGACCGTCGCCCAGGAGTAGATGTTGAGCGGCCCGCCGCAGTTGCCGACCATCAGATGGAAGTCGCGGTTCACCAGGTAGGTGGTGCCCGAGCTCAGCGGCATGCTCCCGACATCGATCTTCTTGATCTCGCCGGGCGCCAGCGACAGGCTCAGATCCATCCCCGCCGAGATCGACGGACCGATATCGGCGGACGCATCCGGCCCCGACGAACCGAACCCGACGGTGGCCCCCGCGCCGACCGAGATCCCGCCGTCCAGCCCGACCGACAGCGTCACGTCCACCGCGCAGGCGACGAGATAGCCGGACTCGAGCGTGCCGGTCGCCTCGGCCGGCGCCATGACGTACGCGGTGTTGTTCAGGAACACCTCGCGGTTGGTCGGCATGGCATTGAGTGCGGGGACCTGCCGGTAGGACTGATCGGTGTGGCCGAGGGTCAGCTCGAAGCCGGCGGGCCCGAGATAGGTCGTCTCGTGCGGGGCCATCGGTGTCGCCGACGCGACGGGGGTGATCCCGACGGTGGTCAGTGCGACAGCGGTGGCACCCAGCACGGTGGTGATGACGTTCAATGTTTCCTCCCCTGAAGTGAGGCCGTGAGTTCCGGCCCGACATCAACGTAGGAAATCGGCCTTGGAGTGAGCTGGTGCTTTCCTTGTTGAAGAGCTGAGAATCGCAGGTGAGAGCGCTGTGACCGGTTATCCGGTCCGGCGCCGCAGCACGCCGGTTCCGCCGATCGGCGAGGTCGGCGAATGCCCTGGTGGAGCGTGTTTTCCGTCCGGACCGGACACGTCACACCCCAGGTCGGCGGCGAATCGTGCACTTCGGGGAGGAGATCAGGGAGTTTCCTGATGTCGGCACCGGGTCATGCGTGCCAGTATCGAAGGATGGATCCGTCTGTTCCCACTCGCGGCCCCGCCCAGGGGCCCGCCACCCCACCGGGGTCCGGCGCTACCGCCGGGAACGCCGCTCCACACACCCCTGCCCAGGGCAGTTCCGCGCCGCACGGCAACCCCGCACGGCTCGGTCCGTCCAACGGCTACGTCGCGCTCGGCTCGTGGGCTCCGCCCAACGGTTATGCCCCGCCCAACCAGGGCGTCACGCCCAACGGGCGGCTCGCATCGAACGGTGGCAACCGCCCGCTCGGCAATGTCGCACCGTACGGCGGTGTGGGTGGGCCCGGCGCCGCGGTGGATCCGCGCGGTGGGCACCGGCCGAAGGGGCCGCAGCGTTTCGTCGCGCGCGCGCTCGGCAATGGGCGTGCCGTCTACGGGACACCACAGCCTTATATCCCGCAGCCCCCGTACCGCGGTGCCCAGGCGTACGGGCCGTACCCCGGCTATCCGGGTGCCGCGCCGCCGACGGGTTACGGTGTCCCGCGCGGCTACCGGCCCGGCATGCTGCCCACGCCGGGTCCGGAGCCGGTCGGCGCACCGCTGCCCGAGACCCCGCGGCTGGTCCGCCGGACCGGTGGCCGGGTGGTCGGTGGTGTCGCGGGTGGTCTGGCCGATCATCTCGGTGTCGACGTGTTCAAGGTGCGGATGGCGTTCGTGCTGCTGTCCGCGCTGGTCGGCGCGGGTCTGGTGGCCTACGGCCTGCTGTGGATCTTCACCCCGGCCGGCGGCGACGCGGCGAAGCCGACCGGTGACGAGCGCAGGCAGGCGATCGGGCTGGCCCTGCTCGGCCTCGGCCTGGCCGTGACGGTGTCGTGGCTGTTCCAGGGCACCGCGGCGAAGGTGATCGCCCCGATCGTCGTGATCGCGGTCGGCGCCGCGCTGGTCTGGCGCGAGTACGACGTCGCCGCGCCGGGTCCGCGCGCGCTGTTCGGGCTGCCCGCGCGACCGTCGGTGGTCACCTGGTCGCGGATCGTGGCCGGGGCGACGCTGATCGTCGTCGGCCTCGGCGTGGTCGTGCTGGCCAGGATCGATCTGAGTTCACTCGGCTCGGCGCTGATCGCGGTCGCGGTCACGCTGGTCGGCGCGGGCCTGCTGACGGTGCCGCTGTGGCTGCGCATGGTCCGCGCGCTCAATGCCGAGCGCGGCGCCCGCATCCGCAACGAGGAACGCGAGGAGATCGCCTCGCACCTGCACGATTCGGTGCTGCAGACCCTCGCCCTGATCCAGCGGCAGGCCGAGGACCCGCAGGAGGTGCTGCGACTGGCCCGCAGCCAGGAACGCGAACTGCGCAAATGGCTGTTCGACGACACCGCCCCCGCCCAGTCCAGCCTGGCCGCGGCGCTGCGCACCATCGCGGGCGAGGTGGAGGACCAGCACGGCGTGAAGGTCACCCCGGTGACGGTCGGCGATGTCGCGATGGACCCCGGCGAGACCGGCGCGGGCCTGCCCAAGGAACACTTCACCGCCCTGCTCGGCGCGAGCCGGGAGGCGCTGGTCAACGCGGCCAAGCACGCGGGCGTCCCCGAGATCGATCTGTTCGCCGAGGCCGAGGCGCATCAGGTGAGCATCTTCGTCCGCGACCGCGGCGCCGGTTTCGACGTCTCGAAGGTGGCCGACGATCGGCGCGGGCTCGCGAAATCCATCCGCGCCAGAATCGAACGCCGCGGCGGCACCGCCGAGATCGACTCCACGATCGGCCGCGGCACCGAGGTGCGGATCGTGATGCCGCGCACCGACTCCGGCAGCATCGACGAGGTCACGTCCGATGATGTCGCGCCCGCCGAGAGCGCCGACCAGGGCGTCGGCGGACCGGACCCGCAGGCCGCCCGCCGAGGAACGCGCGACAACGCGCACGGGCAGCACTGAGCGCGGTGCCGACGCGCGAACCCGCGCGAGAACTGTGGTACCGATGAGCAAGTCGATCGCACGGGTGGGATGAGGAGAGCTGTCAGTGAGTGTTCGGGTGTTCCTGGTCGACGATCACGCGGTGTTCCGCTCGGGCGTGCGCGCCGAGCTGAGCCGCGAGGCCGACATGGAGATCGTCGGCGAGGCGGGGGCGGTGGCCGAGGCGGTCGCCGGGATCGATGCCGCGCGTCCCGATGTGGTGCTGCTGGATGTGCACATGCCCGACGGCGGCGGCGTCGCCGTGCTGACCGGGATCGCCGACGGTCCGGTGTGCCTGGCGCTGAGCGTGTCCGATGCCGCCGAGGACGTGATCGCGGTGATCAGGGCGGGCGCGCGCGGGTATGTCACCAAGACCATCTCCGGCGCCGAACTGGCCGACGGCATCCGCCGCGTCGCCGGCGGTGACGCCGTATTCAGCCCCCGCCTGGCCGGTTTCGTCCTCGACTCGTTCACCGGCCGCTCCCCGGTCCCCGAACCGCCGCTCGATCCCGAGCTGGACTCGCTCACCCCGCGCGAACTCGAGGTCCTGCGCCTGCTCGCCCGCGGCTACACCTACCGCGAGATCGCCGAAACCCTGTTCATCTCGGTGAAGACCGTGGAAACCCACGCGTCCAACGTGCTCCGCAAAACCCAGCAGTCCAACCGCAACGCTCTGACCCGATGGGCACATCGCCGCCGTATCGAGTGAGCGGGTCCTACATCACCGCGATGATGAGCGCGATCAGGATGACCAGGCCGATCAGCACACCGGCGCCGATGGCCAGCGGGGCGCCGTTGGGCAGGTTGTCCACGAAGCTGCCGGTGCGCTGCTGACGCTGCTGCGCGGGCGGGGCAGTGAGGGGCGCGCGCTGCGGGCGCGGCAGCGGTGCGGCGTGGGGGCTGCGCAGGCCGCTGGCGGAGTTGCGGGCCGCCCAGGAGGGAATGGTGCCGTCCTCGGTGCGTAGCGGCACGCCGAGGATGTAGGCGGCGGTGCCGGGACCGAAAGCCGCGGCGAGGATCTCGTCGCGGGCCTGGGCCATCGTCGGGCGGCGCTGCGGCGCGGGCTCGAGCATGTGCAGCAGCGGCTGGGTGAGGACGCCGCTGCGGCTGGGCGGGATGATCCGGCCCATCGCGGCCCGGGTGACGACGTCGTTCTCGTCCTCGTCGAAACCGAACGGCGGCTGGCCCTCGAGCGCGGTGTAGAGCGTCGCGCCGAGGGAGAACACGTCGCTGGCCTCGGTGGGCTGGGCGCCGCGGGCCACCTCGGGCGGCAGGTAGGCGGGGGTGCCGGTGATGGTGCCCTCGGGGTCCTCGCCGTGGGTGTCGCCCGCGCCGCGGGAGATGCCGAAGTCGCTGAGCTTGGCCTTGCCGAGATCGGGACCGCGATCGGCGACGAGGATGTTGCCCGGCTTGATGTCGCGGTGCACGATGCCCGCGGCGTGTGCGGCGGCGAGCGCGTCGGCCACCTGCGCGCCGATCTGGGCGACCTCGACCGCGGGCAGCGTATCGGCCAGCGCGAGCGCCTTGGCCACGCTGCGCGAGGGTAAGTACTCCATGACGAGCCAGGGTTCGCCCGCCTCGATCACCACGTCGTAGACGGCGATCGCGTGCTCGTGCGACAGCTTCGCCGCCACCCGGCCCTCGTGCACGATGCTGCTGCGGATCCGCTCGGCCTCGGCCTCGCTCAGCCCGGCCGTGGAGAGCACCTGCTTGATCGCGACTTCCCGGTTCAGCAGCCGGTCCGTCGCGAGCCAGACCGCACCCATGCCACCGCCGCCCAATTTCGACTGCAGGCGGTAGCGACCCGCGACGAGGTAGTCGGGGCCGATATGGGGACGAGCACGTTCGGTCACGGGTGCGAGGGTAGTCGAATATGCCGATGACTGGCCGGTATCCCGACGCACGGGTATAAGGGGGCCCCGCTGTGGACACGAGATGGGGGTGGATGCCACCCCGGTCGCGATCGAACGTATATTCGAATACGATCGATAGCTGGAACGGTGCTGCCGTTCCGGCGCTGGGCGGTTCTCCGCTCGCGGGTCCATCGTGGAAGTAGGTGGTGTTGATGGGTTCGGATGCGTTGTCGCCCGAGGTGGCGGCCCGTGAGCGCACGCTCGACGACTTGCGTCGGCGGATGGCGACGGTGCCGGGACGTGGCGAGTCTGCCACCGGTCACATACCGCGTGAGCAGCCGCTATGTCGCGATCTGCTGCCGGTGCCCGAACCGCTGGCCGAACTGTTGCCCGACGGCGGACTGCCCAAAGGTGCCGTGGTCGCCTACTCCGGCGCGCACTCGATGCTCTCGGGCCTGCTCGCCGCGGTGACCGGCAGCGGTGGTCACGCCGCGGTGGTCGGGCTGCCCAGGCTTGGTTTGCTGGCCGCCGCCGAGATGGGCGCTCAGCTGTCCCGGCTGGCGGTGATCGCCGACCCCGGTCCCGATCCGGCCGAAGTGGCCGCCGTCCTGCTCGACGGGCTCGACCTGGTTGTCCTCGGCCTCGGTGGCCTCGCCGTCCCACCCGCCCGCTGCCGGGTCCTCGCCGCCCGCGCCCGCAACCGCGGCGCCACCCTGGTCGTCGCGGGCGGGACCTGGACCAATCCGTCGCTGCGCCTGGACACCCGCGTCACCGGCTACCGCGGCCTCGGCGCGGGCCGTGGCCGTCTGCGCTCGGTCTGCCTGGACGTGCGCGTCAGCGCCAAGGCGGGCCCACCCCGGCACGGGCGCATCGACCTCTGCGCCCAGGCCGGTCGCACCGAATGGCTTGCGCGCGAAGCGGAGACGCGCGTCGCCGAGGTGGCCGACCTCAGGGAGGCTGTGTCGTGACCGGCCGGCGGTGGCCATCCGGTCAGGTGCCGATCGCCTGTCCGACGGCACCGCCAACGACGGGTCACCGGGCGGCTGCCCCGCCGATCACGGTGGGTGCCAGGAGATGTCGGGCTCAACTCGTCGCCGGGGAGGCCTTCCGGGGGCCGGATGACGGGTCTGCGCGACGAGTGGCCCGATGCGGGTGGTCGCCGACCCGCGGTGACCGTGGGCCGGCAGTGTCGTCGGTAGGCGGTGTTCGCACCCGTTCCGGTGACGGGCGATGACGAGCAAGGATCGCGTACTGGCACTGCTGTGCCCTGATTGGTCCGCGGTGGCGGCGGCCGCCGTGGCCGGGGTGCCCGCGGATCGTCCGGTTGCGGTGTTGCACGGAAATCGGGTGGTGTCGTGCTCGGCGATCGCCCGTGCCGAGGGAGTGCGAACGGGTGTGACCCGCAGGGAGGCGCAGTCGCGCTGCCCCGACCTGGTTGTCGCCCAAGCTGATCCGGACCGCGATGCCCGCCTGTTCGAACCGGTCGCGGGCGCCGTCGACGCGACGGTGCCCGGCGTAGAAGTGCTGCGCCCTGGACTCCTGGTCCTCGGAGCACGTGGCGCCACCCGGTTTTTCGGCTCCGAGGAAGCGGCAGCGGTGCAACTGATCGACGCTGTGGCCGTGGCGGGCGCCGAGGCGCAGATCGGCATCGCCGACACCATGTCGACCGCGGTGCTTGCCGCTCGCCGCGCCGCGCTCGTTCCGGTCGGCGAGGGCGCGCGCTACCTGGCGCCGCTGCCGGTGGCCGAGCTGGCCGCCGAACCGGCTCTGGCCCCACCGGAACGCGCCGAGCTGGTCGACCTGTTACACCGCTTGGGATTACGCCGCATCGGTGACTTCGCCCGGCTCACCCCCGCCGAAGTCGCCTCCCGCTTCGGCGCCGACGCGGTCGGAGCCCATCGCCTCGCCCGCGCGCTGCCGGAGCGTCCGCCGTCGGCGCGGCAGCCACCGCCGGAACTGAGCGTGGAACTCGACTGCGATCCGCCGATCGATCGGGTCGACGCCGCCGCGTTCGCGGGTCGCACCCTCGCGACCCGGCTGCACACCGCCCTCACCGCCGCCGGTGTCGCCTGCACCCGCCTCGCCGTCACCGCGCGCACCGAGGCGGGGGAGGAGCTCTCGCGCATCTGGCGGTGTGCCCGCCCGCTCACCCCACCCGACACCGCCGACCGCATCCGCTGGCAACTCGACGGCTGGCTCACCCACCGTGACCGGCCGACCGCCCCGATCGTCGCGCTGCGCCTGGAGCCGGTCGAGGTGGTCGCCGCGGGCGCGCTGCAGCTCGGGCTGTGGGGCGGGGAGGGTGAAGAGACCGAACGCGCCCGCCGCGCGCTGGTCCGGGTGCAGGGCCTGCTCGGTGGCGAGGCGGTGCGCGTCGGGGTGCTCAGCGGGGGCCGCGGCCCCGCCGAACGCATCACCATGATCGCCCTCGGCGACGAGCTCACCCCGGCCGCCGACCCGTCCCAGCCCTGGCCCGGCAGGCTCCCCGAACCGGCGCCGACCCTGCTGCTCCTGCACCGCCCCACCGTGCACCTGACCGCCGCCGACGGCACCGCCGTCGAGGTCACCGACCGTGGCCTGTTCACCGCCGACCCGGTCCGCCTGCACTGGGGCCGCAGGCAGTGGGCGCTGCTCGGCTGGGCGGGCCCGTGGCCGGTGGACGAGCGCTGGTGGGCCGCTGTCGAGCAGGCGGGTCCCGCCGCCCGTGCCCAGGTCCAGCTCGATGCCGAACCGACCGAGATCAGGGCCGTCCTGCTCGTCTACGACGCCGCCGCCTGGCACGCGGAGGGCGTCTACGAATGAGGCAGGCGTACCGGGCTGCGGCCCAGGTCACAGGGTTTCCCCACCACTGACCGCAGCGCCGGTTCTACAGTGAAACGATGTCTGTTCCGGATCGGCCGGACGGTACGGTCGCGGAGGGAGCCGTCATGAACCCGTTCGAGGGCATGCCGTGCTCGGCGGCCGCGACCGACCTCCCGCTGCTCGGTACCGCGGCCCACGTCACCGGCTGGTTGTGCATCGAGCATCCCGGCGCGTGGGGTCGCGACGTGATCGGCGACGAGGTGCTCGGTCCGGAGATCACCGCCGAACTGGCGGCGCGCACCACGGCGGCCAAGGTCCGTCCGACGCTGATCCGCCGTCCCGGCCGCCACGAGTTCACCGGCACCCGCACCGTGCTGCTGGTCAGCTCACGTCCCGAGTGCTCGTGGTGCGAGCGGTTCGAGATCACCGACCTGCGCCAGCTCTTCGACATCGATCTGCACCTCGTCGACGGTCCACCGCCGGGAATCGGTGCGCGCGTGGACGATCCGCTCGTCCTGGTCTGCGCGCACGGCAAACGCGACCAGTGCTGCGCCCTGCTCGGCCGCCCCATCGCCGCCGCGCTCGCCGCCGCCCACCCCGGCCGCGTCTGGGAGGCCTCCCACACCGGCGGCCACCGCTTCGCCCCCGCCGTAGTCCTGCTCCCGTCCGGCCTCACCTACGGCCGCGTCGACACCCCCGCCGCCGCGGCTCTCCTCGCCGCCGCCGACACCGGCGAGGTCTCCCTGACCGGCCTGCGCGGCCGCAGCTGCTACGACCCCATTGCCCAACTCGCCGAAGTGGCCGTCCGCGAACAACTCCCGCCCCTCCCCGCCGACGCCCTCACCGTCGCCCCCGACCCGACCCCCACCGCCGACCCGACCCTCGCGGGCGCCGCCATTGTCACCCACCACGACGGCCGCCGCTGGCGCGTCACCGCCCGCACCGTCGCCGCCACCCCCCGCCAGGCGAGCTGCGGCGCCGCCCCCAAACCCGCCACCTACCTGGAACCCGCCGCGGTGGAACAACTCCCCGCGTTCGCCGATTGCGGTAGACAAGCCTGAGGATCCACGCCGGGTACGCATGCCTAGTTCAAGATCACCACGCGCTGGTGGCGGTCTGCTCTCGGGTGATGCTCACACCAGAGCGTGGTGATCAACGGTCCAGCTGACTACCTCACCAATGGGTGCCGGGTACCCAGCGGGCGGCGCGGCGGAGGGCGTTGCCGGTGGCTTTGCGGGCGGGCGACTTCGGTTTCGGTTCACGGTGGGGGAGTGGGGGTTTCGCGGGCTCTTCGGTGGGGTCGACCGACTCGCCCTTGGCCGCGGGGGAATCCGGCAGTGCGCGGTAGTAGCGGTGCATGAGGCGGTCGTGGAGTTTGGGGGTGAGCAGAGCGCCGTATTCGGCGAAGGTGCCGAGGGGGACGTCGATGCGCTTGGGGCGTTCGGTGAGGGCGCGGACGATGGTGGCCGCGGCCCATTCCGGTGGCTTGGAGGGGCCCTGGTCGCCGCTCGGGGCGATCATCGGGGTGCGCACGAGTGGCATATGGATGGTGGTGAAAGTGACGCCGTCGGCGAGGGTTTCGATGGCGGCGACCTCGGTGAACTTGTCCAGGGCCGCCTTGCTGGCGAGGTAGGCGGAGAAGCGCGGGGTGGCGACCTGGACGCCGGCGCTGGAGATGTTGACGATGTGGCCGGAGCCGCGTTCGCGCATCTGCGGTAGCAGGGCCAGGGTCATCCGCAGCGCGCCGAAGTAGTTGACCGCCATGGTGCGTTCGAAGTCGTGCATGCGGTCGGTGGAGCGGTGGATGGCGCGCCGGATGGAGCGGCCCGCGTTGTTCACCAGCATGTCCACGTGACCGTGCTGATCGAGGATCGCCTTGACGGTCGACTCGACGGATTCGGCGTCGGTGACATCGCACTGGTAGCCGTGGGCCTGGCCGCCCGCGTCGACGATCTCGGCGACCACGGCGGCCAGTTCGTCACCGCGGCGGGCGAGGAGGAAGACGACGGCGCCCTTGTCGGCGACCGCCAGCGCGGCGGCCCGCCCGATCCCGGACGACGCGCCCGTGATCACGACATGGCTGCCGGTCAGATCGCGCCGCCGCCGACCGCGACGACCGTGCGCACCGGAAGAAACCTGTGACATCACTGCTCCTTTGCAGCTCGTTCCCTCGAACTTACTCCAAAGTAAGTTCTGGGACCAGGCCTGGCGAGAAACTCGAAAATATGTTCGAACACCTCTCGCCAATGTTCGAACGTATGTGCGATACTTTGCCCATGGCGGACGATCGGATGGCGGATATCTATGCCGCGGTGCGGCTCGGCGGTGGCGACCCGGATGCGGCGCGCGCGGCGCTGACCAGGCTCTGGGACGAGGTAGGGGAAGGCGGCGACCCGTTGCATCGCTGCGTGATCGCACATCACCTGGCGGATGTGCAGGAGTTGCCGGAGGGCGCGCTGCTCTGGGATCAGCGGGCGCTGGGCGCGGTGTTCGGGCCCGGCATCCCGCTGGACGAGGGACTGCGCGGGTTTCTGCCCTCGCTGTATCTGAACCTGGCCGACAGTCACCGCCGCGTCGGTGACTTCGAGATGGCGCGGATGCAGCTGGCCATCGCGCGCGGGCACCTGGACGTGCTCGCCAACGATGCCTACGGCGCGGTGATCCGGTCGGGTCTGGGGCATGTGGAGGCCGCGCTGGAATCGCGGTCGATGGAGCGATTGCCCGCGAGTTGAGGGGTCGGGCAATCGCAATCGAGTGGGAGGTGGATGTGATGCGGGGGTCGTGAGAGGAGAGGCGCGTGGGCTGGAGCAACGGTCCGCCGACCTGGTCGGAATTGGAGCGGGTGCTCTCGGGCAAGCCGAGTCGCCGGCCTGCGGCGGACATGCATCCGGGCGACGGCGGCGACAGTCCGGCGTGGTCACGCAAGCGCGGTGCCTACGAGGCGGATTCGATCGAACCGCCCGCCGCGCCGACGGTGCCCTACGCTGAGCTGCACGCCCACTCCGCCTACAGCTTCCTCGACGGCGCGAGTCAGCCGGAGGAGCTGGTGGAGGAGGCGGTGCGCTTGGGGTTGTCGGCGCTCGCGCTCACCGACCACAACGGGTTCTACGGGACCGTCCGGTTCGCCGAGGCGGCCAGAGAATGGGGAATGCCAACGGTTTTCGGTGCCGAACTGTCACTGGGAACCGATGCGGAGGCGGCGCCTGGCCGAGGGGATGCGGTCAGGCGCCGTTCTGTTCCCCGCGGCGGCCTGCGCGCCGATATCGCCGGCCTCGCGGCGGACAGCGACGCGATCGGTCATGTCGGCGCCCCGGATTCCGTGCCGCGCACCGGTTCTCCCGACCCACGCGGCCCGCACCTGCTGGTGCTGGCGCGCGGGGAAGAGGGCTATCGCCGCCTGTCCAGGGAGATGGCGGCCGCGCACCTGGCCGCGGGGGAGAAGGGCGTGCTGCGCTACGACTTCGACACGCTCACCGCGACGGCGGGCGGACACTGGCACATCCTCACCGGCTGCCGGAAGGGCCACCTGCGCAGCGCGCTGGCGCAGGATCTACACGACGGTGCGACGAATCTGCCGAAAGCCGAAGCGGCCCTGCGTGATCTGATCGAGCGCTTCGGCGACGACCGGGTGAGTGTCGAGCTCACCCACCACGGCATCGCCACCGACGACGAACGCAACGCGTCGCTGATCGCGCTCGCCGATCGCCTCGGTCTGCCGGTCTTGGCCACCACCGGCGCGCACTTCGCCGGCCCGTCCCAGCGCCGTCGCGCGATGGCGCTGGCCGCGATCCGGTCCAGGAGCAGCCTCGACGAGATGGCGGGCTGGCTCGCGCCCACCGGCGGTGCGCATCTGCGCTCGGGTGCGGAGATGGCGCAGCTGTTCGCCGACCATCCGCAGGCGGTGGCCAATGCCGTGACCCTGGCCCGGGAATGCGCGTTCGACCTGCGCCTGATCGCCCCGAAGTTGCCTCCGTTCGACGTGCCCGCCGAGCATGACGAGGACTCGTGGCTGCGCGAGCTGACGCTGCGCGGCGCCGCCGAGCGTTACGGCCCACCGGAGCGGAATCCGCAGGCGTACCGGCAGATCGAGCACGAGCTCGCCGTGATCGAGAAGATGACCTTCCCCGGCTACTTCCTGGTGGTGCACGACATCGTCCGGTTCTGCAAGGACAACGACATCCTGTGCCAGGGCCGGGGCTCGGCGGCCAACTCCGCGGTCTGCTACGCCATCGGCATCACCAATGTGGACCCGGTGGGCAACAAACTGCTGTTCGAACGGTTCCTCTCGCCGGAGCGCGACGGACCGCCCGACATCGACGTCGACATCGAATCCGACCGGCGCGAGGAGGCCATCCAGCACGTCTACGCCAAGTACGGCCGCGACTACGCCGCCCAGGTGGCCAATGTGATCACCTATCGCGGCAAGTCCTCGGTGCGCGATGCCGCACGGGCACTGGGCTTTTCGCCTGGTCAGCAGGACGCGTGGAGCAAGCAGGTGAGCCGCTGGTCCGGGGTGTCGGCGGAGACCGGCACCGATATCCCGGCGCCGGTGCTCGAACTCGCCGGTGAACTCGACGGCCTGCCACGGCATCTGGGCATCCACTCCGGCGGCATGGTGATCTGCGATCGGCCGATCGCCGACGTGTGCCCGGTGGAGTGGGCGCGGATGGCCGGGCGCAGTGTCCTGCAGTGGGACAAGGACGATTGCGCCGCGGTCGGCCTGGTCAAGTTCGACCTGCTCGGCCTCGGCATGCTCTCGGCGCTGCACTACATGATCGACCTGGTGCGCGAGCACAAAGGTGAGACGGTCGAACTGCACGCGCTCGACCTCGCCGAACCGGCCGTCTACGAGATGTTGCAGCGCGCCGACTCGATCGGGGTGTTCCAGGTGGAGTCCCGCGCGCAGATGGCGACCCTGCCGCGCTTGAAGCCGCGCACCTTCTACGACCTGGTGGTCGAGGTGGCGTTGATCCGGCCCGGTCCCATCCAGGGCGGCTCGGTGCATCCCTACATCCGCAGGCGCAACGGGAAAGAGCCGGTCGTCTATGACCATCCGGCGCTGGCGAATTCGCTCGAACGCACCCTCGGCGTCCCGCTGTTCCAGGAGCAGCTGATGCAGATGGCCGTAGACGTCGCCGGGTTCACCCCCGCCGAAGCCGATCAGCTGCGCCGGGCCATGGGCTCCAAGCGGTCACCGGAGAAGATGGAACGGCTCAAGGACCGCCTCTACCAGGGTATGCGCGACCTGCACGGCATCACCGGCGCGGTCGCCGACCGCATCTACGAGAAGCTCTATGCCTTCGCCAATTTCGGCTTCCCGGAAAGCCATTCGCAGAGCTTCGCTTCGATCGTGTTCTACTCGTCCTGGTTCAAGCTGCACCATCCCGCCGCGTTCTGCGCGGGACTGCTGCGAGCCCAGCCGATGGGCTTTTACTCACCGCAGTCGCTGGTCGCCGACGCCCGCCGCCACGGTGTGCGCGTGCACGGCCCCGACATCAATGCCAGCCGCGCCGAACCCACGTTGGAGAACGTGGGCACCGAGATCCGGCTCGGCCTGTCGGGCGTCCGCCACATCGGCGCCGATCTCGCCGACCGCATCGTCGCCGAGCGCGGTGCGTCGGGTCCGTACACCTCGATGCTCGACCTGACCGGGCGAGTGGAACTGACTGTCGCGCAGGCGGAATCGCTGGCCACCGCCGGTGCGTTGAACCGCCTGGTCGACGATGTCACGCCGGTGGAGCGAACGCGCGTATCACCGAACCCGGCCGATCGGGCGGATGAACCACCGGTCACCGGTCGCGGTAGTAGCGTGCGCCGGGCCGCGCTGTGGGCTGCCGGCGCTGCGGCGGGCGAGCGTCTGCATCTCCTGCCCGGCACCGGCCCGGCGACCGTCGCCCCGTCACTCCCCGGCATGAGCGCACTCGAACTCGCCGCCGCCGACGTCTGGGCCAGCGGCATCTCGCCCGGCAGTTATCCCACCGAATTCCTGCGCGCACACCTGAACTCGCTGGGCGTGATCCCCGCCGCCGACCTGCTGCTCGTCGAAGACGGCACTCGCATCCTGGTCGCAGGCGCAGTCACCCACCGCCAGCGCCCCGCCACCGCGGCCGGCGTCACCTTCCTCAATCTGGAGGACGAGACCGGCATGGTCAATGTCGTCTGCTCGGTGGGTCTTTGGGCCCGCTACCGCCGCCTGGCCCAGAACGCCACCGCCCTGCTGATCCGCGGCCGCGTCCAGAACGCCGAGGGCGCGGCTAGTGTCCTCGCCGACCACCTCGAACACCTCGACCTCACCATCGCCGCCCGCTCTCGCGACTTCCGTTGATCAGTAGCCGAATCGATGCCGGACATCCGGGAGACGCTGCGGTATCAAGGGAAGTGGAGCATCGAATCGTGGGGGCCACATGTCGCACTCCGAACTGAACACACTGTCGGTGACCTACCGGCAGGGTTACCACTGGGCCGTGGTGGATCTGCTGGCATCGCTGCCATCGCTCGTGCTGAGCGGTTGGCTGCTGGTGGGAACCGCAGCGCTGCCGGCGAACTGGGCCGCGGTGCTGGTCGCCGTGCTGTGGGCCGCGTCGGGTCCGGTGGTGCTGGGCTGGCAACGGCTCATGTTGGGGGCGATGGCGCTGTCGTCCGAACGGAACCTGCCGGACGAACACGACCGGGTGAATCGCGCGTGGGCGAATGTCACCGATGCCGCCGGTCTGCCCGCCGCCACGACCACGGTGTGGGTCATGCGTTCCGATGCCGTCAACGGAGCCGTCAACGCCAGCGGCTATATCAGTGTCACCCGGTCTGCCGTCGAGGCACTCACCGAGCGTCAGCTCGAAGCGCTGATCGCCCACGAGCTCGGACATCGCCTGCAGGGCACCGCCACCTGGCGGTCGGTGATCCGGTGGTATCGGTGGCCCTTCGAGTTGCTGGTACGCGCTGTTTTCGCGCCGGCGGACTGGTTGATGGTTCCGTTGCACCCGCGCCTGTTGCGACTCTCGAACCGCGTGATGGCGGCCCTGCGCTACTCCTCTCTCGGCGCGGCCGCCGCGACCACGCTGCTCGTCGCCCCGGCCGTCCTGGCCTACGGCACCGCCGCCTGCCTGCTCTTCGCGGCACTCGCCCTCCTCCTCGGCCCCTGGGGCTCCGTACTCGCCCTGGCCCTGGCCGCCACCCAGCTGGTGACCCGGCCCCGGCTGTCACACCGCCTCGAATACCTGGCCGACCGCGTTGTCGTCGACCTCGGCTACCTCGACGACTTCCGCTACGTCCTGCAACTCGTGTACGACCGTTCGAAGGTTCCCGGTTCCACCGCCCACGCCACCGAGGTCCCCACCCTGCTCTCCACCCATCCCCGCCTCGACGACCGCCTCGCTGCACTCGACCGCTACGCCCACCGAACCCGCTCGTCCTGACCGAGCTGGAGGACCAGCGCGACTTCCGCGCGATCGAACCGCTCACCCCCGGCGTCGATGCGTTCCGCATCCTTCCGGCCGACCTCCAGCAGCTGCGCCCGCTCGCGGCGTCGGCGCACTACGCTGCGAACATGCGCAAGCTTGCCGTGGTAATGGTCGGGGTGTTCGGGCTGTTGTTCCTGGCCGGGTGCGGGGAGGACGCGAGCGAGAGTCAGGCCGATCACGCGTCCTCGCCGAGTGTTTCGGGCCCGGCTGCCGCGGTGGCTCCGGGGTTCCGGGAGGGGGCGCCGTCGAAAGAGGGTCCTGCGCCGTCGGATTCGGTGAACCGGAAAGAGGTGATCACCGGGTCGGTCGACGTCACTGCCGATGATCCGATCGGCGCCGCGGCGACTGTCACCGAGCAGGTGCGCGCCATGGACGGCCGGATCGACAGCCGCACCGAACAGCCGGGCACCGACGACCGCACGGCGCGCGCGGTGCTCAGCGTGCGGGTGCCCGCCGACAAGACCGATGCCTTCATCACCGGGCTCGGCGGGATCGGCACCGTCACCGAAGTCAGCACCAACCGCGACGACGTCACCATGCAGTGGGAGGACCTCGACGCCCGCATCCGCGCACTGCAGGCCTCCGTCGACCGGTTGCGCGCGCTCATCGCGGGCGCGACCAACACCGCCGACCTGATCGCCGCCGAGGAGGCGCTGTCGAGCAGGCAGGGCGAGCTCGACAGCCTCACCGCGCAGAAGCGTTCCCTCGACGACCAGGTCGCGCTGTCCACGCTCACCATCACTCTCACCGCCGACGACAAGAAGGCGCCCGGCGACCCGGACAACTTCTGGGACGGCATCGTCGCGGGCTGGAATTCGCTCGTCGACTGGTTGCGCGACGCGGTCGTCTTCGCGGGCAAGGCGGTCCCGTGGCTCGGCTTCCTCGCGGTGATCGGCGGCGTGCTCTGGGCGGTCGTGCGTGTGCTGCGCGGGCGTGGCAGGGCGCGCACCGCGGGTGCGCCGCCCGCTGCTGCGAAGACCGCAGGCGCGGAACAGGATCCGACGAAGGAGCAGACCGGTGCCGACGGTACGGGCGACGATCAAACCGAACAGCCGTAAAGGCCCGCTGGTCGAGATCGCCGACGACGGCACCCTCACCCTCTACGTCCGCGCTCCTGCCGTCGAGGGCAAGGCGAACAAGGCCGCCATCGAACTCCTCGCCGAGCATTTCGGCGTGGCCAAATCTGCTGTGCGATTGTCGGCGGGCGCGACTTCACGCTTCAAACGCTTCGACGTCGATCTCTGACTACTCCCCGTCGGGAGTGATCAGCGGCACCCGCGGGAAGTAGGTGCGGAATCGGGCAGCGTCGCGAGTGAGCAGTCGGTAGCCCGAATACGCCGCGTGCGCTCCGATGTAGAAGTCCGGGAGTGGGCTGCGTTTCTCCCCGCCGCGCCGTCGGTAGGCGACGAACGCCTTACTGGCCACGAATCCTGCCTGGAACGGCAGTGGGATTCGCTCGAGGTCGGTCTCCGGAATGGCTTCGTCGAGGTCCTCGATGGTGTCGAAACCCCCGGCGACCTCGGCATAGATGATCGGATTGATGACCGTCGGTCCGGCATCTCTTGCTTCGGCCAGTGCGTCATCCGACCAATCCGCCCACTGGGGGTCGTCGGTGAGCACATCGAGTAGGACGCAGGAGTCCACCAAGGTGATGGGCTGCTCATCAGCCACTCGCAGCGTACGACCTGCTCCGCGACCGCTAGTCGCCACGGAAGAGCTCCATGAGCTCGTCTGTGCTCATGCTCGTCGTCGCCCGGCCGCGCATGTGTCCGGTCAGCCGCTTCCCGCGGCGCTGCGCGCCCTCGCGGCGCACGATCTGCAGTGCGTTGCCGACCTCGATGACCTCGACCTCATCGCCCTCTTCGAAAGCGAACTTTCGTCGGAGCTCGGCGGGAATCGTGACTTGTCCCTTGCTGTTCAAGCGCACCGCGCACCACCTCGTTCTAGGGAGCGACAGAAAAGACACGTATTACGTGCGATACGTGTCTTATTGTACGGCGTGGACGACGGCGACGACAGCTCATACCGCGCCGGGGAACCCCAGCTGGCGCCACGCCTCGTACACCGACACCGCGGCCGCATTGGACAGATTCATCGAGCGGCGCCCCGGCAGCATCGGGATGCGGACCTGGTCGGTGATGTGAGGGTCGGTGAGGACCTCGGCGGGTAGACCGGTGGGTTCGGTGCCGAACAGCAGGGCGTCGTTGTCGCGATAGGCGACATCGGTGAAGCGGGTGGTGGCCTGGGTGGTGAACGCGAACACCCGCCCCGGCGCGATGGCCGCCCACGCCGTCGCCAGGTCGGGATGCACCGTCACCACCGCGAGGTCGTGATAGTCCAGTCCGGCCCGGCGCAGCTTCGACTCCGAGAGGTCGAAGCCGAGCGGTTCGATCAGATGCAGCGCGCAACCGGTCCCCGCGGCGAGCCGGATCGCATTACCGGTATTGGGCGGAATCACGGGCTCGTGAAAGATCAGGTGCAGCACAGCGGACCACTCTCTCATGCCGCGACGCCCGCGCGCCCGCGGCATCTGGAACAATCGGGGCCGTGAACAAGGCGGAGACGACCGGGAAGCATCGGGTCGTGCGGTTGAGCGCGGGGCAGCAGTACCTGCGCAGTCATCTGCCGATGACCGTGGTGAGCGCACTGATCCTGGTCGCCGTCGTGTTCGTCGCCTGGGATCGGTGGCGGCGCGGCGCGATCATCTTCGGCAGCGCGGCCCTGGTGGCCGCGGCGTTCCGGCTGTGCCTGCCGACCGTGCAGGTCGGCCTGCTCGCGGTCCGCAGCCGTCCCTTCGACGTGGCCACCCTCACCGCGCTGGGCAGCGCCATCGTCTTCCTCGCCGCCACCATCAACACCCTCGGCGTCAGCTGAGATAGCGCTCGGCGAACACCGCGCGCTCCCGCGGCCTGCGGCCGGGATGCGGCGGCGTACCCGTGCCGTAGCCGACGGTGACCATTACCGCGATCGCCAGATCGGCGTCGGGATCGATGCCGATCGCCTGCTTCACCAGCTCGGCGTCCCACCCGTTCATCGGCGCCGAGGCGAGTCCGAGACCGGTCGCGGCGAGCATCACATAGGTGGCGGCGATCATCGCGTTCTTCACGGCGTTCTCCCGCAGCAGCCCGTGCTCGCGGAGCGCGTGGTACTCGGCCCTGGAGTCGAACATCGCTTGGAATCGCTCGTTCCACGCGCCGCTGGCCACCGCTTGTTCGGCGATATCGGCATTGGTCGCCGACCAGGCCGCCGGATCGGCGACGAACACCAGCACGGCGGGCGCCTCCAGCGGCTGCGGCTGACCGAAAGCGGCCGCCGACAAGGCTTTCCGGCCCTCGTCGCTGGTCACCACGACGATCGAGCGGTCCTGCATGTTCCACGCGCTCGGTGCCTGCACGGCCAGGTCGAGCAGTTCCTCGAGCAGTTCGGGAGCGATCGGATCAGGCCGATAGTGGCGGACGGTGCGACGGGTGCGGATGGCTTCGGTGACTGACAGCGTCTGCGTGATCATGAAATCTACTATCGGAGAGTAACTCTCCAATGGGAAGTGGGCACCCGAAAGTGCGTTGGATACGGCCGGGTGCGCAGGTCGTCCTGACTGTGCAAGTCCGGCCACGGCATCGTCGACGTGGCCGGCTTCGCGTGCGGGTCAGGCGGATTCGGTGATCGCGGTGCGCTGCTCCCACAGGCTGCGGCCGGCCTGGCTGCCGTACAGCTCACGGGCCTGCTGCGGCGTGATCGTCGACAGGGTCTGCGGCGGCGCGGAGTGGGCGTGGGCGGCGAAGATCGCGCCGGTCATCGGAGCGATGAACGGGCCTGCCTTGATCAGGACCCAGTTGTCCCGGCGGGCGGCGGTCCAGGCGATCACCTTCGCCGGGATCCGGACCAGGGGATCGACGACGCGTGGCAGCGCGAAGCGGCCGAGCTTGCGCATCCACATCGGCAGGGACGGGATGGTGGCCAGCGAGAGCAGCCTGCTGCCGATCGCGAAATGCCAGCCCTTGCTCGGCGGCGTCCACAGCAGGTAGTGCATGCCCTCGATCGCGCGCTCGGACACGCACAGTTGCGGCCGGACCCGCTCGAAGTAGGCGTGCACCTCGTCGCGGTTGCGCGGCACGTCGGCCGGCTTGCAGGTCTGCAATTCGGCGGCGATCGCGCACTCGGCCCAGTAGCGGTCCTCCTCCTCGGCGCTCAGCGGTCCCGGTCCGTACATCTCGTAGCTCTTGAGCACCGAATGCCAGCCGGTGACGTGGATCCACAGCTGGGATTCCGGGTTGTTGGCGCTGTAGCGCTTGCCGCTGATCGGTTCGATGCCCGTCATCGGCGCGTGCACCCGCATCAGGTGCTCGGCAGCCTCGATGGCGGTGCGGCCGTCGCCGAGCGCGACCAGCACGAAATAGGCCAGCGTGTGGTCGAGGCGGGTCGCCGGGTTGTCGTAGATGCCCTGTGAGTCGGCGACTGCGGCGGTCAGGAACGGGTCGAAGTGCTCGAGGGTGACCGCGCGCTGGAAACCGATCAGCGCGGTCGGCGACGCCCACACCTTCCAGCTGGGGGAGCCCGGCCCGAAGAAACCGTAGTCGTCGCGGCGCAGGGTGGACGGATCGAAAGCCATTGCACATGCTCCTTTGCAGTGCCGAGGCGAACCTCGTCGGTGAATACAACGCCACCGTAGCAATGGTGCACAACGAATACAACGGTTGCGTAGGATTGATGCCGAGAGTCCACCGCCGGGGTATCGTCCAGGAAACGGAGGAGGTGCGGGCGTGACCGCAACGCAGGAGCAACGGCCGCGGCGCCGCTATGCCCCGCGCCTGCCGCCGCACGAGCGGCGGGCCCAGCTCCTCGATGCCGCGTTCACCGTGCTCGGCCGGATGGAACTGCACGAGCTGAGCATGGAGGCCGTCGCGCAGGAGGCGGGCGTCGGCAAGCCGGTGCTCTACACCGTGTTCAAGACCCGCGCCGAACTCGTCGAGGCGCTGCTGGAACGCGAACGTGAACGTGGCCTGGACCAGATCGCCGAGACCCTGCCGGAAAACCTGCTCGACACCGATCCGATCGCCGCCGCCTCGGCCACGGTCGAGGCGTTCGTCGGTGTGGCACTGGCGAATCCGACGCGCTGGCGCCTGATCCTGGCGACCCCGGCCAGCGCTCCCGACGAATACCGTGCCGCGCTGCGCGCGGCCCGCGCCGACATCCTGGACCGCGCGGAATCCCTTGTCCGCGTCGGCATCGCAATGTCACCGCGGTGGTCGGCGATGGACGCGGGACTGCTCGCGAACTCGACGCTCACCGTCGCCGAGATGCTCGGCAGGCTCGCGGTCAGCGAGCCGCAGGAGTATCCGCGCGAACGGCTCCAGGATTACGTCCGCTCGATCGTCACCCTGCTGGCCGGCACGACGAAAAGCTGAACGGTCAGCGGTTCTCGCGGGCGAGCCGCATCGTCTCGGTGAGCAGCTTGGACACCGCGGCGGCCTCGGTGAGGAAACCGTCGTGCCCGTCGCGTGAGTGCACGATCTCGAGACCGGCGCAGCCCGGCAGCCCCTCGGCCAGCTCGGCCTGGGTGGGCAGCGGGTAGAGCCGATCGGAGTCGACGCCGCCCACCACGACCGGCACCGTCGTCGCGGCCAGCGCCGCGGCGACCCCGCCCCGGCCCCGGCCGATGTCGTGCCGGTTCATGGCCTCGCTGAGCAGCACATAGGTGGCCGGATCGAACCGCTGACAGAGCTTCTCGGCCTGGTGCTCCAGGTAGCTCTGCACCGCGTAGCGCCCGCCCGTCCACGGGTCCTCGTCGCCCTGGGGCCGATTGGTGAAGCGGTGATCGAGCTCGCCGTCGGTGCGGTAGGTCAGGTGCGCGATGCGCCGGGCCAGGCCCATGCCGGTCATCGGGGCGCGGCCGGTGCCGTGATAGTCGCCGCCCTGCCAATCCGGGTCGGCGGTGATGACGGCCATCTGGGTGGTCTGGGTGCCGATCTGATCAGCGGTGGCGCGGGCGCCGACGGCCAGCACGAGCGCGGCCGCGACCCGCTCGGGCTGACCGACGATCCACTCCAGCACCCGCATGCCGCCCATCGACCCGCCGACGACGGCGGCCAGCCGCTCGATCCCGAGCAGATCGAGCAGCTGCGCCTCGGCGGTCACCTGGTCACGGATGGTCAGATCGGGAAAACGCGAGCCCCACGGCGTGCCGTCGGGCGCGAGCGAGGACGGCCCGGTACTGCCCTTGCAACCGCCGAGCACATTGGTCGCGAGGACACACCACTCGTCGGTGTCGATCGGCGCGCCGGGCCCGACCATGCCCTCCCACCAGCCGGGCTGCGCGTTGTCCGCGCTCGCGATGACATGCGAGTCACCGGTCAGCGCGTGCTCGACGAGCACCACGTTGTCGAGCGTGGGCGAGAGCTCGCCCCAGCGTTGCACCGCCAGCCGCACATCGGGGAGCACGGCGCCGTTCTCCAGCGACACGTCCCCGATGGCGACCACGCCGAGTCGCCCGTCCGGCGGTGGCAGCAGGGCCACACCGGTTGCGGGACGAGTGATCGGCGATTCGGTGCTCACAGTCACGTCGTCGCCGCCGCGAAACCTGCGCGCAGATCGGCCAGGATGTCGTCGATTCCCTCGATGCCCACGGCGAGCCGAACCAGCCCCGGGGTGACGCCGGAGGCCAGTTGCTCCTCGGGCGTCAACTGCGAGTGCGTGGTCGACGCCGGGTGAATCACGAGAGAACGCACATCACCGATGTTAGCGACATGGCTGTGCAGGGTTAACGCGTCCACGAACTTCTTGCCCGCGTCGACACCGCCATGCAGCTCGAACGCGACGATCGCGCCCGCGCCCTTGGGTGCGAGCTGCTTGGCCCGCGCGTACCAGGGCGAGGTCTCGAGCCCGGCGTAGTGCACGGCCTCGACCCCCGGCTGCGCGGCGACGAACTGTGCCACGGCCTCGGCATTGGACACGTGCCGCTCGACCCGCAGGCTCAGCGTCTCGATGCCCTGGGCGATGAGGAACGCGTTGAACGGCGACACCGCCGCACCCAGATCCCGCAGCAGCTGCACGCGCGCCTTCAGCGCGAAGGCGGGCGCGCCCAGGTCGGCGAACACCGCACCGTGGTAGCTGGGATCGGGCTCGGTGAAACCGGGGAAGCGGGCGTTGCCGTCGGCGTCGCGCACGGTCCAGTCGAAGGTCCCGCCGTCGACGATCGCGCCCGCGACCGCGGCGCCGTGCCCGCCCAGGTACTTCGTGGCCGAGTGCACGACGATGTCGGCGCCGTGGGCCAGCGGCTGGATCAGGTACGGGGTCGCGACGGTGTTGTCGACGATCAGCGGGATGCCCGCCGTGTGCGCCACCTCGGCGATGCCGGGGATGTCGAACACGGCGCTGCTCGGGTTGGCGATGGTCTCGCCGTAGAAGGCCTTGGTGTTGGGCCGGATGGCGGCCTGCCACTGCGCCAGGTCGTCGGGATCCTCGACGAAGGAGACCTCGATGCCGAGCTTGGGCAGCGAGTAGTGGAACAGGTTGTACGTGCCGCCGTAGAGGTGCGGGCTCGACACGATGTGGTCACCGGCGCCGGCCAGGTTCAGGATCGCGTAGGTCTCGGCGGCCTGGCCGGAGGCCACCAGCAGCGCCGCGACGCCACCTTCGAGCGCGGCGATGCGCTGCTCGACCGCGTCCTGGGTGGGGTTCATGATCCGGGTGTAGATGTTGCCCGGTTCGGCGAGGCCGAACAGCGCGGCGGCGTGGTCGGTGTCGCGGAAGGTGTAGGAGGTGGTCTGGTAGATCGGCAGTGCCCGCGCGTTGGTGCTCGCGTCGGGGGCCTGGCCCGCGTGGATCTGCTTGGTCTCGAAGGACCAGTTCTCGGGCAGGGCAGAGTCGGTCATGAAATGCTCCAGGGTTGTTCGCCGGTGTATCGCGTCAGCTGGGTCGGATCGACGGACAACAACACATGGGGGCCTCCTGCAGTGCGCGCTTGCTCTCGACCTTCGAGAGCCCGGTCATCACCCGGAGCACCCCACCGCAGCTGGAGGGTTGCCGACCAGCGAGCCGGGGCTTGGCGCTGGTACTCATGACCTTGCCGTCATGTTAACCGGCCATTGCGTCCGCGCGGAAACTTCCCCCGGTTTCGTCGCCTGGATCACTCCGCCGTCGGTGTGCCGATCCCTGGCGTGTCGGCCTCGGGCCGGGCGCCGCAGATGCGGCGGAGCTCGTGGTAGGCGCGCAGCACGGCGTCCTTGGTGACCTGGGCGGCGGCCTCCGGGGTCGAGCTCAGCAGCCCGTCCTCGACCGCGGCGATCGAGAGGTGGCACAGCATCTGCCAGGTGCCCGCCACCAGCCGGACCGAGAAGTCGTCGGGCGTGGTCGACATCCGCTCGGCCAGCTGGGCGCAGACCGCGATGTTCTTCTTCTCGGCGTACTCGAGCGCCCGCGCGTTCACGGCCTGGCTGGACCGCATGATCCGCTGCATCTGCAGGAACTGGCGCAGGAAGCGCACGCCGTCGGCGTCGGCCTCGGTATCGACGACCTGCAGGTAGGCGCCGCACAGCGCGCCGAGTTCGTCGCCGGTGCGCGGCTGCTCGCCGAGCGCCTCGGCCACGGTGAGCCCGAAGTCGTCGATCGGGGCGAGCACGATGTCTTCCTTCATCGGGAAGTACCGGTTGACCGTGCGCGGGGAGACGTCGGCGCCCGCGGCGATCTGCTCGACCGTCGTGGCGTCGAATCCCTGCGCGTCGCACAGGCTCAGCCCGACCTCGACGATCGCTGCCCTGGTCTGGCGCTTCTTGCGTTCGCGCAGGCCCGTCGGCGCGTGGCGGGCCGCGATCGGGCCTGCCGGTTCGGTCATCCGGTCGCCGGTGATCGGAGTGGTCGAGTCCAGCATCTCTCCAGCCTACCGCCCCCTCCGATTTGCCTGTCTTTTTGCGCCAAATGGCGCAGTCAGACATTTTTCTCTTGACGCCAATTGTCCCATGGTGCCAGGATTGAGCGCGAGCCTTCGAGTAACTAGGAGTCCGTGGTGACCGGCATCGAGACAGACGCGAAACCAACTGATAAGCAATCGAATTCGAGACGCTGGTGGGCGCTGGCCGTGCTCGCCTCCGCACAGCTGATGGTGATCCTCGACGCCACCGTCGTGACGATCGCGCTCCCGTTCGCCCAGAAGGACCTCGGCATCAGCGAGGGCGACAAACAGTGGGCCCTGACCGCCTACACCCTGATCTTCGGCGGCCTGCTGCTGCTCGGCGGCCGGATGGCCGACTACCTCGGGCGCAGGCGCATCTTCCTGATCGGCCTGGTCGGCTTCGCCGCCGCCTCGGCGCTGGCGGGGCTGGCTCAGGACGGGTTGCAGCTGTTCCTCGGGCGCGGCTTGCAGGGCGCGTTCGCCGCGCTGCTCGCGCCCTCGGCGCTGTCGCTGCTGTCGGTGACCTTCACCGACGTCAAGGAGCGGGCCCGCGCGTTCGCCGTGTTCGCCGGCATCTCGGCGGGTGGTGTCGCGTTCGGGCTGATCGTGGGCGGCGCGCTCACCGAGTACGTGTCCTGGCGCTGGACGCTGCTGATGAACACGCCGGTCGCGATCGTCGCGCTGCTGGGCGCGCTGGCGGTCATCGTGCGCGATGTGCCGGTGCCGCGGGTCGGCGGTTACGACCTGCCCGGCGCCGTCACGGTGACGGCGGGCCTGGTGTCGATCGTCTACGGATTCAGCCGCGCCGCCGAAGACGGCTGGCTGGCCGGGAGCACCCTGACCCTGCTCGGCGCGGGCTTCGCGCTGCTGATCGCCTTCGTCGTCATCGAGGCGCGCACGGCGAATCCGCTCCTGCCGCTGCGGATTCCGGGGGAGATCAACCGCGGTGGGGCGCTGCTGGCCGCGCTGCTGATCCCGATCGCCATGTTCGCGATGTTCCTGTTCCTGAGCTTCTACTACCAGAACACCCTCGGCTACTCGCCGCTGAAAGCGGGTGTCGCGTTCCTGCCGTTCCCGGTCGGCATCGCGGTCTCGGCCGGTGTCACCAGCGCGTTGATGCCCAAGCTCGGCCCGCGTCCGCTGATGGTCGTCGGCGCGCTGCTCGGCACCGTCGGCCTGCTGTGGCTGGCCCAGCTCGGCTACGGCGACGGGTACGCGCTGAGCGTGCTGCCCGCCCAGCTGCTGATCGCGCTCGGCATGGGCCCGCTGTTCGTCGGCATGCAGGCCGTCGCCCTGCACCAGGTCGACGCCGACGACTCCGGCGTGGCCAGCGCCCTGCTCAACGCCGCCCAGCAGGTCGGCGGCGCGGTCGGCACCGCCTTGCTCACCACGATCTCGGTGCAGGCGGCGAAGAACTACGCGACCGACAATCCGGCTGTCGACCATCTCGTCGAGCGCGCGTCGATCTACAGCTACGACGTGGCGTTCTCTGTCGGCGCCGGGTTCTTCCTGGTCGCCGCCGTGGTGATCGCGCTGATGATCAGGGACAAGCCGGAGAACCTGATCGAAGGCGACGAGCACGCCACCCGGGTGCCGATCGCGGTCTGAGTGCCGGATCGCCGAGCCCCGCATGCCTTTCCGGCGTGCGGGGCTGCCTCGCCTGTGATCGCGCCACAGCGGGCCGTTCGGCGGATCACGCCGCGGAGACCGCCGGTTCGAGGCGGCCGCAATTCGTTCGCAAGTGGGAGCCAATCGGTCGCGGTCACCCTCGGCTCATGACTATCGAGACCGCCGATGAGGCGAACAACACCGTCGCGGCCGCGCCGCATCCAGTCGATCCGGCGTCGAGCCTCGTCCCGCCGGGGAGTCGGGACCGGGGCAGGGCGTGGGTCCTGGCCGTCGGCGCGGCCCTGTGGGCGGTGGGTAACCTCCTGCATCCGCTGGAACACGCCGAGTCGTCCGAGCAGGCGCCGACCTGGGAAGCCGCGCATCTCACCTTCGCCGTCGGTGCGGTGTTGATGGCGGTCGGGCTACCCGCGCTGGTCCGCGCCATCCGCGGGCCGGGCGACGACCGGGCGGGCAAGATCCTCACCCTCGCGCACGGTTTGCTGTTCGCCGGGCTGGCGGTGGTGATCCCGATCGGGGCCTATCACGAGGTGTTCGTCAGCACCCATCTCGACCACCACACCGCGGCCGAGATCTCCGACGCCTCGGCCGCGGTGCTCGCGCCGCTGTCGCTGGCGCTGCTGCTCGGGTTCGTGCTGCTCGCGGTGTACGCGCTGATCCGGCCCGCCGCGGTGTTCGGCCGCTGGTCGGGTGTGCTGATCATCCTCGGCACGCTGTCCATGACGGTCGCGGCGATGCTGCCCGGGGTGCTGCCGGGTGCCGAAGGGTGGTGGATCATCCCCGGAACCGTCGCCCAGGGTCTCGCGATCGGCATCGCGGGAGTGCGTATCGCCAGGTAAATTGACCGCATCGAACACGAAGGACCGTACGGCGGCACGCCCGCCGTACGTATCGAAGTACTCGGCCCCTTGCGGGTCGAGGTGGGTGACCGGCCCGCCGATCTGGGTGGACCGCGTCAGCGCGCGCTCCTGGCCCGCCTGGTACTCGCGGGCGGCGAGGTGGTGTCGACCGATCGCCTGATCGACGACCTCTGGGCGGGTGACCCACCACCGAAGGCCCTCGGCGCACTCCAGGCCCACATCTCCTACCTGCGCCGCGCCATCGAACCCGACCGCCCACCCCGCGCGCCCGCCACCGTCCTGATCTCCGAGGCCCCCGGCTACGCCCTGCGCCTCGACCGGTCCGCGGTCGACGCGTGGCAGTTCGAGCGCCTGCTCGCCGACGGCGACCCCGACCCCGGCCGGCGCTATCACGTCCTCGGCGACGCACTCGCGTGCTGGCACGGCGAGCCGTACGCCCCCTTCGTGACGGCCCACTGGGTCATCCCGGAAGCGGCCCGCCTGCACGAACTCCGCCGCCTCGCCGTCGAACGCCGCGCCGAAGCGGCCCTGGCCCTCGGCCACCCCGACGAGGCCTTCGCCCTCCTGCACCCCCACGCGGCCGACCACCCGGACCGCGAAAACGCCGCCCGCCTACTGGCCCTCACCCAATACCGCCTCGGTCGCCAACTCGACGCCCTGGCCACTCTCCGCCGAGTCCGCACCTACCTGGACACCGAATTCGGCGTCCTCCCCGGCCCCGCCCTCGGCGCACTGGAAACCGCGATCCTCACCCACGCACCAGAATTGGATCAGCCCCCGGTACCAGCCGACCCGCCCCGATCGCCCGGTTCGACGCGGCCAGAGGCGCCGACAACATCGATCACCGTCTCACCGAAGTCCGATCCGGCGTTCCCCAACCAGCACCTTGCCGATGCCGCTGACCGGATTGCGGAGTCTGCGCGGGCTGCCGACGGAGGGGAATCGGCCAGGTCGGCGAGCGGTCGGGTGGCAGCTGCTCGGTCCACGGGTCCAGTCGGCGATGGGGCTCCGGTTGTCGGCGTGCATGGTGCCGGCGTGGGTGCGGCGGTGGATCGGCCCGGGGACGGCAGTCGCGCGGATCTGGCCGGCACGCGGTCGCGATCCGCGGGCGCGGCGGTCGGTTATGACGCCGAACGGGCGGCGCTGCTCGCCGAGGCGGGAGAGGTGGTGGCGCACGGGCGAGCCAGGGTGGTGTGGCTGGAAGGGGAAGCGGGCGCGGGCAAGACCACCCAGGCCGAATCGCTGGCCTGGGCACTCGCCGCCGACGGGTGGACCGTCGTGAGCGCGGCGTGTCCCGAAGTCGACGGCGCGCCCGCCGCCTGGGCTTGGGTACATCTGCTCGATGGGCTTGGCGCGCGGGCGTCGGCAGGTCCGGTGCCGGATGGGTTCGGCGCGCAGGCGGGGCCGTTCGCCATCGCGCAGGCGGTGGCCCGGGCGTGTGGGCAGCGACTGGCCGACGGGCCTGTGCTGGTGGTTCTCGAAGATGTCCATCGTGCCGACAGCGCTACCTTGCAGATCCTGCGGCAGCTGGTGGCCTGGCTGGCACATCGGCCGGTGCTGGTCCTGGTCACCGCTCGTGGGTCCGAGGCGGACGCGGGGGTGCGGGCTACGGCTGCGGCGCTGGCGGCCACGACCGGTCGCCGGTTGGAGCTGGGTGGTCTGGATACCGCGGCCGTGCGCGCGGTCGCGGCCCGTGCCGGGTTGGGGTCCATCGATGACGACACCGCCGAGCGGTTGCGCGAGCGGACCGGTGGAAACCCACTGTTCGTCCGCGAGGTCGCCAAACTCGCTGCGGCGGTGGGCGATCTGCATGCCGTGCCGGATGGTGTGTGCGATGTGCTGAGCCGCCGAATCGCCCGGCTGCCCGCGGGCGCGGCCCGGGCGCTGCGCCTAGCCGCGGTGTGGGGCGACGACATCGACTTCGACACCCTGCTCGAACTGACCGCCGAGCCGGAAGACACCTTGGTCGACCTGGTCGACACCGTCACCGTGGCCGGGCTCGTCCGAATCGCGGGCACCGATCGAATCACGTTCGCCCACGCGCTCATTCGCGACGCGGTCTACGGCGACATCCCCGCCCTGCGTCGCGCCCGGCTGCACTGGTCGGCCCTGGAACTCCTCGAACGCCGCACCGGCGTGACCACGGCCGACCTCGAATCCGATACCAGCACAGTCGACCTCGACGCCATGGCCCACCACGCCATCGCCGGTGCGGGCACCGCGAACGCCGCCCGTGCGCTGCGCTACGTCCTCGCCGCTGCCCGCAGGCGCACGGCCCGCCGCGCCCACCAGGACGCCGAGCCACTGTGGCGCTCCGCCCTCGAATTACACATGTGCGCAGGACACGTCAACGCCACGGCGCCGCGTGCGGACCGCCTGGCGGCCCTGTCGACCACCTGCGCACTGGTCAACGCCCTCGCCTACGGCGGCAACGACGAACAGGCCCGCATCCTGCGCATCGAAGCCCTGGCAACAGCCCGCGCCCTCATGCCCGGCACCGACACTCACCCCGCTACCGCGCGCGGTGACGATGCCCAGATCATCACCGATCCCGTCGTCGCCGTCCTCACCTGCTGGCGCGCCCCCACGATCTGGACCAGCCGCGAACGCGGCCTTCCCGACCGTGGCATGTGGGCCGAGCTGGCCTCCGCGTCGACGCGCACGACAGCGCCGGACCTGCGGATCCGACTGCTCGTCACCACCGCCTTCGAAGTCGTCGGCTTCGACAACCCGCACGCCTTCGCCTGCTCCGCCGAGGCCTTGCGCGCAGCGCGCGAACTCGATGATCCCGAATTGTTGTGCGCCGCACTCAATGCCAGGGCTTTCGTCGCGCTCGGTCCCGACCTGTGGCCGGAACGCGGCGACCTGGCCGACGAACTGCTGCGCGTGTCGACCGAGGCTGGTCTGCCGGAGTACCAGGCGGTCGCGCATTTTCTGCGCTTCCTCGTCGCCTCGGGTGCGGGCCGGCTCGTCGCCGCGCGGGCCGAGATCGCCAAGGCACTCGACTGCGCCGAGGGCGGCCAGCTCGGCCCGCTGCTGGTCGTCTCCACCGCGCATCTGGCTGTGCTCGCCGCACTGCGCGGCGACTTCGCGACCGCCAAAGCAATCGATGCCGACCTCAGCGCGAAGATGATCGCGGCAGGCCACGCCAACGGCGCCGAACTGACCCTGCTGGCCGAGATGATGACCGGCTGGGCGCTCGGCGACCTCGCACCCGGCCTCGACGGATACGCCGCGCTGAACGCGGCCGCACCGCACGCGCTCCGGTCCGCGTACATGCTGGCCCTGCTCGACGCGGGAGACACCGAGCGAGCGGCCGCTGTGCTCGGCGCGGGCACCCCGGTCCTGCGTGACTACTACTGGTGCGCGATGTCGGTGTTCGAGGCCAGGGTGGTCACCCGGATCGGCACGGTCGAGGCGGCCCGGCGGCTCTATCAGGACCTGCTGCCGAGAGCGGGCACCATCGCGGGTATGGACTCCGGGTCGGTCGCCTTCGGCCCGGTCGACACCGTCCTCGCCGAGCTGGCCGACCGGCTGGGTGACCACGCCGCCGCAACCGCGCACCGCGCCGCGGCCGAGGGCGTACTCGCCGCCATCGCGGCCGAACTGGCCGCTCTCGACGACATCGGCACCGCGCCGATCTCTACCAGCAGGCCGTCGGCGACCGCGTAGCCCACCGGTTCACCTACCTGCCAGCACACGTTCCCGACGGCGGTATCCGATACCGAACACCGTCAGCATCACCCGCAACGGCAGTCCACCGTCGGCCATCACCTCGGCGAGTTCCGCCTGCGTGCAGACCGCGACCATGCGCGGCAGTTCGAAACTCATCACCGCGCCGCCGCGGGCCGCCGCCTCGACCTTCTCCCACTGCGCGGTGGTCAC
Source organism: Nocardia sp. NPDC057663 (assembly GCF_042799895.1). Taxonomy (NCBI): domain Bacteria; kingdom Bacillati; phylum Actinomycetota; class Actinomycetes; order Mycobacteriales; family Nocardiaceae; genus Nocardia; species Nocardia sp. NPDC057663. Next base: position 54,974 of record NZ_JBHVHX010000019.1, on the reverse strand, counting down.
GTACTCGGTGACGATCGGGAAGATCGTCCGCTCCTCGTCGGCGATGTGCTCGTCGAGCACGGTGTGCAGCCGGGTCAGCCGCTCGGCCAGGTCGGCGGCGGCTCCCGGGCGCCGGGCGACCAGCTCGGCGCAGGTCGTCCTGATCTCGGCCAGCACCGGGTCGAGCTGGGCGTGGTCGTCGGTGAGCTCCCTGAGCTCGACCGCGTCGCCCGCGGCGGCGGTCAGCGTCGGCCAGAGAACCTCGTCCTCGATGCGATGGTGATGGTGGATGGAGTCACACAGCAGGCCGAGATAGTCGGCGATCGCGCGGGCCCGCCGTGGCGGACACGGTGTCCGGGTGGTGGCGAGCTCCCCGGCCAGGACGGCGAACCGGGCGGTATCGGCGAGCATTGCGCGATGGGCCAGGCGCATGCCGAGTAGGTTGGGAGTCGAGCGTATGTCGGTCATGACCCGACAGTGCCCGCGGTCACTTGTGACCTGTTTGCCGTCCGCTACCCGGCGGAGTCCCGCACAGCGGGCCCTCCCATCGCGGTGAGGTAGAGGGCAGCAGTACGCTCGTCTTGTTTGCACCACACGTCCCGCAGACAACGCGGGGCATATACGTTGTCTGTTGGAACAGCTGGGGTCCGCTCACAAGCGTGTTCGCCTGGCCGTGCAATGAGGGCACCATCCTAGGAGGACACGAAGATCCATGTCCAAGATCAAGGTTGAAGGTACCGTCGTAGAACTCGACGGCGACGAGATGACCCGGATCATCTGGCAGTTCATCAAGGACAAGCTGATCCACCCGTATCTCGACGTGAACCTCGAGTACTACGACCTCGGCATCGAGTACCGCGACAAGACAGACGACCAAGTCACCGTCGACGCGGCGAATGCCATCAAGAAGCACGGCGTCGGTGTGAAGTGCGCCACCATCACCCCCGACGAAGCGCGGGTGAAGGAGTTCGGCCTCAAGAAGATGTGGCGCTCGCCCAACGGCACCATCCGTAACATTCTGGGTGGCACCATCTTCCGCGCGCCGATCATCATCTCCAACGTGCCCCGCCTGGTGCCCGGCTGGACCAAGCCGATCATCATCGGCCGCCACGCCTTCGGCGACCAGTACCGCGCCACCGACTTCAAGGTCTACGAGGCGGGCACCGTCACGCTGACCTTCACCCCGGAGGACGGCAGCGAGCCGATCGTGCACGAGGTCGTGAAGATGCCCGAGGACGGCGGTGTCGTCATGGGTATGTACAACTTCAAGAAGTCGATCGAAGACTTCGCGCGCGCCTCGCTCAACTACGGGCTGCAGCAGAACTACCCGGTCTACATGTCGACGAAGAACACCATCCTGAAGGCCTACGACGGCATGTTCAAGGACACCTTCCAGGAGATCTTCGACACCGAGTTCAAGAGCCTGTTCGACGCGGCGGGCCTGACCTACGAGCACCGCCTGATCGACGACATGGTCGCCTCCTCCATGAAGTGGGAGGGCGGCTACGTCTGGGCCTGCAAGAACTACGACGGCGACGTGCAGTCCGACACCGTGGCGCAGGGCTTCGGCTCGCTGGGCCTGATGACCTCGGTGCTGCTCACCCCGGACGGCAAGACCTGTGAGGCCGAGGCCGCGCACGGCACCGTCACCCGGCACTACCGCCAGCACCAGCAGGGCAAGCCGACCTCGACCAACCCGATCGCGTCGATCTTCGCCTGGACCCGTGGCCTGGAGCACCGGGGCAAGCTGGACAACAGCCCCGAGGTGATCGGCTTCGCGCAGGCACTCGAGGACGTCGTCATCAAGACCGTCGAAGGCGGGCAGATGACCAAGGACCTGGCGCTGCTCGTCGGCGGCGACCAGGGCTACCTGAGCACCGAGGAATTCCTGGGCGCGCTGGACGTGAACCTGGCTCGCGCCCTGAAGTGATATGAGCTGGGGTTTCCGCGTCGAACCGCGGAACCCGCACGGCTGAGAGAGGCGGGGGGCGGCGGCACCCACACACACGCCGAGTAAGTGGTAAAGAATAAAAAAAAAAAAAAACCAACAAACAAAAAAAAAAAAAAAAACAAAATAAAAATTTTAAAAAAAAAAAAAAAAAAAAAAAA
>NZ_JBHVHX010000019.1:0-52876 GCF_042799895.1 Nocardia sp. NPDC057663 | reverse complement strand
GCTCTGGACTCTACCGAGCCGCGCGCCGGTAAGTTATATGAGGGGGTTTTTCGGCGACTAACCGCGTACCCCCCCCCGATCAGAGCGGGGCGCGAACCGCCCCCAAGGCCCGCCCCTTTTCTGTCGCCGGGACCGGGGGTGGGATAACTCACGCTCGCCCCAGGTAGCGATCGGGTATCGGGGCCCGTTGCATTGAGGCGTGACTTCTTTCCTCTCATCCGCCCCCGTTCTCGTCGAGACGCCACGCACGAGCTGGCATGTCCCGGCGATGCTCGCGCTGGCGCTGGGAGGGTTCGGCATCGGCACCACCGAGTTCGTGACGATGGGCCTGCTGCCCGATATCGCGGCGGACTTCGGCATCTCCGAGCCGACGGCCGGGCACGCGGTGTCGGCGTACGCGCTCGGCGTGGTCGTCGGCGCGCCGCTCATCGCCGCGCTGTGCGCCCGGGTACCGCGCAAGAAACTGCTCATCGCGTTGATGGCCGCGTTCACCGTCGGCAATGCCGCGACGGTGCTGGCCCCGACCTTCGGCACGCTCGTGGCGGCCCGGTTCGTCTCCGGGCTCCCGCACGGCGCCTACTTCGGTGTCGCCTCGCTGGCGGCGGCCACGCTCGCCCCGGTCGGGCAGCGGGCGAAGGCGGTGGCCGCGGTGATGCTCGGGCTGAGCGTGGCGAATGTGATCGGCGTGCCGGGCGCGACCTGGCTCGGTCAGCATCTGGGCTGGCGGGACGCCTATGTCGTCGTCGCCGTGATCGGCGTGGCGACGGTGGCCGCGCTGTGGCGGTTCGTGCCGAGCCTGACCGGGATGAAGGTCACCAACCCGATGACCGAACTCGGCGCGCTGCGGCGCCCGCAGGTGCTGCTCACCCTGGCAGTGGGCGCGATCGGCTTCGGCGGCATGTTCGCCGTCTACACCTACATCGCCACCACCATGACCGATGTCGCGGGCATGCCGATCGGCGCCGTCCCGATCGTGCTGGCCCTGTTCGGCCTCGGCATGATCGCGGGCAATATCCTCGGCGGCATCATGGCCGACCGTGGTGTCGACCGCTCGATCTTCTTCGCCATGATCGCGATGGTGGTCATCCTGGCCGGCTTCGTCCTGGCCGCCCACAACCCCATCACCGCCGGCATCGGCGCCTTCCTGGTCGGCGCATCCGGCGCTGCCCTGGCCCCCGGCCTGCAAACCCGCCTGATGGACGTGGCCGCCGACGCCCAGACCCTCGCCGCCGCCCTCAACCACGCCGCCCTCAATATCGCCAACGCCGCGGGTGCCTGGCTCGGGGGCCTCGTCATCGCCGCCGGCCTCGGCTACACCGCTCCCGCCCTGGTCGGCGCGCTACTGGCAGTCCTCGGCGTCCTGCTTTTCACTGTCACCGTGTGGGCTGCCCGCCGCAGCACGACGGGCACACCGAGCGCGAGCTGACCCCCGCACGCTCGGCAGCAATGCTGCCGGTCCTCGCGCGGGGCTGATGATCGTGCAAGCTGCCGTGAGGCAGCGGAGCACCGCTAGCGACGGCTGACGATGCCCACTACGCGTGTTTTGGCGTTGAAGGCGGCCTTCAACGCCTGATCCGCCAGCGATCCGTCCGGGGGCAGCAGCTTGATCTGGCGGGCGAACTCCATCTGGTCGTAGCGCACCGTGTTCGTGGCGACCTTCCGGTCCGCGAGAACGAAATGATCCATGCCCTCGAAGTCGATGCGCTGTCCGGTTCCGTCGATACCGACGAACGTGCCGGCATGCCGACCGGTCAGATGCCAGTGCACGAAGACATCATCACCGGACTCGGCGATCGCCACGATCTCGAGGTCGAGGTCGGCCACGGCGGCGAAGGTCTGCTCGAAGTAGGCGGCGATCTCGTCGGTGCCACGACATGTCCCGGTCGGGAAGTGCACAACGCTGTCGGCCGTCCACCAGGAATCCCGCAGGCTGTCGACATCCTTGGCATTGAGCCGCCCGAAGGCCCATCGGACGAGTTCCGCGTAGGAGCCGTCCCTCGGCGGAGCGATATAGGTCAGGGTGTGACTGGAATCGGTCATCTCAAACTCCCATGCACGTTGTGCGCGGCAAATTCGCCGGCGCGTCTCGGAAGCTGCCTTTGTCCATAGTGATCCCCTACACCGCCGACCGCACTAGTAGTCGACGTCCGGCTATCGAGTAGTCGGGTACGCGTGCGACGTGTACCGCAGCGGACAACACTTGTCACCTACCGGTTCGATACACCGGTGTCGCCCCGGGAAGCTCTGCCGAAGATCGTCAGCGGGAGGTCCGATGCGATCGACAAAACACGGCCGCGCCAAGGTCTCGCTGGGTGCGTACCTTCTCATGGGTGTGCTGTCACTGGCTCTGGTGCTGACAACAGCACTCGCTTCTGGGTGTGATCGATCGCCAGGAAAGCCTCCATCGTCCACTACGACGAGGCCCGCGCCGGCCTCATCCGTCGGGGACGAGGCCACGACATCGGAGCCGACGATGTGGTCCGCGCCGGCAACGGCCGAGGATGAGTCCACGCCAGCCGAGCAGACGACGTGGTCGGCGTCCCCAACCTTCGGCGGTCGGACACGGGTTCCAGGGCCCCAGCCGACTTCGGCAGGTCCGCTACCCGGTGGTCCGACGACGACCATGGTTCCAACGATGACGGTTCGCCCACCTGGAACGATCCCAACGACGCCGGCTCCGCCACCAGCCCCGGATCCTCGACTCGAAATGGGCCCTGCACAATGAGCGCGCCGTCTTCGCCGACACCGACGGTCGCCGTGGACAAGTGGATTGGCGTGGTCGCAGGCGTCGTCGCGCCCACGACGGTGATCACCGGATTGTGCTACTACTTCGGGTTCGTCTCCGCCCGGGCCTATTTCGCCTACTTCGGTATCGATACCGAGTCTTTCCAGTACTCGACGGCGGACTACGTCCTGCGCAGCGTGAGCGTGCTCTACCCGGCCCTCGTGATTGCGCTGGTTGTCGCCTGTGCGATGTTCGCGCTCCGCGCGTACGGGAGGCGAGCCCTTCGTAAGGTCGGGAGATCTCCTCTTGCGGATCGCGGCGGCTGGGCGGCGATGGTGACGGGGGCGATTCTGACCGCGCTGGCGGTGTTGGGAGTTGTTGCGCCCCGATATTCGGTGCTGCGCTCCACAACGCTGATTCCGGTGGCGCTGGCAGCGGGGGCATTGTTGATAGTGGCGGGATCCGAGGCTTTGGCGGCGCTCCGGTCGGGAGACACGCCGCGTTCCGCCACCCCAGCTCAGCGATCCATTTGGATGTTCGCCGGTGCGGCGATCGTGCTGGCGGCGTTCTGGCTGACGAACATTTTCGCCACCGAGTACGGCCGACAGCAGGCGCAGAACACCGCAGCCGATCTCTGGGACAGGGAAACCGTAGTGACGCTCGATACGACCGAGCCCCTGTTCGCCCCGTCGAACCTGGTCCTGGAATCTGCGCTCGGTATGCAACCAGGTCAGCGTTTTACCCATCGCTACGAGTGCTTTCGAACCCTCGTGGTCCGTCCTGACCGCTGGGTGCTCGTCCCCGCCCGGTGGACGGTGGAGAACGGCTATTCGCTGATCGTTCCGATCGACGACTCCTCGCGGATCAGCCTGACCAAGCTGGACGGGCTCTCCGACAACAAAGAGGCCATGAAATGGGAATCGCCATGGCAATGTCCCGAGATCGCTCCCCTCTGAAAGATGTCGGTGGTGGTTGTGGATGGCGGCTCGCGGGGTTGCATAGTTGACTGATCGGTCGACATAGCCTTGGTATGCTCGGAAAGTGGCGCGTACCAAGGAATTCGATCCCGATATTGTGCTGGACCGCGCGCTCGATCTTTTCTGGCAGCGCGGCTACGAGACGACCTCGATAGCGGATCTGATCGAGCATCTCGGGATCGCCAGGGGCTGTATCTACGCGACTTTCGGCAGCAAACACGAGCTCTTCATGAAGGCGCTGCAACGCCACCTGGAGATCGTCGACGCGCGGGTCACCGCGGAATTGGCCCGTCCGGGTCCCGCGCTGCCCGCGATCAGAGGGCTGATCGACCGGTTCGTGAACGAGTCCTGTGCGGAGAACCGATTCCTCGGTTGCCTGGTGACGACCGCCGCGGTCGAGCTCGCCGCCCGCGACGCCGACGTCGCCCGGCTGGTCGAATCCAGCTGGGCGCGCACGGAGACGGCGCTGTTCTCCGCGCTGTCTCGCGCCCGGGTGCAGGAGGAGCTGGCCCCCGACGCGGATACCCGCGCCATGGCCCGCTTTCTGCTCGTCTTCTTCCAGGGCGTCTGGGTACTCGAACGGGCACCCAATTCCGCCACCCGCCTGCGGGATGCGGGCCGGGTGGCCGCATCGATCCTGGGCTGAGTCCGGCGCGCACGCGGCACACGTCGCGCAGGCATTCGTGAACGATCGGTTTAGTTTGCGGGGCTACCGCTCGGCCGACGCACCGCCCGCGGGCCGCGCCCAGCCGACGCTGAGCTGCACCGCCCGCTGCCACCGCTCGTACTCCTCGTCGCGGACGGAGCGATCGGCCTGTGGCACCCACTGTGCCGCCACCCGCCAATTGCGCCGCAACCCTTGCAGATCCGGCCAGTACCCCACGGCCAGCCCGGCCGCGTAGGCCGCGCCGAGCGAGACCGTCTCGGTCACCAGCGGACGCATCACCGGCACGCCGAGCACATCGGCGATGATCTGCATGAGCAGATTGTTCGCCGCCATCCCGCCCGCGACGCGCAGCGACTGTGCCCGCAGCCCGGCATCGGCGTTCATGGCCTCGACGACATCGCGGGTCTGCCAGGCGGTGGCCTCCAGTACGGCGCGGGCCAGGTGGCCCTTGGTGACATACGAGGTCAGCCCGATCAGCAGCCCGCGGGCGTCGCTGCGCCAATGCGGCGCGTAGAGCCCGGAGAACGCGGGGACCAGGTAGCAGCCGCCGTTGTCGTCGACGGTGTCGGCGAGGGTTTCGATTTCGGGCGCGGTGGCGATCAGGCCGACGATGTCGCGCAGCCACTGCACCAGAGAACCGGTGACCGCGATCGGCCCTTCCAGCGCGTACACCGGATCGGAGCCGACCTGGTAACCGATGGTGGTGAGCAGTCCGTGTTCGGACCGGATCAGGTCGGCGCCGGTGTTCATCATCAGGAATCCACCGGTGCCGTAGGTGCATTCGGTCTCGCCGGGCGCGAAACAGGTCTGGCCGAACAGAGCAGCGTGCTGGTCGCCGAGAGCAGCGCCGATCCGGACGCCGGGTGCGACCGTGCGTGCGGTCCCGAAATCACCGGTCGAGGGTTCGATGCGGGGGAGCATCGCGCGCGGAATATCGAAGAACCGCAACAGTTCCTCGTCCCACTGCCGGGTGGCCAGGTTCATCAGCAGGGTGCGGCCCGCATTGGTGACATCGGTGACATGGATGCCGGTGAGATTCCAGATCAGCCAGGACTCCATGGTCCCGAACAGCACCTCGCCGCGTTCGGCGCGCGCATGCAACCCGTCGACGTGGTCGAGCAGCCAGCGCAGTCGCGGGGCGGCGAAGTAGGTGGCCAGCGGCAACCCGCTCAGCTCCGTGATCCGGTGCGCGCCAGGCGCTTTCCGCAAACGCTCGACGAGCTCCTCGGTGCGGATGTCCTGCCAGACGATGGCGGGCCGCACCGGCACCCCGGTCTCGCGATCCCACACCACGGTGGTCTCGCGCTGATTGGCGATCCCGATCGCCGCCACCTGCCCGGCGGTGATCCCCGCGTCCCGCAGCGCGGCGGGCACGATCCGCTCGACGGTCCGCCAGATCTCCATCGCATCCTGCTCCACCCAGCCCGAGCGCGGATAGCGCTGGCGGTGCGTGCGCTGAGCCAAGCCCGCCAGCCGCGCGTGCCGGTCGAAGACGATGCAGCGGCTCGACGTAGTCCCCTGATCGATGGCGAGCACATAGCGTTGCGTCATCGGTGTCTGCTCTCGTCCGTGCTGATCGCTGTGAGATGAGCCCCGGCGGGTTGCTCAGCCGGCGCGTGGGTGGCGAACGTCGCTGAGGCAGAGTCGGGTGGCGTCACCGCTGTCACGTCGTTCATTGCGCAGCCCTGAGATCGCGGTGTACGGCCTGAGCGGCGGCACGCACCTGCTCGACCGCGGCGGTCCTGAGCTGTAACCGGTTGTCGCACAACCGGTCCATCGGACCCGTGACGCCGATGGCTGCCACCACCAGCCCGCCTCGAGCGCGGATGGGTGCGGCGATACCCGCCTCGCCGGTCCGGTACTCCTCGACCTCGCTCGCCCAGCCGGTTCGGCGGATCTCGGCGATCGCCCGGTCCAGCGCTGTCCGCTCAACGATAGTGCGGCGCGTGAAAGCTTGCAGCGCAGCTAGATTCGACGCCGCGTCATAGGCGAGCAGCACCTTGCCCAGCGCGGTCGCATGCGGAGGCAGCACCTCGCCGACGGCGAGCACCTGCTCGGTGTTGTCGGGCCGGAAGACATGGTGGATCACCGTGATCCCGGCGTCCCGCGCGACCGCGATACGTACCGATTCCCCGGTGCGCGACGCGAGCGCATCGGCCCGGTGGATAGCGCGCGAGCGCAGCTCGTTGACGTCGAGATGGTCGGTGCCGAGTTCGCCCAGCGCACGCCCGAGCAGATACCTGCCCGTCGCCGGGTCCTGCTCGACGAAGCCCACCCCGAGCAGGGTGCGCAGGATGCCGTGCGCGGTGGGTTTGGCCAGGTCGAGCGCGGCGGCGATCTCGCCTACCGCCATCGGCCCCGGTCCACGGGCGAGCAGACGCAGCACCGCTGCGGCGCGTTCGATCGACTGGATCGGTCCGGGCACGATCCGAATCTATCAGCCCCAGCGTTCAGCATTGTCGAACGGCTGCCGTGGCGTCCGGGTTGTCCCGTTTCTAGCGTGGAGCTCGGGCCCGGCGGTGACCGTGCGCCTGGTGGACGGACTCGATGGCGAGTCCTCGAAAGGACCGCGATGAACCGGTATGTGGGTGCGATCGATCAGGGCACGACCTCGACGCGCTTCATGGTCTTCGATCACGCAGGCGCCGTCGTCGCCCGGCATCAGCTCGAACACGAGCAGATCATGCCGCGGGCGGGCTGGGTCGAACACAATCCGGACGAGATCTGGGAACGCACGCGCACTGTCGTCAAGACCGCGCTCGCGACGGCCGATCTCACCGCCGCCGATCTGGCGGCGATCGGCGTCACCAATCAGCGCGAGACCACGATCGTGTGGAACCGCCACACCGGCCGCCCGTACTACAACGCGATCGTCTGGCAGGACACCCGCACCGATCGCATCATCGCCGCAGTCGAGGCGGCCGGGCACAGCGAGCTCATCCGCGAGAAGACCGGACTCCCGCCCGCCCCCTACTTCTCCGGCGGCAAGCTGCGCTGGATCCTCGACAATGTCGAGGGCGTGCGCGCCGACGCCGAACGCGGTGACGCCCTGTTCGGCACGCTCGACACCTGGTTGATCTGGAATCTCACCGGCGGCATCCGCGGCGGCGTGCACGTCACCGATCCCACCAACGCCTCGCGCACCATGCTGATGGACCTGGAGACGCTGCGCTGGGACGACGAACTCCTGCGCGTCTTCGATATCCCGCGCGCCATGCTGCCCGCCATCGCCCCGTCGTCGAACCCGGCCGGTTTCGGCACCACCAATCCCGACGGCCCGTTCAAGGGCGCGGTGCCGATCGCGGGCGTCCTCGGTGACCAGCAGGCCGCCGGTGTCGGCCAGGTCTGCTTCCAGCCGGGCGAGGCCAAGAACACCTACGGCACCGGCAATTTCCTGATGCTCAACACCGGCGCCGACATCGTGCGCTCGACGCACGGCCTGATCACCACCGTCGCGTACCAGTTCGGCGAGGACAAGCCGGTCTACGCGCTGGAGGGTTCGATCGCGGTCACCGGCTCGGCCGTGCAGTGGCTGCGCGATCAGCTCGGCATCATCGCGGGCGCCGCGCAGATCGAGGACCTGGCCGACCAGGTCGCCGACTCCGGCGGTGTGTATTTCGTGCCCGCGTTCTCCGGTCTGTTCGCGCCCTATTGGCGACCCGACGCGCGCGGCGCGGTCGTCGGCCTGTCGCGCTACAGCAACAATGCCCACTTGGCCAGGGCGACACTGGAATCCATCGCGTACCAGACCCGCGACGTGGTCGAGGCCATGCAGCGCGACTCCGGCGTGCGGCTGGCGACGCTGCGGGTCGACGGCGGCGTGACCATGAACAAGCTGGCCATGCAGATCCAGGCCGACCTGCTCGGCGTCCCGGTCTCGCGCCCGGTCGTCGCCGAGACCACCGCCCTCGGCGCCGCCTACGCGGCAGGCCTGGCGGTCGGCGTCTGGGATTCCACCGACGAACTGCTCGCGAACTGGCACGAAGACGTCCGCTGGTTCCCGACCTGGTCCGACGAGCAGCGCGAACGCGGCTATGCCCGCTGGCTCAAGGCCGTCGAACGCACCCTCGACTGGGCCGAAATCGACTGATGAACGATCACCACAACAAGGAGCAAGTCGTGTCCGTTCCCCTGGACTCCACCTACCGCGCCAAGGCGATCGCGGCGCTCGGCGACAGCGAGATCGACGTGCTGGTGATCGGCGGCGGCGTCACCGGCGCCGGTGCCGCGCTCGATGCCGCCTCGCGCGGACTGTCGGTGACCCTCGTGGAGGCCCGCGATTTCGCCGCGGGCACTTCGAGCCGCTCGTCCAAGCTCATCCACGGTGGGCTGCGCTACCTGGAGCAGATGGACTTCGCGCTGGTGCGCGAAGCGCTGAAAGAGCGTGGGCTGCTGCTGAATACGCTCGCCCCGCATCTGGTGCACCCGGTGCCGTTCCTGTTCCCGTTGCAGCACCGTGTCTGGGAGCGCGCCTACATCGGCGCAGGCATCGCCCTCTACGACACCCTCGGCGGCGCGCGGACGGTGCCCATGCACAAGCACCTGACCCGAACCGGCGCACTGGAACTCGCGCCCGCGCTGCGGTCCGACGCGATGACCGGCGCCATCCGCTACTACGACGCCCAGGTCGACGACGCCCGCCACACCATGATGATCGCCAGGACCGCCGCCGATCGCGGCGCGACCGTGCTGACCCGCACCAAGGTCACCGGACTCGTCCGCGACGGCGAGCAGGTCGTCGGCGCGCAGGTGGTCGACCTGGAAACCGGTGCTACCCACACGATCCGGGCCCGCAGCGTGATCAGCGCGACCGGCGTGTGGACCGACGACATGATCAAGATGACCGGCGTCGACTTCCCGTTCCACGTCCAGATGTCGAAGGGCGTGCACATCCTGGTGCCGCGCGACCGGCTCGACCTGCACACCGGCCTGATCATGCGCACGGAGAAGTCGGTGCTGTTCGTGATCCCGTGGGCCGAGCACTGGATCATCGGCACCACCGACACCGCGTGGTCGCTGGACAAGAACCACCCCACGGCCACCGCCGCCGACGTGCAGTACATCCTCGACCACGTCAACGCGGTGCTGCGGGAGCCGCTGACCAGGGCCGACATCGTCGGCACCTACGCCGGGCTGCGCCCGCTGATGACGGGTGCGACGAAGGAGACCGCCAAGCTCTCGCGCGAGCACGCCGTCGCCGAGCCCGCGCCCGGCCTGTTCGTCATCGCGGGCGGCAAGTACACCACCTACCGGGTGATGGCCGCCGACGTGGTCGACGCCGTCACCGCCCGCCTCGGCGGCGACATCCCCGCCTCGGCGACCGCGCAGCTCCCGATCGCGGGCGCGGAGGGCTACCGGGAAATGCTGGCCGAGGCCGCCGAACTGGCCGCCACGGTGGGTCTGCCGGTCGACGTCGTCGAACACCTGCTCGGCCGCTACGGCGCGCTGGCCACCGACATCTTCGACCTCGTCAGCGCCGATCCCGCACTGCGCCTGCCGATTCCGGGCGCGCCGGACTACCTGGCCGCCGAGGCCGTCTACGCGGTCACCCACGAGGGCGCGCTGCACCTCGACGACCTGCTCACCCGCCGCACCCGCATCTCGATCGAGGTCCCCGATCGTGGCCTCGCCGCCGCGCCGGAGATCGCCCGCCTGATCGCGCCGCTGCTCGGCTGGGACGACGAGACCGCCAACGCCGAGATCAACCGCTACTACGACCGGGTGCACGCCGAACTCGCCGCCAACGAGGCGAGCGACGACGAGTCGGCCAACACCGCCCGGCTGGTCGCGGCACGCTGACCCGGCTGGTCACCGGCCGACCGCTTACCTTCAGGTCTGTATGTAAGAGGTACGATCGGCCGATGACCAGCACCGCAGCCGATAAACCGCCGCGGCGTACCCAGGAGCAGCGCAGCAGCGAGATGCGCACGCGCCTGCTCGACGCGACCATCGACTGCCTGGTCGAATACGGATACGCGGGCACGACGACGCCGCGGGTCGCCGAACTCGCCGGCGTCACCCGCGGCGCGCAGGTGCACCACTTCGGCTCCAAACACGATCTGGTCGTCGCCGCGATCAATCATCTGGCCGAGCGGCGGGTGGCGGCCGCGATGAGCGAGATGACGCAGGTCAGGGTGGGTGACGATCCGGTCGGTGCCGCGCTCGAGTTCCTGTGGGACCTGCATCAGGGGCCGCTGTTCATCGCGACGGTGGAGCTGTGGGTGGCGGGCCGGACCGATCCGGTGCTGGCCGCCGCCATGGAGGAGGTCGAACCGCTGGTCAACACGGCGGTACTGCGGGCTGTGGCCGAACTGGTCCCGGATGATCTGCGCCGCAAGGGTGCCCGCGATTTCACCTACACCGCGATGGACGCGCTGCGCGGCATCCTGGTCGCCAATTTCGTCGTTCCCGACCAGGAACGCGCACACCGCCGCTGGCATCGCGCCGTGGTGGATCTGCGTTCCGCGGCCACCGCCGTGATCGCCGCCGGTCCCCACTGATCGTGGGCGCCGCGACTCGGCAGTGATCGGTTCCGGCGGGGCGGCGGGCGCCGGATGACTAGCGTGGGCCCATGGAATCGCACATCGAGCCTTCGTTGGCACCAGTACCGGCGGTCGTGTCGTGAGCCGGGGCACCATCGTGATCACCGGCGCCAGCTCCGGCCTCGGCGCGGAGATGGCCCGCCAGTTCGCCGCTCTCGGTTATGACCTCGGTCTGTGCGCGCGCCGCACCGAACGGCTCGAGGAACTGCGCGCGGAGATCCTGGCCGCGCATCCCGACCGTGTCGTCTCGGTCCGACAGCTCGACGTCACCGATGACGCCGCCGTGTTCACCGTCTTCGACGAGTTCGCGGCCGAATTCGGCGCCGTCGACCGCGTGGTGGTGAACGCGGGCCTCGGCAAGGGCGCGCCACTGGGCACCGGCCGGCACGACGCCAATCGCGAGACGGCGATGGTGAATTTCCTTGCCGCACTGGCCCAGACCGAGGCCGCGATGAAGATCTTCCGCGCCCAGGGCAAGGGCCACCTGGTGATGATCTCCTCGATCTCCGGCCTGCGCGGCATGCCCAAGACGCTGACCACCTACGCCGCCACCAAGGCGGGAGTCGCGGCACTCGCTGAAGGTCTGCGCGCGGAAGCCGTTCCCGGCGTTGACGTCTCGGTGATCTACCCCGGCTACATCCGCTCGGAGATGAACGACCGGATCAAGCACGAGCCGAAGCTCATGGTCGACACCGAAACCGGCGTCCGCTCCATGGTCGCCGCCATCGAGAAGCGCCGCGCCAAGGCTTACGTGCCGGACTGGCCGTGGGTCCCGATCGGTTTCGCCCTGCGTACCCTCCCCCTCCCACTGGTCCGCAAACTCCTCTGACGACAAGACCCGGCGCCGCCACGACTTCGGGAAGGGCTGTCGCGCGGCTCGATGGTGACCCGAGTCACTGAATCCCATTGTGAAGATACATGCAGGGCTGTATGTTTATGGCCAAGCGTGAGGATGGGAGTTCAATGGCGAACAAGGTCTACGTGGTCGGCGTCGGGATGACGAAGTTCGAGAAGCCGGGCCGCAAGCAGGTCGAGGAGGCCGACGGGACCACCCGGGCCTGGGATTATCCGGACATGGCCCGCGAGGCGGGGACCAAGGCGCTGGCCGACGCGGGCATCGACTACCGCGAGGTGGAACAGGCCTACGTCGGCTACGTCTACGGCGAGTCGACCTCGGGGCAGCGCGCGGTCTACGAGCTGGGCATGACCGGCATCCCGGTGGTCAACGTCAACAACAACTGCTCCACCGGATCCACCGCGCTCTACCTCGCGGCACAGGCGATCCGGGGCGGGCTGGCCGAGTGCACGCTGGCGCTGGGCTTCGAGAAGATGCAGCCGGGCTCGCTCGGCTCCACCTGGGACGACCGCGAGCAGCCGATGGGCAAGCACGTGATGGCGCTCGCGGAGATCTCCGAGGTGCTTTTCCCGGTGGCGCCGTGGATGTTCGGCGCGGCCGGACGTGAGCACATGAAGCTCTACGGCACCACCGCCGAGCACTTCGCCAAGATCGGCCACAAGAACCACAAGCACTCGGTGAACAACCCGTATTCGCAGTTCCAGGACGAGTATTCGCTCGACGACATCCTGGGCTCACGGATGATCTACGACCCGCTCACCAAGCTGCAGTGCTCGCCGACCTCCGACGGCTCCGGCGCGGCGATCCTGGCGAGCGAGGCGTTCGTCGACCGGCACGACCTGTCCGCCCAGGCGGTCGAGATCGTCGGGCAGGCGATGACCACCGACTTCGCCTCGACCTTCGACGGCACGGCCAAGAACCTCATCGGCTACGACATGAATGTCGTTGCCGCGCACATGGTCTACGAGCAGGCCGGGCTCGGCGCCGAGGACTTCCAGGTGATCGAGCTGCACGACTGCTTCTCCGCCAACGAACTGCTGCTCTACGAGGCGCTGGGCCTGTGCGGCGAGGGCGAGGCCGGGAAGCTGATCGACGCGGGCCAGACCACCTATGGCGGCAAGTGGGTGGTCAACCCGTCGGGCGGCCTGATCTCCAAGGGGCATCCGCTCGGCGCGACCGGCCTGGCCCAGTGCTCCGAGCTCACCTGGCAGCTGCGCGGCACCGCGGGCAAACGCCAGGTCGACGACGTCACCGCTGCCCTGCAGCACAACATCGGCCTCGGCGGCGCCGCCGTGGTCACCGCCTACCAGCGCGCGGTGCGCTGACCCGAACGAGGAGTACCGCCATGGGACATATCGAAGCCACCAAGACCGTCACCGCCACTCCCGAAGCGCTGTGGGCCGTCGTCTCGGACCCGCAGACCTGGGACAAGTGGTTCACCATCCACGAGAAGTTCATGGAGGAACCGCCCGCCGTGCTGGTCGCGGGCGCCGGGCTGGTCGCCAAGATCGTCATGCTCGGCATGGCGAACAAGATGGAATGGACGGTGCAGGCCGTCGAGGTGCCGAACCGGCTGACCCTCACCGGAGCCGGAATGGCCGGTGTGCGTACCGAATTCACCTTCGACATCAAGCCCGAGGGGTCCGGGAGCGTCATCCTGGTGTCCGGCGACTTCGAAGGCGCGCTGATCAAGGGCGCGCTGGGCAAGGCCGTGGAGAAGGACGGCCGCACCCAGCTGGACAAATCCCTCGACCAGCTCGATGCGCTGGCCTCGGCGTAGGGCGCCCGGATGACAGCGCAGGCATCGGGCCGCGTCGTCGAATTCGACGACGCGGGCCTGGAAAAATGGAGTGACGCTGAACAGTTCGCGGTCACGGCGGGCCGGATCGCGGAATACGCCGCGGCGACCAATGATCCGATCGAGGCACACCGCAACGGCGCCATCGCCCCGCCGGTGTTCGCCATCGTCCCGGTGTTCGAAGCCATGATGATGCCCGTCATCGACGTGGCGCCGATGGACATCTTCGGCCGGGTCGTGCACGGCGAGCAGGACTTCCACTTCCACCGGCCGATCCGGCCCGGCGAGGACCTGGTCTCGCGGGCCAAGGCGGTCGGTTACACGAGCAAGTCCACCGGAACCACCATCACCATCCTGGTCGACTGCCGCGACGCCGCAGGCGAACTGGTGAACGAGCAGTACCTCACCGCCTTCTTCCGCAATATCGACGCGGGCAAGTCGGTGGGGGAGCAGGCGCCGTCGCACCGGTTCGACGAGAGCTTGCGGGCGAGCGCGCCGTTGGTGGTCGTCGATCATCACGTCGACGACGACCAGACCTTCCGGTACTCGCCCGCCTCGGGCGATCCGGTGCCGCTGCACCTCGACGAGCAGGTCGCCAAGGACGCCGGACTGCCCGGCATCATCGCGCACGGCCTGTGCACCATGGCCATGGCCTCCTGGGGCGTGCTCACCGCGACCGCGGGGTCGGATGTGCACCGGCTGCGGCGCTTCGCGGTGCGCTTCGCCAAGCTCGTGTTCCCCGGTGACGACCTGCAGACCCGGATCTGGCCGGTCACCAGCGCCGACGGCGTCACCACCTACGCGTTCGAGACGGTGCGCGGCGAGGATGTCGTGCTCAGCGACGGCCTCGCCGTGATCGCGGACTGAACCCCCTCACATACAGGAGTCACCCATGAGTTCCCTGGCAGGCAAGGTCGCCGTGATCACCGGCGCGGGCCGCGGCATCGGCCGTGAGCACGCGCTGTTGTTCGCGCGGGAAGGCGCGAAGGTCGTCGTCAACGACCTCGGCGGCAGTAATGCCGGCGAAGGCGCTGACGTCGGTCCGGCGCAGCAGGTCGCCGACGAGATCCGGGCCGCGGGCGGCGACGCGGTCGCCAATACCGACAACATCGCGACCTGGGACGGCGCGCAGAACCTGATTGCCCAGGCGGTCGCGGAGTTCGGTGGGCTCGACATCGTGGTCAACAACGCGGGCATCCTGCGCGATGTCTTCGTCGCCGCGATGGACGAATCCCAGTGGGACGCGGTGATCGCCGTGCACCTCAAAGGGCACGCGGCCGTGCTGCACCACGCCGCCGCCTACTGGAAGGCGCAGAGCAAGGCGGGCAATCAGCCCAATGCGGCCGTCATCAACACCGCGTCGGCATCGGGTGTCACCCTGCCCAATGCGGGCCAGGCCAACTACGGCGCGGCCAAGGCGGGGATCGCCGCGCTCACCCAGGTCGCGGCCGAGGAACTGGGCCGCTACGGCGTGCGGGTCAACGCGATCGCGCCGATCGCCCGCACCCGGCTCACCCTGGCCACCCCCGGCATGGGCGAGATGTTCGCCGCCGAGGCCGCCGCGGCCGCGGAATCCGGCGGGTTCGACGCCTTCAGCCCGGCGAATATCTCGCCGCTGGTCGCCTACCTGGCCTCGGACAAGTGCCCCATCACCGGCAAGGTGTTCGCGGTGCAAGGCGGGGCGATCTCCGAGCTGGCCGGCTGGCACGACGTGAAGACCATCGAGACCGAAGGGCCGTGGGCGATCGACGACATCGCCGTGCGGCTGCCCTGACCGGCGAGCGCCAGGAGACGACGATGATCGAATGGTCCGAAACCGATCTGATGATCCGCGATGCCGTGCGGACCTTCATCGACAAGGAGGTGCGCCCACATCTGGACGCCCTCGACAGCGGTGAGATGCTGCCGTACCCGATCCTGCGGAAACTGTTCAGCCAGTTCGGGATCGATGCGATGGGCGAGGACGCCGTCGCCAAGCTGCTGGCCAAGGAGGCGGCCGGTTCCGGTGCGAAGTCCGGTGGCGGCGGTGGGTCGCTGTTCGCCGGGCAGCAGTCGATGATGGCGGTGCTGATCAGCGAACTGTCCGGCGTCTGTATGGGTTTGGTGTCCGCGCTCGGGGTGAGCATCGGGCTGGGCGCCACCACCATCATGTCGCGGGGCACGCTGGCCCAAAAGGAGCGCTGGCTCGCCGATATCGTCACCCTGCGCAAGGTGGCGTCCTGGGCGATCACCGAACCCGACTCGGGCTCGGATGCGTTCGGCGGCATGAAGACTCGTGTCGAACGCGACGGCGAGGACTACATCCTCAACGGGCAGAAGACCTTCATCACCAACGGCCCGTGCGCCGACGTGATGATCGTCTACGCCAAGCTCGACGAGGGCGACGGCGCCGACAAGCGCCACCGCAAGGTACTCACCTTCGTGCTGGACAAGGGCATGGAGGGCCTCACCCAGGGCAAGCCGTTCAAGAAGATGGGCCTGCACTCCTCGCCGACCGGCGAACTGTTCTTCGACAATGTCCGGCTCGGCCGCGACCGGCTGCTCGGCGAGACCGAAGAACATCGCGGCGGCGACGGACGCGAAAGCGCCAGGGCCAGTTTCACCGCCGAACGGATCGGCGTCGGCTTCATGGCGCTGGGCATCATCGAGGAATGTCACCGGCTCTGCGTCGACTACGCGCGCAATCGCACGCTGTGGGGCCAGGAGATCGGGCGCTTCCAGCTGATCCAGCTCAAGCTGGCCAAGATGGAGATCGCCCGGATCAATGTGCAGAACATGGTGTTCAACGTGCTCGAGCGGGGCAAGGCGGGTAAGCCGCCGAGCCTGGCCGAAGCGTCGGCGATGAAGCTGTATTGCTCCGAGGCGGCCACCGAGGTGGCGATGGAGGCGGTGCAGCTGTTCGGCGGCAACGGCTATATGAGCGAATACCGGGTGGAGCAGCTGGCCCGCGACGCGAAGTCGCTGATGATCTACGCGGGCAGCAACGAGATCCAGGTGACCCACATCGCGAAGGGTCTGCTCGGCAAGTAGGCACCGGGGACCCGGCCGCGAATGGTGTTCGCGCGGCCGGGTTCTCGCGTGTTCAGACCGCGCGCAGGTGTCCGCGGCTGGCGTAGATGTGCTCGGCGATGAGCGTCGCGATCCGGTCCGGCGCCTCCAGCATCGGCACGTGGCCCACGCCGTGCACCAGGATGCGGTCGGCGGATTCGGGGAGTTCGCGCAGGTAGCGGGTGGCGTAGACGCGGTTGGGGATGATCCGGTCGTACTCGGCGAGCAGCATGCGCACGGGGGTGGTGAGCTCGCCGAGGTCGTCCATTCCCGGGGCGTGGAGGCTGCCGAGGATCAGTGGGATCATCGCGTCGCAGTGCAGCACGGCGGTGATGACGGTCGCCAGGTCGTGGCGCGAGACGGCGCTGGTGTTCTTGCTCAGCAGGAACGCGGCCACGTGCTGGATGAGCGCATTGTTGATCGCCACCCCGCCGAGCAGCTTGCCGATCTCGACAAAGGGGATCATCGTGGCGAACTTCAGGCCGATCCTGACCTGGCTGAGCGAGGGCGAGGCCCAGCCGCCCGCCGCGGCCACCGTGGTCAGGGTGCGGGCCCGGCCGCGGCGCGCCAGCTCGAGGCCGACCCAGCCGCCCAGCGAATTGCCCGCGATATGGCAGGTGCTCCAGCCCAGCGCGTCGAGCTGATCCTCGATCTGATCGGCCAGCGCGTAGACGTCCAGCAACCAACCCTCGACCTTGGGTCCACCCCAATGCCCGGCGAAGGCGGGGGCGTACACCTCGCAATTCGCCGACATTCGCCGCGCGACCTGCTCCCAGCAGTGTGGCGACAACATGAACCCGTGCAACAGCAGGACCGGGTCACCGGATCCGAGATGCAATGCCTTGACAGGCATGGCCGGGGCAGTGGACTTGGCGGTGCGTGACGTCATCGTCATTCACCCCTTCCTGGACGACAGTGTCCGGAGGAGCACTCCTGATCTGCCATTGTACGGTCGTACGGTGCCGATAATCATCTCGACTGTGAACGTCAACGGCGTGCGCGCCGCCGCGACCAAGGGCATGTTGTCGTGGCTGGACACGACCGAAGCCGACATCGTGTGCCTGCAGGAGACCAGGGCGACCGATGCGCAGGTCGCTACCGCGCTGGCGCCCGCGCTCGACGCGGGGTGGGTGCTCTCGCACGCCGAACCGGAGTCGAAGGGGCGGGCCGGCGTCGGCATTCTGTCGCGGCGCGCGCCCGACGCGGTGCGGATCGGGTTCGGTAGCAGCGAGTTCGCCGCGTCGGGGCGTTACCTCGAGGCCGACTTCGGTGAGGTCACCGCGGCGAGTGTGTACGTGCACTCGGGGGAGGAGTACACCCCGAAGCAGGACGAGAAGTACCGGTTCATGGCAGAGCTGGGCGCCTATCTGAAGACGCGCACCGGTGAGTTCGTGGTGAGCGGGGACTGGAATATCGCGCCCGCCGAGGTCGACCTCAAGAACTGGAAGGGCAATCAGAAGTCGGCGGGCTTCCTGCCCGAGGAACGCGCCTGGATCGCCGAACTGCTGGCCGCGGGCTACGTCGACGTGGTGCGCGCCCTGCATCCCGGCGTCGCGGGCCCCTACAGCTGGTGGTCCTACCGCGGCCGCGCCTTCGACAACGACTCCGGCTGGAGGATCGATTATCAGCTTGCCCTCGGAGACCTGACTTCCCGCGCCAAGCAGGCCGTAGTCGAACGCGCCGATGCCTACGACCAGCGCTGGTCCGACCACGCTCCCGTGACGGTTCAGTATCGGTGAGCACGCTGCTTGCCCGGCTCCGGTTTGCTCAGATCAACCCATGGTCTGTTCGACCACCCAATCCGCATACCCCGGGTGTGCGCCGGTGAGTGGGATCGCCAGCACCTGGGGAGTGTCGTACGGGTGTTCGTCGTCGGCTCGGCGGATGATCGCGTCGACCAGTGCTGCACGGGTGTGGATCAGCACCAGGGCTTCGGTGTCGTCTTGGACCTCGCCGTTCCATGAGTAGATCGACCGCACCGCCGGGACGATGTTCCCGCACGCGGCCAGCCGGTCCGCCACCAGACGTCGAGTGAACTCGGCTAGCCACTCTGCGGTTTCAGCGGTAATCGTGACGGTGACTAGAGACTCTTCGGCCATGCGGTCAAGTTTCCATCAGCAGCCCTGAGTAGGTCTATCAACGGTTCCGCGAGCCGCTGGTGCCGGACGATCGCGCCCCATCCACGAATCACGAGCCCGGCAGCGGATTGGCCCACCCACGAACCGGCCAGCGCGAGCCCTTGCGGGTGCAGCGCGAAGTACAACGATCCTTTGGACCTCACCGCGCCCTCGGTCGCGACGTACCAGCCCATCAGAGATTCGTTGTCCCACAAGCGAAGCTCGCCACGCCAGGTGTACGAACCTTCGTCTACCGGACGGGCGCGAGCTCCGTCCAGCTCGAGGAACGAACCGTCTTGCATCATTCCTAGTTCGTGTACGTCTACCCGCTCGCCGGTGTCTCCCCAGGTCTGCCAAGCGGCCCACCAATCGCCGGACAGGTCGAGCGTGCGGGATGCACGCCCGGCTAGTTCGTTGACGGAGACACCGAGGACATCGGCAAGCTTGGTGCCGGTGATGAGGTCCGGCGTCAGCTCGCCGGACTCGTATCGACTGATCGTTTTCTGATCCACCCCGACATGCCGCCCGAGAGCCGCTTGGGACATGTCCAGCTGCTTCCGGCGACGCCGGATCACATCGCCTGTCGTGTTCATGGTTCCAGCGTATTTCAGGCGCATATGTCTAGCGTAGGCGGTTTCGCCTCACGCGGAGCAGAATCGCTGACAGCACCCCGGCGCACGGTGGCGGGCCCTGAGCGTCGGGTGTGCAGCCAAACAACGCACCGGAGGGGACCGTGCCACTACCGAAACGCACACCGAAACCGAAGCGGCTGGAACCGATCACCGTCGCACCGCCCGAGGTAATCCGGCGCCTGCTGGCCGCACTCGAACAATGGGAGCCGCCGCCGAACCGGAGGACATTGTGAGCGACCCGATACCGGTGAATCTCAGGCGACGACCCGGCAACTGAACCTGATCGGACCTTTTAGGGTTCTTGCCTGCCCGGGTCGGGGCTGGTCCCGGGTGGTCGCGTTGTCGAGGACCGGTCGATCCGAAACGACACCCCTCGCTCGCCCAGGCCGGTGAGGAATGCTGACGGGTCGAGGATTTCGGCGGCGGACAGGGGGCCTGCGGACATGAAGCCGGCGTCGGTGGTGGTGGCGGCGACTCGGGCCGCGATCGGGCCGGTGATGTCGAAGATGCCGGGGCCGGACAGGGTCGCGGTGCGCTTTCCGGCTGTGCCTGTCAGGTGGGCGACCAGGTCGAATCGGGTCGGGTCGGAGTCGAATCGGGTGGGCGATCCGCCGATACCGGCCGTCACCAGCTTCTCGATCACCGGTGCTGCTCTGGACTCGAGGCCACGGGCGGCGATGCGGGCGAGCAGCGGGACCAGGGGCTCCGCGATCCGCTGGGGCGACAGGGTGGAGGTCGCCATCGACGTGCGCAGGCGGGCGACATCGACATGGCGCGGGATGGTCAGCACCTCGGGGGCGGGATACATCGCCACGCGGCGGCGTCCGATGGTGCCGCCGAAGTCGACGAAACGGGTCGCGGGTTGCCGGTCGATGTCGGTGTAGCCGTTGTCGAATTGGATGGTGGACAGGGTCAGGCCGAGCACACGATTGCGAAACGCGGCACCGCTCGGGACCCAGTTCTCCACGTGATAGGCGATATCGAGATCGATGACCGGACCGATGTCCCGCGCGGCCAGCGATACCAGTAGGTCGCACAGGGTCGCGTAGAACGCGCTGGCCGGCAGGAGCGCGACACCGCGTTCGGTCGCGGCCGGGCCGAGTTCGTCGAACAATGCCCGGATCGCGTGTTGTTCGCCGCTGACGTCGACGTAGTGCGCACCGCCGGCGACAGCGGCCCGGGCGATCGGTGCGCAGGTGTCCGCGAACGGGCCTGCGGCATTGACCACCGTGCGCACGCGCGATGCCAGCGCGATGAGCCCCGCGGTGTCGTCGAGGGCGATCGCCGCACAGGTCACCGCGCCGTCGAAACGGTCGGCCACTCGGCGCAAGCCGGCCGCGTCCCGACCGGCGACGATGACCTCGTGCCCCGAGTCGACGAGTTCCCGCACGATCAGCCTGCCGGTGTACCCGGTTGCGCCATAGACCGCTATTGCCTTGCTGTTCTTGGCATTTCGCATATCTCGTTCCTCAGGCATCGTTGGAGAAGGCGCCGCGGTCCCAGGCGCGGGCGATGTGTTCGGTGAGGGTGACCGCCGCACGCACGGTGTTCCAGCCGACGGCGTCGGCGGTGTCGGAGCGTTGATGCAGGTGCTCGACCCAGCCGTCGGCATAGGACAGCACGCTGATCGCCCGCATACCCGCGTGCCGCGCGACCGCGGCATCGCAGACATTGGGGAAGTCCACCGCGCGCAGCTCGATCCCCGCCTCGTTCGCGATCCTCGTCACCGTGTCGACGTCGCGACGGGCGGCGAAGCTGGTGAGCCCTTCCCGTCGCGCGAGGACCAGGTGTCCACCGCTGCCGAGGGAATCGAGGTTGACCACCAACGTCCGTCCGGAGCCCCCCAGCCCACGGTTGTCGGCGGCCCACTGGCGCATCCCCTGGTTCCCGGCCTCTTCGCCGCCGGGGAACACCACGATCACCTCGGTGTCCGTCAACGGCTGGGCCCGCAGGTGACGCACTGTTTCCAGGACCGCCGCGACACCGGTGGCGTTGTCATTGGCACCGGGTGTGGTGTAGCTGCGCATCGATTGGGTCATCGCCAGGCCCGCGATACCCAGCACGATCGCCGCTGCCCGCCGCACCGGGACGGCGGGTACCGCCGCCGCGAGCATCGCCGCGAGCGGGACGAGGTGGCTTGGCATGGAGCGCCCGGTCCGCGCGGACCACCGCCGGTTGACGGCGACCACTCTCGGGTGCCAGACGATCCCGTTGTGCGCCGCGTCGTGATGGGCGACCAATACCAGAGTCCGGGACGGCCTGCCCGCCGTGGGCAACCGCGCGGAAACCGATGCCCCCTGGCGGCTCGGCAGCACCCTCCGGATCCATTGCCACCGCCCACTGACCTCCAGCTCGTAGGAGACCGCCGCCGCCAGTGACAGCGCCCGCCCGATCCGTCCGGGCAGCAGGCCGACGACCATCGCTGTCACCACATGCCCCAGGTGAGCGGGCGCCCACGACGACTGTCCCCGAAACGTGCTCACCGTCACCGCCTCGGCCCCGAGCTCGCCGAGGCGCCCGGCCAGCCAGGCTGCCGATCCCCGCTCACCCGCGCCCACCGTGCGGCGGTCCATCGCGGCGAGCGTCGCGACGACTTCTTCCATTCCTGCCTCGGCGTCCGCCGGCGCGTCGATCGCCGCGGCATCCGTGGTGTTGCGCTGTGTCACTGTGTCATTCCTTCCCGCGCGCGTTCCTCGCACACGCACCGGGTTAGCCTGGCAAACATGACCGCGGCCGCGCTTTCACAATCGTGTGGTGACTCCGCGCGCGCGGTGCTGTGGATTCGACCTGGTCACGCGGGGTATATCGGCCCGTCGTTGCCGATCGGGCCACACTCACCGGTGCTGGCATGCTCGGCGGTCGGGCTGGACGAACCGTTCGTGTTTCGCGCGCCCGGTCTGGACGAGGTGACCACCCGCAGTGCCTGCGCACCCGCCCGCTACTCCCACCACCTGCCTGCCACACCCGGGCGCATGCTCTACCTGTTCATAGACCCGGCGATCACCGCACGGTCACAGGATGTTCGGCACATGCGCAGACAACAGGGGCCGTTCGGATTCCAGCACCGCAACGAGCGCGAGCTGATCACCGCCGCACTGCGTACCGATATCGAGCGCGTCGTACAGCTCGCCAGTCTCCCCCTTCCCGGAGCCGGCCTCGACCCACGCATCGCCGAGGCGGCCCGCATCATCCGTGCCGACCCCACCACTTCCGTCACAGCCCGAAACCTCGCCGCCGGGGTCGGCTGGTCCACCTCACACCTGCTGCGCACCTTCACTGCCCAGACGGGCACTACCTTCCGCCGCTACCGGCAATGGGCCAGGATGCTTCGCGTCGCGCAGAGCATCGCTGCCGGCCACAACCTCACCCGGTGCTCCACCGACGCCGGATTCGCCTCCCCGTCACACCTCAGCGAGAACTTCCACCGGCTCTTCGGCCTGTCCGCCAGCGCGCTGATGGTCTCCGGGGCACAGCTCGAGCTCGACCTGGCCGGCTAGATCGAACGGGGTCGGAAGGTCCAACCCCGCTGACGTAGATTCCTCTGTCATGACAGATAGCCGCGCGCTCGCCGGACGCGCTGATGCCTACGACCAGCGGTGGTCCGACCACGCTTCCGCGGCGGTGCGATACCGGTGAATCTCTCGCGCAAAACGCTCGGACTGCTTGGCGGCCTTGTACTCATCGTCCTCGCGGTGGGCTTCACCCTGTTCACGGGACGCGGCGGCAACGACACCACCATTGCCGCGACCACCACGCGCGCGGTCGCCGGGATCACGACCACCAAGGCCGCGCCGAAACCGGGCCCGCCCCTCGGGAATGCCAGCGCGGCGCCGGGCAACGGGGCTGCGGGCGTGCCCGATCGCGCCTACACGACCCTCCTCGAGATCGACGGGGGCCGCTGGCCGGATTCGGCGAACGCGCCGGGGACCAAGGGCGGTGAGCAGTGGATGAACCGGGGAACCAAACTGCCGCTGAAGGATTCGGCGGGCAAGCCGGTGACCTACCAGGAGTGGGACGTCAATCCCAAGCAGCGCAATCGGGGTCGTGATGCCGAACGCATCGTCACCGGCAGCGACGGTACGGCCTGGTACACCGGCGACCACTACGAGACCTTCACGAGGATGCGCTGATGCGAATGACATTGTCGCAGTTCCTTGCTCGTCCCACCACTGAGGCCCCGGCCGCGCCGCATCCCGTGTTCGGCGCGCTGGCGGTCGATGCCGCCGCGTTCAGCGGCGTCCGCTACGACTCGCCCGCCGACTATCGCGTCCGCGAACTCCGCGGTCCCAAGATGCGCACCACCGCCGAACTCTTCGACGAATTCGCCGCGGCCTTCCAGTTCCCTTACTACTTCGGCGCGAACAAGGACGCCTTCGACGAATGCCTGCGTGACCTGGACGATTTCGTCGGCGACGCGGCCGGTTACGTCGCCGTGGTGCGCAATTCGGCCGACCTGCTCGCCGATCAGCCCACCGAACGCGCCTGGTTCGACAGCGCCATGCGCGACTGTGCCGCCTACTGGTCCCGCCGCGATGTCGCCTTCCGCGTCGTCCTGCAGGGCGACCCGGACACCTTCGGCGCCGTCGCTCTCACGGAGTGATCCAGAGTTTCCACTGCCACCTGAATTGATGGCTGCCGGTGACCGATCGGTCTGATTACCGTCGTCGCCGGAGCAGTCGCCCCGAGGCTGCCCGTGAGGAGAGACATCGATGAAGCGAGTACTGGCGAGCGCGGGCATCTTTACCGCGATCATGGCGGCGAGTACCGGAATGGCGACGGCCGGCGCCGATTCGGCACCGGGAAGCTTGGGCCAGACCGGCGTTGCGCGGATCGCCGATCCGTCCTCGGGATCCAGCGATTTGCTCGGCAACCTGCTGCACGCGCTGTCGACCGGTTCCGCCGCAGAGTGCACTGTCATTCTCGACGGGTGCGTGCCGGTCTAGGTCACGCTGGTCGGCTGTCCGTCAGCGGTAGCGGCCTGCCAGATCGTCACCGAGGAGCACGAACACCTCGGTGACCTGGTCGATCAGTTCCTCGCGGGTGAGGTCGAGGTCGCCGGCCAGCCAGGTGGTCAGGGTCTGGGTCAAGCCGCCGATGAGGTAGATCGCGCGGAAGTCGACCAGGTTCTGCGGGACCTCGACCCCGTAGAAACCGCTGCCTTCCGCGGCGACCAGCCGGGCGAAGGCCCGCACCGTGCGGGCGGTGCGCGCCCGCAACTCCGGGGTCGCCATGCCCGCGATCAGCGCGGCCTGCGCCTTGCGCGGATCGTCGGTGAGCACCGAGATGCCCGCGTCGATCGCGGCATGCGACTGGGACCGGCTGTCGGGGGGCGCGGTGGTCAACGCGGCCACGATGGCGCCGGTGAGTTCCTCGGCGATGCGGTCGAGCAGGGCCTCGAGCACGCCGTCGCGATTCTCGAAATTCTCGTAGTAGTAGCGCTCGTTGAGACCGGCGCGGGCGCACAGCCCGGCGACGGTGAGCTTGGCCTGCCCCTCTTCGGCGACGATGTCGAGCGCCGCGTCCAGCAGGGCGGTACGGCGCTGGGCCCGACGCTGTTGCGCAGAGACGCCACCGTATGTCCGTTGTGCTGTCACAGGATCCATTCTGCGTGCTGCCGTCCGCCGATGATTTTCTGGTAGAGACTCTTGCCAGATTACCGAATCTGGGGGATTCTATTGCCAGATGCACTCGACGAGGAGGCGCAGCATGGCCGCACGGCAAGGCGAACCCGGATATTTCGCCGACGATTCGATGATCCGACGGGTGATGAGCAAGCGGGCGGTGGGTCTGACCTACGGCGTGCGGGCGCTGGTGATCGGCGCCGTCCATCCGCTGCTGTTCGTCGGCACCAGCGAGCACACCGCGCATCGCGCGACGCCCTACACCCGGCTGGCCGTCACCGGCGCGCTGTTCGAAGCGGTCTTCCTGGGCGGCAAGGCCGAAGCCGACCGGGCCCTGGCCTTCACCCGGCGCAAGCACGACAAGGTCGTCGGCACCCTGCCCGAGGACGCGGGCGCGCACCATCCGGCGGGCACCGCCTACGCGGCCCACGATCCGCACCTGATGTTCATGACCATGGCCTTCACCTTCGACTCGGCCGAGGCGATGTACGACCGGCTGGTGCGCGAGCTCACCGCCACCGAACGCGAGGACCTCTACCAGGACTATGTCCGCTGGGGCGAGCTGTTCGGCATGCCGCGCGACGCGGCGCCCGCCGACTATCCGGCCTTCCGCCGGTACTTCGACGACTACCTGAACTCGTCGGAGCTGTTCCTCACCGACGAGGCCCACCTGGTCGGTTCCTACCTGGCGGGCCACCGCAAGGCCTACCGGCTGCGCCCGCCCGCCGAGCAGGTCGGCTCGGCGCTGTATCTGCTGGTCCAGGGCAGTCTCCCGGACCGGATCCGGCAGCTGTACGGCATCGAGTGGGGGATCGCCGATCAGCTCGCCTACAGCACGCTGTGCCGCAGCCTGCGGACCGCGCACGTCGCCCCGCCGCTGGCGCCCAGGGTGCTGGCCGGTGCGCTCGCCGGGCCGAGCACGCCCTCGTACCAGCTGCTCGCCCGCCGCGAACAGCGAATGGTCAAGGCGGGCAAGCCGAGCATGCCCGGCGTCGATCCGCGCAACTGGGTGCAGCGAAATTCCGCTTGAGGCCCATGGGAAGATCGGGACATGTCCAGTCCTGCCCCGGCCGCGACGGCCGAACGCAAGCAGCGGGTGCTGTCGGGCATCCAGCCCACCAGCGACTCCTTCCACCTCGGCAACTACCTGGGTGCGCTGCAGTACTGGGTGACGATGCAGGACGACTACGACGCGCTGTACTTCATCCCCGACATGCACGCGATCACCGTCAGCCAGGACCCCAAGGCGCTGCGGGCCCGCACCAAGGGCGCCGTCGCGCAGCTGCTCGCGCTCGGTGTCGACCCGGCGAAGTCGACCCTGTTCGTGCAGAGCCAGGTGCCCGAGCACGCCGAGCTGACCTGGGTCCTCAGCTGCATCACCGGTTTCGGTGAGGCCAGCCGGATGACCCAGTTCAAGGACAAGTCGGTCAAGCAGGGCGCGGACAACGCGACCGTCGGCCTGTTCACCTACCCGGTGCTGATGGCCGCCGACATCCTGCTCTACCGCCCGCACCAGGTGCCGGTCGGCGAGGATCAGCGCCAGCACCTGGAGCTGACCCGAAACCTGGCCCAGCGCTTCAACACCCGCTTCAAGAAGACCTTCGTGGTGCCCGAGCCGCACATCGTCAAGGGCACCGCGAAGATCTTCGACCTGCAGGATCCGACCGCGAAGATGAGCAAGTCGGCCTCCACCGACGCCGGCTTGATCAACCTGCTCGACGATCCGAAGGTCACCGCGAAGAAGGTCAAGTCGGCGGTCACCGACACCGAGCGCGAGGTCCGCTACGACCCGGAGCACAAGGCGGGCGTGAGCAACCTGCTGGTCATCCTGAGCTCGCTCACCGAAACCCCGATCGTCACCCTGGAGGAGAATTTCGCGGGCAAGGGTTACGGTGATCTCAAGGCCGACGTGGCCGACGCGCTGGTCGAATTCGTCACCCCCGTCCAGAAGAAGGTGCAGGAGTACCTGTCCGATCAGGCCGAACTGGACCGGATCCTCGCCGCGGGTGCCGAGCGGGCGCGGGAGATCGCAGGCAACACACTGGCTCAGGTGTACGACCGGGTGGGCTTCCTGGCTCGCTGACCCGATGCGCGCCTGAGGCTTTCGGCTGAAGGGGCGCATGCCATGCAGGTCGTCGACAAGATCTCGGCCGCGGTCGAGAAGCAGATCGGGCGCAGGCCCTGGCTGGATCATCTGGTCAGGGCAGGCGGGCGATTCCAGCGTCAACGCGGTGACTACTACGCCGCGGGCATCACCTATTTCACTGTGCTGTCACTGTTTCCGCTGCTGATGGTGGCCTTTTCGGTGGCGGGGTTCATCCTGGCCGGTCAGCCCGACCTGCTGACCCAGCTCCAGGACGGTGTCAAGGAGAAGATCCCCGGGGCCTTCGGCACCCAGATCAACGACTTGATCGATCAGGCGATCCGATCGCGCGGCACCGTCGGTCTGCTCGGTCTGGTCGTCGGTCTCTACACCGGGCTCGGCTGGATGGCGAACCTGCGTGCGGCGCTCACCGAGCAGTGGGAGGTGCAGAGCCCCGAAAGTCCTTGGTGGCGAAGCAAACTGTCGGATCTGGGCGCCCTCGTCGGCCTCGGCCTGGCGTTCGCGGTCTCACTCGGGCTGTCCGCGATCGCGCAGAGTGATCTCGGCACGCAACTGCTCACGGCGATCGGGGCGGATCATCTGCCGGGGTCGACGGTGGTGCTGTCGGTGGCGTCGATCGCGCTCGGCCTGCTCGCCTCGTGGGCGGTGTTCGCCTGGATGATCGCGCGGTTGCCACGCCAGCCGGTCTCGCTGCTCAGTGCCGCGCGGGCGGCGGCGCTGGCGGCGATCGCGTTCGAGGTGTTCAAGCTCATCGGCGCGTACTACCTGCAGATCGTGTTGCGCAGCCCGGCGGGCGCGACGTTCGGCTCGATCATCGGCCTGATGGTGTTCAGCTACATCACCTACCGGATCCTGCTGTTCGCCACCGCCTGGGCGGCGACCTCGGTCGACAACGAGCTCAGCGCCGACATCGCGCCGCCGAACGCGGTGGTCATCCGGCCGCGCGTGGTGAAGCAGAGCATGTCGACCGGGACGGGTGCGGCCTACTTCGGTGCGGGCGCGATCGCCGCGCTGGCCCTGGTGGTGTTCGGCAGGCGCCGCTGACTCAGCGCCTGCGCCGGTAGGCCTGCCGGATCCAGAGCAGCACCACCATGATGAACAGTGGCGCGCCGATCAGGGTGGCCACGCGTGCGGCCTGATGCGGCTGCCGGTCGGGCTGGGCCTGCGAGCCGTCGGCGCGCGGCGGGGGTGAGGCCAGCGGCACGCTGGGTTGCACCGCCGCGCTGCCCGATTCGGGCAGCTTGCCGATCCGGTCGTCGGCGTCGAGCGCGAAGCCGTAGTCGAGCAGCCGGGCCGCCTGCTCCCACGGCCGGATCGGGCGCACATCGGCCTTGAGCAGGGTGACGACCAGCCGGTGCCCGTCGCGTTCGGCGGCGGCGACGAAGGTCTGGCGGGCGTCGTCGGTGAAACCGGTCTTGCCGCCGATCGCGCCCTCGTAGTTGTAGAGCAGCTGGTTGTCGTTGGCGATCGGGAAGCCGGGGTGATCCTTGTCGTCGGGGATCGCCGGGTCGGCCGGGAAGCCGGGGAAGTCGACCTGCTCGGTGTGGATGAGCTCGGCGAACAGCGGGATGTTCATCGCCTCGCGGAACAGCACCGACAGGTCGTAGGCCGAGGTGCTCATGCCGGGGCCGTCCAGCCCGGACGGGGTCGCCGCGCGAGTGTCCAACGCGCGCAACGACTTCGCCACGTCGTTCATCTTCGCCACGGCGGCCTTGTCGCCGCCGAGCTGGGTGGCGATGGCATGGGCGGCGTCGTTGCCCGAGCACATGATCAGCGCCTGCATGAGCTGGCGGTTGGTGTAGCGGCCGCCGGGCCCGATCCCGACCCTGGTGCCGTCGACATCGGCGTCGGCCTGCGTGCCGATGACGACCGTGTCCAGGTCGAGGGAGCGCAGCGCGACGATGGCGAGCGCGACCTTGATGGTGCTGGCGGGCCGGTAGCGGCCGTGCGGGTCCTTGGCGGCGAGCACCCGGCCGGTGTCGAGGTCCGACACCATCCACGAGGTGGCCGAGATGTCGGCGGGCAGCGGGGACGCGCCCTTGGGCAGGACGACACCGCACTCGCTCATCCGGTCACCGCCGATCACCGGCGATGGCACCGGCAGCGCACTCGGCGTCGGCTCGCCCGGCGCGGGCACCTCGGAGGTGTCGACCGGGGGCGGCGGCTGCGTCTTCTGCGGGCAGCTGTCGGTGTTCGGGGTGGTGAACGGGGGCGTGGTCGTCGTGCTCGCGCCGTTGCTCGGCGGTGCGTCGGTCGCCGGCAGGGCGGTGGCGGTGGGCGCGCAGGCCATGACCGCGGCGATCGCGGCGGCGCCGAGGGCACAGGCGGCGCGCACGCCGGGTTCGCGGATCTTCATCGCCTGAGAGCCTAGCGAGCCCACGTGGCGACGGCGCGGCGACCGGGAGCCGCTCTTGACAGAAGCAATCAAATGAGAGTTACTGGCAAAAGATAGTAACTGTCATATTTGGAGGAGATATGCGGACGGAATCCACCCGCCGCTGGCTCGCGCTCGGCGCGCTCGCCCTGGCGATGCTCACGATCGGACTCGACGTCACCGTGCTGACGGTGGCCCTTCCGACCCTCGCGGTCGACCTGGATGCGAATACCTCTGCGCTGCAATGGTTCAGCAGCGCGTACACCCTCGCGCTGGCGGCGCTGATGCTGCCCGCGGGCGCGTTCGGCGACCGCTACGGGCGCAAGAAGATGCTGCTCGGCGCGCTCGTCGTCTTCGGGGTGGCCTCGCTGGCCTGCGCGTTCGCGGGCTCGGCCGACCAGCTGATCGTTGCCAGAGTGGCGCTCGGTGTTGCCGCCGCGGCGATGATGCCGCTGTCGATGGCGGTGCTGCCGGTGCTGTTCACCGACCCCGTCGAGCGGCAACGCGCGCTGACGATCTGGGTCACCTCGACCGCCATCGGCCTGCCGCTCGGCCCGATCCTCGGCGGCTGGCTGCTCCAGCACTTCTGGTGGGGCTCGGTGTTCCTGATCAATGTGCCGCTGGTGATCGTCGGCGCGCTGGCCGTCGCCACGCTGGTGCCGGAATTTCACGGCGACACCAGTTTTCGCATCGACCTCCTCGGCGCCGCGCTCTCGGCCGCGGGCATGCTCGGGCTGACCTACGGTTTCATCCGGATCGGTGAACGCGACTGGGCTGATGTCCTCGGCTGGCTCGCGGTGGCCGGCGGTGTGGTCCTGCTCGGCGGTTTCCTGTGGTGGCAGCGCCGCAGCACGCACCCGCTTATCGATGTGGGCCTGTTCGCCGCGCCCGGATTCCGATGGGGAACAGCGTTTTCCATCCTCGTCAGCTTCGCCATGTTCGGCATGTTCTTCACCGTTCCGCAGTACTTCCAGGCGGTGCTCGGTGTCGACGCGCTCGGCAGCGGGGTGCGGTTGTTGCCGATGATCGGCGGGCTGGTCGTCGGGAGCAGACTGGTCGATGTGCTGCTGCCGCGACTGGGGGTGCGGGTGGTGCTCACCGCGGGGTTCCTGGTCCTGGCGGGCGGTATCGGGATCGGGGCCTCGACCAGGGTGGACAGCGGCTACGGACTGACCGCGCTGTGGACGGCGGTGCTCGGCGCGGGCATGGGCCTGGTCATGCCCGCGGCGATGGGCCTGGCGATGGGCGAACTCACCGCGGCCAGATCCGGCTCGGGTTCGGCGCTGCTGCAAGCACTTCGGCAGGCGGGCGGGACCATCGGTGTCGCGGTGCTCGGCACGGTGCTGGCCACCAGGTACCGGGCCGAGCTCGGCGCGCTGAACCAGGAACCGATCTCCGGCGGGGTCAACGCAGGCGTGGCCGTCGCGCACGAGGCGGGTGATCCGGCGATGCTGGGGCAGGTGCAGCAGGCCTTCGTCGCGGGCATGGACACCATGCTCGGGGTGTGCGCGGCGCTGTGCCTCGGCGCCGCCATCGTCACCGCCGGGTTCCTGCGGCGGCCGGAAGCGCCGGTTGTCGCGGCCGATACGGCAGAATCGATACATGCCGGTTGAGATGTCGCTGCGCGAGCGGAAGAAGGAGCGGACCCGCCGAACCATCAGGGTCGAGGCGTTCCGGCTGTTCCGGGAGCAGGGCTACACCGAGACGACGGTGGAGCAGATCGCGGCGGCCGCCGAGGTCTCGCCCAGCACCTTCTTCCGCTACTTCCCGACCAAGGAACAACTGGTCATCGCCGATGATCAGGACGCGCTGATGATCGAGGCGCTGGCGGCGCAACCGCGCGGCCAGCACCCGCTGACCGCCTTCCGCAATGCCACCGAGGCGGTATTCTCGGGCATGTCCGCCGCCGATATGGCCTTCGAGCAGGAACGCCACGCCCTGCTGTACCACGTCCCGGAGCTGCGTCCGGCGATCGGTTTGGAATTCCAGCGCAGCATCGAATTGGCGGCGCAACTGATGGCCGACTACACCGGCAGGCCCGCCGACGATTTCGAGGTCCGGGTGGCCGCGGGCGCGATGATCGGCACGATGCTGGCCATCGTGACCACCACTCCGGTCAATGCCGAGAATGTCGGTCACGCCCTGCAATTCCTGCAGGCCGGGCTGCCGTTCGGTACGGGCGACGCACCGAACGGCAGCGATCAGGTCTGACTATTCGGCCTTGCCGTGCTGCACCGGGCAGCCGTGGGCCAGCGGGCCGAGCAGCTTGTTGTTGTCGTAGAAGTGCTCCAGCTCGAGGATGCGCAGATCCTCGCTGACGCGGGCGATGGTCACGCCGAACATCTCGATCTGCTCGCCGGTGGGCTGGTGGCCCTTGTACTCGCCCTCGTACTTGCCCCAGTGCCGCCAGCGGAAGCTCACGGTCGGCGGGCCGGACAGCACCTCGACGACCTCCCAGAAGAAGCCGCCGGGGAACGCGGTGTGGAAGACCTTGTGCGAGGACTCGAAGGTCTCGTTCGCCGCCTCGTAGAACGGGTTGTCGCCGATCAGGATGTTGTAGCTGCCGATCCGCGCGAACTCCTCGGCGTCCTGCCACTCGCCGCCGTTGACCCGGCCGCGGTACTGCTCGGCGACCACCGACAGCCAGGTGGCCGGATCACCCTTGTGCGAGACCTCCATCTCGAAGACCTTCACCAGGTCCTCGACGATCGCCTCGAGCGAGCCGGGCGCGTGCTCGGTGCTGCGCTCGCGGGGGATCACCTCGTGGCTCAGTGCGTAGTCGGGGACGTTGCCGCGCCATTCCTCCGGCGCCGCGGCGGCGATCACCGCTTCGCGGCCCTGCAGCCACAGCGGGGCTTCCGGCTCGGGATTCTGATCGGCTTGCGTATCTGTCACATCCACAGTCATTTTCGGTCTACCAGACCCTTTCAAAAAGCTCGAAGAACCGGTCGAAAGTAACAGCCGACCGGTCCGTCGCGCCTGCCAGATCTCAGTAGATGAGAACCGAATAATGCTGAACTGTGTTCTGTAACAACGTTTTCGAATGGCGCTATGCCGCGGAATGCGGGCGGTGCCCGAGCCTGACGGGCGTCTCGTCGTCCATGGTCGCGAAGAATTCGCCGAGCACGCCGACGATCTGATCCACCGACTCCGCGCAGAACAACACCGGCTGGTAGTGGGTGATGTCGTAGTCGATGGTGCCCATTTCGGCGACGTCGAGCGGACGTAGCCGGGCGTTGCGGAACTCGTCGATCTCACCGTAGGAAGACAGCAATCCGGCTCCGTAACAGCGGATCTCAGCACCCTCGCGGACCACGCCGAACTCGAGCGAGAACCAGAACACGTCGGCCAGAAATTTGAGCGCGGTCTGGGTCTGCAAGCGGCCGACCGCCGCACCGACCGTCTCGTACAGCGCGGCGAAGCGCGGGCTCGCGATCTGGTTGGCGTGGCCGATGATCTCGTGGATCGCGTCGGGCTCCGGGGTGTACAGCGGCGCCGAGTGGTGGCGGATGTACTGGGTCGAGTGGAAGGTCCGCTCGGCGAAGGAGCCGAAGAACTCGCGCAGCGGTACCAGGCCCGCCGCGGGCACGTAGCTGAATCCGGTGAGCGGTCCGAGCAGACTGGAGACCTCGTCGAGCTGCGGGATGTGATCACGCGGCAGGGCAAGGTTCGCCGCTGCCTCGCGCACTTCGCCGCATGCGTAGATCTCGTGCTTGCGGGCCAGCTCCGTCGAGGCGATCCGCCAGACTTCCTGTTCCTCGTCGGTGTAGTCGACGTGCGGTATCGGGCTGCCCTTCGTGTAGTCGAGGGCCATGGCCGCGATGGCGTTGCGCCGCGCGCGGTAGACCTCGTCGTTGACGCCGGGGTGATCGGAGCTCAGGTGCACGGTGACATCGCCGTCGCGCTCACGCGTCACCGGCGAGTACAGCTGTGCCTCGGTGAACATGCCTCCAGGCAAGCACCGCGCTGCCATGGCGACAACAACGACGCGCACAACTGTGCAAACTGCACAGTTGTGGTGCGGCTCGACTGCTGATTCCGGCGATCATCAGCGTTTTCTGTGCGCTTGCTGACGGGTGATCGCCGCGGCTCGGCGCGGTTGCTGTGCGTACTTGCGAACGCGGTTATTCGGTAACGACGCGGTGAATCGGCGGACGCGCGCGGCGCGAGTAACGCAAGATTGCGACCAGATGAAGGAGGACGATTGCGATCCCTGCGGATAGATCTCGATCAGCACCTGCTGGCCGCGGCAGCCGACATCATGGGCACAGCCGACAGCAACGCGACCGTCAACGAGGCGTTGCGCCGCATCGTCGTGCACGAGCGCCAGCTACGCAATCTGGAGCGGCTCATGGCCGATTCGATCTTCAGCGCACCACCGGCCGACTCGGTCGTCGGCGCGGAATCGGTGGCCGAAGGATAGCTGCGGCGCGAATCTGTCGGTACCTGCTGGGATCATCGTCCTCGTCGCCGATCCGCAGGGGGAACGATGTCGGTACCGATCGCGAATCTGCCCGTCGCCCAGCGCCCGCGTGAGCGGCTGCTGCTCCTCGGCCCGCACGCGCTCAGCGACGGTGAGTTGCTCGCGCTGTTGCTCGGGCAGGGCACGCGGGGACTGTCCGCGCTGGAGCTGGCGGCCCAATTGCTCGGCGAATACGGCGGATTAGCCGAACTCGCCGCGGCGCGACCGGAGGAACTGGCCCGCAGAGCAGGCATCGGCCCGGCCAAAGCGGCCACCGTGATCGCCGCGTTCCACCTCGGCACCCGCTCCCGCACCAGCGAATCGGTGCCGCAACTGACCACACCCGACGACATCGCCCGCGTCGCGGTACCTCTGTTCGCCGGCGCCAGAGTCGAACGCCTGCTCGTCCTCATCTGCGACACCCAGAACCGCCTGCGCCACCGCGCCTTCGTCGCCGAAGGCGCTATCGACCACGTCGCCGTCCCCGTCCGCGAAATCCTCAACACCGTCCTGCGCCACGACGGCCGAGCCTTCGCCGTCGTCCACAACCACCCCTCCGGCGACCCGACCCCCAGCACCGACGACCGCCGCGCCAGCACCCTGCTCACCCGAGCCGCCACCACCGTCGGCCTGCGCTACCTCGACCACCTCGTCATCGCAGGCGAAACCTGGTCCACCGCGCCACCTCTGGAGTGAGTCCTACTGTTCGATGTCGGCGGCGACGAGGCGGGCGAGGGCGGTGGGGTCGGGCCAGTGGCGGGCTTCGAAGCGGGTGGGTTCGATGGTGGGGAGGGGGGTGAGGCCGAGGATTTCTACGACCGTGGGGAAGGGGACGGTGCAGAGCAGTTCGACCTCGTCGTTGTCGTCGCGGCGCAGGAAGCGGACGACATCGGTTTCGGGGAGCAGGTATTCGACGCCCTCGCCCCAGACGACCGAGGTGAAGGCGCCGTCGGTGGACTCCTCGTAGTTGACCGTGGCGGCGTAGGCGGGGTCGATGTCGAGGTCGGGCAGTTCCAGGAATTCTTCGAAGGTGTTGTTGAGGTAGTCGGTCTGGATGCTGTACTCGGTCGCGGCCAGGCCGGCGCGGGCCCGCAGTGCCAGCGGCATCGACGGGTGCGCGCCCGCCTCGTCGAACGGGACGACGGTGCCGTGCTCGTCGACGGTGTACCCCTGCGGCGAGACCGGGCGCGCGGCGTCGCGGTACTGCTGCTCCACCATCTCGAACACCTCGACCAGCAGCTCCGGATCGTCGGGAACGATCAGCAGCGCATCGTTTTCGGCGATGAAGGCGACCGGGCGGAACTGCCCGCCCGCGTATCCGGCCAGCCAGCCGGGCACCAGCAGCCACGAGGCGAAGTAGGAATCCCCGTCGTCGACGAACCGCAGGATCTCCAGGTCGTCGGGCGAGCCGGGCTTCGACAGCGCCGCCAGATTGTTCCGCGCTTCGGCGAACACCTGCTCGACGGTGACACCCCACGTCGCGGCCTGGTCGACCGAGACGAACGACCGGGTCCGCGGCAGATCGACGACGACCACCTCGTCGATGAACGGGAACGCCGCCCGATGCAGCGGCCGTGGTCCGTCCTGGCCGAGCGTCACCGGCCGCAGCACCGAGCGCAGCATCGGCCGGACCGAATCCCAGTCCTCCGGCACCTCGTCCGAACTGGTCATCGCCGCCACGAACGCGGTGATCCGTTCGCCGCTCTCCTCGGCGTCCAGGTGCTGGCACTCGCGAAAGATATTGTCCAGGTAGATAACCCGTCCGTCGCTGTGGTGCACGCTGAACTCGTCAGCGGAGTATTCGGCGTCGCCGACCCCGTGGGCCCGCACGCTCGTCATCACGGTCTGCACGAACTGCTCGCGCTCCATCGCAGTCACTCCCCGTCCCTCTCGGTTACCGCCTCGATCTTGACCCACCGCACCGACAGAGTCGAGACGTCCGTGGCGGTGGCCTCGTGACCAGGACCTTCAGCCGGCGAAACCGGTGGTGCGCGCGAGGTCGGCGAGCATGGCGTCGAACATGATCTCCGGGTCGGCCAGCGGGATGGGGTAGTTCCCGAAGACCTCGAGGGT
The DNA here is from genome assembly GCF_042799895.1 of Nocardia sp. NPDC057663. Taxonomy (NCBI): domain Bacteria; kingdom Bacillati; phylum Actinomycetota; class Actinomycetes; order Mycobacteriales; family Nocardiaceae; genus Nocardia; species Nocardia sp. NPDC057663. Next base: position 16,880 of record NZ_JBHVHX010000019.1, on the reverse strand, counting down.
GACGTGGCCGAACAGCCGGGCCCAGATCTGCACCATCAGGTACGTGACGCCCAGGTCCAGTTTCTCGGCCGGGAACTTCTGCCCGGACTCCGAGAGCATGGCGAGCAGTTCGGTCTGGAAACCGATGAGGTCGTTGCGGAGTTCGGCGGGGATGGTCTCGCCCGGCGGGGTCGCGATCTCGAAGCCGGCCAGCAGCCTGCCCGCGGCGGCGAGGAAGATCCGGCCGAAGGGCTCGTCGAAGCGGCGCATCATCGACCGGCCCGAGGTGGGCGAGGCGAACACCAGGGTGAACTCCCTGGGGTTCGCCAGCGCCCACCGCCGGAAACCCCGGCAGATGGCCAGGAACTGCACCGCACCGTCATCGGGCAGCGGTTCGATCTCGGCGGAGAGGTATTCGGCCAGATCGGCGCAGAACTCGACCCGCATCCGCTCGATCAACTCGTCGCGCGAGGCGTAGTGCCGGTACAGCGCGGGCGCGGTGACCCCGAGTTCGCGGGCGATCGCCCGCAGGGTGACCGCGTCCGGACCCTGCTCGGCCAGCAGCGCCCGCGAGACCCGCCGGATGTCGGCATCGGTCACCACCGGCGCACGGCCACGCGCCTTGCCCGTCACCCGGCCACCCCCTCGATCACATGTCGGTTCAAGCGTATTCGACTTCCCAGCGCTTGATGCCGTTGAGCCAGCCGCTGCGCAGTCGCACTGGATCGGCGACCTGGCGCAGGTTCGGCATCGCGTCGGCGATGGCATTGAACATCAGGTCGATCTCGAGGCGGGCGAGATTGGCCCCGACACAGTAGTGCGTGCCGGTGCCGCCGAAGCCGACGTGCGGGTTGGGGTTGCGCAGCACATCGAACTCGAAGGGGTTGGCGAAGGCCTCTTCGTCGAAATTGGCCGAGCTGTAGAACAATCCGATCCGCTGGCCCTTCTTGATCTGCTGACCGCCGAGTTCCAGATCCCGGGTGGCGGTCCGCTGGAACGCGGTCACCGGCGTAGCCCAGCGCACGATCTCGTCCGGCGCGGTGCGCGGGCGCTGATCCTTGTAGAGCTCCCACTGGTCGGGGTTGTCGACGAAGGCCTTCATGCCGTGGGTGATCGAGTTGCGGGTGGTCTCGTTGCCCGCGACGGCGAGCAGGATGACGAAGAAGGCGAACTCGTCCGAGCCGAGGTGCTCGCCGTCGACGTCGGCGTTGACCAGCTGGGTGACGATGTCGGCCGCCGGGCAACCGCGCCGCTGCTCGGCCATGTTCCAGGCATAGCCCATCACCTCCGCCGTCGCGGTGTGGTGATTGCCCTCGAACTCCGGATCGTCGTAGGAGATCATCTGATTGGTCCAGTCGAACAGCTTCATCCGGTCTTCCTGCGGCACGCCGATCAGCTCGGCGATGGCCTGCAGCGGCAGTTCGCAGGCGACCTGCTCGACGAAGTCACCCCGCCCCGACTTCTTGGCCTCCCACACGATCCGCTCGGCCCGCTCGGTGAGCGCCGCCCGCAGATTCTCCACCGCGCGCGGGGTGAACCCCTTGGACACGATCCGCCGGATCTTGGTGTGCTGCGGCGGATCCAGATTCAGCATCAGCATGTTGCCGAGCATGTCGATCTGCTCGCGGGTGGTCTCCTCGTTGAACCGGATGATGGCGGTGTTCTCGTGCGAGGAGAAGTCGTCGGGATTCTTCGAGATCTCCTTGATGTCGGCCAGCTTGGACACCACCCAGTAGCCACCGTCGTCGAAGCCGCTGGCCCGGTCCGGCTGCGCGCACCACCAGACCGGCGCCGTCCGCCGCAACTCGGCGAACTCCTCGATCGGCAATCGGCTGGCGAGCAGATCGGGATCGGTGAAATCGAACCCCGCAGGAATGTTTGTGCTGGTCACGGCTGTCTCCTCCGGTCCGGTGCGCGGACGTCATGAACGTGATGTGGAACACGTTCCTGATGATGAAACCACGCCGGGGCTCTTTATGAACAGCGTTTACTAATACCTGTTTACAAATAAGTGCCGAGGCATTCGGGCGGTTCGCCGGCCGCGATCGCCGCCGGCTGGGCAAGATGGCCGCGTGGACCTGCCGTTTCTGCGCGCGAACCCGCATCTGCTGCCGACCTTCCTCGCGCATCAGCGCTTGCGAACGACGCCTGTCACGGGCGGCTCGATCAGCGTCGCCGAACGGATCGTGCTCGACGACGGGACGCATCTGTTCCTCAAGACCTGGCCGGGTGGTGCGTCGGCCGCGCCGACCGGCGAGACCCAGCCCGCCCCCACCGGGCTCTTCGCCGCCGAGGCGGCCGGTCTGCGCTGGCTACGCGACGCGGACGGTGTCGCGGTACCCGAGGTGTACGCGGCCACCGGCGAACTGCTGCTGATGGAGTGGATCGAGCACGCCGAGCCGAGTCGCGCTGCCGCCGAACGGTTCGGCGCGGGCCTCGCCCGCACCCACCGCGCAGGCGCCCCGGCTTTCGGCGCCCCGGCCGACGGTTTCCTCGGTGGCCTCCCGCTGGACAACAGCCCCGGCGACGACTGGTCGACCTGGTATCGCGAGCACCGCATCCTCCCGTACCTGAAACTCGCCGTCGACGCGGGCGCCCTCGACCCCGCCGACGCCACCACCGTCGAATCGATCCACATCGAAGCCCCACCCGAGCCCCCGTCCCGCATCCACGGCGACCTGTGGCCCGGCAACATCGTCTGGGGCCGAGCCGACACCCCCTGGCTCATCGACCCCGCCGCCCACGGCGGCCACCGCGAAACCGACCTCGCCACCCTCACCCTCTTCGGCGGCGCCCCCCACTTCCCCCGAATCGTCGCCGCCTACAACGACATCCACCCCCTCGCACCCGACTGGCAATCCCGCATCCCCCTCCACAACCTCACCCTGCTCCTGGCCCACGCCATCCTCTTCGGCCGCACCTACCGCTCCGCCGTCCTCGATGCGGCCTCCCACTACCGGTAGGAACTCCGGAAACGGCGAAGGCCGCCTTCATCTTTCGATGGAGGCGGCCTTTGCCGGACCGGGGGAGGTCAGCGGGTGAAGAGCAGGGCCCGCTTGACTTCCTGGATGGCCTTGGTGACCTCGATGCCACGGGGGCACGCGTCGGTGCAGTTGAAGGTGGTGCGGCAGCGCCACACGCCCTCGACGTCGTTGAGGATGTCGAGGCGCTCGCGGGCGCCTTCGTCGCGGCTGTCGAAGATGAAGCGGTGGGCGTTCACGATCGCGGCCGGGCCGAAGTAGCTGCCGTCGCTCCAATACACGGGGCAGGAGGTGGTGCAGCAGGCGCACAGGATGCACTTGGTGGTGTCGTCGAAGCGGGCGCGGTCGTGCTGGCTCTGGATGCGCTCGCGGGTGGGCTCGTTACCCGAGGTGATCAGGTACGGCTTGACGGCACGGAAGGCGTCGAAGAACGGCTCCATGTCGACGACGAGGTCCTTCTCCACCGGCAGGCCGCGGATCGGCTCGACGGTCATGGTGAGGTGCTTGTCGCCCTTGGGCAGCATGTCCTTCATCAGCACCTTGCAGGCCAGCCGGTTCACACCGTTGATCCGCATCGCGTCCGAACCGCACACACCGTGGGCGCAGGAACGCCGGAAGGTGAGGGTGCCGTCCAGGTAGGACTTGATGTAGATCAGCACGTTGAGGAAGCGGTCGGTCGACAGGACCGGCACCTGGAACGAATCCCAGTACGCGCCCTTGTCGTTCTCGGTGCTGAACCGGGCCACCTTGACGGTGACCATGACCGAGCCCTCGGGAACGGGGGCCGGCTTCTGCGTGGTGGGTTCGGCTACAGCAGTCATCAGTACTTACGCTCCATCGGCTCGTAGCGGGTCTGCACCACCGGCTTGAAGTCGAGGCGGATCTCGGAGATGAGCTCCGGGCCCTCCTTGTAAGCCATCGTGTGCCGCATGAAGTTCACGTCGTCACGGTCCGGGTAGTCGTCGCGGGCGTGGCCACCACGCGATTCCTTGCGGTTGAGCGCGCCGACGACGGTGACCTCGGCGAGCTCGAGCAGGAAGCCGAGCTCGACGGCCTCGAGCAGGTCGCTGTTGTAGCGCTTGCCCTTGTCCTGCACCGTGATCCGGGTGTAGCGCTCCTTGAGCGCGTGGATGTCGGTGAGGGCCTGCTTGAGGGTGTCCTCGGTGCGGAACACCGCGGCGTTCATGTCCATCGAGTACTGCAGCTCGGTGCGGATGTCGGCCACGCGCTCGTTGCCGTGGTCGGACAGGATCAGCGACAGCCAGTCCTGCACCATCTGCGCCGGGTTCTCCGGCATCTCGACGAACTCGGTGCGCTGGGCGTACTCGGCGGCCGCGATACCGGCGCGCCGGCCGAACACGTTGATGTCCAGCAGCGAGTTGGTGCCGAGACGGTTCGCGCCGTGCACGGAGACGCACGCGCACTCACCGGCGGCGTAGAGGCCGGGGACCACGTCGGTGTTGTTGCGCAGCACCTCGCCACGGATGCGGGTGGGGATACCGCCCATCACGTAGTGGCAGGTCGGCATGACCGGCACGAGCTCCTTGACCGGGTCGACGCCCAGGTAGGTGCGTGCGAACTCGGTGATGTCGGGCAGCTTCTCCTCGAGCACGTCCTCGCCGAGGTGGGTCACGTCGATGTAGACGTAGTCCTTGTTCGGCCCGGCGCCACGGCCCTCGAGCACCTCGAGCACCATCGAGCGGGCGACGATGTCACGCGGCGCGAGGTCCTTGATGGTGGGGGCGTAGCGCTCCATGAAGCGCTCACCGGAGGCGTTGCGCAGGATGCCACCCTCACCACGGACCGCCTCGGAGATGAGGATGCCCAGGCCGGCGAGGCCTGTCGGGTGGAACTGGTGGAACTCCATGTCCTCGAGCGGCAGGCCCTTGCGGAACACGATCGCCATGCCGTCGCCGGTCAGCGTGTGCGCGTTCGAGGTGGTCTTGTACATGCGGCCCGAGCCGCCGGTGGCGAACACGATCGACTTCGCGTGGAAGACGTGGATCTCGCCGGTGGACAGCTCGTAGGCGACGACGCCGGTGGCGACGGGGCCACGCTCGGTGTCGGTCATCACCAGGTCGAGCACGTAGAACTCGTTGTAGAACTCGACGTCGTGCTTGACGCAGTTCTGGTAGAGCGTCTGCAGGATCATGTGACCGGTGCGGTCGGCGGCATAACACGCGCGACGCACGGGCGCCTTGCCGTGGTCACGGGTGTGGCCACCGAAACGACGCTGGTCGATCTTGCCCTCGGGCGTGCGGTTGAACGGCAGGCCCATCTTCTCCAGGTCCATGACCGCGTCGATGGCCTCCTTGGCCATGATCTCCGCGGCGTCCTGGTCGACCAGGTAGTCACCACCCTTGACGGTGTCGAAGGTGTGCCATTCCCAGTTGTCTTCTTCGACGTTGGCCAGCGCGGCGCACATGCCACCCTGGGCAGCGCCGGTGTGGCTGCGCGTCGGGTACAGCTTGGTCAGGACCGCGGTGCGAGCCCGCGGACCGGCCTCGATCGCCGCGCGCATACCCGCGCCACCGGCGCCGACGATGACGACGTCGTAGCGATGCTCCTGAATCGGACGGGATTCACTCATGCGAGGTGGCCTGTTCCTAACCGGTGATGTTGGGGTCGAAGGTGAAGATGACGTACGTGCCGACGCTCACGACCAGGATCATCGAGATGACCAGGATGCTCTTGAGCCAGAACCGGGTGGAGTCCTTGCGGGAGTAGTCATCGATGATGGTGCGCAGGCCGTTGCCGCCGTGCAGCTGCGCCAGCCACAGCATGGACAGGTCCCAGATCTGCCAGAACGGGCTGGACCAGCGACCGGCCACGAACGCGAAGTTCAGGCGGTTCACGCCACCGTCGATCATCAGCATGATGAACATGTGGCCGAGCACCAGGATGATCAGCAGCAGGCCGGAGAAACGCATGAACAGCCACGCGTACTTCTCGAAGTTGCCGTTCGACTTGGCCCGCGGGGAGCGGGGTGCGTCGAGGCTGGCCGGGCGATCGTAGGACTTGCCGAGGACAGGTGCAGACATATCAGTGCTCCGTCAGCAGGTAGAAGAACTGGCGGCCGACGCCTGCGGCGGAGACCAGAACCCAGATGGCCAGCACGATCCACAGCATCTGCTTCTGGAAGCGCGGACCCTGCGACCAGAAGTCGACCAGGATGACCCGGACGCCGTTGAGCGCGTGGAACAGGACGGCGACGACCAGGCCCATCTCCATCAACGCGACAATGGGGTTCTTGTAGATGGCGATGGAGTTGTCGTAGGTGTCGGGGTTCACCCGAACCAGTGCCGTGTCCAGCACGTGCACGAAGAGGAAGAAGAACAGCGTGACACCGGTGATCCGGTGCAGCGCCCACGACCACATGCCGGGGTCGCCGCGGTACAGGCTCTTCCGCTTCGGCTGGGCCGGAGCCGGAGCTTCTATCGTGGTCATAGAGTGCGGTGCCTCCAACGTCGTTGATGGACCCGGTCACAGATCCGACGCCGGCGTGCGTGGAGAGGCAAATGCCCAGGTGGCTGCGCTGTGTTCTCGAGCGCTGGCCCGCCGCCGGGAACCTGAACCGATCTTCGGCTGACTCTAATCCTCTCTGTTTCGCGGAACTAATTCGGCGTGCCGTGCGTTGCGTGCGAATCGGCCGAGTTAGGTTTACCTTTCTCCATGCCGGATACTGGTGCGGAGGCCTGATTGCCGACGCGTTCGGCGGGATCGGCTGGAGGTTCACGATGCCCGAAATCGACTGGAATACCTTGCATGACAAGGCAATTCACGCTATGGGTTTGGCTTATGCGCCGTACTCGGGTTTCCCGGTCGGTGCGGCAGCTCTCACGACGGCCGGTCGAATTGTGAGCGGTTGCAATGTGGAAAATGTCTCATATGGGCTAACCCTGTGCGCCGAATGTGTACTCGTCGGTAACTTATTCGCAACCGGTGGCGGGCGTCTCATTGCGGTCTCGGTGACCGATTCCCGAGGGGAAATCCTCATGCCGTGTGGGCGGTGCAGGCAGCTGTTGTTCGAGCACGGTGGGGGCGAGTTGCTCGTCGCTCATGCGGAGGGGCCGAAGGCGCTGAGCGAGCTGCTGCCGTATGCGTTCGGGCCGGACGATCTGGCGGCGGGGCAGCGGTAAAATAGCGGGACGCCTGGCTCTCCGCAGGATGACGGGTGTGCACGCCCAGTTCGAGTCGATCCACCCCTTCGTCGGCGGCAACGGCCGCATGACCGCGGTGTCCCCGCGCCGCGGCGGCTTTTGCGTGCCAAACTGGCCGGATGACGGCACTGGATGCGGTATCGGTCATCAGGGTCAAGCGCGACGGCGGCGAGCTGTCGGATGCGCAGATCGACTGGGTGGTGGACGGGTTCACGCGGGGGAGCGTGGCCGACGAGCAGATGTCGGCGCTGGCCATGGCGATTCTCTGGCGGGGGATGACCCGGCGCGAGACCGCCCGCTGGACCGCGGCGATGATTGCCTCCGGCAGCCGGATGGACTTCACCGACTTGCCTCGGCCCACCGTCGACAAGCATTCGACCGGCGGCGTCGGCGACAAGATCACCCTGCCGCTGGCCCCGCTGGTGGCGGCCTGCGGCGCGGCGGTGCCGCAGCTGTCGGGCCGCGGACTCGGCCACACCGGTGGCACGCTGGACAAACTCGAGTCGATCCCCGGCTGGCAGGCCGACGTCACGGTGCCGCGGATGCGCGAGATCCTGGCCGACCCGGCGATCGGCGCCGTGGTGTGCGCGGCGGGCGCCGATCTGGCGCCGGCCGACAAGCGGCTCTACGCGCTGCGCGATGTCACCGGCACGGTCGAGTCGATTCCGCTGATCGCCAGCTCGATCATGAGCAAGAAGATCGCCGAGGGCACGGCGGCGCTGGTCCTGGACGTGAAGGTCGGGTCGGGCGCGTTCCTCAAGACCCTCGACGGTGCGCGGGAACTGGCGTCCGCGATGGTCAAGCTGGGCCGCGACGCGGGCGTGAACACGGTCGCGCTGCTCACCGCGATGGACACCCCGCTCGGCCGGACCGCGGGCAACGCGCTCGAAGTCGCCGAGTCGGTGGAGGTGCTCGCGGGAGGGGGGCCGGCCGACGTGGTCGAACTGACCCTCACCCTCGCCCGCGAGATGGTTGCCCAGGCCGGGCTGGACATCGACCCCGCCGATGCCCTCGCCGACGGCCGGGCCATGGACCACTGGCGCACGATGATCCAGGCCCAGGGTGGCGATCCCGACGCTCCGCTGCCGGTAGCGCGGCACACCGAGACCGTCCGCGCCGAATCCACCGGCGTCCTCACCCGGCTCGACGCGATGGGCGTCGGCATCGCCGCCTGGCGGCTCGGCGCGGGGCGTGCGCGTCAGGGGGAACGGGTCCAGGCGGGTGCGGGTATCGAAATGCACGCCAAACCCGGCGATTCCGTGGTGGAGGGGCAGCCGTTGCTCACCCTGCACACCGACACCCCGGAAGCGTTCGTGGGGGCGTTGGCCGCGCTCGTCGACGTGGTGAGTATCGAATCTGCGCCGGATGGGAAGCCGGGGGAGCTGGTTCTCGGGCGTGTCGGCTGATCAGCTACGGCTCGGCTGACGTTGTCAGCTGCGGCTTTATGTGCGCAGTCCCAGAACGGTGCTGCGTTTTTGGCGCGCTGGCACGTGCGTGTTCGCGGCCCCTTATGTCCCGCCGATGAGAGGCCGTTGCGCGGCCGGACCCTCCTCGGGGTCGGGTCGTGCGGGGTTGGGAGTGCGGTCATGGCGGATTCAAGTTGTGGTCAGGGCCGGGAGGGCGGTAGGTGGCGACCCGCAGCGTGTGCACTGGGGGTGGCACGTACTAGTCCGTTGCGGGTCGGGCAGTCAACGAGACGGTTGCCATGCGGGTAGTTCGCTGCCGGGATCGGCGAGTGCGGCTACCGTCTAAACATGACTGGACCGGCGCCCCTTGACCTTGCTTCGATCCGACGCGCACCGAAGGCTTTGCTGCACGATCACCTCGACGGTGGTCTGCGGCCCGCGACGGTGCTAGAGCTCGCCGCCGACAGCGGCTACGACGAATTGCCCGCTTCCGACGCGGAGAGTTTGGGGGCGTGGTTCCGCGACGCCGCCGACAGCGGATCGCTGGAGCGGTATCTGGAAACCTTCGCCCACACGGTCGCGGTGATGCAGACCCCGGAGGGGCTGCGGCGGGTGGCCAGGGAGTGCGCGATCGATCTTGCCGCCGACGGTGTGGTCTACGCCGAGGTGCGGTTCGCGCCCGAGCAGCACCTGGAGGAGGGGCTCACCCTCGACGAGGTCGTCGAGCACACCATCGAGGGCTTCCGTGAGGGTGAGGCGATCGCCGCCGAGCAGGGCAACATCATCCGGGTGACGTGTCTGCTCACGGCGATGCGGCATGCGGCCAGGTCCAGGGAGATCGCCGAGCTGACGGTGCGGTTCCGGGATCGCGGCGTCGCCGGCTTCGACATCGCGGGCGCCGAGGCCGGGTTCCCGCCCACCCGGCACCTCGACGCGTTCGAATATCTGCGAGTCAACCACGCGCACTTCACGATTCACGCGGGTGAGGCGTTCGGCCTGCCGTCCATCCACGAGGCGCTCGCGTTCTGCGGCTGTGATCGGCTCGGCCACGGCGTGCGCATCACCGACGACATCAGCGTGCCCGGCGGTATCGAGGACGCCGAGCTCGGCCTGGTCGCCAACTATGTGCGCGACATGCGGGTCCCGCTGGAACTGTGTCCGTCGTCGAATGTGCAGACCGGCGCGGTGCCCTCGCTGGACAAGCATCCGTTCGACCTGCTCGCCCGCCTGCGCTTCCGGGTCACCGTCAACACCGACAACCGGCTGATGAGCGACACCACCATGAGCGAGGAGATGCTCAAACTGGTCGACACCTTCGGCTACGGCTGGAGCGACCTCGAGCGCTTCACCATCAACGCCATGAAGTCGGCGTTCATCCCGTTCCCCGACCGCCTCAAGATCATCGACGAGGTGATCAAGCCGGGTTACGCGGTACTGCTCGGCTGACGCTGTCCCGCCTCTCCGCGACTTCTGGCCAGACTCAGGCGCGTTACCGGTAGCGACGCGGCTACCGGTAACGCCGGCGCCAGGTCAGCCCGTTCCCGGTGAGTTACCCATGTACTCACCGGGAACCTTGCTACTCGCTGACCAGCCGCGCCTCGAATGCGCGCTGCAAGTCGCGGAACTGCTGCGCCTCGGCGGCGAACGGCGGGTTCGGCGCCATCCGGTTCGGGTCGGGGTTGAGCAGGTAGGAGATGTACCAGCCGAGCGGAGTCGACGGCGCCAGCGCCTGTTCCACGCTGTCGTCGTCGGCGTAGTCGGCGGCGTCGCTGAACAGTTCGACGGCCAGATCGAGCTGTTCGACGTCGACCGCCTCCGGGCCCTCGGCGAGGTCGTCGACCAGGCCGGTCAGCACGTAGACGTTCTCGTCGGTCACCTCGACCTCGAGCGAACCGTCGACCGCGGCGGTCTGCACCTCGGCGAAGGTGGAGACCCGGGCGAGCTCGTGCTCGTGATCGTCGGCCAGGTAGCGGGCCAGCGCGCGCTCGGAACCGAACACGGTGATGGTGCGGCCGTTGCCGAGGAAGATCGGCTCGTCGTCGAGGTAGCAGCGCAGGGTGTACTGCTCGCCGTCGGAGGTGACGATCTTGACCGGGTCGATGCCGACCTCGTGCCAGAACGACTCGTCTTCGTCTTCGTCGTCCTCGGCGTCGAGGTCGACGTTCTCGAACTCCTCGTCCTCCTCGGCGACGTCGTCGGCGTCGACCACGTTCTCCTCGGCGGCCAGCAACTCGGCCTCGGCGACCGCGACCGCGGCCGCGTCCACCTCGGGCGTGCTGACGACGCTGTCGATCGCGTCGAGCACGTCGTCCCAGCCCTTGACGATCGCGGCGCCGACCTGATCCCACAGCTCTTCGCCGTCGCGGCCGACGAACGTGCTCGCGCCGCTGGCCAGGGCGCCGAGCACCGGGTTCGACCCGAAGAACTTGGTCACCACGTCGAGCTCGCACACCTCGCCGATGTTGCGCACCATCGCCAGGGTGTCCTCGAGCTCACCGACGACATCGACGTCCGGATCGCCCGCGGCGAGCTCGGGCACGGCGACCAGATCGAAGCTGAAGTTCTCTTCCGGCTCCAGCTCGGCGGCCGAGAGTCCGGCGATGATCGCCCAGGCGGGGTGGTCGACGAGGTCGTTGTCGGAGTTGGTGCGGATGAACGCCGCCAGCTCCGCAACGGACTCGAAACCGTAGAGGTCGTCCTCGTGACCGAGGAACGCCTCCCACTCGTCGTCACCGTCGCGCCAGCGCGGTGCCCACAGGGTGACGAGATCGCCATCGGTCAGACCGAGCTCGATCGGGACGATGTCTCCAGAAGCCATGACGCGAAGCCTATCGAGCTTCAGCGCCGGGCACTATCCGGCCCGGGTGCTAATTGCTCAGACCCCTGCGGCGCGGACCCGGCGAGCGATTCGTTCAGTGTCGCAATGATGTTGGAACGTGCCGCACCGGCGCTCTCGGTGGCCTGCTTGCACGCCGTCAGGATCAGCTGCGCGGCCTCGGCGGGTGGCAGCGCCGTGATCCCCTCGTCCAGGGACAACGCGACCAGTGCGCCGTCGCTGTTCACCTCGGCGGTGACCAGTCCGTCCTCGGTGGTGAATCGCCCGTTGACCTGCTTCAACCCGTACAGCGCCGCCTCCAGCGCCTCGAGCTTGCCGGTCACTCCGGCGACCAGGGCATCCATTTCCGCGCTCACAGTGGCCTCATCCAACTCGTCTGACCGGTGTCGGCGTCGTCGATGCGATCGAGCTCGTCGACCGCCTGGCGCCGGGTGGGCAGGTTCATCCGGTCCAGCAGCTGGTCGGGGATGGCGGCCTGCTCGCTGTAGATCTCACGCAGGCGGGCCGCGGCGGCGATGGTCGAGCGCCGGGTCAGGCGCAGGATCTCATCGGCGAGCGCCTGCGCACCGTACTGGTATTCGCTGCGCTCGAACTTGATCGCGATCGGCAGGCCCATGCTGGTCGCGCGGACCGAGATCGTGCCCGACCGGTTGGTGCTGACCGCGGACTCCACATTGGGAACCTCGGGGATCGGCGTGCCGGTCATGCGGTAGGCCTGTAGAAGCCGTAGAACTCCATGCCAATGTTCTCCGTTCGGATGGAACTGATCGAGACCGGGTCGCCTGCCTCGACGAGCTGCCCGTTGCCGACCACCATGGCGACGTGACCGTCCCACACGGCCAGATCGCCCGGCATCAGGTCACCGGGGGATACCTGAGGATGTCCGATGTGCTGTTCCTGCGCGAGCCGGGGCAGCTCGACCCCGGCCTCGCCGTAGGCGTATTGCGTGAGCCCGCTGCAGTCGATGCCGGAGCCGGGGCTGTTGCCGCCCCACACGTACGGGGTACCGACCGCGCTGATCGCGGAGCGGACCGCGGTCGCTGCCTCCTCGTTGGGCGCCTCGACGGTGCTGCCGTCGGGCAGGGTGATCTTGACGCCGGTCCCGTCGGACCCGGTCGACGATCCGGACGACGACCCCGTCGACGTCTTGCCGCCGTTGTTGGTGGTGCCGTTGGTGCCCGACTTCGAGCCGCTCGACGTGCTGCTCATCGCGCTCGACAGGCCGGACGAGACCGCGCTGAGCACCGAGCCGCCGGTGCTCGTGGCCGTGGACAGCAGGCTCGACGCCGACGACGCGAGGTTGGTCGCGCCGGTGGAGGTGCTCGCCAGCGAGGTGCTCGACGGCGCCGGGGTGAGTTCCTGGATCGACGCGGTCTGGGTGCTCAGTTCGTCCTGCACCCGGCTGACGACGCCGAGGCCCTGGCCGATGTGGTCGATCGCCGAGCTCACCACGGCGGCCAGGCCGACGGGAGTGCCGAGGGTGGGACTGAGCGCGGACACATCGCTGAGGAAGGAATTCACGACGGTGTCGAGATCCTTCTGCCCGGTCTCCACGTAGGCCGCGGCCTGATCGAGCACCGTCGCCATCTCGTTTCCGGTGTCGGACAAGGTGGCCGAAGAGGTCTGCACGCGCAGCGCCTTGGAGGTGGCGGCGTCGACCGCCATACCGTCCCACGCGGTGTTCACGTTGTTGATGCTGTTGCGACCGAGTTCGTAGATCTGGTCGAGATTGGTCGACGTCGAGCGCAGGCCGTCGGACGCGCCGTCGGTGCCGAGCACGCCGGTGCCGAAGCTGGACAGCAGATCGAGGAGCGGTTGGGCCAATCCGCTGAGGTCGATCATGCCTCGACACCGATGTCGCCGGCGGCCGAGGTGAGCGGGGCCGCGTTGTTCAGGTCGGTGTCGACGAGGGTGGTTGCCGCGCTCGCGGTGGCCGCGCCCATGCTCGCCATGACCGCTGACAGCTGGCCGATTGCGGCCACATGGCCCGCGTGTGCCGCCGCGTAGGCGGTGACGAATTCGCTGCCGATCAGGCCCATGATCGGGCCGAGGAGGGTGGGGTCGGAGGCTATCGAACCGGCTGCCGCCGCTGCCAGGTCGGTGGCCATGACCTCGGCAGTCGCGCTATAGGCGACGATACCTTCGGCATCGGCCGACATCTTTCGCATCGAACTTCCCCCAATCCTCGAGTTCCCGGGCAGACTATGTCACTCACTTGCTTCGACGCACCGAGGCCGCATTCGGTTCCCTCGACCGCAAAAAATATCCCCAGCGGTCGTACCCCGGAGCGCCTCGCGACCCTATCGTTTTTTCATGCGCACCGACACCGTCGACCATCCGCTCGCCGCGACCCTGCTGAGCATCATGCGGGACGTTCGCACCGACAACGCTGCTTTCCGCACTGCATTGCGCGACCTCACCGGCATTCTCATGTACGAGGCGCTGCGTGACGCGCCGGTAGTGCGTGCGCCGATCGACACGCCGGTGGCGGTCACCGAGGGCTTCCGCCTGGCCGCCCCGCCGCTGCTCGTTCCGGTGCTGCGCGCCGGCCTCGGGATGGTCTATGCCGCCGCCGAACTCGTGCCCCAGGCCAGGGTCGGCTTCGTCGGCATCGCCCGCGACGAAGAGACGCACCTGCCGGTGCCCTACCTGGAATCGCTGCCCGCCGACCTGACCGGCCTGCCCGTCTTCGTGCTCGACCCGATGCTCGCCACCGGCGGCTCGATGCGCTACACCCTCGAACTCCTGGTCGCCCGCGGCGCCACCGACATCACCGCGGTCTGCGTAGTCTCCGCCCCCGAAGGCGTTGCCGCCCTGGCCGACTCGGGCCTGCCGGTCCGGCTGGTCACCGCCGTCATCGACGAGAAGCTCAACGAGAACGCCTACATCGTCCCCGGCCTCGGCGACGCGGGCGACCGCCAGTTCGGGCCGCGCTGAGTCAGTTGCCAGGGGCGACGAACAGCTCCAGGTGATCGCAGGAGAGGCAGCGGAAGACGTCGATGTTGTGTGCCACATTGCGGGAGCGCCGTCCGCCGAAAGGGCCCGGTTCGAACGGGCCCTCCACCCAGCGTGTTTCGCGGAAGACGTTCTGCGCCGGCCCTTCGAACATCCCTGGGCGTAGAACCGTTCCGCCGCAATGCGTGCAGTGTCGCGCAGTCACCCAGCCACTGTAGCCAGGGAACGGCAGTACGCAGCCAGGTCGGCGAGGCGGGCGGTGGCTTCGGCCCTGGCAGGCGGCAGGGCAGTGGCATCGACGACGGGGGCGAAGACCTCCAGATAGCACTTGAGTTTCGGTTCGGTGCCCGACGGGCGCACGACGATGCGGAAGTCGTCGGCGTCGAAGATCAGGGCGTCGGTGCGCATGCGGCCGCGGACCTGGGCCTGGTCGGTGAATTTCACCGGAGTGCAGGCGATCTCACTGGGTGGAGTCGCGCGCAGGGCGGCGGCGAGGTTGGTGGCCGCCGCCTGGTCGGGGAGGCGCAGGGAGACCTGGTCGCCCGCGTGCAGGCCGAATTCGACTGCGTAGGAGTCGAGTTCGTCCTGCAGGGTGCGGCCGTCCGCTTTGCGCAGGGCGACGAGGTCGGCGGCCGAGACCGCGGCGGAGATGCCGTCCTTGTCGCGGACGGTCGCGGGGTCGACGCAGTGGCCGATGGCTTCCTCGTAGGCGTAGACGAGGCCTTCGCCCGCCCTGGCCAGCCATTTGAAGCCGGTGAGGGTCTCGGCGTAGCGGGCCGACCGCGCCGGGGCCAGCTTCGAGAGCAGGCGCGAGGAGACGATGGTGGTGGCGACCAGGGGGTCTGCGGTGGCGGTGCGGAGGACGTAATCGGCCAGCAGGACACCGGTTTCGTCGCCGCGCAGCATGCGCCAGCCGTGTGGGCCGGGGATGCCGAGGGCGCAGCGGTCGGCATCGGGGTCGAGGGCGATGGCCAGATCGGCGTCGACCTGCTCGGCGAGCGCCAGCAGCAGGTCGGCCGCGCCGGGCTCCTCGGGATTCGGGAACGCGACGGTGGGGAAGTCGGGGTCGGGGGCGAACTGCTCGTCGACGACGTGCACGTCGGTGAACCCGGCCGCGGCCAGCGCCCGCACCGCGAGCTCGCCACCGACACCGTGCAGCGGGGTCAGCGCGATTCGCACCGCGGCCCGCTCGCCTTCGCCGCCGAGGACGCCGGGCAGCTCGGCGACCCGCGCGAGATAGCGGTCGACGAGGTCCGCGCCGGAGGGGGAAACAGATTCCCGCGCAACAGGTTCGACGGCCGCATCGATGCACTGCTCGATCTCGGTGTCGGCGGGCGCGATGAGCTGGGAGCCGCCGTCGAGGTACACCTTGTAGCCGTTGTCGGCGGGCGGATTGTGCGAGGCGGTGATCTGCACGCCCGCCACCGCGCCCAGCTGCCGGACCGCGAAGGCCACCACCGGTGTCGGCACCGGATCGGGCAGCAGCGTCACCGGAAAGCCTGCCGCGGTGAAGATCTCGGCGGTCGCGGTGGCGAACTCGGCCGAACCGTGCCTGGCGTCCCGCCCGACGACGACCGCGCCGCCGCCGAGGCACCGCTCACGCAGCCAGGCCGCGACACCGGCCGTCGCCCGCGACACCGTGGTCACATTCATGCCGTCCGGGCCGTCGCGCAGCGGTCCACGCAGGCCGGCGGTCCCGAAGCGCAGCATCTACACGCGCTCCAGGATCCCGCGCAGCAGCTTGCCCAGGCGCGGCGCGGCGGCCTGGCCCTCGGCGAGCACCTCCGCGTGCGACAGATGCTGACCGGTGACGCCTGCCGCGAGATTGGTGACCAGCGAGATCCCGAGCACCCTGGCCCCACGCGAGCGCGCCTCGATCGCCTCGAGCACCGTCGACATGCCGACCAGGTCGGCGCCGATCGTGGCCAGCATGCGGATCTCGGCGGGCGTCTCGTACTGCGGACCGGTCAGGCCCGCGTAGACGCCCTCGGTCAAGCTGGGGTCGATCTCCCTGGCCAGGGCACGCAGCTCCGGGTCCCAGGCATCGACCAGGTCGACGAATCGGGCGCCCTCCAGCGGCGTGCGCGCGGTGAGATTGAGATGGTCGGCGATGAGCACCGGCTCGCCGACCTGCAGGCCGGGCCTGATCCCGCCCGCGGCATTGGTGAGCAGCACGATCTCGGCGCCTGCCGCGATCGCCGCCGTCACCGGGTGCACCACCTGCTGGGGCGTGTAGCCCTCGTACAGATGCTGACGGCCCATCAGCAGCAGCACGTTGTTGTCGTTGACGGTGACCGAATGGACCATGCCGCCGTGGCCCTGCGCGCTGGGTTTGCCGAAGCCGGGTAACTCCGGCATCGCGATCGAGGCATGCGGCGCGCCGATCTCGGCCGCTGCCTCCTGCCACCCCGATCCCAGCACCACGGCCACGCGATGGCGCGGCACTCCCGTACGTTCGGCGATCGCCTGAGCGGCCTGTTCGGCAAGCATGAGAGGAGTCTATGTCGTTGGAGCGCTGGCGCGCTCGAGTCGGCGGCCCCTTGTGTCCCGCCGGTCAGGCACC
>NZ_JBHVHX010000018.1:0-133999 GCF_042799895.1 Nocardia sp. NPDC057663 | reverse complement strand
CCCTTCTGCTGGGGGTTGCCCCCCCCCGCGCGCCCCACTCACCCCCCGGCCCGCCCCCCGGGCCGCGGGCCCCCACACACTGTGCCGACCGGCGCCCGGCTCCTTGTCGGCTGATGGCCGAGCTCCTGCTCAGCACGCTCCACCCTCGGTTCGGCGATACGATCCGGGCGAACGTGATCGACAAGGGGTGGATTGTGCACGGACTGTCGCGGCGTCACCTTTTCGGCGCCTGCACTGCATTCGCAGCTAGCGTAATCACCGGATGTGCTGCCGCACAAGGTGATTCGGCTCCCCCGCAGCCGGGTCGGGCGGCGGTGGCACCGCTCACCGCCCAACCGATCTCCACCGCGATCGCGCCGCCCGTCGTCACCCCTGCCGCGGTCGCTGCCAGGCACGCGGGCGCGCAACCACACGCGTGGGGTGTCGCGCTACCGGGCATCACCAGCAGTTTTCCCGCGGCGGGCAAGCAGCTCGCGCTCACCTTCGACGCGTGCGGCGGAGCCGGAAATAGCCTCGACCAGGCGCTGATCGACCTGCTGATCGCCGAGCAGGTCCCGGCGACCCTGTTCCTCAACAAGCGCTGGATCGACGCCGACCCCGCCCGCGTCCAGTGGCTGGCCGCGAACCCGCTGTTCGAGATCGCCTCCCACGGCGTCGCACACAAACCGCTCTCGGTCACCGGCCGCGCCGCCTACAACATCGCGGGCACCGTCTCGGCCGAGGAGGCGGTGCACGAGGTGTGGGCCAACCACGAACGGATCACCGAGCTCACCGGCAAGCCACCGCGCTTCTTCCGCGCAGGCACCGCCCACTACGACGATGTCGCGGTCGCCATCGTGAACGAACTGGGCGAGACACCCCTCGGCTTCACCGTCAATGCCGACTTCGGCGCCACGGCGTCAGCGGCCCAGGTGCAACGCGCGATGAGCGCCGCCACGCCCGGCGGCATCGTGCTCGCCCACCTGCACCGCCCGAAGTCCGGCACCGCGGCGGGCATGGCCGTCGCGATCCCCGCGCTGCGTGCGGCGGGGTTCAGCTTCGTGCACCTGTAGTCAGCGGTTGTCGGTCAGGGTGGTGAAGTCGATGGCGACGGAGTTCCCCCGGTCGACGGTGAAGAACGCGGCCTCGAGACGGGTGCCGAGTTCGATCTGGCCGACCGCGGCCAGTGGCACCGGCTGGATCAGCCGCACCCGCCACGGCGTCGGCTCGTCCCAGGCGCGCAGTTCGAGGTCCAGGCGCAGCACCGGATCGTCGCGGCCGGTGTAATCGGCGGCGATCGGCGCGACCGCGAGCACGGTCGCCTCGGCTCTGCGCCCGTTGGCCAGGATCTTGGCGGCCGTACTCCGGCCGGACTGTGGCACCTCGGGCACGAACAGCACCACGCGTTCCCGATCGCCCGGGTCGACCCGGCAACCGACGGCGTCACCGGGCTGCATCCATTCCAGGTCCTGGCTACGCACCCGCTGCCGGACGCGCGCGTCGTAGGTCAGCTCGCCGGGCACCTGCACCCGCACGGAGAACCGGTACCCGCCCTCTCCGCGCCGCGACCACACCGACAGCACGGTGGCCGTGGCAGGCAACCCCCTGATCAGCAATTCCCGCCGAGAGCTCTCGGCCAGCAATCCCGGCCGCCTCCCGAACGCCCAGGCACACCGGTCGAGCAGGGTCCGACCCGAGTCGACCGCAACGAGACTCATAGCAGGAGAGTAATGCGAATCTCCTACTTACAAGGGCAAATTCCCCGCACTCACGACCCGAGTCCCCACCCCCGAACCCGGGAGACCACTGCGCTGCGCGTTCACCGATCGCGGTTTCGGTCGGGATTCACACCGATTGCGTCGATGGTGTGCGGTCGACGCAGTGGAATCAGTCCGACACCGAGTGTCCCGCCTCACAGCACCACCCACCCCGACAACTCCCGCGCGCCCACCACTAAACTCACCCCTATGACCAGTGCGTTCCCGACCATTCCCGCCGACCTCAAGCCCGCCGACGGACGGTTCGGCTGCGGCCCGTCCAAGGTCCGCCCGGAGCAGCTGCAGTCCCTGGTGACTGTCGGCGCCTCGGTGTTCGGCACCTCGCATCGCCAGAAGCCGGTCAAGGACGTCGTGGCGCGGGTGCGCAACGGCCTGCGCGAGCTGTTCTCGCTGCCCGAGGGCTACGAGGTCGTACTCGGCAACGGTGGCACCACCGCGTTCTGGGATGCCGCCGCGTTCGGCCTGATCCGCGAGCGTTCGCTGCACCTGACCAACGGCGAGTTCTCCTCGAAGTTCGCCTCGGTCGCCAAGGGCAACCCCTTCATCGGTGACCCGATCGTCGTCTCTTCGGAGCCGGGCAGCGCGCCCGAGCCCGTCTCGGACCCCTCGGTCGACCTCATCGGCTGGGCCCACAACGAGACCTCGACCGGTGTGTCCATCCCGGTCTCGCGTCCGGTCGGCTCGGAGAACGCCCTGATCGCCATCGACGCCACCTCCGGCGCGGGCGGCCTGCCGGTGAACATCGCCGACTCCGACGTGTACTACTTCGCCCCGCAGAAGTGCTTCGCCGCCGACGGTGGCCTGTGGATCGCGATCATGAGCCCGGCCGCGCTGGCCCGCGTCGCGGAGATCAAGGCCTCGGGTCGCTGGACCCCGGAGTTCCTGTCGCTGCCGATCGCCATCGACAACTCCACCAAGGACCAGACCTACAACACCCCGGCGCTGGCCACCCTGCTGCTGTTCGCCGACCAGATCGAGTGGATGAACGCCAACGGCGGCCTGGACTGGACCGTCAAGCGCACCCTGGACTCGTCCTCGCGCCTGTACTCGTGGGCCGAGTCGAGCTCCTTCGCCACCCCGTACGTCACCGACCCGGCGCACCGTTCGCAGGTCGTGGGCACCATCGACTTCGACGATGCCGTCGACGCCGCCCAGGTCGCCAAGATCCTGCGGGCCAACGGCATCGTCGACACCGAGCCGTACCGGAAGTTGGGCCGTAACCAGCTGCGCGTCGGCATGTTCCCGGCGATCGACCCGGAAGACGTGTCGCAGCTGACCCGTTCGATCGACTGGGTCGTCGGCCAGCTCTGAGATAAGACCGCAATCAGGGCCGGTGCCCGGTGAACCTTTTTCGGTGCACCGGGCACCGGCCCTTTGCATGGGTTCTGCGCGGGTTCGCAACATTTGCTTTTGATCACTCGGTCGCCGGTCGGTATTTGATGTTGATCCATCACCAAAATCCCTGCACACGACCAAGATTCGTGTGGTGAGCCGCTCAGATTAGCGGGACCTGGCGTCCCGGTGCGCGATTTCGGTCGTGCGTGTCTGCTGCCGTGGGCAAGTAATGTGCACTACTGTCTAGGAAAGTGGGCGGTGTCGTAGCCGACGCGATAGGGAGGTAACGGTGCGTGAACTTCGAGTGATCGGGGTGACGCCCGACTCCACGCACATCGTGTGCAGTGACACCGAGTCCGGCACCAAGTTCCGGTTGCCCGCCGACGACAAGCTCCGCGCGGCGGCGCGCGGCGACCTCGCACGATTCGGCCAGATCGAGATCGAAACGGAAGCGTCTATGCGTCCTCGCGATATCCAGGCCCGTATTCGAGCCGGAGCGTCCGTCGAGCAGGTCACGGCGGAGTCCGGGATGCAGGCCACCAAAGTCGAACGTTTCGCCTACCCGGTGTTGCTGGAACGCGCACGCGCCGCCGAACTGGCGCAGAAAGCGCATCCGGTGCGCCCCGACGGCCCCGCGGTGGAAACGCTGCACGAGATCGTCACCGCGGCCTTCGCCGAGCGCGGCCACACCATCGAACAGGCCGAATGGGATGCCTGGAAAGACGAAAAGGGTTTCTGGGTCGCCCAATTGCAGTGGCGGCACGGACACTCCGAGATCGCGGCGCACTGGCGCTACCAGCCGGACGCGCACGGCGGCTCGGTGTCCCCGCTCGACGACCCCGCGAGCGACCTGATCGATCCTGATTTCGGTCGCGCGCTGCGCGGGCTCGCCACCATCCTGCCCACGCCGGTGGAGCAGGCCGCACCGGTCGTCGAACCGCCCACCCCGGTGGAGCCGCGTCCGCGCGAGCAGGTCGCCCCGACCGCACGTCCGGCGAGCCGCCCCGCCCAGCCGACGCTGGACGAGTACTTCGAGCAGCGCGCGGTCGCGGCCGGCGGTGGCGCGGCGGCGATTCCGGCCGCCCCGGTACCCGCCGCGCCGATCCCGGCCGTTCCGGTGACCCCGAGTCAGCCTGCGGCGCAGGACAAGGAACCCGCGGCGAAGGAACCGGCACCGGAGAAGCCTGCCGCGAAGCCCGCACGCGCCAAGCGGGGTAAGGCGCCGATGCCGTCGTGGGAAGACGTCTTACTGGGCGTCCGCAGCTCCGGGCACTGACCGCCTCTCCGCGACTTCAGGCCAGACTCGAGGGCGGGGTGCGGATACGTTGGCGGCCGAGTGTTCACGGCGAGGTCGAGTTAGCCCGTACCCGGTGAGTTACCCATGTCCTTACTGGAGCAGGTGATTCGGTGGAGGTGGCGGTTATGCATTCGGCTTCCACCCTCTGGTATGTCGACACGGCTGACCCCGTGGCCGTATTGCGGGAGCGGCCCGAGCCGGATGCCGCGGCCGCGGCGGCACTCGCGGGGCAGTTGTATGCCGAGCACGATGTGGTGCCGATCATGATCGGGACGCTCAACGGGTGTGCCGCGCCCGATCGGGACGAGGTGTACATCGGGTGCTATCCGGGGCTGACGGTCGTGTGCACGGCCGAGGCGGCGCTGGTGCGGCCGACGAAATTGCCGGAGCTGCTGGTGCGGCCGCTCGCGTCCGAACACACCTATCTGGTGTCGTTCGACGCGACACTGCACTGGGGTGCGTTCGCGCATTGGGAGCGGGGCGAATTCCGGCGCTCGTTCAGTTCCACCCGGGTCGACATCCTGGAGAACGAAGGGCTGCCGATGGTGTGGGAGCGGCCGTTCTGGGCGGGTGAGCATCCCGTGCCGTGGTGGGGCGACAAGCATCCGGGAGCGCCGTCGCTGCCGTTCGATCCGCCCGACTTCGCCGACGCGGCCAATGCCGAATGGCTCGGCTTCCACTACCGCACTCCCGCCGGGCCGGGCACGCTCGTCCCGGGCGACCTGCCGGTCTGCGGGTTCACGCTGTATCCGAAGGGCCAGGCACCCCGGCAGGCACAGGTGGCCAGGCCGAGCGCGGCCACCCGCCGCAAGCGGGGAATGTTCGACTGGTTGCGGCGCTCCGCCCGGGTGCTGTGACGCGGCTCAGCCGCTGAACCTTTCGATGATCACCGCCAGCCAGCCGAGCACAACGCCGATCGCCGCGCCCGCCAGCACCCACCGCACCACCGGCGTGAACCGCCAGCGCCACGCCGTCGGCGCCACCCCGATCGCGGCCACCAGATTCACCGCGACGGCCAGCAGCGGATGCACCGTGGCCAGCGCGGCTCCGAACGCGTAGACCGCGACCGCGCCGAGCACCGCCACCAGCACGACCACGGTGCAGCCCGCGACCCACGGCACCGAATCCGGTTGGGCGCGATAGGGACCGTCCGGCTCCTGCGTCACGAGGTCCGCACTCGCTCGTAGAACGCCATTGCCGCCGCGGTCGCGACATTGAGCGAGTCGGTGCCGGGCGACATCGGGATCCTGGCGCGAACATCGGTGGCGCGCATGGCTTCCTCGGTGAGTCCGGGTCCCTCCGCGCCGAGCAGCAGCGCGACCCGCTTGCCCGTCATCGCCGTCGCCAGATTCACCGCCGCCGGATTCGGGGTCAGCGCGATGATCTGGAAACCGCCCTCGCGCAACAGATCCAGGCCACCCGGCCACGACGGCAGCTGCGCGAACGGCACCCGCAGCACGTGCCCCATCGAGACCCGCACCGCGCGCCGGTAGAGCGGATCGGCGCACCGGTCGCCGAACAACACCGCGTCCACGCCGAGGCCTGCGGCATTGCGGAACATCGAGCCCAGGTTCTCGTGGTCGTTGACGCCCTCGAGCACCGCGACCGTGCGGGCGCCGTCGAGCACCTCGGCGGGCGTCAGCTCGGCCGGACGCGGCGCGACGGCGAGAACACCGCGGTTGAGATGGAAGCCGACCACCTCGGCCATCACCTCGGCACTGGCCCGGTAGTACGGGATGTCGCGGCCTGCCAGGTCCCCGGCCAGCGGCTCGTAGCGTTTCCCGACGCCGAGCAGGGCGCTGGGGGTGAACCGGGAGCCGAGCATCCGCTGCACGACCACCACGCCCTCGGCGATGACCAGGCCTTTTCGCCCCGGCAGGTCCGGCCTGCGGTCGGCGGAGGACAGGTCACGGAAGTCGTCGACGCGGGGGTCGGCGGGGTCGTCGATGTCGATCACTTCGGCCACTGGACAATCCTGGCATGATGGACGTATGAAGATCGTACAGTTGATCTTGAACATCCTGTGGGTGGTGCTGTGCGGCTTCTGGATGGCCCTGGGCTATCTGCTGGCGGCACTGATCTGCTTCATCCTCATCATCACGATTCCGTTCGGGATCGCCTCGTTGCGGCTCGCCGGGTATGTCTTCTGGCCCTTCGGCCGCACGGTGGTCGGCAAGCCGAGCGCGGGCGCCGGCTCGCTGATCGGCAATGTGATCTGGTTCATCTTCGCCGGCTGGTGGCTGGCGCTGGGCCATATCGTCACCAGCATCGCCCTGGCGATCACGATCATCGGACTGCCGTTCGCCTGGGCGAACCTCAAGCTGGTGCCGCTGTCGCTGTTCCCGCTCGGCCACGAGGTGGTCAACGCCGACGACGCGCGCGCCTCGCACTGATCACTCGGATTCGGCGACGATCTGGTTCATGATCTCGACGGCCCGGTCCAGGATCTCGATCTGCTCGGGCTGCAGGCGCGAGAGCTGATCGGTCATCCACGCCTCGCGGGCGTGCGTCTCGTCGGCGACGAGCGCGCGCCCGGCCGGTGACAGCGACACGATGATCTGCCTGCCGTCGGTCGGGTGCGGGCGGCGCTGCACCAGATCCAGGTCGGTCAGCGAGGCGATGACGCGCGTCATCGACGGCGGCTGCACCCGCTCCTTGCCTGCCAGCACCCCGGGCGTCATCGCGCCATCACGCGCCAGCGTCGCCAGAGCCGACAGCTGGGTGAGCGAAATCTGCGCGTCGGCACGGCGGCCGCGCAGGTGTCGCGTGAGCCGTACGACGGCCAGTGAGAGATCACCGGCCAGGGCACGGACGTCCGATGGCGTTGTCACAGTGCAGAACTCTACGGTACGGCCGCGCCCCCTGACGGGTTTCACGCGGCTACTGTTTGGGTATGGATATCGGCCACGTCAGTTCCGAGATGCCCGCGCTGCCCCGACGTCTGGTAGATCCGCGGCCGGTCGTCATCGTCGGTTTCGCCGCCTGGCTCGTGGCCGCGGCGCTGGTGTGGCTGAATCCGGCCTGGTCAGAGGCCCGGCCAGTATGCCTGATGGGCCTGGCGGTCGGCGTGCTCGGCCTGTCGATCTTCCTCGCGCAGCGCCGGTCCGCCCGGCGCGGCGACAAGGGCGCCCAGGTGGGGCTGGGGACCGACTAACCGGTCACCTCGAATTCTGCGCTGGTCCCGGTGACGGGACGCAGCGCCCCGTCGACGCCAAGCGCGTCGGCGTAGTGCACGAACCGGTGCACCCCCGGTATGGCCGCCGCGGGGATGTCCCAGGTGAATCTGGCGATCGAGATCGCGTCGCCTTCCTTGCGCCAGTGGAATCGCACGTCCCACTCCCCCTCGTTGGCCACCCGCACCCAGTCGCCGGCGCCCGTGCGGCGCTGCACCGCCAGGAAGGTGTCGCCGCGGCGCGGATTGTGTTTCGGATGGGCCGAGATGAACTCGACCGCCACCCGCTCCCCGCGCGGACACTGCGCGGGCGGCTGCACGAGGACGTCGCCGAAGGCGCGGCCCTGCGGTGTCGCGTCCGGGCCGGGGGTCGAGGCGAAGTTCGGTTGCAGTGCCGAGACATCGCGCGGGGCCGGACCGCGGCCGATCGCCCCGCCCGCCACGAACGCCTCGGCCAGCCGGGTGAATTCCTGTAGGTACGCGCCCAGCGTGTAGCGCCCGAACAGCGTCGACGCGCCCTCGTACTGCTGCGCGTCGTACTCCTCTGGCGTGGTGACGTATTCGTGGTAGGAGTTCGCGTAGCCCTGCAGCAGCACCTGTTCCGGGTCGACGCCGAGCGCCGTCGCCACCGCCCGCCGCACCCGCAGGCCCGCGACGATGGTGAATTCCGCACCCGCGGCGGCCAGATAGAGCCCGCCGATCCGGATCAGCTGGATCGGCACCACATTCGGCACCCACGGCACCGGCGGGAGCAGACCGAGCGGCACCGCGATCGCCTTGGGCGCCTGGGCATCCGCGAGCCAGGCCGGAGGTAGCTGGTCGACCCCGCCGAGGAAGTCCACCAGCGGATTGCGTACGCCCTCGGGAATCGGCCCGCCGGGCAGGCCTGGACCGTCCTCGACGCTGCCTGCGATCAGCGAGACGCCCGCGGCGGCGGGCGAGGTGCGCCGCGGTGCGCCGTCGGGAGTGAAGCGGCCGTCGACCGCGAGGTCGGCCAGGTCGATGTAGCACAGCAGCGAGTCGACCGCGCCCGCCATCGAACTGGCCTGCTTCGCAGCCGCTTTCGATGCCGCGTACTGGCGTTCGCCGAGGATCCTGGTGTTCTCGAACTCGTCGGTGGTCGGCCCGTCACCCGGCGCGAGGTTGAGATTGGGCGACATGTCACCGGCATTGGTCTGCGCGAACGCGGCAATATAGGACGCTGCGCCGTCGAGATGGCGCACGCCGTGCTCGATGTGCTCGGCGGCGAAGCTGGCGTAGCCCTTGTTGTCCGAGCTGATCAGGCGGTTCGCGTTGGTCATCGAGGTGTTGTGGGTGGCGAACCAGGTGAGCGCGCCGACCTCGCGGCCCGCCCGGGCGAAGACCAGCGTGGTCACCGCCGGGTCGACGGCGCCGGGGAACACCGCGCGCTCGGCCGCGGGATTGCGCTCGAAGGCGACGCGGGAACGGTTCACGCTGGCATCGTGCAATTCGGCGCGACCCAGCGCGATCGTGCCGGGACCGAAGTCGGCGTCGGCCGCCACGATCGCTTCGATGATGCCGTCGACCTCGGCGTCGTACACCTGCTGCTGAAATCCGAGCGTCGCCAGCGTGTAGGCGTAGTCGTGCGCGGAACCACCACAACTGGAATGGGTGTGCGTGGAGGTGAGCACGACATTTCGCTCGGTATAGCGATCACCGAATCGCTGCGCGAGCGCGAACAGCACACCGCGATGGACCGATCCGAACACCGCGCCGTTCTCCACCGCGACGTAGGCGATCCGATTTCCGCCGGAGCCGATCACGAACGCGCGCGCCCGCGGGCGCAGATGAATTCCCGCGGTGGCCTGATCGAGTTGCGAGTAGCCCATCATGCCGCATTCCGCGGCGGGTCCGGTGAGATCGGCGATACCCAACCCGAATTCGAACCCGTCCGGTTTCGGATTCGCGTGCGCGGTGGGCGTTCCCGTGCCGGCGAGCGTGGCGACTACCGGGACGGCGGCCACACCCAGCGCCGAAGCGGTGAGAACAGTACGGCGGGACAAGGGCATCAGGGACTCCTTCGCAACTTCCGTTTCGGAGACAACCACATCAACTGGTCACATGTCCAGTACTTTCTCGCGGACCGGCGAATTGACTGTTTGCCACGCGAGCGCTTAACTCGCACACGTGTCCTCCCGATTGAGCGTCGAAGAACGACGAGCCCACCTGATCGAGGCAGCGATCGGTCTCGCCGAGAAAAAGGGCGTCGCGGGCGTGACCACCCGCGATGTCGCCCAAGCGGCAGGTGTTTCGCTTGGTGTGGTGCATTACTGTTTCGAAAACAAGGATGCGCTGATGACCGAGCTGGTCAAAGCGTTGTCCATGGAATTGCGCGATTCCGTCGATGCGGATGATTCGATCTGGACGGATGCCGGAACAGGAAAAGAAGCGCTTCAGAAATTGGTGCGCGGCGGCCTCGAACTGATGTGGCGCAACATCGAAGCCACCCCGGAACGTCAGCTGCTCACCTACGAAACCACCACCTACGCACTGCGCGAGGGTGAGTCGACACCGGCCAAGATCGCGATCGCCCGCGAGCAGTACGCGTTCAACGACAGCACCGTCGCCGACGTGATCGACCACAGCCGGGAAGCGACCGGCACCCAGTGGAACATCCCCGTCACCGACCTGAGCCGGTTCATCCTCAATGTCATCGACGGCATCGTGCTGCGCTGGCTGGTCGACGACGACAGCGAAGCCGTGCAGACCCAGCTCGATCTGCTCGCCGAGATGGTTGTCGCGCACGCGAGCTAGCCGCGCGGCACCTGGACGTGCACGGCGTCGTCGGTGTGCCACCACGGCACCCGCACCGTGCCCGACAGCGCACCGCGCAGATACACCTCGAGGGTGTCGTGCAGGACCAGGTCGCCGGCCGTGTCCGCCGGCGACCACAGCTGACGCAGCACCACGCCGAGCGGGTCGGCGGCCCAGGTGGTTCGCCTGCCGGTGCCGAGTACCTCGGCGCTGACCTCCGCCGAGACCAGCGGCAGATCGAGCAGGGACGCCAGCGCGCCCGCATGGGCGGTGTCGCCGGCCACCAGCCGCTCCGGCGGGACGACCAGGCCGAAGCAGGGCTGGTCGAG
The DNA here is from genome assembly GCF_042799895.1 of Nocardia sp. NPDC057663. Taxonomy (NCBI): domain Bacteria; kingdom Bacillati; phylum Actinomycetota; class Actinomycetes; order Mycobacteriales; family Nocardiaceae; genus Nocardia; species Nocardia sp. NPDC057663. Next base: position 123,334 of record NZ_JBHVHX010000018.1, on the reverse strand, counting down.
GACCATGGCGGTGCCCGCGTCGACGACCGCGCCGGACAGCGCGCGGACCTGCTCGGGGAGATCCAGTTCGCGGGGATCGAGCGCGCCGGATTCGACGGCGGCGGCCAAGCGGGCGTGGGTGTGGGCGATGACCTCGGGCGCCGGTGTTTTCGACGGATCGGCGAGGGCGTCGAGGAGTTCCTCGGCCAGTTCGGCCGACATCACGTCCGGGCGGACCAGGATCGGTCGCAGGACATCCAGATCCGGCCCTTCGATGCCGTCGACGTCGAAAGCCGGGAGCAGGCCCGCGAATTCGTCGTCAGCGGGGTGCCGCAAGCGGCCGAGGGTGATGCCGTCGATGTGGGCGTGGCGGTGCAGCCACCAGGCGGTGTAGCCGTCGCGGTCGGCGAGCAAGGCGCGGGTGCGCGGTTCGGACAGCAGCTGGCGAAGCGCTGCGGGCCAGCGGTTCTCGTCGACCAGATCGAGGTCGCGGACGGCGGCGAGCTCGCGGGGGTCCGCGGAAAGGCTGTCCCACCAGTCGTGTTCGTCGTCGAGATCGTGGTCGGGGCCGACCGGATCGGGGTCGGTGAGCACCGCGAAGTCCCAGCCGACGCCGATCGCGCGCAGGGCCTGTTCGCCGTACTCGGCGACCACGTCGTCGGCGACCGTGCCGAACGGCGAGTCCGCCTCCAGGACGGCGGCCAGCGGGGCACCGGGGAGCAGCAGTTCGTCGGCGGGGCGTAGTTCGCCTGTGTCGTCGGGCAATTCGAGCAGACCGAGCCAGGAGAGCAGCAGCTCCGGGGTGGCGAACGGGGCCAGGTGCAGGACCGCGTCGACCGTGTCGGGATCGGCCGGGTCGTGCTCGAGCAGGTCGTGCAGGCCCGGATCGGTGAGCAGGTCCTCCGCGGTGGCGCTGCGGGCGCCCAGGCGGGCCAGCAGGGCATGCGTGGCGCCGGGGTGCACCAGGCGGGCCCAGTGCACCGGGACGGCGACGGTGAGCTGGTCGTCGAGCACGACGGTGCGCGGGCCGGTGACAAGCCTGCCGTCCGCGAGCGGCACCGCGAGCGCACCGAACTCCTCGGCGGTCACGGTGTCGACCACGAACGGTTCGAGCGCGGCGTAGAACCGCTGCCACCAGTGCGGTTCCCGATCCAAGCCGCTCGACAGGTCGGCCAGGGCGGCGGGGCCGAGACGATGCACGTCGAGGACGGACAGCTTCTCCTGCTGGGCGCGGCCCGAGAGCTCCGGGATCACCAGGGGGCCGGTGATCTCGGCGAGCAGAGCGGCCAATTCCGGGGTGAGGTCGGGGAATACGCTCGCGCGGTTCGGGATGCCACAGGGGGTGGCAGCTGAGTCTGCACCGGTATGCCCAGGCGTAACGGGTGCGGATGTTCCGTGCGCGTCGTCGGCGGTGGACCCGGCAGCCACATCGAATGCAAGGACATCTACGGCAGTCGCGGACCCGGCCGGCGCACCGGGCACGAAGTCATCGGTACCAACGTCGGCTCGGCCGGTACTGGAGGTGGGACAGACGGGGAGCCAAGGGTGGGTGCGGAGTTCGGTGGTGACGGCTTCGCGGAGGAGGCTGTCGGCTTCGCTGCGGGCGAAGCCGGGGGCCGGGACCAGGACGAGGCGGTCGCGGGGTGGGAGGGCGCGGGCGAAATCGGCGTAGCCGGTGGCGATTTCGGTGAGGCGGGCACCGGGGAGGAGGCGGCGGCGATCGGGCTGCATGGGGACGTCGGCGACCAGGATCGCGGGGAGCGACAGTTCCTCGTCGGAGCGGGTGGGTGCGCGCAGGACGTCGGGGGCGGCGGCGACGGGGCGGCCGTCGCGCAGGGGCAGCAGCCAGCGGGCTCTGGGGGTGCTGTACTGCCACCAGCGCTGGGTGGTGCCACCGGACTGGGTGATCGACAGCTCGGTGAGGCCGTCGGTGCCGATGTCGGTGACGGTGCTGGTGAACTCCGCGTCAGCGATCCGGATGCGGCGCAGGGCAGGGAGTTCCAGGAGGAGATCGGGTGCTTCTGCGCGCATCGCGTCGAGCAGGGCGTCAGCGTCCACGTCGTCGCGCAGGTGGATGACGATCTCGGTGTCGGCACCGGCGACCGGGGTGGTCGGCACGGGCCAGGCCAGGCGCAGCACCGGTGGCGCGATCGCCGCCAGGTCGTCAGGGATCTGGATCCCGATGTCGTGCAGTGCGTTCAGCGTCGCGACACGGGAGAAGCGGATCGATCCGGACGTGGAGCGAACTTCGATCTCGTCGCCGACGGACCGCACCGCCGTGAAACCGACACCGAACCGCCCGACCTGCTCGCCATCGGTCTTCCCCGACGCGCGTAGGGCGGTGAGCGCATGCACACCGGAAACACCCAGCGGCACACCGGTATTGGCGACATGCAGGCGCCCGTCGAGCACCCGCACGGTGAGCTCGCCCGCAACCCCCGCCTTCGCCGCGGCGTCGGCGGCATTCTGCGCGAGCTCGGTGAGCACCCGGTCCCGGTAGCCCGCGGCCACCAGATCGGCCTCGCTCGCACTGTCCTCGCGCAGCCGAGTAGGCGAATCCCGCCAGGCGGCAAGCACTCCGGCACGCAGCTCCGCGGTGCCGAAGGGATCCGCCGAACCGTTCAGCGCGCCACCGGCGATCCGTGCTCACTCACCGAATTGCCCGCACCCTCGGCACCGGGCTCGCTGGCCACAGCCTCATCGGCAGGCGCACCGTTCGCGGTGCCTTCACCGACCGCTTCGGAACCAGCCTCGGCACCCGAAGCAGATTCGGCCGCGCCCTGTTCGGCCACGGCCTCCGGTCCGTCGGCCACAGCCTCCACGCCCGACACAGAATCGGCCCTGACCTGTTCGGCACCAGCAGAATCCGCCTCAGCAGCCGTACCAGCCGCAACATCGGTGCCCGAGGCGGGTTCAGCCCCAACACCCGAGGCGGGTGCCTCCGTGGCGGCCGGGTTGGATTCCGTCGCAGCCTCAGCGCCAGAAGCAGATTCGGCCACGACGTCGTCGGCGCCGGTCGGAGTTGCGCCCGCGGTCACCTCGGCGTCAGCCTGCGACTCCGTGGCGACGGTCTGGCCTGACTCCGCTTCGTCACCAGAGGCGGCGCTCTGCGCCTCCGCGGTGGGTTCGGCGGCCGCGGCAGGTTCAGCATCCGACGGCGTCTCAGCGGCAACCTCGGCGTGCGCGGTGGGGGCCTGCGGTTCGGTGGCGACAGCGGTCGGAACGGCTTCAGCCTCGTCGGTCTTCGCCTCGGCCGGAGCTTCCGCAACGGCAGCCTCGGCACCTGCGGCGGACGCAGCTTCCACGGCGACGGCCTCAGCACCCGAGTCGGACACAGCCTCCACGGCGACGGCCTCAGCACCCGAGTCGGACACAGCCTCCACGGCGGCAGCCTCGGCCTCCGGGGCAGACGCAGCGGCAGTCTCCGTAGCCGACGCAGACTCGGCATCCGCGATCAGCTCTGCGGCGACGACCTCGTCGGCCGACTCCGGGCGGGCGCCTTCGGCGCGTGCCGCGCGTTCGGCGGCGGCCGCGTCCGCTGCTTCCGCCTCGGCGGTCTCCTGCGAGTCGCTGGGCTGTGCGGGCTCGGCGGGAGCCGCTTCCACGGCGGCAGGCCGCGCGATCTCGACGAAATCCACGGCGTGGTCGTCGAAGGCTTCGTAGCGGGGTGAACCGTTGCCGCTGGGGGCGATCACGTCGGAGTGCGCGCCGCAGCCGTATTCGACGTGGACGACGTGGCCGTCGGCGCCCATCGCGTTGCCGCAGACGCCGAAGGATTCGCGCAGGGCGCCTGCCAGGGGCAGGTAGAAGCCGCACAGGCCGCAGGTGGAGGGGGCGGCCTTCGCCATCTCGGTGTCGGGGCCGAACTCGGTGTACCAGCGCTGGGCGGCTTCGAGGCGGCCTTCGAGGCTGAGCACCTGGGTGCGGCCGAGGCCGACCTCGTGGGCCACCTCGTCGACGACCGGGTCGCCGGTGGCCAGGTAGCCGGGGACCAGACGCGGATCGTCGGCGGGCGGGGCCAGCAGGTCGCCGGGGCCGAGGTCGCCGGGGCGGACGCGCTGCTCCCACGGGATGAAGTCGGGGGAGATCAGGGCGTCGGGGCCGGGCAGCAGCGCCGACTCGCTGACCGTGGCGTATTCGGCCTCCGGCGGCGCGGCGACGACGACGGCCCACTGCCAGCCGCGGTAGCCGGGCAGGGTCGCCTCGAACCGGTGGGTGGCCGCCGTCTCGTCCTCGGCGCTCACCCCCAGATGGGCTCCTACCCCGTCGGGCTCCAACTCGACGAGCGCACGACGTGCGACTTCGGCCGCATCGGCCAGAACAGGACGCACGCCGGACTCCGAAACAGATACTGCGCTCACGGCATACATTTTGCCGTATGAAGTGCAATCGGAGTTCGTTGGCCGTCGCAGTGCTGGTCAGCATGCTCGGCGCGGCGGCTTGCGGCGGCTCCGGAGAGCCCGAGCCGGTGCGCTGGCGCGTGGAGGTGATCGGCTCGTCACCGCACGATCCGCAGGCTTTCACCCAGGGTCTCGAGGTCGTCGACGGCATCCGCTACGAGAGCACCGGCATGTGGGGCGTGTCGAGCGCGCGGGCCGCCGATCAGGCCACCGGCGCGGAGACCGCGCGCGCCGACCTGCCCACCGCGATGTTCGGGGAGGGGATGACCAGGGCGGGTGGCATCGTCTGGCAGCTGACCTGGCAGGACGAGGTCGCCATCGCGCGCGACCCGGTCACCCTGGCCGAGACCGGCCGCGTCCGCTACGAGGGCGAGGGGTGGGGCCTGTGCGCGCAGCCGCAGCGGCTGGTGATGAGCGACGGCACGCCCACCCTCACCTTCCGCGATCCGGTGACCTTCGCGGAAACGGGCTCGGTGACCCTGACCGGCTACCGCGACCCGCAGCCGAACGAGCTGGACTGCGCCCCCGACGGCACGGTGTACGCCAACAACTACCCCTCCGACGAGATCCTGCGGATCGACCCGGACACCGGCCGGGTGCTGGCCGTCATCGAGGCGGGCGGCTTGCTCAGCCGCGGCGAGCGGGCGGGCACCGATGTCCTCAACGGCATCGCGCATCTGCCGGGCACCGACCGGTTCCTGCTCACCGGCAAGTACTGGCCGCGCCTGTTCGAGGTGCGGTTCGTGCCGAAATGACGCAGTGTGGCCGACACTGCCGCGCCGCGAGTGAACGCCGAGCCCCCGCGTGCGCCAGAATTGGACTGTGACTACGCCCCGCGAACCATCCGGTCCCGACCGTGGTCGCCGGGACGGTACCGCCGCGGGCACCCCACCCGGCCGACACCCCGGCTTCGGGCAGTACCCGCCGCGCGCGGGCGAAACCGGTCACGACGAACAGCCGCGGCGGCCGCGCAAGGTCTTCCCCCGCCCCGACTCTCCTGATCCGCCGACGGTCAGGTCGAGGAGCCTGTTCCGGCGTGGCAAGGCGGACCCGGGTTCCGTGCCGACCACGCCGTTGCGTGGCGCACCGGCCGGACCTGATGCACCAGGTGAGCGACGCCCCGCGGACGACAGCGGCAAACGCGCCGCTCCGCCGCCGACCCGCCCGCTCCCCCGCGACGAGCCCGTCGACGACCGAGCCGAGCAGCGGATCCCGCGCAAACTCACCGTGACCCGCGTCGCCGCCATGCGCAGCAGGGAACTCACCGAACGCGGCTTCGCGACCTTCCAGCGCGCCGCCAAGGCCGACGGCGCCGACCAGTCCGGCCTGACCGCGCTCACCTACGCCACGATGGCCAACTTCGCGCTCGACGCCGCGATCGCCGTCTCCCTGGCCAACACCCTGTTCTTCGCCAGTGCCACCGCCGAGTCCAAGACGAAGGTGGCGCTGTACCTGCTGATCACGATCGCCCCGTTCGCGATCATCGCGCCGCTGATCGGGCCGCTGCTCGACCGGTTGCAGCGTGGTCGCAGGCTGGCCCTGGCGACGACGTTCGGGCTGCGCGCGATCTTGGCGGCGCTGTTGATCTTCGAGATCGACACGTGGGGGTTGTATCCGCTGGCCCTGTGCATGATGGTCGGCTCGAAATCGTTCGCGGTACTCAAGAGCGCGGTCACGCCGCGCGTACTGCCACCGGATATCGATCTGGTCCGCACCAACTCACGATTGACCGTGTTCGGCCTGGTCGGCGGCACTATCGGCGCGGGCGCGCTGGCCGCGCTGACCGCTGTGATCGCTGGCTCCACCGGCGCGCTGGTGCTGGCCACCGGCATCGCCGTGGGTGGCGCATACCTGAGTCTGCGGATTCCGTCGTGGGTGGAGGTGACCGAGGGCGAAGTGCCCGCGACGCTGAGCTATCACGGCCACGACGCGCACACCGAGGTGCTGGAGCCGGGTCAGGAGTCCTCGGTGCCTGCCAGGAAACGGCGTCAGCCGCTGGGCCGGGCGGTGGTCACCGGACTGTGGGGCAACAGTTCCATTCGCGTGCTCACCGGCTTCCTGACCTTCTACATCGCCTTCGTCGCCAAGGGTTCCGGCGGCAGCCCGACCGAACAGGCGGCCATGCTCGCGGTGGTCGGCGTCGCGGCGGGCGTCGGCAATTTCGGCGGCAACGCGACCGGCGCCCGGCTGCAACTGGGCAGGCCCTCGCTGGTGGTGCTCGGCTGTACCGCCGCGTGCACCGCGGTCGCGCTGTTCGCGATGCTGACCGGCAATCTGTTCGGCGCCGCCTTCGCGGCGCTGGTCGCGTCGGCGGCGAGCGCCCTGGCGAAGGTGTCGCTGGACGCCGCGATCCAGGACGACCTGCCGCCGGAGTCGATCGCCTCCGGTTTCGGCAGGTCGGAGACGGTATTGCAGCTGAGCTGGGTGATCGGCGGGGCGGCCGGTGTGCTGTTGCCGATCGAATTCTGGAAGGGTTTCGCGGTGATCAGCGTGATCCTGGTGGCCGGCCTGATCCAGACCTTCGTCAGCTACGCCGGGCATTCACTGTTGCCCGGGCTCGGCGGCAACCGTCCGCAGCACGCCGAGCAGGAAGTGCCAACCACCCATCCGCACCGGGTCGGCCCCGGTGCGGTTCCGCGAGGGACAGGAGACCCCATCCGGTGAGCAAGCTCAACGTCCGCACGATCTTCGCGCTGGTCGCGGCAGGCTTGGTCGCCGTCGCCGCGGTGACCGCCGGGCTGGTCGCGTACGCCGTGTCGAAGGCGCCCGAGCACGAACCGCAGATCACCGCGTACGCGCACGGCGAGACCATCACCGTCGACCCGTTCATGTACTGCACCGTCACCATGCAGGACTGCCGGTACGGCGAGACCGCCGAGCTGGCGGTCCAGTCGGGCAAGCCCGTGCAGATCTCGCTGCCGGACCAGATCTCCGAATCGCCCTGGCTGGTACAGCTGATCTATCAGCGCCCCTCCGGCGAGCAGGTCGACCGGGTGCTCAGCTTCGCCGACTACCCCGCGGGCATCCGCGCGCTCACCATCGAATCCCAGCCCGAGCCGGACCTGCGCCTGATCGGCATCGAGGTGCAGCTGCCGATTCTGGCCCGCGACATCGCAACCGGCCGCGAGAGCTACATCCCGCACGCCGCCTGGTCGATCAGCACGCCGGAGGTATAGCGCCAAAAGCCCCGGCCTCGCGGGGAGGCCGGGGCGGAAAAGCCGGAGCTAGTGGTCGAGTTCGCGGGCGACCGCGCGGACGACCTCGGAAATGCGCTGGGACAGCTTGCGATCCGGGTACTTGCCCCGGCGCAGGTCCGGCTGGACCTTGGTCTCGAGCAGCGTGATCATGTCCTCGACCAGGCCGTGCAGCTCGTCGGGCGACTTACGCGGGCCCGCGTCCTTGCGGGCAGGCTGCTGGGTCTGGTTGCCGCGCATGGTCGGCGGCGCCTCGAGCAGCTTCAAGCTGAGCGCCTGCGGGCCACGGCGGCCCGCGGCCATGCCGAATTCGACGCGCTGGCCGGGCTTGAGCCCTTCGACGCCCTCGGGCAGCGCGGAGGAACGGACGTAGACGTCCTCGCCCTCGTCTTGGGAAAGGAAGCCGAAGCCCTTTTCGACGTCGTACCACTTCACCCGGCCGGTCGGCACTGCGCTCACCCGTTCATCATTCGACACCCGGACCCTTGTGGTCCGGGTTACTTCGTACTTTGTCGCGAAAAGAACGCGCCCCACAGCAAGGCAGGACGCGATGTGTCCAGAGTCTACCCCGGTGGCTATACCGCGAGCACATCAGTTTTACGGTGCAACGGTGACCAACACACCTCCGCCCGCGGGCGGCCCCCGGCGTCCGAGTGATCGCCTGCTGCACCTCGCCGTCGCGCTGTTCGGGATCGGGATCCTGGCCGTGGTCGCGATCTTCGTGACGCCGATCGTGTCGGACAGCTCGCCGGGGCTGTGGTTGTACTGCCTGGCGATGCTCGCGCCGGTCGGTTTCCTGCTCGGCCTGGTGTTCGCGTTGTGGTCGGGCCGTCGCGCGCGTTGACGCGTCAACCGGTTACCCCGGCGAATCAATGCCCAGACAGAGGTGTGATCCTCGTCACATAACGGCAAGGTCACGAAGTGAGCGTGCAACTGCCGCGCACACCTGACACCGCGACAACCTGCGCGGACGCCTCCGGGATCACCCTGAGACCACCCCGATGCCCACCCGCACACGCCGGTTACCAAATAGTGACTTTCGCCGCTGTCCGTCGTACCGTTTCTCTCAGCCGGGGCAACCCCCGGAACCACCGGCCCGCCGCACCGAACCTCACCCCGCGGGTACCGGACCCCGATTGGAATCAGGGGTGAGAGCGGACCGGGAGACCTCTCAGTCCGGACCACATGCAGGTGCGCACGAGAGGGAGAAACCCGATATGAGTGGACGCCACCGCAAGCCGACTTCCACCGGCCGCACTGTCGCCAAGGTCGCCGTCACCGGCGCCATCATCGGCACTGCCAGTGCAGCTTTCGCAGGAAACGCCAGCGCGGCCCCCGACTCCGACTGGGATAGCCTCGCGCAGTGTGAAGCCGGCGGCAACTGGGGCATCAACACCGGCAACGGCTACCAGGGTGGGCTGCAGTTCTCGCCCTCCACCTGGAACGCACACGGTGGTGGCGAGTACGCCGCCACGGCCAACCAGGCCAGCCGCGAGCAGCAGATCGCGGTCGCCGAAAAGGTTCTCGCTTCGCAGGGTTGGGGCGCTTGGCCCTCCTGCTCGTCCAAGCTGGGTCTGAGCAGCGGCCCGACCGAGCGCATCGCTCCCTCGGCCCCGAGCTGGGTCCCGCAGGTCAACGTCCCGCAGGTGCAGGATCCGAGCCAGGAAGTCTTCCAGGCCGTCGACCGCGCGCTCGCCGTCGTGCAGCAGCAGGGTGTCGCCGTGCCGCAGCAGGCGCTCGATTTCTTCAACTCGGCCAAGGGCACTCAGCTCGACCCGGCCGTGATCGACTTCTTCGAGGCGAACAAGGGCCTGCTGCCCTCCTGATCGCCCCCGCAGACAACAAGAGCCCGCATCCCCCAGGGATGCGGGCTCTTGTCTTTCGCGTCCGAACTACACCCGGTTGATGACAGTCTGCGGGTGGATATACGGCAGCTTGGCCGCCGGGACGGGAAACTCGGTGTCCTCACCGAAGGGCGAGAGATTACCGGCGCGGGTCGCCGACAGTTCGGTCACGGCGTGCTCGCCGTCGGCCACCTGCGGCCAGCCGTTGTCGACGTAGGGTTTCTTCGATTTGTTCACCACGGCCTCATTCTGGCATACGCACAACGTAGGCTGGATCGGATGATCGCGACGGACTCCCTCGCCGATTGGCTCGGTGCGCGCACCGACGTCCAGCTGGTGAAATTGCTGCAGTTGCGGCCCGATCTGGCGGTGCCGCTGCCCGCGTCCATGTCGGTGCTCGCGGTGCGCGCCCAGCAGCGGGCCTCGGTGCTGCGCGCCGCCGACGACCTCGACACGCTCGAGTTCGCGATCATCGAGGCACTCACGGTCGACGAGGACGCGCGCACCATCGGCACCGCGATCACGCCGCTGTCCAAGACCACGCTGCACGCGCAGCTGAAGGACCGGGTCACCAAGGTCGCGTTCACCGCCGCGCTGACCCGCCTGCTCGACCGCGCGCTGGTCTGGCAGACCGGCGACAGCCTGCACCTGTCGCCCAGCGCCGCCGAAGCCCTCCCCTGGCCGCTCGGCGCGACGACGGCGCTGCCGGACGCGCTCACCGAGCCGGAGGTCACCACCGCGCTGACACAGGCGAGTCCGGCCGAACGGGCGCTGCTGGAGAAGCTGGCCAGCACGGGCCCGCGCGGCCGCACCAGGGATGCCGCGCCCGGCACGCCCGCCGACCGTCCGGTGCCGCGCCTGCTGGATGCGAGGCTGCTGCACCGGATCGACGACGAGACGGTCGAGCTGCCGGTGACGGTCGGTCAGGTGCTGCGCGGCGAACCGGTCACCGACCCGCATGCCCTGGCCCCGCCGAAGCCCACGCTGACCAGGCACGCGCCCGCCGAGGTGAACGCGGTCGGCGCGGGTGAAGTCGGTGAGCTGCTGCGCGATTGCGCCGATCTGCTCGACGCGCTGGGCCGCCTGCCCGCCCCCGCGCTGCGCGCGGGTGGGCTCGGGGTGCGCGAATTGCGCAGGCTGGCCAAGCAGACCGGCGTCGACGAGCCGCGCACCGGCCTGCTGCTGGAGTTGCTCGCCGCCGCCAAGCTCGTGGAGAAGGGCCTGCCCGAGCCGATGCCGGACCTGGACACCACCGACGACTTCTGGGCCCCCACCCCCGCCGCCGACGCCTGGCTCGACGCGCCGCCGGCGACCCGCTGGGTGCTGCTGGCACAGGCCTGGCTGGACCTGGACCGCATGCCCTGGATGATCGGCCTGCGCGACGCCGCCGACAAGCCGATCGCCGCGCTCTCGGCGGAGCTGCGCATCCCGCACGCCGTGCGTGACCGGCACGCGATCCTCAGCCTGCTCGCCGAATATCCGAGCGGCACCGCGCTGTCCGCGTCCGATATCGGCAAGCTGCTGGCCTGGCGGATGCCGCGCAGGCGCAGGCACTTCCGCCTCGACGCGGTCACCGCGACCCTCGCCGAGGCCGCCACGGTCGGCCTGCTCGGCCGCGGCGCGCTCGATTCCGCCGCCAGGGCCCTGCTGCACGGCGCGCCCACCAGCGTCGCCGACGCGGAGGCCGAGATGGCCGCGGCTCTGCCGGAACCGGTCGATCACGTGCTCGTCCAAGCCGACCTGACGGTGATCGCCCCCGGCCCGCTCGTCCCCGAACTACGCGGCCGGATCGCGCTGGTCGCCGATGTGGAGTCGGCGGGCGCGGCCACGGTCTACCGGGTCGGCGACGCTTCGGTGCGCCGCGCGCTGGACGCCGGGATGACCGCCGCCGAACTGCACGCCCTGTTCGCCGGCCATTCCCGCACGCCGGTCCCCCAGTCGCTGACCTATCTCATCGACGACGTCGCCCGCCGCCACGGCCAACTGCGCGCGGGCATGGCCCAGTCGTTCCTGCGCAGCGACGACCCGGCCCTGCTCGCCCAGGTCCTGGCCGCACCGGTGGCCGACATCCTGGCCTTGCGCGCGATCGCGCCGACCGTCGCCATCGCCCTCGCCCCACTGGGCGAGCTGCTCGACCAGCTGCGCGCGGCCGGTTTCGCCCCGGCCGGTGAGGATTCCGCGGGCGCGATCGTCGACCTGCGCCCGCGCGGCGCCCGCATCGCCGTCCGCCCGCTGGCCCGCAAGCCCTACCGCCCGAGCCCCCCGAGCGACGAGCAGTTGTCCCTGCTGGTCACCGAACTCCGCGCGGGCGAACGCGCCGCGGGTGCCCGCACCGGCCAGTCCGTGCGCACCGACGGCACCCGCACCGGCACCGCGGCCACCCTGGCCCTGCTCCAGCTGGCCGCCAGGGTGGGCCGCCCGGTGAATATCGGCTACGTCGACGCCCAGGGCGTCGCCAGCCAGCGCGTGGTCGAACCGGTCCGCGTCGGCAACGGCCAACTCGACGCCGTCGACCCCGTCACCGGCGCGACCCGCCACTTCACCCTCCACCGGATCGCGTCGGTCGCCCTTCTGGACTGACGCTCCAGGATTACGGCTTGGCCATGCAGAAGGTGGCCTTCGGGTCGGTCACTGTGCGGAACTGGGTCGCGTCGGTGCCGCACTGGAGTTCGTCGGCCACCCCGTCGATGCGCTTGACGACCTTGAACGTGGCCTCGGGCGCGGTGCAGGCGACAGCCTCGGCGGGACGCTTGCCCGCGTCGGCGTAGCAGCTGCCCTGGGCGAAGTTGGGGGCCAGGCAGAGCCCGGTCTTGGTGTCGCCGACGGTGCCGTTGAAGGTGGCGTCCTCGACGGCGCAGGTCAGCGGGGCCGTGCCGACCTGCGCGATCCGGTAGTTCGACGTCGCCGCCGAGCAGTCACCGACGCTGGCCTTCATCGCGTCGGCCGCGTTGTCGGTGACCTCGACGCAGGCGCCCTTGGTAACCGCGCCCGCGGACGAATCGCTGTCCGACGAACAGGCGACGACCGCCCCGACCAGCGCGACCGTCGCCACGGGGGCGAGCACGATCCGCGCCAGCAGCCGCTTTCCTGGGAAAATCACTGAAAACCTCACTCACCGAACGGTTCAGGCATACATGACCGCCGGTGACGATACCCAAGCCGGTGTCGTCCGCGCTCAGCCACGTCGAACCCTGGCTACCATCACAAAGATGACCCTCGACGATGTCGCAGGCGAGCTGTACGGCCTCGACCCCGGCGACTTCGTGGCGACCCGCACCGAGCGGGCCGCCCAGGCGCGTGCCGACGGCGACCGCGACCTGGCCAAGGCCGTCACCGCGCTGCGCAAACCCACGGTCGCGGCGTGGACGGTCAACCTGCTGGCCCGGCACGCGCCGAAGGAGATCGCGGCGCTGCTCGACCTCGGTGACGCCCTGCGTTCGGCGCAGCGCCAGCTCTCCGGCGACAAACTCCGCGCGCTCGGCGCGCAACGCCAGCAAGTGGTCAACGCGATGACCAAGCGGGCGGCCGAACTGGCCGCCGAGCACGACCGTCCCGCGAGCGAACAGGTGCTGCGCGAGGTCGGCCAGACCCTCACCGCCGCGCTGGCCGATCCCGGCGTCGCCGATCAGGTCCGCGCGGGTGTCCTGCCCGCCACCGTCACCTACGACGGTTTCGGCCCGGCCGGGCTGGTCGCGATCACCGGCGGCAAGGCCGCAGCGCCCGCGAAGCGCGCGAGCACCCGCCGTTCCGGCAAGTCACCGGAGGACGTCGAGACGGCACGTCTCGCCGAGGCGAAGCAGGAACTCGACGACGCCGAATCCGGGCTCGAGACTGCCCGATCGGCTCGGGACGAGGCGGAAGCAGCTGCCGCACAATCGAAAACCGACCTCGACGCCATCGAGTCCCGCATCGACGAGTTGCGCACCGAACTCGAGCACGCCGAACAGCAGCGCCATTTCGCCCGCACCGCCGAGCATCGGGCACGCGGCGAATTGACTTCCGCACGTAGCCAATTCGAGCGAATGCAGCGATGGGCAGACCGCGCCCGCGCCCGCATGGAAGAGAAATAGTCAACCGCCCGTGCCGCACCCATCCCGCACTACCTGCCGTACGAGAAATGGCAGGCGACACAGGACATCATCTCCGCCGCCGCGGTCGACGCGCCCCACCCGCTACCCGATACTCACCGGGGTGTTCTGCCCGGTGCGGATACGCCATTCGCTCGCCCGCTGCTCGAGAGTCAAGATGATCACACCGTGCATCGGGTCCCGCGCCGAATCGTCGCTACCTCGTGTGCGTTGCCGCGCAACGACCTGCACGAATGTCGGTGCCAACTCGATAGTCTTCTCCAGGTGGTAGTGCACATTCACGTTGTGCAGTGGCCCGTTCGCGCCGAACACGAAGCGTTGTTTGGTCAGCAGCTCGTCCCGGCCGGCCGCCACACTGCCACTGAAGTTCACGAAAGTGCTGTCCTCCCAGAACAATGCGTTCATGCCGTCGGCGTCGTTGGAGTTGAATGCCCCTTCATACCGCTCCAGCACCCGCACTGCCGCATCGATCGTCATCGCTTCTCCTAGCTTCGGTTTGACGCAGTACAACCTAGACTAGAAGCTCGAGTGCACTTCAGGTAAAGCCCGCCGAGCTGGATCACATTCCGACATCGCTACGCACAGGGCAACCGCAAGCCCGCGCCGCACCGCCGACCCGCGCCCGCGTGGTGCTACGAACCCCACCTCCCAGCTGATGATCAAACCTGACCAGCAGCCAAGGAACCCCGAGTCTGATCGACGCCGCGGCGATTCAGCGCCCCAGCGTGCCCGGATACAGGAATGCCTCCCGCGGCGGCGACGTCGAATCCAGCCACTCGCCCAGGAATTCACCGAGCGGCATCGAAGTCCGGCTCTGCAGGAATTGCCGGAATTCCGGCATCGAGGCATGGCCGTCGCGGCGCGTACTCACGAAATCACGGATGGCCGTGAAGAATACGTCCTCGCCGAGCAGTTTGCGCAGGGCGTGCAGGAACAGCGGGCCGCGGTAGTAGACCGAGGTGAATTCGTCGCCCGCGCCGGGATTGGCGAGCGCGATCTCCCAGAACTCGGGCTCGTCCCGGAATTTCGCGATCGTCTCGCGGTATTTGGTGTCGACGTCGGCCTGCTCGACCCGCTCGATCCAGAGGTATTCGGCGGTGTAGCTGGCGAAGCATTCGTTGAGGCAGATGTCGGACCACTGCTTCACCGACACGGTGTCGCCCCACCACTGGTGGGCCAGCTCGTGCACCACGGTGTCCAGGTCCGCCCACGGCGCATAGGTGGGGCGGGTCTGGGTTTCCAGCGAGAACGGGATCACGGTGTCGACGTAGATGCCGCCCGCGACGTCGAACGGGTAGGGGCCGTACAGGTTTTCGAGGAAGTCGAGGATCTCCGGCAGACGCTGTTCGTCGTCGCGATTGCTCTCGGACTCCGGCGCGAAGGCGCTCAGCACCGGAGTGCCGTTCGCTCGCCGCTGTTCGAGGAAGGTGAAGTGGTCGACCGCGACCGTGGTCAGGTACCCGATGACCGGCTGCCTGGTCTCCCAGGTGGTGACGAGCCGGCCGTCGCGCACCTCGTGCACTGTGCGGTCACCGGTCGACATGACCTCCCAGTCGGCGGGCACGGTGGCGTGCAGGGTGAATGTCGCCTTGTCCAGTGGCGTGTCGTTGAGCGGATACCAGGTGCTCGCACTGTGCGGCTGGCCGACGGCGAACGCGCCGCCGCTGGGCGCGTAGGTCCAGCCCTCGCCCTCGGTGTCGGCGGTCTGACCGGCGTAGTCGACGACGATCCGCATCGGCAGGCCGGGCAACAGCGGGAGCAGCGGGGTGACGACCAGTTCGTGGTCGCCGTCGCGCGTGAACCCCGCCGGCTGCCCGTTCACCGTCACCATCAGCACTTCGGGGCCGCGGTAGTCGAGGTTGAACTGCGCCAGTGGCTGGGTCGCGCGGGCATCGATGCGCGCGGTGCCGCGCAGGAAATACGTGGACGGTTCGTAGTCGATCGTCAGGTCGTAGTGGGTGACGTCGTAGCCGCCGTTGCCGTCCATCGGGTAGTAGGGATCGCCCAGCCCCGGCGCGCCGATCAGCCCCGAATCCGCGTCGACCGGGCGGATACCGAGCATCAGTATCGCCAGGATCGCGCAGATGGAGGCCGACCATCGCATCTGGACAGACACCTTTCGCCGGATCGGGCCCCGCGGACACAGTCCATCGTCCCAGCCCCGCCGGGACGCTCCTAGCCCAGGTCGCCGGGCAGCTGCTGCGGGTCGAGCAGCAGGCGCTTGGTCGCCGTGCGCCGCACCCGCGCGGCCAGCGCCAGGTTCTCGGTGAGCAACTGCCATTCGATCTCGGTGATCTCGCCACGGGCCCGCTCGATCACCGCGCTGTCGCGGGTGCCCCAGGCGATCGGCATGGCGGTGACCAGCTGCCAGCGTTCGCCCACCTGCCGCGGCGCGCTGTCGGTGCGGACCGCGACCGCGGGCACCCGCTCACCCGGCTCGGACGCGTGGCCGGGCAGCGTGCGCACCTTGCGGGTGATCAGCGCCCAGCTGCGCGTCGTCGCCGTGGGCTCGGCGACGTCGACGAGGGCGAGCAGCACGATGCCGGACGGCTCGGTCTCGGTGACCACGGCGGGCACCAAAGCGCCGTCCTGGTACAGCTTTTCGATACTGGAGCGGTGCGGGGTCCACAGTGCGACCCACAGCGCGATCGCCGCCACGAGGACACACACCACCGCGAGCAGGTATCCCCATGCCTGCCCGCCCCACAGCAGGGCGGCCGTGGCCGCGACGGCGAGCCCGGCCACCAGCAGCGCGACCACGCGCATCCTGCGTAACCCGGTGAACGTCTCGTTGACCGCATGAGCGTGCTCACGGTCGACCACGAATTCGAAGCGGCGCACGGTTCCTTCCTAGCACAAGTTGCGGAGGTGTTGCCTCCACTTATCTGCTGGGGACTTCACCGCACGGTACCGCGATCCGACCTGGCGATCAGCGCTACGCGCCGTCCACACAGGCGATCAGCGGCTCGAGCAGATCAGTCACCGATCGGCGGTCCGAGCAGATCATCGGCATCGGTGATCCGGTACGCGTACCCCTGCTCGGCGAGGAACCGCTGCCGATGCGCGGCGTACTCGGCGTCGAGGGTGTCGCGGGCGACGACGGAATAGAAGTGCGCCTGTCCCCCATCCTGTTTCGGCCGCAACAGTCTACCGAGACGCTGGGCCTCCTCCTGGCGTGAGCCGAAGGTGCCCGAAACCTGCACCGCCACAGATGCTTCCGGCAGGTCGATGGAGAAGTTCGCCACCTTGCTCACCACCAGCACCGGCACGTCACCCGCCCGGAACGCGTCGAACAGCGCCTCGCGTTCCTTGTTCTTCGTCGCGCCCGTGATCACCGGGGCGTTCAGATCGATGCCGAGTTCCTCGAGCTGGTCCAGGTACGCGCCGATCACCAGCGTCGGCGCGTCCTTGTGCCGGGCCAGGATCGACTCGACCACCGGGATCTTGGTACGCGCGGTGGAGCACAGCTTGTAGCGCTCCTCCGGTTCCGCGACCGCGTACGCCATCCGCTCGGCGTCGGTGAGCGTGACCCGCACCTCGATGCAGTCGGCGGGGGCGATCCAGCCCTGCGCCTCGATGTCCTTCCACGGCGCGTCGTAGCGCTTCGGGCCGATCAGCGAGAACACATCGCCCTCGCGGCCGTCCTCGCGCACCAGCGTCGCCGTCAGGCCGAGCCTGCGCCGCGATTGCAGGTCGGCGGTCATCCGGAACACCGGCGCGGGCAGCAGGTGCACCTCGTCGTAGATCACCAGCCCCCAGTCGCGGCTGTCGAACAACTCGAGGTGCTTGTACTCGCCCTTGGTCTTGCGGGTGATCACCTGATACGTGGCGATCGTGACCGGGCGGATCTCCTTGCGCTCACCGGAGTACTCGCCGATCTCGTCCTCGGTCAGTGTGGTGCGCGCCAGCAGTTCCCGCCGCCACTGCCTGCCGGCGACCGTGTTGGTGACCAGGATCAACGTGGTCGCCTTGGCCTTGGCCATCGCGGCCGCGCCGACCATCGTCTTGCCCGCGCCACAGGGCAGCACGACCACGCCCGAGCCGCCCGCCCAGAACGAGTCGGCGGCCATCTCCTGGTAGTCGCGCAGATGCCACTTGGCGTCGGTGTAATCCAGGCCGATGTCGTGCGCCTCGCCGTCGACGTAGCCGGCCAGGTCCTCGGCGGGCCAGCCGATCTTCAACAGCATCTGCTTGATGTGGCCGCGCTCGGACGGATGCACGATCACCGTGTCGTCGTCGATGCGCGTACCGAGCATCGGCGCGATCTTCTTGTGCCGTAACACTTCCTCGAGCACCGCGCGGTCCAGGCTCACCAGGCATAAGCCGTGCGCGGGATGCTTGACCAGCTGGAGCCTGCCGTAGCGGCCCATCGTGTCGACGATGTCGACCAGCAACGGCTGCGGCACCGCGTAGCGCGAGAAGTTCACCAGCGCGTCGACGACCTGCTCGGCATCGTGACCGGCGGCGCGGGCATTCCACAGCGCCAGCGGCGTGATCCGGTAGGTGTGCACATGTTCGGGCGCACGCTCCAGCTCCGCGAACGGCGCGATGGCCTGCCGCGCGTTGCCTGCCAGCTCGTGCTCGACTTCGAGCAGCAGGGTCTTGTCGCTCTGCACAATCAAAGGACCGTCGGTCACAGTGCTCCTCGGCGGCCGGGGCCGCGGGTTCTGGGCCTCGCGACCCTCGACTCAGCACTCGAGACGGGCGCCTGCTGCGCATGCGCTTCGACTGCTGGGGCGAGGGGCAGCCCCGAACGGGCTCGTCAGCCCTGTGCGGGGTGCGTTCGGCCGGGATGTTTCTCCAGTGGGTACCGACGCGATGGGGCGCTTCGGCTGCCTTTGTCGATTGTACGGACCGGGGCCGACACGACCTGGGCTGATTCGGTCCCCCGCGCAGCGGCCCGGGTCCAGCAGACGCCGACTGGACCGCGACAAGGCCCGGCTGACCAGGTCAGACTCGATGAGTGCTTCAGACAACGGCGGTAATCGGGGTTGCGGCGGCGGCGCTCGGCATGGTGCTGACGCCAGGGCCGAACATGATGTATCTCGTATCACGGACGGTGGCGCAGGGGCGGCGAGCGGGGATGATCTCGCTGGCCGGGGTCGCGGCAGGGTTCGGGGTGTATCTGCTGGCCGCCGCGGCGGGGATCACGGCGGTGTTCGCGGTGGTTCCCGGCCTGTATGTGGGGATCAAGCTGGCCGGCGCCTGCTATCTGCTGTGGCTGGCCTGGCAGGCGGTGCGACCGGGTGGAGTGTCGGTGTTCGCGCCCGCCGACCTGCCGATTGATCCGGCGCGACGGCTGTTCACCATGGGATTCGTCACCAATCTGCTCAATCCGAAGATCGCGATCATGTACATGGCGCTGATCCCGCAGTTCGTCGATCCGGAGCGCGGGACGCTGTGGTTGCAGAGCCTGTCGCTCGGGGCGGTCCAGATCTCGGTCGCGCTCACCGTCAACGCTCTGATCGTGCTCGGCGCGGCCGGTCTGGCCGCCTTCCTCACCGCGCGGCCGCTCTGGCTACGCACCCAGCGGTACCTGATGGGGACCGCGCTCGGCACCATCGCGGTGCTGCTCGCCACCGACAAGGCGCGTCCCGCGCCGGCCTGAGCTCTCCGCCCACCGCGCGACACGGTGAGGCCGGGTGGCCGGCGGTGCACTCCTGCGTGTCACGCTGCTGGGTGGATCGGGCGAGAAGGAGTGAGCGGTGAGCGTTGGGGTGCTGGTGGCGGCGGTCGCGACCGGGCCGTCGGTGACGGAGCTGGATTCCGCGGTGACCGCGGTGCATCACGGCGGTGAGCTGCTCGGGGTGATCTCGTTCGCCGCCTCCGGTGCGCTGGTGGCCGTCCGCAAGCGGCTCGACCTGTTCGGGATGGCGGTCCTGGCCTGCGCGACCGCGCTCGGCGGCGGCATCGTGCGCGACCTGCTGATCGGGCGCACGCCGCCCGAGGCGTTCACCGACCTCACCTACCTGTCCGCGTCCCTGCTGACTGCCTTCGTCCTGTACTTCATCGCGCCCTCGCCCCGGCTCACCAAGGGTCCGCTGGAGATCGCCGACGCGATCGGGCTCGGCCTGTTCTGCGTCACCGGAACCGTGATCGCCGACTCGGCGGGCCTCGGCGCGCCCACCGCCGCGCTGCTCGGCTTGACGACCGCCATCGGCGGCGGCGTCCTGCGCGACGTGCTCAGCGGCGAGGTGCCTCGCGTCCTTCGCCCCGATCAGGACCTCTACGCCATCCCCGCCCTGTTCGGCGCGGCCACCACCGCTACCCTGCTGCACTTCGACCTGTACCGGGCGTGGACCGGGCTGCTCGCCGCCGCCGGGGCCATCGGCTTCCGGCTGCTGGCCCGCCACTACCAGTGGCACGCGCCGCTAGCTCGCCACGCGCGTGACTGAGCCGATCTGTTCACCCTGACACGGCAGTCCGTCAGCGCACCGGCATTCCCGCGCGCAGGCGGCGCACACCCTCGTCGATGGTCTCGTCGCGCTTGCTGAACGTAAAGCGCACCAGGTGTTTCCAGTCGTCGGCGTGGTCGGCGAAGACGCTCACCGGCACGGCGGCGACGCCGAGGCGAGCGGGCAGTTCGCGGCAGAACGCCAGACCCTCCTGGGCACCGAGCGGGCGGATATCCGCGCACACGAAGTAGCCGCCCGAGCTGGCGAACACACCGAAACCGGTGTCACGCAGCGCGGCCGAGAGGCGCAGCCGCTTGTCGGACAGGCTCTCGCGCAGGGCGTGCACCCAGTCGAGCTCCGCGTTGATCGCGTGCGCGACCGCGGGCTGGAACGGCCCGCCACCCACGAAGGTGAGGAACTGCTTGGCCGCGAGCACACCGTCGAGCAGCGGCGCGGGCGCGCACACCCAGCCGATCTTCCAGCCGGTGACATTGAAAGTCTTCGCCGCGCTGGACACCACGATGGTGCGCTCGCGCATACCGGGCAGGGTGGAGATGCTGATGTGCTCGGCGTTGTCGTAGACGAGGTGCTCGTACACCTCGTCGGCCAGCACCAGCAGATCGTGTTCGCGGGCCAGCTCGGCGATGGCGGTGAGATCGGCGCGATCGAGGACGGCGCCGGTCGGGTTGTGCGGTGAATTGATCACCAGCATGCGGGTTTTCGGGGTGATCGCGGCACGCAGGCTGTCCAGGTCGAGCACGAAACGATCGCCGTCGGCGACCAGCCGCGCGGTCCGCCGCTGTGCACCGGCCAGCGCGACCGAGGCGGCGTAGGAGTCGTAGTACGGCTCGATGAGCGCCACCTCCTGGCCCGGCTCCACCAGCCCGAGCACGGCGGCACTGATCGCCTCGGTGGCGCCGACGGTCACCAGTACCTCGGTGGCCGGGTCGTAGGCGGTGCCGTAGCGGCGGGCGCGGTCGTCGGCGATGGCCTGGCGCAGCACCGGCATGCCGCGCCCCGGCGGGTACTGGTTGAGCCCGTCGGCGATGGCGGCCCTGGCGACCTCGAGCATGCCCGCGGGCCCGTCGGTATCCGGGAATCCCTGACCCAGATTCACCGCATCGTGGCGGACGGCCAGTTCGGTCATCTCGGCGAAGATGGTCGATCCGAACGGGCGCAAACGGGAGACAGTGGGCGGCGCAGACGACATCTCCGCAGCGTATCCCACTTTTCGGTTACGTTGCCGACCGATAGCGAACATGCATGTTTCACAAACGTTTTGCCGTGTTGACCTGCGCTATTGTGCGATCACCCAGGCTGAGCTAGCCTCGCCGTGTTCTACCTCACACACCACTGCGTGGTGGTATATCGAAAGGGGCTCCCTATGGCCTCACCTCTGCTCGATTTCATCGCCGGACCGGCTGCGTCGGAGGTTGCCGGTTCCGCTCTGCGATTCATCCACGACCATCTGATGGGCAGCCCGATCGTGGATTACTTCACCGGTTCGGCGACCCCCGACAACAACATGGGCTCCTCGACCGGCGACCACAACCTCGGTTCGTCGACCGGCGACCACCAGTGGGGGTCGACCTACCCGTAGACACTCGCGATATCGGACCGGATCGCGCGGGTCCGGTCCGATGCGCGGGTTCAGCGCAGCCGCGCGCCCGACAGCTTCACTACATTGGCGAAATCGTAAGTAGCCCAGACTTTTCCATCGCGTACCGCGAATCCGAGTACGCGCACCGGCCGCCCGAACGGCGAGTTCGGATCGGTGAGCACGAGGCCCGATTGCCCGTTCACCGCGGCGAATCCCAGGTCCAGCCCCGGTTCTTCCAGGTGCTTGCGCCACAGGCCCAGCGCCAGGCGCGCGATCTTCTCCGCTCCCGCGACGACATTCAGCGCGGTCCTGGTCGTACCGCCCGCATCGGCGACGAAGGTCGCGTCCGGGTGCAGGGTGGCCGCCACCGCGGCGACGTCGCCGGTGGCCAGTGCCGCGAGGAACCGCTGCACCGCCTGGTCGTGCACCTCGTCGGGGACCGGTTCCGGCGCCTTGGCGGCCGCCTTGCGTGCCCGCACCGCCAATTGCCGTGCGGCGTCGGCGGATACGCCGAGGATCTCGGCGATCTCGTCGAACGGCACCGCGAGGCCGTCGTGCAGGACCAGCGCGACGCGCTGCTGCGGCGTCAACGCGTCGAGCACCACCATCGCCGCCATCCGGCTGTCCTGGTTGCGGACCACCACGTCCAGCGGATCAGGCGTGCGTGCCGGCGTGGTGACGATCGGCTCAGGAAGCCATTGCCCCACATAGGTTTCCCGGCGCACCGCCGCACTGCGCAGATGATCGAGGCAGATCCGGCTGACCACCGTCGTCAGCCAGGCCCGCAGGTCGTCGATCTCGGACTGGTGCACCCCGGCCATCCGCAGCCAGCTCTCCTGCACCGCGTCCTCGGCGTCGCCGACGCTTCCGGTGAGCCGGTAGGCGACCGAAAGCAGGTGCGCTCGATGCGATTCGAACAGGTCGGCGAGAAGCGGGGAAACCATCGTCGATGATCCTACGGACCGGAAATCCTGCTGAGAAACCGGGCGTCGACCTGTCAGGATGACACGATGTACGAGCACACGCTCACCGACGGCACGGTCTGGCTCACCCGCCCGACCGGCGCCGATCTCGACCGCATCGCCGAGTGCTGCCAGGATCCCGAGGTGGGTCGCTGGACGACGATTCCCGTCCCGTACAGCCGCTCGGACGCCGAGCAATTCCTCGACCTGGTCGTCGCACCCGGCTGGGCGGGCAACGCGCCCGTCTGGGCGATCCGCACCGCCGCGGACGGGCAGGTCGAAGGCATGCTCGGCCTGCACACCCGCAGCCCCGGCGTCTGCGAGATCGGCTTCTGGCTCACCCCCGACCACCGCGGCCGCGGCCTGATGTCGCGCGCCATCGCCCTGGCCTGCGACTTCGCCTTCGCCCCCGACGGCCTCGCCCTGGCCCGCGTCACCTGGCGCGCCATGGTCGGCAACCACCCCTCGGCCGCCGCCGTCCGTCGCAACGGCTTCCACTTCGAGGGCACCGCCCGCCTCGGCGGCGTCCAGCGCGGCGTCCGCGTCGACGAATGGCACGCTGCCCGCCTGTCCACCGACCCACCCGGCCCCGACGACACCTGGCCCGCGGACATCGCACCTCGCTGAGCTGTCTCCGTCGGGAAATCAAGATCACCACGCGCTGGTGGCGGTCGCTTCTGACACCAGAGCATGGTGATCGACCGTCCAGCTGCGCGTCGGCGGCTCGGGGCTGGTCGGCGAGGATCGGTCAGCGGTTCTGGGCGCGGCGGGCGGTGCCGCGGTGGGCGGTGATCGTGGTGGGGTCTTCCGGCCAGGCGTGTTTGGGGTAGCGGCCGCGAAGGTCGGCGCGGACCTGGGGCCAGCCGTTCTTCCAGAAGGAGGGGAGGTCGGCGGTGACGGCGACGGGGCGCTGGGCCGGGGAGAGCAGGTGCAGCAGGATCGGGGAGCGGCCGTCGGCGAGGGTCGGCGGGTCGGTCCAGCCGAAGATCTCCTGGACCTTCACGGCCAGGACCGGCGGGTCGGCGCTGTAGTCGAGGCGGACGCGGCTGCCGGAGGGGACTTCCAGGCGTTCGGGGGCGAGGTCGTCGAGGCGGGCCGCCTCCGGCCAGGGGAGCAGGCGGCGCAGGGCGGTGCCCGCGTCGATGCGGGCGAGATCGGACCGGCGGCGGGCGGTGGCGAGTTCGGGGCCGAGCCAGCGGTCGAGGTCGGCCAGGAGGGTGTCGTCGTCGACGGCGGGCCATGGGGCGCCGAGTGTGCGGTGCAGGAAGTCGAGGCGCCGGCGCAGGCCGCGCGCATCGTCGTCCCACCGCAGGAGATCGAGCCCCTCGGACCGCAATCCTTCGCGCACCGCCTGTTCCAGCAACTGCGTATCCGGTTCGCGCAGCACCTTTTCCGAGAGGACGATCGACCCGAGCCGTTCCACCCGCCGGGCGACCACGTCCCCCGATTCCCAGTGCACCTCCTCGGCCCGCGTCACCAACCCGGGCGCCGCCTCCCTGGCGAGATCCTCATCCACGATGGCCGCCAACCGAATTCGCCCCTCGGCCCGCCCCGGATCACGATCCGCCACCGCCACCGCGAGCCATTCCGCCGCA
Source organism: Nocardia sp. NPDC057663 (assembly GCF_042799895.1). Taxonomy (NCBI): domain Bacteria; kingdom Bacillati; phylum Actinomycetota; class Actinomycetes; order Mycobacteriales; family Nocardiaceae; genus Nocardia; species Nocardia sp. NPDC057663. The sequence continues at coordinate 99,277 of NZ_JBHVHX010000018.1, read as the reverse complement.
GCGAGACCCGAACCGGGCGGCAAGGTCACCGCAGTCCCCCCGGCCATCAGATAGGCGGACCCATTCGCCCGCCGCCGAGCCAACCGCTCCGGATGCGCCAAAGCGATCATGAGCGCAGCGACATCCGCAGGATGCCCCGCCGATCCGGGTCGGCCGGTCCTGCCTGCGGCGGACTCGCCTGCTGTGGGACTGCCGCTGGGCAGGTCGTTCGCGGCGACCAGTTCGACCAGCCGCTGCACTTCCTTCGTCCAGCGGGGTGGGCGTTCGGCGCGCAGGGCGCGTAGGGCGGCCGCCGCGTCGACGCCTGAGGCCAGCGAGTCGTCGTCCATGAGCACCACCATTTCGGCGGCGGCGCGCGCACCGACATGGGCTGCGCCGTCGAGGAGGGCGCGGGCGAGGCGGGGGTGCAGGCCGAGGGCGGACATGGCGCGGCCACGTGGGGTGATGCGGTCGGTGTTGTCGAGGGCGCCGAGGGCACGCAGGACGGCGCGGCCTGCGGCGAGGCCGCCTTCGGGTGGGGCGTCCCACCAGGCCAGGCCGGAGCCGTCGGGGGTGCCCCAGCAGGCCAATTCCAGTGCGAGACGGGTGAGTTCGGCGGTGCGGATCTCGGGTTCGGGGTAGGCGGGGAGGGTTTGATGCTCGTATTCGGGCCAGCAGCGCCAGGCGGAACCGGGTGCTTCGCGGCCCGCGCGGCCCGCGCGTTGTTCGGCCACCGCCGATGAAACCCGCACCGTGGCAAGGCCGGACAGCCCGCGCCGATGATCGATGCGTGGCACCCGCGCCAAGCCGGAGTCGACGACAGCGCGCACCCCGGGCACCGTGAGGCTGGATTCGGCTACCGCCGTGGACAATACGACGCGACGCCGCGATCCCGGCCGCAGCGCTGTGTCCTGGGCGGCGCCACCGAGTCTCCCGTGCAGCGGCACGACATCGACACCCAGATCGCGCAGCAGTCCGGCCGTCCGATTGATCTCACCGACGCCGGGCAGAAACACCAGCACGTCCCCGTCGGTATCCGCGAGCGCAGCCCGCGTAGCCCGCGCGACCTGCGCCTCGACCCGTTCGCGAGGCAACGCGGGTAGGTACCGGACATCCACCGGATAGGTCCGCCCACGCACTTCGAGCACCGGCGCGAACCCCGCTGCGCTGGAACGAACCACCCCGCGTTCCGGCGACGGGCCATGAGTCACCCGGGCCTGCGAACTCGAGTGCGCGGACACCGAGAACGCCTCCGAGGACATCGCGAGGCGCCCGCCTTGCTCCGGCGCGGACATCGAACCTGGGGAGTCCATCGGCGCCTGCTCGGTTGCGTCGCCCGCGCCGAGTAGCTGCGCCAAACGATCCGCCGCCACGGTCGCCGAGGTGGCCAGTACCCGCAGGTCCGGCCGCAATCCCGACCTGGCGTCGAGCAGCAGCGCCAACAGCAGGTCGGCGTCCAGATGCCGCTCGTGGCATTCGTCGAGCACCACGGTGCCGACCCCGGCCAGCTCCGGATCACTCTGCAACCGCCGCACCAGCAACCCCGAGGTCACCACCTCGATCCGCGTCCCCCGCCCGACCTTCCGGTCCCCGCGTACCGAGTACCCGACGGTCTCCCCCACCTTCTCCCCGAGCAACGCCGCCATCCGCGCCGCCGCCGCCCGCGCCGCCAGCCGCCGCGGCTCGGCCACGACGACCCGCCCCTCGGTCTCGGCAGCCAATGCCAACGGAACCAGCGTCGTCTTACCGGTCCCCGGCGGCGCGACCAGCACCGCGACCCCGCGATCGGCCAGCGTCTCGACGATCTCCCCCAGCGCGGGCCGCACCGGCAGATCAGGCAGTTCAGGCAGCTTCATCACCCACCAGTCTGCCGACCCGCACCCACCCGGTCGATGCCCGCCCACACGACCCAACTCGATGAGGGGACGCCGGCAATCAGGGCAGCAGCCGAAAGACGTCGACGTGCTTGGGCCGCACGGCGCCGAAGTGCCGGCGATCCACCGTCGCGATCTCGGTGATGCCCAGCCTTTCCGCAGTGGCTACCACCGAAGCATCAGCCGTACCCAGAGGCCAGTCACGGTACCGTGCAACAAGTTCCGCGATCCGCAGCCAATCTGCGGGATGCACCGGCTCTACTTCGAACAGCCCTTCGGCGAAGTCACCGAGAAAACGCACCTCGGCTTCGGTGCCCAGCCGCGTCGCGATGAGGTACGCCGCCTCCGTGATGACCAGTGTCGGCACGACGAGCGGGCCACGGTGGTTTTGGAGCAGATCCAGGCAGGCCCGGTGATGGGCATCGTCAGCGTCGACGTAGGCGTAGAGCGGTCCCGCGTCGACCAGCAGCCGCGTTATCGGTCCCACTCCCCGCGCAGAATCTCCTCGATCCGCTCGGAAATATCCGAGCGCCCACTCCGGCCTGCGCCTGCCGCGCCGAACCGGCGAATACCGTGCCCGGGCAGATGCTCCGTCAGGGCTTCCCTCGTCCACTCCGACACGGTCATGTCACGTCGCGCAGCCTCGTGCCGAATGCGACTATCGAGGTCGTCGGGCAGTTTGATGGTAGTGCGCTTCATGGTATGCCAGCATACCCTCGGTGGAGATTCGCAGCTAGCATCCCGCGCAGATCGCAGGTCCGTTGCGGTTGAGCTGTGTGGCCCCGGAGGTTTCCGGGGCCACACAGCGAAAAAAAACTCAGCCGCGACGGGATTCGACGGCGGCGGCGAGCCGGTCGAGCTGGGCGGCGGTGACGTTCCAGTCGATGCACGCGTCGGTGATGGACTGGCCGTAGGTGAGCTCGTCGGCCTTGCCGAGGGTCAGGTCCTGGCGGCCGGCGACGAGGAACGACTCCAGCATCACGCCGACCACGCCCTGCTCACCGGCGGCGAGCCGCTCGGCGATATCGGTGACGACGTCGACCTGCCGGTTGTGGTCCTTGTTGCTGTTGCCGTGGCTGGCGTCGACGACCACGCGCTGGGCCAGCGAGGACTTCTCCAGCCGCAGCTTGGCCTCGGCGACCGAGGCGGCGTCGTAGTTGGTGCCGTTGCTGCCACCGCGCAGGATGACGTGGCAGTCCGGGTTGCCCGAGGTACGGATCAGCGCGGAGCGGCCGTCGAGGTCGGTGCCGGGGAAGACGTGGCTGGCCGCGGCGGCGCGCACGCCGTCGACGGCGACCTGCACGTCACCGTCGGTGCCGTTCTTGATGCCGACCGGCATGGACAGCGCCGAGGACAGCTGCCGGTGCACCTGGCTGGCCGCGGTGCGGGCGCCGATCGCGCCGTAGGAGACCAGGTCGGCGATGTACTGCGGGGTGATCGGGTCGAGGAACTCACACGCGACGGGCAGGCCGAGCGCGGTGATGTCGACGAGTACCTTGCGGCCGATGCCGAGACCGGTGTTGACGTCGAACGAGCCGTCCAGGTGCGGATCGTTGATCAGGCCCTTCCAGCCCAGCGTCGTGCGCGGCTTCTCGAAGTACACCCGCATCACCACGTGCAGCCGGTCGCTCAGCTCGGCGGCCTTGGCGGCCAGCTTGCGGGCGTAGTCCAGCGCAGCGGCCGGGTCGTGCACCGAGCACGGGCCGACGATCACCATGAGGCGGTCGTCGTCGCCGTTGAGCACGTCGACGGTGGCTTTACGGCCCGCACGAACGGTGTCGGCGAGCTCGTCGGTGATGGGGTGGACCATGCGGACCTCGGCGGGCGAGCGCAGGGGGCTCACGCTGAGGGTGCGCTGGTCATCCAGATCGGAATGCCGCGAGTCGACATCGGCTGCGGTGGTCATGTGTGGGTTTCCTATCTTCGAGGCCGACCCACGGACTTTCGCGAACCCGTCGAGCCGGTCAGTGTCCGGCTCGGGGTGGAAGAGGTCAGCGCGCAGGGTCGCAGACCGGCCCACCCAGGGCCGGCTCGCTAAACCAGAAATATGCGCGCTGCATGCCGTGGACTGTACCACCGGTGAAACGTCATCGGCCGGGGCAAGGTTGCCTGGAGTGCGGACCATCACACCGCTGCGTCGGCGAATCTCCAGGCCGGAAGCCTTGACCTCTACCTTGCTCGAGCTTTTAGCGTCGGTAGCCGAGGAAAGGAAATCGACTGTGACAACACTGGTTACGGGCGCTACCGGAAACACCGGCCGCCAGGTGGTCCGCGAACTCGTCGGCCGCGGCGAGAAGGTCAAGGCGCTCACGCGCGATCCCGCCGCCGCACGCAGCCTGCTCGGCCCCGAGGTGGAGTTGGTCACCGGCACCCACACTGTGCCGTCGACGCTCGACGACGCCTGGCACGGTGTCGACCGGCTGCATGTGACGGTGACCACGGGGCTCGCCGAGGTCGGGCCGGAGCTGGTCGGCCGGGCTGTCGAGGCGGGCGTGCGCCGCATCACCGTCGTCTGGGGCGGCGGGGTCGGCCCGGTCGAGCAGGCCGTCGCCGAGTCCGGGGTGGAGTGGACGCGGCTGGAGCCGCAGGAGTTCATGTCGAACACGCTCACCTGGCTCGAGCCGATCCTGGCCGACGGCGTGGTGCGCGAGCCCTACGACCACCCGAGCGCGGTGGTCCACGAGGCCGATATCGGCGCGGTCGCGGCCGTGGCGCTGCTCGAGGACGGTCACCACGGCCGCGCCTACAACCTGACCGGACCCGCGGCGATCACCCCGCACGAGCGGATCACGATCCTGGCCGCGGCGGCGGGCAGGCCCATCGAGTTCGCCAGGATCACCCATCAGCAGGCCGTCGACCGGCTCATGGCGACCGGCGTCTCGAAGGCCGACGCGGACTATGTGATCGGCTGGTACGCCGAGTCGAGCCCGGAGTCGTACACGGTCGACCCGACGGTGGAGCAGGTACTCGGCCGCCCGGCGCGCACCTTCGCGCAGTGGGCGGCCGAACACGGGCACCGGTTTCGCCCAGCCCCACCGCGCGTAGTCGCCTGAGCCGGGCGGTGGGACCGGGCGGGATCGCTCAGCCCCACTGACCCGGCACGTAGTCGCCGATCAACGGCTGAGCCGGGCGGTGACACCACCCGGTCGCTCAGCCCCACTGACCCGGCACGTAGTCGCCGGCGGGGGTACGTGCAATGGCGTTCATCCGGTTCCAGGCGTTGATCATCGCGATGGCAGCGATCAGGGCGGCGGTCTGGTCGTCGTCGAAGTGCTTGCGCACCTGCTCCCAGGTGTCGTCGGAGACGTGGCCCCCGTCGGCGACGCGGGTCGCCTCCTCGGTCAGCGCGAGGGCGGCCCGCTCGGCCTCGGTGAAGACGGTGGCCTCGTGCCAGGCGGCGACCAGGTTCAGCCGCGTCGCGGACTCGCCCGCGTGCACGGCGTCCTTGAAGTGCATGTCGGTGCAGTAGCTACAGCCGTTGATCTGCGAGGCCCGCAGCTTCACCAGCTCATAGGTCGCCTTGTCCAGCGTCGAGTCGTCGATCACCTTGCTCGCCATGGTCAGCCGCTTGGTGAAGCTGACCGAGACGGGGTTGGCGTAGAGGTTGAAGCGCGGTTCCATGATGGCTCCTTCGTCGTTCTGTGGGGTTCTACAGAGACGACGAGGCAGCCACCCGCGGTGTGACAGCACCGAATGTGATGCCGGTCACTCGGACTCAGATCAGGCCGCAGAGCTTCTCGGAGAGCTCCCACAGCTCGGCCGCGACGGTGCGATCCTTCGAGGCGGCGGTGCTGCCGCAGCGGGCGGGATAACCGCGCAGACCGAGCAGGCCGTCAGGGCCGTAGAAGGCGCCGGGCGCGATGTCGGCGGTAGCCGCGAACAGCGTCGGCAGCGCGCCCTGCTCGGCGCTCTGGGCCAGCGTGCGGTTGCCCAGCCACATGATCGCGTCCTGGATGGACTCGGTGTGCGACATGAGTTCGGTGGCGGCGTAGCCGGGGTGCGCCGCCACCGAGACCACCGCGGAACCCTCGCCGGCCAGCCTGCGCTGCAGTTCGTAGGCGAACATCAGGTTGGCCAGCTTGGACTGGCCGTAGGCGAGCCAGCGGTCGTAACGGCGGCGCTCCCAGCTGGGGTCGTCCAGGTCGATCCGGCCGATGCGGTGCGCGCCGCTGGACACCGTGACCACGCGGTCGGTGATCCGGTCGAGCAGCAGGTTGGTGAGCGCGAAGTGGCCGAGATGGTTGGTACCGAACTGCATCTCGAAGCCGTCGGCGGTGCGGCGCAGCGGCAGCGCCATCACGCCCGCGTTGTTGATCAGCACGTCGACGCGCTCGATCGAGTCGGCGAAGGCGCGCACCGAGTTCAGGTTCGCCAGGTCGAGCTCACGGACTTCGGTCGCACCCGGCATGCTCGCCGCGACCCGCTCCGCCTTGCCCGTATCTCGACAGGCCAGGATCACCCGGGCGCCCGCGGCGGACAGCGCACGCGCGGTGGCGGCGCCTAACCCACTATTGGCTCCGGTGACGACGATGGTGCGGCCGGTCTGGTCGGGCAGGTTCGCGGTTGTCCACTTACTCACTGGCGAAAGTCTACTGCGACCTGCGAAAATCGCGAATCGGCAAGAGCCGGTGCGTGGTTCGCACCGGCTCCGGGCCGTCAGGACTGCGCGAGGATCTCCTCGTCGGTCATCGCGGCGACCTCGAGGTACATCGCGGCGACGGCGTCGAGCCTGCCGGTGGCGCCCGCTTCGGTCTCCCGCTCCAGCATGCGCGTGGCCAGGCCGGCGATGCTGCGGGCGGTGAACAGGTCGGCGACCACGGTGTCGGGCGCGTCGAGCCATTCGCGGATGCGGGCCACCGCCGTGGTGGCCAGCACCGAGTCGCCGCCGAGGGCGAAGAAGTCGTCGGTGACGCCGATCCGCTCGGTCGCGAGGACCTCGCCGATCACCGCGGCGAGCGCGCGTTCGAGATCGGTCCGTGGGGTGACGAATTCCGTTGCCGTCTCGCTCTTGTCGAGCACCGCGCGGACGGCCTTGCGGTCCGGCTTGGCATTCGAGGTCAGCGGGAGCTCGGCGAGCAGTTCGAGCCGGGTCGGGACCATGTAGGCGGGCACCAGCTCGGCGGTGGCGGCGAGCACGGACTCGACGTCGAGGGTGGTGTCCGGGGTCGCGACGATCGCGGCGACCAGCTTCGGCGCGGCCGAGCCGACCACGGCGGCCACCGCGTGCCGGATGCCGGGCACCGCGCGCAGAGCGCTCTCCACCTCGCCGAGTTCTACCCGGTAGCCACGGATCTTGACCTGGTGATCGGCCCGGCCGAGGAATTCCAGGCCGCCGTCGGGCAGGTAGCGGGCCAGATCGCCGGTGCGGTACCAGCGCAGACCCTCATGGGTGACGAACCGGTCGGCGGTGCGCTCCGGATCGGCGCGGTACCCGGCGGCCACACCGTCACCACCGATCCACAGCTCACCGGTGACCCAGTCGGGGCAGTCGGTGCCCGCGGGCCCGACGACACGGCACTGCACATTGCGCAGCGGGGTGCCGTAGGGCACCGCGCTCCACTCGGCGGGAACCTCGGCGCCGACGACCTCGCAGATGGTGGAGTGGATCGCGGTCTCGGTCGCGCCGCCGAGACCGGCGAACCGGCACTCCGGGGCGACCGCGGCCAGGCGGGCGGGCAGGGCGACGTCGACCCAGTCGCCGCCGAGGATCACCGTGCGCAGCGACGCCAGCTGCTCGCCCGCCGCGGCGGTCAGCAGCATGTCGAGCAGGCTGGGGACGCAGTTCAGCATCGAAACCCGGTGGCGGCGGATCAGTTCCACCCAGCGCGCGGGGTCGGCGCGCTGCGCGTCGTCCACCGCGACCACCGCGCCGCCCGCGGCGAGCAGGCCGAAGATGTCGTAGACGGAGAGGTCGAACTCGAGGGCCGACAGGGCCAGCGCCCGGTCGTCGGCGCCGAGCCCGAAGCGCTCGTTCAGGTCGTCGATGGTGTTCATCGCGGCGCGATGCGGGACCTCGACGCCCTTGGGCTTGCCGGTGGAGCCGGAGGTGAACAGCACGTAGGCGATGTTCTCGGGATCACCGAAGACGGGGCGCGCCAACGGTTCCTGATGCGTGCGCGCCTCGGCCAGGTCGATCGCCCGCGCGTCGGGAATCTGCGCGCCGCCAACGGTGAGCACGGCGACCGCGTCGGCGGTGCGCAGGATCTCCGCGCGCCGCGCGGCGGGCTGATCGAAGCCGATCGGCACGTACACCGCACCGGCGGCGAGGACACCGAGCACCGCCAGCACCTGGTCGGGGCCCTTCGGCAGCTGCACGGCCACCGAATCACCCGGCGCCACACCGGCTTCGCGCAGCGCACCGGCGACGGCCAGCGCGTCGGCGGCGAGCTCGCCGTAGGTCAGTTGCCCGGCGGGCTCCCAGATCACCGCGGGTGCAACAGGATTCGTCGCCGCGTTCGCGAAGAACCCGGTGTGCAACAGTCCCCCGCTCACCGGTCCCGCCGTAGCGTTGACCCGCGCGCGAGTTGCCGCCTGCTCCACCGGAATACGCACGCCTGCCTCGGCCTGCCACCCGGCGCTGCCGACCGCGGCGCTCGACCGCACCCGGCCAACCTGCTCGCCGGTCGCCGAGGACACGGCCCTGGTGCCGAGGTCAGCACCCGATGCGCTGGACAACGAACCGGTGACCGCAGGTACCGAGCCCGCATCCCCGACGCCTGCGGCCGGCGCGACATCATCCGCCCGGCCATCGGCGCCCCCGGCTACCGACTGCGCACCACTGGCCGCGACCTCCGCGCCACCGGCCACCACCTCGGCGACGCCCTGCGCACCGCCCGTCGCCACCTGGGCGCCACCTTGCGCATCGGCGGTCGCCACCACGGCGCCACCCAGCGAATCGGTGAGCTCGGAGCTCTGGCCGCCCAGTCGCTCGATCGCCTCGATGTAGCGGGCGAACATCACCTCGACCATGCCTGCGGGGAACGCGGATTCGCGGATGTCCCAGTTGAGCAGGAGGCCGCCGCGGACCTCGGTGATCTGGGCGTCCAGGAGTACCTGCGGGCCCTGGGAGATGATCCAGACCGGGTCGCCGAAGGTGTCGGTGACGGTGTCGGCGAACAGTTCACCCAGGTTGAGCGCGCTGGTGTAGACGATGGGGGCGAGCACCGGTTCGCCGCGGTGGCGGCCCAGGTCACGCAGGACCTCGAGGCCGGAGTAGGCCGAGTGCGCGCCCGCTTCGTGCAGGCGCTGCTGGAGGGCGCGGGCCCGGTCGGCGACGGTGGCGGGCTCGGTGACGTCGACCTCGAGCAGCACCGAGGAGGTGAAGTCGCCGACGACGCCGTCGACCTGCGGGTGCGCCGGTTCGCGGTGGAACAGCGGCAGGTTCAGCAGGAACCGGCGCTGGGCCGACCAGCCGCCGATGGTCTCGGCGAATACCGAGGCCAAGGCCATCGCCGGGGTGATGCCGCGGGCGTGCGCGGCGTCGAACACCTGCGCCTTGGCCTGCGGAGAAAGCCAGCGGTGCAGCCGGATCGTCCGGCTGGGATCCGAGATCTGCTGGGCCTGCGGCAGTTCCGGCGAACCGGGCAGCTCGGGCAGGCGCTCCTGCCACCAGGCGCGGTCGCGGGCATGCTCGTCGCCGGTGCCCGCGGGGTGCTCGGCCAGGTACTGGCGGAAGGTGTAGTCCTGCGGCGGCAGCTGTTCGCCGTGGTAGAGGCGGGCCAGGTCGGTGATGAGGATGCGGTAGCTCATGGCGTCGGCGGCGAGCATGTCGACATCGAGGTGCAGGCGGGTGCGGCCGTCGGCGAGCCGGGTCAGTGCGATATCGATCACCTGTCCGTCCTGCACCGCCATCCGCTGATGGGTGCGCGCGGTCCGCAGCTCCTCGAGCCGCTGCTCGGCGTCCGCGGCGGAGTCCTCGCACAGGTCGGTCACGCTGTACACCGCGCGGCCCGGCCGGTCGAGGGTCTGCTGGGTGCCGTCGGGCAGGAACCGGGTGCGCAGCATGGGATGCCGGACGAGCAGCTGCTCCACCGCGCGCTCGAGCCGCTCGGGATCGACACCGGCACCGTCGAATTCGACATAGAGATGCGCCGCGACACCGCCGAGTTCCTGGGCGTCCGAACGGCCGATCCAGTACGCGTGCTGCATGGGGGCCAGGGCGAACGGTGTGCCATCATCGGGCACGATCACGGATTCGCTTGCCGCCGAATCGAAGCCGACGGTCACCGCGGAGTTGCCGGCCGTCAGCCTGCCATCGGCGGACGTGGCGCCCGTGACGGACTCGCCTCGCCCGGCTGCGGGCTCTCCGGCGGGAGCAGCGGACAAGGCGTCACCGGCCGGGGTCGACGCGGCAGCCGCTGCGGCCTCGGCAGCGGCCGGGCGATCGAGCACAACGCCATCCGCAGCAACCACGGCGGTGTTCGGCGCGCTCGGCGCTTCGGCGGCGCCGGCCGCGAGGTCGTCCGGGTCGGCGCCGTTGAGTAGGGCGAACCAGGCGTCGACCGTCGGGTGGGCGGCTAGTAGCGCGAAGTTGACGGCGATGCCGCGCTTGCGCCAGCCGCCGGCCAGCTTCATGGTGCGGATCGAGTCGAGGCCGAGCTGGATGAGGTCGGTGGCGTCGGCGATGTCCTCGGGGGTGAGGTCGAGGTGGCGGGCGATCGCGGCACGGATCTCGGCGCGGTCGATCACGACGCCTGCGGGTGCTGTGTCCATCTGCCGGTTCACTCCTTGCTCGCCGTCCGGGGCCGGACGGATTTCGGTACTGCCCGGCGGCAGCCTACTTCATTGAGATAGGGTTGCCTAACCTATGCAAGGTTAGCCTGCGACGCGGGCACCGAGCTACCGGTCTCCCCACCCGCATCGATTCCGGGTCGACCAGCAGGAGGGCCGAGGCCGGGTGCGAGAACGTGCCCGGACACCCGGCCCGCCTCGATCGACCTGCGGGACGGCCGGGACCGGGCGCGAAACATGCCCGGAAGCACGGCCCGCCCCGATCGACTCGCGGGACGGCCAGGACAGAAACATGCGGCGCGAGCCGCCAGAGCAGCGAGGCAGAACGTGACGTCGACATCGGCCGAAGCAGACCACCGCGAGGGCTACGTCCCCTTCCCCGAGGCCGCGGCACAGCGGTACCGGGGCGACGGCTACTGGGCCGGACGCACTCTCGGCGACCTCCTGCGCGACTCCGCCCGCATCCAGCCGGAACATCCCGCGATCCTCACCGCCGACGGCACCCAGACCTACGCCGAACTGGACGCGGCCGCCGACCGGATGGCGCACGGCCTGCTCGCCCTCGGCATCAACCCCGGCGACCGGGTGATCGTGCAGCTGCCGAACGTGCCCGTGTTCGCCACCGCCCTGTTCGGCCTGCTGCGGGCGGGCATCATCCCGGTGCTCACCCTGCCCGCACACCGCCGCGCCGAGATCCAGCACCTCGCCGCACTGTCCGGCGCCGTGGCCTACCTGATCCCCGACACCCTCGGCGATTTCGACTACCGCGAGCTCGCCACCACGGTGCGGCAGGCGGTTCCGTCGCTGCGCCACGTCCTCGTCGCGGGTGAGCCGGGCGCGTTCATCGCACTGGATTCGATTGCCCGCGACGGCGATTCGCTGCCCGCGGTCGATCCGTCCGAGATCGCGCTGATGCTGGTCTCCGGCGGCACCACCGGCCTGCCGAAGCTGATCGCCCGCACCCACGACGACTACGTCTACAACGCCACCGCCAGCGCGCAGGTCTGCGAGCTCACCCCCGACGACGTCTACCTGGCGACGCTGCCCGCCGCCCACAACTTCCCGCTGGCCTGCCCCGGCATCCTCGGCACCGTCGCCACCGGCGGCGCGATCGCCTTCACCCTCGACCCGAGCCCCGAGGCCGCGTTCGCCGCGATCGAGCGGCACCGGGTGACCGTCACCGCTGTCGTGCCGCCGCTGGCCCAATTGTGGAGCGCCGCGGTGGAATGGGAGGACGCCGACCTGAGCTCGCTGCGCCTGCTCCAGGTCGGCGGCGCCCGCTTGGCCGAGGTCAACGCCCGCGAGGTGGAGCCCGCGCTGCACTGCCGGCTGCAGCAGGTGTTCGGCATGGCCGAGGGCCTGCTCAACTACACCCGCCTCGACGATGACGACGAGCTGATCTGCACCACGCAGGGCCGCCCGCTCTCCCCCGCCGACGAGCTCCGCGTCGTCGACGCCGAGGGCGACGATGTCGCGCCCGGCGAGGAGGGCGAACTGCTCACCCGCGGCCCCTACACGCTGCGCGGGTATTACCGTGCGCCCGAACACAATGCGCGTGCCTTCACCCCCGACGGCTACTACCGCAGCGGCGACCTGGTGCGGCAGCTGCCCACCGGGCACCTGGTGGTCAGCGGCCGGATCAAGGATGTGATCAACCGCGGCGGCGAGAACATCTCCTGCGACGAACTCGAGGAGCACCTGCTCGCGCACCCCGCCGTGCGGCACGCCGCCGCGGTCGGGCTCCCGGACGCCTCGCTCGGCGAAAAGGCCTGTGTCGTCCTGGTTGTCACCGGTGGGCTGCCCAGCCTGGGCGAGATCAAGAATTTCCTCACCGAACGCGGCCTGGCCACCTACAAGCTGCCCGACCTGGTGCGCCAAGCGGATTCGCTGCCGCTCACCGCGGTCGGCAAGATCGACAAGAAGGCCCTGCGCGCCCTGCACGGCTGACCGAAGACACGAAAACGGCGGCTCACTCAAAGGTGAGCCGCCGTTGCTATGTACCGAGTATCAAGCCTTGACCACGTACGGGGCCACGCTGCCGAGCTTCTCGCAGGTCTCCTCGAACTCACGCTCGGGACGCGACTGGCCGACGATGCCGGCACCGGCCCGCAGCCACGCACCCTCGCCGGTCTGGTAGATCGCCCGCAGCACCAGCGTCGCCTCCAGCGCGCCGGTCGGCGAAACACACACCACCGCACCGGAGTACAGGCCGCGCGGATCGTGATCGTTGCGGAAGACGGAGTCGACGCCCTCGCGCTTGGGGATGCCGGAGGCGGTCACCGAGGGGAACAGCACCTCGAGCGCGTCCCAGCTGGTGCGGTCGGCGGCGAGGGTGCCGCGCACGGTGGACGCCAGGTGCTGCACGCTGCCGCGCTCACGCACCGCCATGAAGTCGGAGACGGCCGGGGTGCCGGGTGTGGCGACCTCGGTGATCTCGGCGAACGAGGTCTGCACCGAGATCGCGTGCTCCACGATCTCTTTCGGATCGGCGAGTAGTTCGGCGCGGGCGGCGTCATCGGCTTCGACGCCGAGCCCGAAGGCGCGGGTGCCCGCGAGCGGCTCGGTGGTGACGATCCGGTCGTCGTCGACCGAGGCCACCAGCTCCGGGCTGAACCCGGCCGCTTCCAGCCCGCCGAGGCGCAGCAGGAAGGAGCGGGCCGGGGTGTTGTTGGCCCGGCCGAGCCGGTAGGTGGCGGGCACGTCGACGGCGAAGGGCAGATCGACCTTCCTGGACAGGATCACCTTCTGGTAGCCGCCGGAACGGATCTCCGACACCGCCGTGGCGACACGACCCTGGTAGTCGGTCGGGTCGGGACGCACGTCGACCGGGAACGCGACCGGCAGGTCGGTGCCCTGCGACGCGGCGATCAGATCGTGGATATCGCAAGCCTCGGCGGGGGTGGCGCCGCTGATCCGCACGCCGGTGGCGTCGATGCGGACCTCGATCCGCGGAATCATCAGGTGCGCCAGCGGGGTCAGCGGGTTCAGGTACCTGGTCGCGGCCAGCGAATAGGCGCAGAACTCGAAACCGATCCAGCCGTAGGCATTGCGGCCGTCCAGTGGCAGCCCGGCCAGCGCGGCGTCGACGACCTGGGCGGGACTGCCGGTCCACGCGCGTGCGGTGGTCTTGCCACCCCACACGGTGCGCAGTTCACCGGCGTCGAGTTCGACGCTGCCGAGCGGGTCGGCGGCGAACACCCACCCGCCGGGCTGCTCGTACATCACGTACTCGCCGAATCGATCGGCTCCTGCCAGGCGGGACATCGCTGCCGCCGGATCGGTCACATACTCCACCCGTACGGGCTGTTCCGTCGACGACAACGATCCTCCAAGGTAATGCTGACCTAACTTCTTCGCGGTTAGGTTAGCATTACCTCGGCGATTAGCGAGCCTCGTCCGTGGGTATCCTTCGCCACCCTTCGCCGACGCGGCAGTCCGCAACGCGCTGAAGTCCAAGTTCGGTGCGCCGAGGCGGATCTGCCGCTTGAATGGAGAGATGATCGACATCGGTGGGCGGCGCGGCCCGCGAACGGGACCCATGGCCGACTCGGTGGTCGCCCTGGTCGACGCGGCTTCCGGCGTCGAACGCGAACTCATCGGCAACTGGATCGCCGAGGGCGGCCTCGGCCGCGACATCGGCTCCGACGCCCCGGTGACCCAGCTCGACCTCGACGCCAAGGCGATCACCAAGCGCCTGGTCGGCAGGCACGATGACCCACTCGTCGTCCCGGTCCGGGTGCTGTGGCTGCCGCCGGAACGCGACGGAGTCCGCCGGGTCACCTTCGCCGACCTGGTCATGCTGACCAACCCGCGCAAACCCAACCGGCTCGTCCAGCGCAGGCTGCTGCGCACCGAACCCGACCGGCACCGGGTGCTCGTCGGCGCGCCCGCCCGGCTCAGCGAGCTGCGCACCAACAATCCCGAGGCCGCGGCCCTGCTGCGGGCGGGCACGGCCGAGCCGTTCGCGCGGTCGGTGCTGCGCGCCGCCGTCGTCGCGCTGGAGCGGGCCGAGCGCACCGTCATCGGTGACCGCTACAAGGTGCCGCAGCTGGTGGCCGAGGAGATCCTCGACTCCCCTGAATTCCAGCGCAAACTCGACTACATCGCCGAGGAGATCGGTTCCGAACCCGACCAGGTGTACCGCAACGCGGAGAAGGCGCTGCGCGAACTGGTCGCCGCGCAGAGCAGGCTGGTCTCGGACCTGTTCACCCAGGCCATGCGACCGGTGCACGCCTCGACCTGGAAGGTCGACACCGACCTGCACGGCCTGGACGCGCTACGCAAGCTCAACCGCAAGCACCCGCTGGTCTTCCTGCCCTCGCACCGTTCCTATGTCGACGCGTTCGTGCTCGGTGACGTGCTGGCGCGCAACGATTTTCCGCCCAACCACGTGATCGGCGGGGCGAACCTCAACTTCTGGCCGATGGGCCCGATCGCCCGGCGCACCGGAACGGTGTTCATCCGGCGCAGTTTCGGCGACGACGAGGTCTACAAGGCGGTCGTCGAGGAGTACTTCGCCTACCTGCTGGCCAAGCGCTTCAATCTGGAGTGGTACTTCGAAGGCGGGCGCACCCGCACCGGCAAACTTCGGCCACCCCGCTACGGACTGCTCAATTTCCTTGCCGCGGCGGTACGTTCCCGGCGCGTCGAGGACGTGCTGCTGGTGCCGGTCTCGATCACCTACGAGCGGCTCAACGAGCTGGGCGCGATCGCGAGCGAACAGTCCGGCGGTACGAAGAAACCGGAGGGCATCGGCTGGCTCGCCAGATATGTCCGCAGCCAGCAGCATTCGGCCGGTCGCGTGTATGTGCGGTTCGGCGAGCCGCTGTCGGCGCGGGAACGGCTCGGCGCGAACGGTGATCCGCTCGATCAGCGCCCGACGACCATCCCGCTGCGCGACACCACCACCGGCGCGGCCAGCGTTCCCGACGAGTCGGCGCTGCGCGAAAGCGAGCGCAAAGCCGTGCAGCGGCTGGCCTTCGACGTAGCCGTCGGCATCAACCAGGTCACCCCGATCACGGTGAACGCGCTGGTCACGCTGGCGCTGCTCGGCGTGCACGAGCGCGCGCTGACGCTGGGACAGGTGCGCACGGTGGTCGACCCGGTGCTCGGCTACATCGCCCGGCGCGGCCTGCCCAGCGGCGAGCTGTCGGCCCTGCGCGACGATCAGGGCCTGCGGGTGGTGCTCGAACAGCTCGCGCTCGCCGGTGTCGTCACCGTGTATCGCGGTGGGCTGGAACCGGTGTACGCGATCGAAGCCGGCGCGCACCTGGAGGCGGCGTTCTACCGCAACAGCGCCGTGCACTGGTTCGTCAACCGGGCCATTCTCGAACTGGCCGCGCTCACCGCCGTGGAGGAACCGGGCGAGGACCCGCTGCGCTCGGCCTGGAAGGCCGCCTTCGCGCTGCGCGACCTGCTCAAGTTCGAGTTCTTCTTCCCCGAGCGCAAGGAGTTCGCCGAGCAGATCATCGACGAGGTGCGGATCATCGTGCCGGAATGGGACGAGAACACCCCCGACGACCGGCTCGATCGCCAATTCCTCGGCGCGCTCACCGATTCCGGCTTCGTGATGGCGCACCGCGTGCTGCGCTCGTTCTTCGACGCGCAGCTGGTGGTGGCCGAGCGCTTGGCCGCGCGGTCGGCCGACGCGACGATCGATCGCAAGGAGTTCATCGACGAGTGCGTGGCGGTCGGCAAACAGATGCTGTTGCAACAGCGATTGCACAGCCCGGAGTCGGTCTCGACCGAATTGTTCACCAGCGCCTGCAAACTGGCCGACAACCACGGACTCGTGGCACCGGCCGCTCCCGGCGCCGAAGCCGAACTGCTGGCGCGACGGCAGGAATTCGCCGAGCGCCTGCGTGATCTCGGCGATCGCATCGCGCGGGCCGCAAGCCTCGATCCGTCGAACCGGACGGTGATCTGATGAGCACACTCGCCGAGTCCCTGGCCGCGATCCGCTCGGGACCGCAGGGATCGCAGGTCGCCGCCGTCTTCGATTTCGGTGGCACCGTCGTCGACGGGTTGCCGCGACGGAGTCTGACGCGCAGACTGTTCCGCCGCGGTGACGCGCGCAGGGCCGCCTTGCTCGGCGGCATCGTGCGCGGTGGCGACGACGGTGATTACGCACGCGTGCTGCACGCCGTCGAGCGAACCTGGGCCGACCAGACCGAGTCCGATCTGGAGGAGCTGGGCCGCAGCGCCTTCCGCCGGGAGATCTACGGCAGGCTGTTCCCCGAGGCCTGGCAGCTCGTGCGCGCCCATCAGCTGGCCGGGCACACGGTGGTGCTGGTCAGCGAACTCACCCGGTTCCAGGTGCTGCCCGCCGCCGAACGACTCGGCATCGAGCACGTCCTGTGCACGGAACTGGCTGTGTACGACGGCATCCTGACCGGGCGCACCGAAGGCGCACCGCTGTGGCGTGCCGAAAAGGCGGACGCCGTCGGTGAATTCGCGGCGGCGGCCGAGGTGGAGATCGGCTATGTCTATGCCGACAGCGCCACCGATCTGCAACTGCTCGACCTGGCCGAGATCCCCACCGTGGTCGACCCCGATCCGAAGCTGGCCGAGATCGCCGCCGAACGGGGCTGGCCCACACTGACTTTCCGTCCCCGCCTCGCGCCACGCCCCGTCGACTATCTGCGCACCCTCGCCGGTTTCGCCGCGCTGATCGGCGGCGCGCTGGTCGGCGTGCTGCGCAAGTCCTACACCGGCCGACGCCAAGCCATGGCCGACGCCCTCATGCACGACGCCACCACCGCCACACTCGCGGCGATCGACGTGCGGTTGCGCGTCGTCGGCGCGGAGCATGCCCGCGCCCCACGGCCCGCGGTATTCCTGTTCAATCACCAGAGCCAGTTCGACGTGATCATCGTGCCCAAGGTGCTCGGCGGAGCGGTCACCGGCATCGGCAAGAAGGAGCTGGCCAATCATCCGCTGTTCGGCCCGCTCATGCGGTTCGTCGGCGTCACCTTCATCGACCGCGCCGATACCGAACGTGCCAAAGCCGCACTCGCGCCGGTGGTTTCCACCCTGCGCGGCGGTCTCTCGATCGGCATCGCGCCGGAAGGCACCCGGTCGTACACGCCGCGGGTCGGACCGTTCAAGAAGGGCGCGTTCCACATCGCCATCCAGGCGGGCGTACCGGTGATCCCGGTGGTGATCCGCAATGCGGGCGAGATCGCGTGGCGGGATTCGCCGATCGCGCGGCCGGGGGTCGTGGATGTCGCGGTGCTCGCACCGATCGACGTCTCCGGCTGGGACCCCGCCGCGATGGACGACGAGGTCGAGCAGGTGCGGCAGCTGTTCGAGAACACCCTGCTGGACTGGCCGCAGGCCTGAGCAGGCCGGGCGCGGTGGTGCGCCCGGCCTGCCTCTCAGCCCTCGAACAACTGCTCCCCGAGATAGTGCCCAGGCCCTGGCACGCCGGGCGGGATCGCGAACACGGCCGAACCGACGGGTGTCGTCCATTCGTTCAGCGCGTCGAATTCCGCCAGCCGCTGCTGCACCGGCAGGAACTGGGCGTCGATATCCCGCTGGTAGGCCACGAACAGCAGACCCGAGTTCGACAGCTGCCCCGGCGCGGGGGCCTCGTCGTAGTTGAACCCGCGGCGCAGGAACCGTTCCCCGTCGTGCGTGTGCCTGGCCCGCGCGACGTGCGACGACGGCGGGATGACCGGGATGCCGTTGCGGTCGACCGCCGCCAGGTCGGGCTCGTCGTGTTCGGCGGTGCCGGTCAGTGGCGCACCGGTGGACACCCGGCGGCCGACGGTGAGTTCGCGGCCGTCGGCGTCGAGTTCGTCCCAGGTGTCGAGGTCCATGGCGATGCGCCGCAGCACCAGGGAGGTGCCGCCGGCCAGCCACGGCGTCGACGCGCCGTCGTCCCACACCAGCCGATCGAAGTCGACCGTGCGCGGGGCGATATTGACGGTGCCGTCGACCTGGCCCATGAGGTTGCGCATGGTCTGGCCGCGCGGCGCGTCCCGGAAGCCGCGCTGCACCCAGCGCACCGTCACCAGCGATTTGACGTGCTTGGACAGCACCCGCACCGCGTGCGCGACCGTCGTCGCCTCCTCGGCGCAGACCTGGAGGACCAGGTCGGCGCCGGTGTAGGCGGGATCGAGACGGTCGATGGGGAACGGTGGCAGCGGGCGCAGCCAGCCCGGCCGTCGCTCGGTCAGGCCCGCGACAGTGAACAACTCGGGTCCGAAACCGACGGTGATCGTCAGGCGGGCGGGTCTGGTCGCGAGTTCCGGCTCGGTGTCGGCGAGCGCGGGCAGGCCCTGGGTGAGCCGGGACGCGTCGTCGGTCCAGATCCGGAGCAGGCCGATGACGTCCTCGCGGCCGGCGCCGGGCGTCAGATCGAAACCGGCGAAGGCGACGTGGCCGGGTGGCGTCGTCTCGACACCTGCCTGGTGCGGGCCGTAGAAGGGGACGATGTCGAGCGCCTCGTCCCGCTCCGGCGCATCGCGGGTGAGTCCGGTCGCGCCCCGGCCGATTCCGGCCGCGCCGACGACGCCTGCCGCCGCGGCTCCCCCGCCGAGCAACCGACGGCGGGAGAGCCTGAGATGCGGATCAGCCATGCGTGGGATGCTCGGTGCCCGGCGTGTAGTTCTCCTTGCCCCCGGCGAAGTCACGCACCTGCGCGGTGACGACGGTGCTCGAACCGTCGGCGAAGGTGAGGGTGAGCGTGGTTTCCGCGCCGGTCCGCAGGGGCTGCTTCAGGTCCATGAACATCAGGTGCTCGGCGCCGGGTTTCAAGGTCACCTCGCCGTGCGCCGGGATGGTGATGCCACCTTCCTTGGGGCGCATGGTTTTCGCGCCGGTGCTGTCGGGCACCACCTCGTGGATCTCGACGCGGTCCGAGGCCGGGCTGGTGGCGGCGACCAGGGTCACCGGCGCGTCGCCGTCGTTCTTCAGATTGCCGAAGGCGGCCGACATGCCGGAGTCGGCGGCCTTGATCCACTGGTCACTCATGGTGATCCGGTCACCCGCCGCGGCGGGCGCGGCGGGAGCGGGCTCGGAACCCGAGCAGGCGGTGGCGAAGAAGGTCAGCGCGGACAGGGCCGCCGCGGCGCCGAGACGGCGTGCGAGCCGGGGTGGACGCAAGGAAGTACGCGGGAATGCGGACATGGGAGAACTCCGATCATCGGGGTTGGGTGAGAACCCGAACCGACGTGCGGAGTCGACGAATCAACCGCCAGGACAGCGGGATTCTCCGGTCAGTGGACTACGCCGGGACGGGGTGGAGTGCGGTTGCGCCCGCAGGTGGCGGTCCGCGCAGGCCGATGCCGGGTCGCAGGAGAAGTTGCCGCAGGACCGCGCGTTCCTCGGCCGGGGGCAGCCGCAACGGTGGCGCGGCGGATTCGGTGATCCCGGCCAGCACGAGGACCAGCCGTCGGACGCTGGTGATCGCCCGGCGCACACCGACCTCGGCGGCGCGGATCGCGATCGCGCCCGCCGGGATCGCCACCAGGTGGGCGAGCAGCATGGCGGCGGAGAAGGCGTGGTGGTGCACGTGGCCCAGCGACAGCGCGGTGTGCCCGATGCCCTGGCCGACCGCCAGCACCGCCATGGTCGACACCGGGCTGTTACCCCGTGGCAGCGCGGTGACCACGACACCGATCAGGGCGCAGGCGGCGAACAGCAGTGTCATCGACGATCCGGTGGGAACCGCTGTCGCGCCACCGAGTCCGTGCGCCAGCACGGCGACCGCACCGGACGCGGCACCCACCGCCGCGCCGCGCAAGCGCGCGGTGTGATCCGTCGGTGAGCGCACCCGGCCATGCTACGACCATCTGTCGTAGTTGCCGAGCTCAGGACCTATGACCAGCGTCTCATCGACTCGGCGCAGGAGAATTCGAACAGGGGCTTGACCTAAATAATGGTTCAGGTTTGATGATGGTCTCACCACCGAATGAGGGAGCACATCATGACCACCACCACCGCCACCCCGACCGCCATCCGCACGCTGCCCGCGCTGAACCGGGCGGTCGCCGTCCTGGGTGGCGTGGCCGCCGCCGTCGTGGCGAACCTGATCGTCTGGGGCATCGGTGCGGCCGCAGGCGGATCCTTCATCACCACCGACGGCGGCAAGGTGATGGACGTCGCTCCCGGCGGCGTGATCTTCATGTCGGCCGTGCCGCTGCTGATCGGCCTGACCGTCGCCGTGCTGGTGTCCTACCTGTGGTCCGGGGTGCTGCGCGTCGGCGCGGTCGTCGGCTCGGCACTGTCGATCGCGACGATCGCACTGACCGTGGACGCCGATTTCGACACCGCGTCCACCATCGCCCTGTCGGTGATGCACGTGGTCCTGGTGCCGGTGATCGTGGTCGCGCTGGAAGGCGTGCGCAAGAGCATCGCCACCCGTTGACCCACCGCAACGACGAAGGACCCCGCCGGAGATCTCCGGCGGGGTCCTTCGTGTGGTCAGTACTTACACCGAGCGGCCGAACAGCAGCTTCCACGGCATCAGAGCCGACTCCAGCTGCACCTTCAGGCTCATCTTCGACGCGCCGAGGGTGCGCTCCTCGAACCGGATCGGCACCTCGGCGATCGTGTAACCCTTCTTGATCGCGCGGTAGTTCATCTCGACCTGGAACGAGTAGCCGTTGCTGCGGATCGACGCCACGTCGATCGCGCGCAGGGTGTCGGCCTTCCATGCCTTGAAACCGGCGGTCGCGTCCTTCACGCCGAGGCGCAGGATCAGGTTCACGTAGAAGTTGGCCCAGGCCGACAGGGCCTTGCGGTACCACTTCCACTCCGCCGCGGTCGAGCCGCCGGGCACGTACCGGGAACCGAGCACGACGCCGGTATCGGCGGAGCTCAGCTTCTCCAGCATGGCCGGGATCACCTCGGCGGGGTGCGACAGGTCGGCGTCCATCTGGATCACCACGTCGGCGCCCTCGTCGAGAGCCCGGGTGATGCCGGCGATGTAGGCGCGGCCGAGGCCGTCCTTCTCTGTGCGATGCAGCACGCTCACCACGTTCGGCAGCTCGGCGGCCAGCTTGTCGGCCACCTCACCCGTGCCGTCCGGTGAGTTGTCGTCCACCACCAGCACGTGCAGATCGGGGACCGGCAGCGCCGTCAGCCGCTCCACCGCCACCGGCAGATTTTCCCGCTCGTTGTAGGTCGGCACAACAACGGTAACCCTCAAGGGTCGCCCTCCCTGCTCACCTGGTAACCCCCCGCGACCCAGCCAGCGACCGCGGGAGCATGTCATCGATTCGTTATGACGGTACTCGATCGACCTGACGCGGACCTGAGCGGCCGTGCGGGCCCCTCACCACAGCTGGCGAGCGTGGACCAGCGCGTCGACCACCAGGACCACGCCGAACACCACGAACAGCACCCGCACCACCGGCGGTCCGAAGCGAGTGATCCACCGCACCAGCAGGCGGTAAACCCGGCGGGCACGCGGCGTCTTCCGCATGGCCAGGGCGAGCACCACCAGTGGCAGCAGCAGGGCTATCGCGCAATATCCGGCCACGATCAGCGGCCACACCACCGGCAGTGGCCGCTGCGCCGACAGCATCGCCAGCGCCGCCAGATACGGCACCGAGGTCGGCACCTTCGCCAGTCCGAGCGTGAGCCCGACGACCCCCATCAGCCACGGATACTTACGCACCGGCCGCACCCAGCGCCCACCGCCGCGCATCGTCGTATCCATCGGCAACGCCGCCACCACGATCAGCACCACGCCGATCAGCAGCTCACCCCAATACCGCAGCAGCGGCGTCAGCTCGAAGTCGAACAGCCGGACCAGGAAATCGATCCCCAGCACCGTCGCGATCCCGAACGCCACCGACACCGCGAACACGCCACCGAGAAAACTGAGCCCACCCACGACCGGCGACCGCCGCGCCAACCGGCTGTCGGCCACCACCGCCGTAGTGATCGCCACCAGCAGCACATCGAGCGCGTCGACCACCGCAAACCCGAGCAATGTGATCAGCAGGACACCCATGACTCTCGCGACCCTACTCGCCGGTCAGCCGGGTTCCGGCCTACGGTGCGACCCAGTCCCACCCACAACGGCGCCGATCTCGTTACGCTTTTCGTGCCGGGAGTGCCCGACGAGCACCCGCGATCGTGAAGGGGAAGACATCGTGGCGGAAATGTCATTCGACCCGTCAGCGCTCGACGCGTATCAGCGCGCTGCAGCTCGGGTCTCGGATCTACTTGGTGAAGCGGCTACCAATACCAGCACGGCGGCGGGAGTCGACCTGTCCGGGCTCGGGGTGCTCGGGCGGGAGTTCGCCGCGGCGTGGACGGAGGCCGCGGGCGCGCACGCGTCGACGTTGAGTACCGCGGGGAATCTGGTCACCGCGTATCAGGACATTCTGAATCGCTACGGCGCCGACGTCACCGGGATCGATACCGGGCTGGCGGGCGACCTGCGCGCGACCGAGAGCGAGGTGGCGTGATGGCCACGAAGTCCCTGGTCACCGAGACCACGCTGAGCACGATCACCCCGGCCGAGGCCGAGGCCAGGATCGCGCCGGTGGTCGCGCTGCTCGAGGTGCCGTTGCTGGAGCTGCGGAAATCGCTGGGCTCCAACACCTCCGCCGACCCCGATGCCGATGTGGTGGCCGCGCTGACCTCGGCGACCGATGCCACCACCGCTACCGAAGACCCGCACCGGCTCGGCCTGTACGCGCTGGAGTCCACCGAGACCGCGGCACCCGCCACGCCGGCGCTGCGTCAGACCGCGACCGAGGTGTCGGCGGCCGCGGACCGTGGCCAGAAACTGAGCACCCTGCTCGGACAGGCGCATTCGACGCAGGCGACCGCGGCGGCCAAGGTCGACGCGATCATCGCGGACTTCCGCGCCAAGGCGAAAGCCGCCGCACCCGCGGTGAACGGCAACAACCTGGACGCGATCG
This sequence comes from Nocardia sp. NPDC057663, assembly GCF_042799895.1. Classification (NCBI taxonomy): domain Bacteria; kingdom Bacillati; phylum Actinomycetota; class Actinomycetes; order Mycobacteriales; family Nocardiaceae; genus Nocardia; species Nocardia sp. NPDC057663. The sequence continues at coordinate 75,810 of NZ_JBHVHX010000018.1, read as the reverse complement.
TCGAGCTCGCGGAGGAGGCGATCCAGGAGGCCGTCGGCGTCGTCGGGACCGCGAGCACCGAGATGGACCAGTACACCCGCAACACCAGGGAACTGACCTCCGATCTCGGCGGGACCAACGGGGTAACCGTGCCGCAGGGTGCGACCGAGGTGGCGCCGGGCGTCTATGTGCTCGGCACCGGCGGCACGTCCACGGACACGATCGACACCGACACCACGACAACCGATCCGGCGACGGCGGCGCAGATCGCGTTGCAGGAGGCGCTGATCGACGGTGGGGTCGCGCTGGGCACCGCGGCGATCGATGCGGGCGTCACCTTCGGCACGCACCTGATCGACAAGATCGCCGAGGTCGCGATGCACGGCATCGACAAGGGTTCCGAGCTGGCGACCACCGGGATCGATACGCTCGCCGCGAATGTCACCGGCACCGAGGGCACGGCGACCAGCCCGGCCACGACGACACCGTCGCCCACCACGCCGTCCACCAACGGCGGCGGCAACTCGGGCGGGCTGTTCGCCGGGCTCGGCAACGGTGACACCGCCACCAAGCCGGAACCCGCGAACAACAACAAGCCCGCGTCACCGGCCCCGGCGAGCCAGGCGCCTGCCGTGGAACAGCCACAGTGGCAGGCTCCGGCGACCACGCCCAACACCCCCGCGACTCCCGCGCCCGCGCAGCAGCCGGTCCAGAGCGGGGTGATTCCGCCGACCGGGCGACCGCAGCAGGATCAGGAGACCGAAAAGCCGTTGGCCGCACCGAAGCACGGGCAGCCGGGAGTCGTCCCGGCGACCGCGTAAGGCGCCCGGATGGACAACCCGTTCGGGGCCTATTTCTCGTCGCCGGAGGATCCGGCGCGCCGTCGCCCGCAAGGCAAACGGCGTCGCCGTCGCCGGCGCGAGGCCGAGCCGCAGACCATCGGCACCAATCCGGAGACGTGGCCGCCGCCGGAGCCGGAGCTCTACGAGGATGCCGCCGGCCACCTCGCGAACGCCCAGACCGAGCCGATCTACCGGTCGCCTACCGACGAGGACGGGTTCACCGGCGACTGGAACGACTGGAACGACGAGGCTCCCGTCGACGAAACACCGCGTCGCGGTGACGATGTCGACTGGAACGACTGGGCCACCACCACCGCGACCGAGCAGAGCGGCGACCGGGTCGAGATGCCGGTGTTGCCGCGCCTCAAGGACTTCGGCGGCGGTGGACCGATCGCGCGCAGGCCACGCAAGAAGTACGACGACGAGCGCTACGACGATCCCCACGGCCGCACGAAAGCCGCTGCCGCGGTGAAGGGCATCGTCGGCGCGCTGGTCTTCGTCGTCGCGGTCGGCCTGGCGGCCAATATCTTCCTCGGCTCCGGCGACAAACCGGTCGCGGCGAAGCAGGCGACCGTATCCGGTTCGCCGACAACAGCAACCACGGTTCCCCCGCTCCCCGCGCACGCCGTGGCAGGCTGCGAATCCTTCCGGAGCCAATCCATCACCATCAGCGCCGAACGCGGCGACACCGCCACCCCGCAGGGCGCGATCCTCGGCTTCGAATACAGCTACTACGTCGACCGCGACGCCGCCAAGGCCCGCACCTACGTCACCGACGACGCCCATGTCGGCGACGAATCCGCACTGGCCGCAGGCATTTCCACCTTCCCCACCGGCGTCAAGTACTGCATCCACATCACCCGCGCCGACTCCACCGACCCCACCCTCTGGAACGTCACCGTCCAGCAGCAATGGCCCGGCGACACCGCCATCGAGAAAATCCAGCAGACGATGCGCACCGCCGAGGTAGCCCCCGGCCGCTATCGCATCACCAGCATCGACCACCGCCGCTAGACCCGGAAAACGCAGAATCCCCGCACCAGAACTGGTGCGGGGATTTCTTGCGACCCTGACGGGACTCGAACCCGCGACCTCCGCCGTGACAGGGCGGCGCGCTAACCAACTGCGCCACAGGGCCGTGATGTATCGCTACATCGCGGGAGCGACTGTACCCCGGCGGAGGGCCGGGGCGTTAACCGAGCAGGTGGGGCGGTCGATCGGGTGTTGACATTGACGTCAACGTCAACAACACTTGTGACGGTGACCACAAGCGCGGCGCAGGAGCGGGCGCGGTCGGCGCGCAAGGACAGCGCCGGGCCGCGGCGGGGTGAGTTGCTCGACGCGGCGGGGCGGTGCTTCGCGGAATTCGGGTACGACCAGACCTCGGTGGAGACGATCACGACGCGGGCGCGGGTTTCCCGGGCGACGTTCTATGCGTACTTCTCCTCGAAGGACGAGGCGTTCGGGGCGATCACCGAGCGGGTGTGCGCGCAGTTCCTGGACGCGCAGCTTGTGGTGGATGTCGAGGTCACCGAGCCGGCCGAGGTCATCGCGGCCACGACAAGGGCTTTCGCGGAGGCGGTGTTCGCCAACGGCGCGCTGGTCGCGCTGATCGAGCACCGCGCCGGGATCGACCCGGCGATCGGCGCGCAGTGGTCGCAGGTGCGCACCCGGCTGCGCAAGCGGTTCACCACGTTTTTGGAACGGGTCGACGCGCGCGGCGGGATCGATCCGTGCGCGCCGCTGTCGCGGGTCGTCGAGACCCTGTCCGACGCACTGCTGATCGGCGCCTCCCGGCTCGCCGGAGCAGGCCCCGACCAGCGCGAACAGTTCATCACACACCACATCGCCATCGCCGAACGACTGATCGGCTTCACCCGATAACCCCGGGGTTCACCCTGGCCGACAACGACATCGAGGACGTCCAGTGAAGCTGCTGATCGCCAACCGCGGCGAGATCGCCCTGCGCATCATCCGCACCGCCACCGAACTCGGGGTGGGAACGGTGAACACTCGATGCCGACACTTGGTCACGAAAACCGAATTGGCATGAAGGACGAAAACGCAGCGCCTGCCAGCGAACATCACCACACTCAACCATAGCCCATTGCTATGCTGCGGCCGTGCAGCTTCGCTACCAATACCGCGTCTATCCGACGCCCGGCCAGCAGAATGCGCTGGCCCGGGCGTTCGGGTGTGCGCGGGTGGTGTTCAACGACGCGGTGCACGCACGGGAAGCGGCGTGGCGGGACGGCCTGCCGTACCCCACAGATGCGGACCTGTCGAAAGCCCTCACCGCCGCAAAGCGGACACCGGAGCGGGCGTGGCTGGCCGATGTGTCGTCGGTGGTATTGCAGCAGGCGCTCGCGGACGCGAATACCGCGTACCGCAACTTCTTCACCTCGGTCACCGGAAAACGTCAGGGCCGCAAGGTCGGTGCTCCGCGGTTCCGGTCCCGCCACGACAATCGGCAGTCGATCCGGTTCACCAGGAATGCACGGTTCCGCGTCACCGCCGGTGGGAAGTTGCGGCTTCCGATGATCGGGGACGTGAAGGTGGCGTGGTCGCGGGAGTTGCCCTCGGACCCGTCGAGCGTGACGGTCATCAGTGACTCTGCCGGCCGATACTTCGCCAGCTTCGTCGTCGATGTCACGCCGGAGCCGCTGTCGCTCATCGACTCCGAGGTCGGGATCGACCTCGGGCTTACGACGTTCGCGGTCCTGTCGAACGGCACGACCATCACGTCCCCGAAATTCCTGCGCCACGCCGAACGCCGACTCCGCAAGGCGCAGCAGGCCCTGTGCCGCAAAGAGAAGGGCTCCAACAACCGGGCCAAAACACGTATCCGTGTCGCCAAGGCCCACGCCGCAGTGGCCGATGCGCGCAAGGACTTCGCGCACAAACAGTCCACGACGATCATCCGTGAGAACCAAGCGGTGTATGTCGAGGACCTGTGCGTGATCGGGCTGGCACGGACACGGTTGGCGAAATCGGTACACGATGCCGGGTGGAGCATGTTCACCCGACTGTTGGAGGCGAAGGCCGCCCGGTACGGGCGGCACTTCTCGAAGGTGGACCGGTTCTTCCCGTCGTCGCAAACCTGCTCGGCGTGTGGTCGGGTCGACGGTAAGAAACCGTTGTCGGTCCGGGAGTGGACGTGCCCGTGCGGCGCGGTCCACGACCGGGACCTGAATGCCGCAATGAATATCCTCGCCGCCGGACGGGCGGAGAGTCGAAACGCCTGCGGAGAGACGGTAAGCCTCCCCGCCTAGCGGGGAGCACGACTCGATGAAACAGGAACCCACCGAGAGCGCCGCCGGCGCTGGTAGAAACCCCCCGCCTTCAGGCCGGGGGAGGACGTCAAGACTCACTGCTGGCCATGTGAGAGTCGCGCCCGCGCCGATGTCGACGAGATCCGCGCGCGTCACCTGCTCACCCTGGACGAGTCCCGCCCCGACGTGGTGGCCACACGGCACGGGCTCGGCCGCCGCACCGCCAGGGAGAACATCACCGATCTCGTCGACGCGGGCAGCTTCGTCGAGTACGGCGCACTGGCCTTCGCCGCCCAGCGCAGCAGGCGCACCGAGGACGACCTGATCGCCAACACCCCCGCCGACGGCCTCGTCACCGGCCTGGCCACCATCGGCGCCGACCGCTTCGGCAAGGCGGCCGCCGAAGCCGTGGTGGTCTCCTACGACTACACCGTGCTCGCAGGCACCCAGGGCAAGAACAACCACGCCAAGACCGACCGCGCCTTCGAACTGGCCGCCCGCAAACAGGTACCCGTGGTGCTGTTCGCCGAGGGTGGCGGTGGCAGGCCCGGCGACACCGACGTGACCGGCATGGGCCTGGACGTGCCGACCTTCCGCGCGCTCGCCGCACTGCGCGGACAGGTACCGCTGGTGACGATCGTGTCGGGGCGCTGCTTCGCCGGGAATGCCGCCCTGGCCGGGGTCTGCGACGTGATCATCGCGACCCCGGACGCCAATATCGGCATGGGCGGCCCCGCGATGATCGAGGGTGGCGGGCTCGGCGCGTACCGGCCCGAGGACATCGGTCCGATCGACGTGCAACGGCGCAACAGCGTCGTCGACCTGGTCGCCCGCGACGAGGCGCACGCGGTGGCGCTGGCCAGGCAGTACCTCGGCTACTTCCAGGGCCCGGTCGCCGACTACGAAGCGCCCGACCCCCGCCTGGCCAGGCATGTGGTGCCGGAGAATCGCCTGCGCGCCTACGACATCCATCGCGCGATCGAGGCGATCGCCGATGTCGGCTCGATCCTGGAGCTGCGGGCCGACTACGGGGTCGGCATCGTCACCGCGCTGGTCAGGGTCGACGGCGTGCCGTTCGGTCTGGTGGCCAACAGCAGCCATCACCTCGGCGGCGCCATCGATGCCGAGGCCGCCGACAAGATGGGCGATTTCCTCGGGCTGTGCGAGTCGTTCCGACTGCCGGTCGTCTCCCTGTGCGACACACCGGGATTCATGGTCGGACCCGAGGCGGAGAAGACGGCGACGGTCCGCCGGTTCAGTGAGCTGTTCGTGCTCGGCGCCCGGCTGAGCGTGCCGTTCGGCATGATCATCCTGCGCAAGGGCTACGGCCTCGGCGCGATGGCGATGGCGGCCGGGCACTTTCGCGCGCCGAACTTCACCGTCGCCTGGCCGACGGGCGAGATCGGGCCGATGGGGCTCGAAGGCGCGGTGCGTCTGGGCTTCCGTAAAGAGCTTGCCGCCGTGGCGGATCCGGCCGAGCGTGACACGCTGTTCCAGCAGCTGCTGACCCTGGCCTATCGGCAGGGCAAGGCGCTGACCGCGGCGACCGGGTTCGAACTGGACGACGTCATCGACCCCGCCGACACTCGCGCGTGGATCGCCACGCTGGTCGGCGACCCGGCGCGCACAGGATCGGCACGAGCTCGGCATTGATGGCGCCGAGTTCCGCCGGGGTGCCATGGCGCGGGCTGCCCCCTTCTCGTCGACCTTCCCGGTCGGTGCGAAGAGCAGTCCGCCGTCGCGGCGAAAGGCCAGTTCATCGGGTCCGCGCCCCGGCAGACCAGCCCTGAGCTGCGCCATTAGACTTGAAGTTGACGTCAACTTCTAATACGTTCGGTCCTGCGGATCGACCGACCGAAGGAATTCACCGTGAGAGTTTCAGACAAAGTGGCCATCGTGACCGGTGGCGGCGCGGGGATCGGGGCCGCACTGGCCGCCGCCCTCGCCGCGGCGGGCGCGCGGGTGGTCGTCGCCGACCTCGACGAGGCCGCCGCGCTGGCCGTGTCGGCGCGCATCAATGCCGAGCACCCAGGGGCGACGGTGGGCGCGGGCGCCGATGCCGCCGACACCGCCGCGATCCAGGATCTGATCGCGCTGGCGGAGCAGCACTTCGGACCCGTCGATCTGTACTTCGCCAACGCCGGCGTGGTCGGCGCGCCCGGACTCGATGCCGCCGAAAGCGACTGGGATCTCTCGCTCGCGGTGAACCTGCGCGCCCACGTCCGGGCCGCGCAGCTGCTCGTCCCCCAGTGGCTCGACCGCGGCGAAGGCTACTTCGTGAGCACCGCGTCGGCCGCTGGTCTGCTCACCCAGATCGGCTCGGCCACCTACTCGGTGAGCAAGCACGCCGCGGTCGGGTTCGCCGAATGGCTGAACGTCACCTACGGCGACCAGGGCATCCGGGTCAGCTGCCTGTGCCCGATGGGGGTGAACACCGCCCTGCTCTACGCCGGGCAGGAGTCGGGCGAGCCGCTCGGCGCCGCCGCCACCCGCGCCGTCGTCTCGGCGGGTGAAGTCCTCGAACCCGCCGAGGTGGCCGAGATCGTGCTCGAGTCCATCGCGGCCGAGCAGTTCCTGATCCTGCCGCATCCGCAGGTGCTGGAGATGTACCGCAACAAGGGCGCCGACTACGACCGCTGGCTGCGCGGGATGCGCCGCTACCAGGCGGCCCTGCTGGCCGAAACCCGCTGAACCCCATCATCAACCCTCGGGAGCACCCCATGTCGCTGTTCGATCTCTCCGATCGCGCCGAGAAGTATCGGGACGACCTGCTCGATTTCATGGACGCGCACGTCTATCCGGCCGAAGCCGTCTACGACGAGCAGATGCGCGCCTCAGGCGACCCGCACTTCCAGCCGCCGATCCTCGAGGAGCTCAAAGCCGAGGCCAAGCGGCGCGGCCTGTGGAACCTCTTCCATCCGCATCCCGGCCGCGGCCCCGGCCTGACCAACCTCGAATACGCGCCGCTCGCCGAGATCATGGGCCGCAGCCATCTCGCGTCGGAGGCCTGCAACTGCAATGCCCCCGACACCGGGAACATGGAGGTGCTCGAGCTGTTCGGCACCGAGGAGCACAAGAAGAGGTACCTCGAACCGCTGCTCGACGGCACCATGGCCTCGGCCTTCGCGATGACCGAACCGGGCGTGGCCAGCTCCGACGCCACCAATGTCGAACTGTCGATGGTGCGTGACGGCGACGAGTACGTGCTCAACGGCCGGAAGTGGTTCGCCACCAACGCCTTGCACCGCAACTGCAAGGTGCTGATCGTGATGGGCAAGACCGATCCGACCGCCGCGCCGCACCGGCAGCAGTCGATGATGGTCGTCCCGATCGACGCGCCGGGCATCACCATCCTGCGCGGGCTGCCGGTGTTCGGCTACCACGAACGCGAAGGCCACGCCGAAATCGACTTCGCCGACGTGCGGGTGCCGGTGACCGATGTGCTCAAGGGTGAGGGCGAAGGCTTCGCGATCAGCCAGGCCCGGCTCGGCCCCGGCCGCATCCATCACTGCATGCGCAGCATCGGCATGGCCGAACGCGCGCTGGAGATGTTGTGCAAGCGGGCGCAGTCGCGCGTCACCTTCGGCAAGCCGATCGCCGAGAACGCCAATATCCAGGACTGGATCGCCGAGTCACGCATCGACATCGAGATGATCCGGCTGCTCACGCTCAAGGCGGCCCACCTGATGGACACCGTCGGCAACAAGGCGGCGCGCACCGAGATCGCCGCGATCAAGGTCGCCGCGCCGACCATCGCGCTCAAGGTCCTCGACCGGGCGATCCAGGTGCACGGGGCCGGTGGCGTCACCGATGACTTCCCGCTCGCGATGGCCTGGGCCCAGCTGCGCACGCTGCGCCTGGCCGACGGCCCCGACGAGGTGCACAAGCGCGCCATCGCGCGCCAGGAACTGGGCAAGTACCGCAGCAAGGAGAGCAACTGACATGACCGGACTCGATCTGACCGGGCGCACCGCCATCGTCACCGGCGCCTCGCGCGGCATCGGGCTGGCGATCGCCCAGGCCATCGCGGCGGCGGGCGGCAATGTCGTCCTGACCTCGCGCACCCAGGAATCCGCCGACGCGGCCGCCGCGCAGGTACGCGGCAATGTCCTCGGCGTCGCGGCGCACGCGGTGGACGAGGACGCGGCGCGACGCTGCGTCGAGCTGACCGTCGAACGGTTCGGCAGCGTCGACATCCTGGTCAACAACGCGGGCACCAACCCCGCCTTCGGCCCGGTGATCGGCCAGGACCACGCCCGGTTCGCCAAGACCTTCGACGTGAACGTGTGGGCGCCGGTGCTGTGGACCTCGCTGGTCACCGAAGCCTGGATGGGCGAGCACGGCGGGGCCGTCGTCAACACGGCGTCCATCGGTGGGCTGGTGCTGGAGGCGAACATCGGCCTCTACAACGCGTCCAAGGCGGCGCTGATCCAGCTGACCAAGCAGATGGCGCTGGAGTTGTCGCCGAAGGTGCGCGTCAACGCGGTCGCGCCCGGCGTGGTGCGCACCAAACTGGCCGAGGCCCTGTGGAAGAACCACGAGGAGTCGGTCGCCGGTGCCACCGCGCTGGACCGGATCGGCGAGCCGGAGGACATCGGTGCGGCCGTCGCGTTCCTCGTCTCGGATGCGGCGAGCTGGATCACCGGTGAGGTCATGGTGATCGACGGCGGGCAGCGGCTCGGTGACGCGCCGCTGTTCCGGAGCGGAGCGTCCGCTGGTGTCTGAGATTGTCGGGATCGACCCGGCCGTGGTGACCGACTGGTTCGCCACGCTCGGCATCGAATGCGCGGCACCGCTGCGCTTCGACCGGATCGGGCTCGGCCAATCGAATCTCACCTATCTGGTCTCCGACGCGGCCGAGCGCCGGTGGGTCCTGCGCAGGCCGCCGCTCGGTGAGCTGCTGGCCTCGGCACACGATGTGGTGCGGGAGGCGCGGATCATCGCCGCGCTCGAGCACACCGACGTGCCGGTGCCGCGGATCTTCGGCGTGCTCACCGACCCGGAGCTCGTCGCGGCGCCGCTGGTGCTGATGGAGTACGTGGACGGGCAGGTGGTCGACACCATGCCGATCGCGCGGTCGCTCACCCCGCAGCGGCGCAGGGCGATCGCGGAATCGCTGCCGCGGACGCTGGCGCGCATCCACGCGGTCGATCCGGCCGCCGTCGGGCTGGCCGATCTGGCCAGTCACAAGCCGTACGCGCCCCGGCAGCTCAAGCGCTGGAGCGGGCAGTGGGAGCACTCGAAGACCAGGGAACTGCCCGAGATCGACGAGCTCACCCGCAGACTCGCCGCCGCCGTGCCCGAGCAGCACGAGGTATGCCTGGTGCACGGCGATTTCCACCTGCGCAATGTCATCACCTCGCGCGAGACCGGCGCGGTGACCGCCGCGCTGGACTGGGAACTGTCCACCCTCGGTGACCCGCTGGCCGACATGGGCAGCATGCTCGCCTACTGGGCCGAGCCGGGCGAGCTCATCGGCGGCGACTTCCCCGCCTCCGCGCTCGACGGGTTCCCGAACCGCGCCGAGATGTCGCGGATGTACCTCGAGCTGACCGGCCGCGACCCGGCCGCGCTGCGGTACTGGCAGGTCCTCGGCCTGTGGAAGCTCGCGATCATCGCCGAAGGCGTGTTGCGCCGGGCACAGGACAACCCGATGAACAAAGCCGCCGCGGGCACACCGACCATCGAACGAATCGACGCCGTGGTGCGTCTGGCCTGCGACGTCGCCGACGACGCGGGAATCTAGCGACTGAGGGAAACCATCATGAAGGCTTGGCAGGTAAGTGAGCTCGGCGAACCACGGGACGTGCTGCGGCTCGACGACATCGACGACCCCGTTGCCGGACCGGGACAGGTGCTGGTGCGCGTGCTCGCGGCACCGGCCAACTTCCCGGACGTGCTGCTGTGCCGTGGGCAGTATCAGGTGAAGCCGCCGCTGCCGTTCACCCCCGGTGTCGAACTGTGTGGTGCGGTGGTCGCGGTCGGTGACGGTGTCACCCGGTTCGCGGTCGGCGATCGGATCGTCGGCACCACCACCCTGCCCGGCGGCGCGTTCGCCGAGCTGGCAGTGCTGGACGCGGAGAATGTCTTCCCCGCACCCGAATCGCTCGACGACGCCGAGGCGGCCGCCCTGTGCATCGGCTATCAGACGAGCTGGTTCGCCCTGCACCGGCGGACCCAGCTGCGGGCCGGCGAGACTCTGCTGGTGCACGCGGCGGCCGGTGGCGTCGGCAGCACGGCCGTGCAGCTGGGCAAGGCCGCGGGCGCGACGGTGATCGGCGTGGTCGGCGGGCCGGACAAGGCCGACTACTGCCGCAAGCTCGGCGCGGACCTCGTCATCGACCGGCGCACCGAGGACTTCGTGCCGATCGTCAAGGAATTCACCGGCGGGCGCGGCGCCGACGTGATCTACGACCCGGTCGGCGGCGACGCCTACGCCAAATCCACCAAGTGCATCGCGTTCGAGGGCCGTATCCTGGTCATCGGCTTCGCGGGCGGCACCATCCCGCAGCCCGCGCTCAACCACGCGCTGATCAAGAACTACTCGATCATCGGCCTGCACTGGGGCTTGTACAAGCAGTACAACCAGCAGGCGATCGACGACTGCCACACCGAACTGACCCGGCTGGCCGCGGCGGGTCAGCTGAAACCGCTCATCAGCGAACGCCTTTCGCTGGCCGATGTCCCCGACGGCCTCGGCAGGCTCGGCGACGGCAGCACGGTCGGCCGTGTCGTCTTCCGCCCCTGAGCAGCGACTCGCCGGACGCCGCGGCCCCGGCCGCGCGCTATAAATACAGCATGGATCGACCCGCGGACACCGACGGCGAAGGCGCGCTGCCCTCGATGGCGCGCACTTCGCTGTTGCGCGAGCTGCCGGCCACCCCGCGTGGTCTGCGGACGCGCACCGCCTTGATCGACGCGGGCCGCAAGGTGTTCGAGCGGCTCGGTTACCTCGACACCCGGCTGGTCGACATCACCCAGGAAGCCAACTGCTCCTCGGGCACCTTCTACACCTATTTCGCCGGCAAGGAAGAGATCTTCGCCGCGATCCTCGAGCACGCCCAGGAAGACATGCTGCATCCCGGCATGCAGCATGTGGCCGGTGACGACGATCCCGCCTCGATCGTCGAAGCGAGCAATCGGGCCTACTTCGAGGCCTACAAGCGCAACGCCAAGCTGATGGGCCTGCTCGAGCAGGTCGCCAATATCGACCCCGAGTTCAGCAAGCTACGCCAGGACCGCGCCGACGCCTTCATCCACCGCAACGCCCGCAGCATCGCGAACCTGCAACAACGCGGCCTCGCCGACCCCGACCTGGACCCGATGCTCACCTCACGCGCGCTGTCGGGCATGGTCAGCCGCCTCGCCTTCAACTACTTCGTCATCGGCGACGGCCACCTCGACGGCGCAGCCCGCCCGATGGAAGACCTCGTCTACACCGTCACCCGCCTCTGGGTGAACGCCCTGCGCATGCCCACCACCCGCTGACGCAAAAATCCCCTCTACCAGGAACTGGTGAGGGGATTTTGTGGTGGCCAGGGCCGGGATCGAACCGGCGACCTTCCGCTTTTCAGGCGGACGCTCGTACCAACTGAGCTACCTGGCCGCAGGCACCCGTACTGAATGCCATACGCGAAGCGCCGGATCACTCCGGCGCTTACTTGCGACCCTGACGGGACTCGAACCCGCGACCTCCGCCGTGACAGGGCGGCGCGCTAACCAACTGCGCCACAGGGCCTTGCTGTACTGCTACACAGTCCGAAGACTGTACCCCCTACGGGATTCGAACCCGCGCTACCGCCTTGAAAGGGCGGCGTCCTAGGCCGCTAGACGAAGGGGGCTCGTCCCAGATCTCTCCGGACCGGCTTTCAACGTTTCCGTTGGGAGCTCGCATAGCTTATGACAGGTGTGCGCAGACTTCCAAATCGCCTGGTCAGGCGCCCAAACCGAGGTCATCGAGGCGTGCTTGTGCACGCCACCCGTCGCTGCGGAAGTTCTGGATCCACACCGGGGTTGCCATCGCCTCGACAATAACCTCCAGCACCTCGGCGAACCGGGCACGCAGATCGGCGGCCGAACCGCCGGCGATCGGATCGACCAGGTAGCGCTGGCCGGCCAGGGCCGCGGAGAGGGTGCGGGTGAAGCGGTCGGGGTCGGCGTCGGCGCGCAGCTGGCCGTCGTCGATCGCGCGCACCGCGAGGACCCGGGTGGCGCGGCCGACGATCCGTCCACCGCCGTTGCCCGCGTCACGATGGAAGTCGGGCTCGATCACGAGCCGGTACTCGGCCTGCACGATGGTGTCGTGCTCGAGCCGCAGCGCGATCTCGTCGACCATCCCGTGCAGCACGTCGAGCGGACCGAGGTCGGCGCGGGCCAGCCAGCGATCCGCACAGGTGCGGTAGCGCTCGACCGCCGTCTCCAATACCGCGCGCGCCAGATCTTCCTTGGAGTCGAAGTGGAAGTACATCGCACCCTTGGTCGCGCGCGAGCCTTCCAGAATGCGGTTGAGCGATGCCGCGGCATATCCGCTCTTCCCGAACTCGACGGCCGCGGACTTGATTATCGCCGCGCGTGTCCGGCGCGCCCGCTCTTGTTGCCGTGCCATGCTCGAAACGCCTCCGAACCTTCTCACCGCCATCGGTCAATAACCGACCGTTGACGCGAATAGTGGTTTTATTACAAACTTTCGGTATGAAATCTCGCAGAAAAGCCGGTACCCCGCCGGCTGGTATAGTTCGCCCGCCCGGGTGCGCCGCAGGGGGTGCACACTCGGGCTCAACTACCTGTGAGAACCGCCTCCTCCTGCGGTAACGATTGCCCCTTTGCCGAAGATTCGCGCACCCTTCACGATTACCCCGGCAGTTCGAACCCTCGATGAATTCCTCGACACAACAACCGGCACCGGTGCGCCGGATAACGCAGCACCGGTGATTGTTTCGAAATTCACCAGGCGATCACCGTACCCGCATTCGCGAGCCGACACGCGGCAAATGGAACACCCATCCGAACATCCGGTTCGGTTACCCAACTCAGCAAACGAGGCGCAACCCGAATGGTTTCGTCGGCTATGAATTCCGTAGGCGCACAGCCCGGTTGACCGGGCCGACGACCCTCGGGCGAACCCCCTGCTGTTCGCCCCACGGTCGCGAGACCTGCGTCCACACCGGACCACCTGATCGACCACGAATCCCCTGCTCATCGAAACCTGTTGTGTGACAACAGTATTCGATACCATGCCGAAACCTGAAGTGCGAACACTGGTGGGCACCAGTTGTTTACCGGGAATCGTCGGCACCCCGCCCTTCGTTACCGGCGGCCACCAGCGCCGATCGGGCCCCCGCGACGGCGGCCTGGGACCGGTATTCGGCCCGATGGCAGGGTGTCCGCTAGACTCCCCTCCGCGCCCCTTTAGCTCAGTTGGTAGAGCTGGTGACTTTTAATCACTAGGTCGTAGGTTCGAGTCCTACAGGGGGCACCACGCTTCACCGCGCCTGACCAGTGGTTATAGCCCAGGCGAACCACGAGCAGGGCTTGACGTGCCCACAACACTGCCGACGACGCTCTCCGAAGCCATCGCACGTCCTAATGATTCCCGCCGCCTATGCCCCTGACCTGCGGTTCCACGAGGGCGAATTCTTGTGATTCCCGCCACGCTCGAGCCGCGTCAGCGGTCGTCGGGATGAGGTGGGAGGCCGGGGCAGCTGGGGCGGTACTCCAGGTCGGGGGAAACCCAGTCCGACCACTGCTGGCGACTCATTTCGAAGGTTCAGCTTGTCGCACAGCAGCTCTGTCCATGCGCCGGGCCCAGGCCAAGTCCACACGGCGGATTTATTGGTGAAGTCCTGAGATCTGGTCCTGACGATCGTGCTGTCCGCGCTGATCCAGACGCCCTCGATCCAGCCCGGTGACCCGTGCAACGGCTCTCCGACGGCGCGGCCGTCGGCCAAGCCCCAGAAGCGCAGGGTCTGGTCGGTGGAGCCCGAGACGATGTAGCGGCTGTCGGCGCTGATCGCCACGCTGCGCACCATCGCGGTGTGCCCTTCCATCGGGGGGCCTATCTGCTCGCCGGTGCGCATGTCCCACCGGCGCAGGGTGGTCTCCTCACCAGTCACAAACATGGAACCGTCCGGAGCCATCGCCACCGACCAGATTCCCGTAGCACGAATTTCCTTGACCAGGGCACCAGTACGCACGTCCCACAGTCGTACCGAATCGCTGTGTGTGAGCAGGCGTGTTCCCGCGGTGTCGAATTCGAGGCCGCTGAAGCCGGCGGTCTGCCCGATCATCGGGTCGCCGATCGGTGTGCCGGTTTCGGTGTCCCACAGTCGCACGGTCTTGTCGCCGACAGCGGCGAGGTAACGGCCGTCCGAGCTGAGCTTGATCCCGTCGACCTCGGGCAATCCTTCGAACGGACCGCCGACGGGTGCCCCGGTTTCGATGTTCCACAGCTGCACGACGGTTCCGGCGGTGACTGTGGCCAGGCGGGTGCCGCGAGCACCGAACTCCAGCGCGCCCACCGGCTCACCGAAGCCGGTCAGCGGACGGCCGACCTGCTTACCTGTCTCGGTGTCGTAGAAGGTGACGGTCTTGTCCGGTCCGGCGACGGCAACACGGCTGCCGTCCTCGCTCATCGCCGCACGGGCGCCGGAGCCGTCGGGGTAGTCGACCAAGGCGGTGCTGCGGCCGGTCCGCGAATCCATGAGCCAGACGGAGGCATTCTCTTTGTCCTGCTTCACGAGTCGCCTGCCATCGGCCTCGAAGGTCAGCACCGGACCGTAGCCGGCCTTTGGCGATCCGGGGTCCGACGGCCAGGGCGCACCGAGCGAACCGGACCGGCCGACATTCCAGACGCGCAACGTCCCGTCCCAGGCGGTGGAGGCGAGGCGGTGACCGTCGGGGCTGAACACGATGCCCATCACCGACCCCGCGTGCCCCGTCAGCGGGGTTCCTTCCGCGGAGCCGGTGGCGGCGTTCCACAGTCGGATCGTGTTGTCGGACGCCGCGGAGACCAACCTGGTGCTGTCCGGACTGAAAGCGACCGAATTGACGACACCCTCGTGCCCGACGAGTGGATTTCCCACCGGTCGGCGAGTGTCGGCATCCCAGAGCAGCAGCGGCGTGCCGAGCTCGGGTGTCACCTCTGCCGCCTTGGCCGCACCGGAACTGCCGGACGCGATGCGCCGACCGTCGGGGCTCCACGCGACGGTCCTCACGGGATAGTGGTGTTGCCGCAGAATCTCGGGTGGATCCGAGGGGGATTCGACGTTCCAGATTCGCACGGTGGTGTCCTCGCCGCCCGAGACGATGTGCCGCCCGTCGGGGCTGAACGCCACGGAATGCACCGGGCCGTCGTGGCCGGTGAAAACCTCCGCGCGACCGCCGGCGACGTCCCCCCACCGGATCGTGCCGTCCGGGCCTGCTGCTACCACCAACCGGCCGTCCGGCGAGAAAGCGACACTGCTGGCGGCTCTTTGGAAGCCCGTGAGCGGCGTGGTCTCGGCCCGGCCGGTCTCGGCGTCCCAGATCCGGACCGCGCCGTCCACGGTGCCGGCGGCGATCCGACGGCCGTCCGGACTGAACACCGCGTACACGGCTCGCGATTGGGGTGATTGCGACGCGAAGTCCCGGTCGATCCTGGCTCCGGTCGCTGCATCCCAGAGCCGCATCTCTATGCCGCTGGTCAGGATTCGGTCTCCTGCGGGGCTGAACGCGATGCCCAGGTCGGGCTTGGTCGACCGCATGTACTCGACCGTTGCCGCATAGTCATCGGACAAGCGAAACGGATCGAACGGTTTGCCGGTCTGGACGATCTTGTCCACCGCCGCTTCGTCATTCAGAGTGCGCAGCAGCGCACCCTCGTCGAAGTCGGGAGCGATCTGCGCTGCGGCGAGCGTCTGCTGGATCGCCCGGACGTCGTCGCGGGGCCGGGCACCGCCCAGCATCCCTTCGGCCTCGGACACCAACCGCAACGCGATCGCCTGATTGCGCTGCCTCACCGCCTCCCGCTGCCGGTCGACGGCGATAAACGCCGCCGCCAACGCGAGCACGGTCAGCAGCACCAGACCCGCAATGGCGGCACGGCGCACCCGGCGGAACCGGCGTTGCTCCCGCAGGTCATCTCCCGCCAACTCGTATTTCGGTTTGCCGTGGATAGGAGCGGCCAGGTCGGTGAGCTTCTCCCGGAACAACGAGGCACGCGGGTCCCACGGCGCGTCCTCGGTGACGTCGACGTAGAGGGGTTCGGTGGGCAGCACGCCCGGTTGGGTCAGGACCGGCAGCGCCACGGTCGATCGCTGCGGATCGAAGCAGTGCGTGTGCCGATCCCATTTCAGCTGTCCGCCCGCGACGGCGAACAACAACTGTTCCGGTCCTCGCGAACGCAGCCAGTAGTCGATCTCGCGGTCGACCCACTCCGAGGCGACCGAGTGCGGCGACAGCACCACGATGCAGTACCGGGCCTGGTCCATCGCCTCGGTGACCTTGCCCCACAGATCGGGGCTCGCGGTCAGGTCGGTCGCGTCACGGAACACCCGCAGCGCGTGCAGGTGCCCCATCCGGCGGCCGATGCGGTGCAGGCCCTTCTGGGTGCCCGCCGCGACCGCGCGGTCGGCGTGTGCGTACGACAGGAACGCGTCGTAGGCGAACGTCGGCGCGGGACCGGGCGGTGGATCCGTCGTGATCGTCATCGACTCACCCATCGTCTTCTCCCAGCACGGGACGACCGTTCCCCTCGAGGGTCCCCCGGCGGCGCGCCCGGATCACGAGTACCCGGCTACTCGGGTTCGGCCGGGCACATCTCCGGCCACACGATGGATCGTCACGTGGCGACGCGCCGCAACGTCTTCGGTGACGAGAAGAACACGGTCATCAGCGCGCTCGGCGGCAAGCGCTGAGAGTTTTCCCACCGGAAGCTAACGTCGCGCGGCCCGCAGCGATAGACCCTACGCTGCGGGCCGAGCACCTAGACTCGTCAGCACGACGAGACGGCGTCGGCCGAGGTTGTGGCGTTGCTCAACTTCGGCGGAAATCCGCTCAGTTGCGTTTCGCATCACACCTACGGTGCCGTAAGGTATGGCCGCATCGCGACGTTCGACCGTAAGCACGACAGCGAAGGGTTTTTACATGGCAAGGGATCTGACTCAACTCGAACTGCTCACGGAGTTGGAGCCGGTTGCCGAAGAAAACGTCAACCGGCACCTGTCGCTGGCCAAGGAATGGCATCCGCACGACTACGTCCCGTGGGATGAGGGCCGCAACTTCGCCGCCATGGGCGGCATCGACTGGGATCCGGAGCAGTCCAAGCTCAACGAGGTCGCCAAGGCGGCCATGATCACCAACCTGCTCACCGAGGACAACCTGCCCTCCTACCACCGCGAGATCGCCGAGAACTTCTCCCAGGACGGCGCCTGGGGCACCTGGGTCGGCCGCTGGACCGCCGAGGAGAACCGCCACGGCATCGTGATGCGTGACTACCTGGTGGTCACCCGCGGCGTCGATCCGGTCGCCCTCGAGAACGCGCGCATGATCCACATGACCAACGGGTTCGCCTCGCCCACCGAGGTCGACGCCGGCTTCCTGCACTCGGTCGCCTACGTGACCTTCCAGGAACTGGCCACTCGCGTGAGCCACCGCAACACCGGCAAGGTGTGCGACGACCCGATCGCCGACCGGATGCTGCAGCGCGTCGCCGCCGACGAGAACCTGCACATGATCTTCTACCGCAACCTCTGCGGCGCGGCCCTCGACCTGAGCCCCGACCAGGCGATCGAGGCCATCTCGCTCATCGTCGAGAACTTCCAGATGCCCGGCGCGGGCATGCCGAACTTCCGGCGCAACGGCGTCCTGATGGCCAAGCACGGCATCTACGACCTGCGTCAGCACCTCGAAGAGGTCGTCCAGCCGGTGCTCAAGAAGTGGAACATCTTCGAGCGCACCGACTTCACCGCCCGCGGCGAGGCCACCCGTGAGCGGCTGGCCGGATTCCTCGACAGGCTGGGCCAGGACGTGCTCAAGTTCGAGGAGCAGCGCGACAAGATGCTCGCCCGCGAAGCCAAGAAGCTCGAGCTGGCCCGCGTCTAGTCGGCCACAACGACACGTGCCCGCCTTCCGAGTCCGGAAGGCGGGCACTGTTGTCGGTGGGGCTACTTGGTGGGCAGCGCGCCGTCGGTGCTGCCGACGTCGGTGATCTTCCAGTCCCGACCCGCATCGACGGTGATGTCGTAGGTGACCGTATTGCGCAGGCCGTCGGGGTTCTGGGCGTTGGTGGTGCTCACGTCGACGAAGGCGGCGACCTGGTAGACCTCGCCCTCGTGCGACATCACCTTGGCGGTGATCGGCGTCGCGGAGGAGGTCCACTTCAGCGGGATGATGATCTGCTCCAGCTTGGCGCCGGTGGCGTCGAACTTGGCCGACAGCTCCGGCGAGGTGCCCGCCTTCAGCTCGGCCACCCAGGCGTTGACGTCCTGGTAGTTCAGCGTCGCCGAGCCGACAGCGTAGTCGAGGGCGATCTGCCCGGCCTTCGCGTTGTCGGCGTCCTGGGCCTTCAGGTCGGAGAGATCGGAACGCGCCGAGCCGAGCAGGACGCCGAGCACGAGGGCGATGATCGCGAGGACGGCGATCACGGCGCCGCCGATCAGCGACGAGACCTGCACCGCGACCGTGCCCTTGCCCGGCTGGGCCGGCGCGGCGGTGGGGGCGGACTTGGTCAGGTCGGTGGCGTCGTCAGCGGGTTCGGCCATGGGTGGTTTCTCCGATTACGTGGGGACAGCGCACCGCCGGAGGCGACGATGCCAGCAGTGACAGGTTACTGAGCCGTAGCGGGGTCAGCGGTCAGCCGCGGCCGAATGCTGTCGCGTTGCTCACACCTGCCGGCCCGCCGGGCCGGTCACAATGCTGTTACCACGCGAAACAGATACTGAGCGATATCGATCACACTCGACGCGAATCGGTCGGCGCCGAGCGCTCACCGGCACGGCTGTGATAGGTCGCACGAGGGTGTTTTTCGGTCGCGACCTCGGGTGATGAGACAATGGCTGGCGTGACTACGACGATGCCCCAGGCAACCACGGCGCTGCGGATCGGGCCCTACCCGGTCGATCCGCCGGTCGTGCTCGCCCCCATGGCGGGCATCACCAACCGCGCGTTCCGCACATTGTGCCGCGAGTTCGGCAGCTCGACCTCGATCTACGTGTGCGAGATGATCACCGCCCGCGCGGTGGTCGAGCGCAACGAGAAGACGCTGCACATGATGTCGTTCGACGCCGACGAGAACCCGCGCTCGATGCAGCTCTACGGTGTCGACCCGAAGACCCTCGGCGAGGCGGTGCGGATCATCGTCGGCGAGGGCTGGGCCGATCACATCGACCTGAATCTCGGCTGCCCGGTCCGCAAGGTGACCCGGCTCGGCGGCGGCTCGGCGCTGCCGTACAAGCGCAGGCTCTTCGCCAATATCGTCCGGGAGATGGTACAGGCCGCCGAACCAGCGGGTGTCCCGGTGACCTTCAAGTTCCGCATCGGCATCGACGACGACCACCTGACCTACCTGGACACCGGTCGCATCGCCGAAGCCGAGGGCGCGGCCGCCGTGGCGCTGCACGCCCGCACCGCGGCCCAGCTGTACTCCGGCGCGGCCGACTGGTCGGCCATCGCCCGGCTCAAGGAGGCCGTCACCACCATCCCCGTGCTCGGCAACGGCGACATCTTCTCCGCCGACGACGCGCTGCGGATGATGCACGAGACCGGCTGCGACGGCGTCGTCGTCGGCCGCGGCTGCCTCGGCCGCCCCTGGCTGTTCGCCGAACTCAGTGCCGCGCTGCGCGGCGAACCCATCCCCGAGGGCCCTGTGCTCGGGCGCGTGGGCGAGATCCTGCTCCGGCACGCCACCCTGCTCACCGAGCACGACGGCGAAGACAAGGCGATGCGCGACATCCGCAAGCACATGGCCTGGTACCTGATGGGCTTCCCGGTCGGCTCGCAACTGCGCCGCAGCTTCGCCACCGTCTCCCGGCTCACTCAGCTCGAAGATCTGATCGGTCAGCTCGACCCGTCCGCCCCCTTCCCCACCGACGCCCTCGGCCCCCGCGGCCGCCAGGGCTCACCGCAGGCCAAAGTCGCCCTCCCCGACGGCTGGCTCGACGATCCCGAGGACGACACCGTCCCCTCGGCAGCCGATGTGATGCACAGCGGCGGCTGATTCCGACGAGGTCAGCCCCCCTTTGTCATAGGTGCGCAACGAGTTCGCCTTCGATTCGTTTGCGTACAGGAGTGGCTACTCGTGGCGGAATCGTTATCATTGCGGACATCGTTCGGCTGCGGTACGAATCGGGGCCGGGTGGTGACGCGCATGGTGCGGCAGATTCAAGAAGTGAGGTTCGTTGGTGGGTGACGATCGGCGCGGGCGTACGCCCCGGCCCGGAGGTCGCGCCCCCTGGGAGCGCTATTCGACGGCCGAACCCACCGGGCAGCCGGAGACCGGCACGCGACGTTCCCGGCACGCGGATACGACGCAGGACCCCGGTGCGGCGCCGCTGACGGTGCAGGACCTGGTCGACCGCGTCGACAGCGAACGCACCAGGCGCAGCAGGCGCCCCGCCCCCGACACCGATGCGGGTTCGCGTGCGGGTCGCCGGGCTCGCGAGCAGGCGCCGCGTCCCACCCAGCGTCCCGACATCGCCGCCCGCACCGACAGCTCGCCCGTCGTCGACGACATCGTGGGCACACCGCATCGCGCCGAGTCCCCCGCCGACCGCACCGCGACCACCGCGCTGCCTGCCCAGACCCCCGAGCCAGGCCGTGGCGGGCGCAAGCCTGCCGCGCCGCGCCGCGCACATGATCCGATCGGCGATCCGGCCACCGACATCCTGCCCGCCGTCACCACCGAGCCGGCGCAGCGCGCCAGACCGGTCAAGTCCGCGGCGGGCGCGCCACCGCGCCGCCCATCGACCGACGGCCGCCGCGGCGGCAAGCAGGCACGGATGGCGGGCCGGGGCGCACTCATCTTCTTCGCGGTGCTGACATTGGTCGTCACCGGTGGCGGCTGGAGCTACCTGCGTGCCACCGGCAACGCCTTCACCCAGGTCTCGGCGCTCGACGGCACCACCGAGGACGTGCTCGACGGCGATATGCAGCTCGGTGACGAGAACTACCTGATCGTCGGCACCGACACCAGGGCGGGCGTCAACGCCGATCTGGGCGCGGGCACCACCGACGACGCCGAAGGCGCGCGCGCCGACACGGTCATGCTGGTACACATCCCGAAGAACCGTTCGCGCGTCGTCGTCGTCTCCTTTCCCCGCGACCTCGATGTCACCCGGCCGCAGTGCGCGGGCTGGGACAACGAGAAGGCCGCCTACACCGACCAGAAGTTCCCCTCGGCCATGGGCGACAAGCTCAACGCCGTCTACGCCCTCGGCGGCCCGCGCTGCCTGGTCGACGTCGTCCGCAAGATGTCGGGTCTGAGTATCGGCCACTTCATCGGCATCGACTTCGCCGGATTCCAGGCGATGGTCGACCAGGTCGACGGCGTCGAGGTCTGCTCCACCAAGCCGATCATCGACGGCGTGCTCGGCACGGTCCTGGAAACCTCGGGCAAGCAACGCGTCAACGGTGAGACCGCGCTCAACTATGTGCGGGCCAGGCATGTCGTCGGCGAGGAACGCAGTGACTACGACCGGATCAACCGCCAGCAGCGGTTCATGGCGTCGCTGCTGCGCGGGGCGCTGTCGAGCAAGGTGCTCTTCGATCCGGGCAAGCTCAACGGGTTCATCCAGGCGTTTACCAACCACACCTTCGTGGACAAGGTGACGCCACAGGACCTGCTGCTGCTCGGCCGTTCGCTGCAGAAGATGGACGCGGGCGCGGTGACGTTCCTGACCATCCCGACCGCGGGCACCACCTCCTACGGCAACGAGATCCCCCGCGAATCCGACATCAAGGCCATCTTCCGCGCCGTCATCGACGACCAGCCGCTGCCCGGCGAGGTGAAGGCGCCCGAGGTGGAGAGCTCGGCCCCGACACCAGCACCCGCCGCGCCGAAGCTGCTCGCGGTGGCACCGAGCACCATGTCGCTGCTGGTCTCCAACGGCTCGGGTCAGCCGGGCGCGGCCAATCGGGCGGCGACCAAGCTGGACAACCAGGGCTTCCAGATCTACAGCACCGGCAACTACGCGGGCGGCACCGCGACCACGTCGAAGATCCGCTTCGCCCCAGGTCTCGAGGCCGAGGCGGCGACGGTGGCCAGCACGATCCCCGGCGCGAGCCTGGAGCAGGCCAACGAGCTGGGCAGCATCATCGAGGTGGTACTCGGCACCGATTTCGCGGGTACCGTGCGCACGGCGACCCCGATCGGGAGCGAACTGCCGAACGTGCCGATCGGCACGCCGCACAGCGCGGGCCCGGTGGCGCTGCCCTCGGACCTCGAGCACATGAACGCCGCCGACGACACCTGCAAGTAACAAACCCCGCTGAGCTGCCACGACACTGCCACGCGGCATTAACCCGCCGTTGGGTGACAGCGCCGGGGGTACCCACTAGGGTCTGCAATCATGCGTGTCATCTACAACGAGCAAATGGCCGATCTCGCCAACCTCCTGGGCGAGATGGCCGGTCTCGCTGGCCAGGCGATGGAACAGGCCACCCAGTCGCTGCTGCAAGCCGACCTCACCCTGGCCGAGCAGGTCATCGGTGAGCAGGATCGGATCTCGGTGATGATCTCCGAGGCCGAGGAGAAGGCCTTCGCCCTGCTCGCGCTGCAGGCCCCCGTCGCCGGCGACCTGCGCCAGGTGGTGAGCGCCATCCAGATCGTCGGTGACGTCAACCGGATGGGCGCGCTGGCGCTGCACGTGGCCAAGGTGACCCGCCGCCGCCACCCCAACCACGCGCTGCCCGAGTCGGTGAACGGCTACTTCGCCGAGATGGGCCGGATCGCGGTGAACATGGGCGCCGGCGCCAAGGAGGTGCTCGAGACCCGTGATCCCGAGCGCGCCGCCCAGCTCAACCAGGACGACGAGGCGATGGACGACCTCCACCGCCACCTGTTCACCCTGCTGATGGACCGCGAGTGGAAGTACGGCGTCGCCTCGGCCGTCGACGTCACCCTGCTGGGCCGCTACTACGAGCGCTTCGCCGACCACGCCGTGGAAATCGGCCGCCGCGTCATCTTCCTCGTGACGGGCGTCCTCCCCGGCGACGACGACACCGAAAGCTAGGGCTCCCCCGCCTCCCCGCGCCCCTAGCCAGACCTAGGCGCGGGGTACTGCGGCACGCGCCCGCCGGTAGCTGTCAGGCTGGGTTCGCCGGTACCCGACGAGTTACCCATGTGCTGACGAGATCTGTCGGCTTGCAATGTGAAAGGCCCGTGCAGCGACTGCACGGGCCTTTCACAGTCACTCTCTACCCGAATCGGCCGGAGATGTAGTCCTCCGTGGCGCGCTGGGTGGGGTTGGAGAAGATCTTCTCGGTGTCGTCGATCTCGATCAGCTTGCCGGGCTTGCCCTGGGCCTCGAGGTTGAAGAAACCGGTCTGGTCACTCACGCGCGCGGCCTGCTGCATGTTGTGGGTGACGATGACGATGGTGAACTCTTTCTTGAGCTCGGTGATCAGGTCCTCGATCGCCAGGGTGGAGATCGGGTCCAGCGCCGAACAGGGCTCGTCCATCAGCAGCACGTCGGGCGAGACCGCGATCGCGCGGGCGATGCACAGACGCTGCTGCTGACCACCGGAGAGGCCACCGCCCGGCTTGTCGAGCCGGTCCTTGACCTCGTTCCAGAGGTTGGCGCCCTTGAGCGAGCGCTCGGCGACCTCGTCGAGTTCCTTCTTGTTGCGCACGCCCTGCAGCTTCAGGCCCGCCACCACGTTGTCGCGAATCGACATGGTGGGGAACGGGTTCGGGCGCTGGAACACCATGCCGATGGTGCGGCGCACGCCCACCGGGTCGATGGCGGCGCCGTAGATGTCCTCGCCGTCGAGCAGCACCGCGCCCTCGACGCGGGCGTTCGGGGTCACCTCGTGCATCCGGTTCAGCGAACGCAGCACGGTGGACTTGCCACAACCGGAGGGACCGATGAAGGCGGTGACGCTGCGGGGCAGCACGGTCAGGTCCACGTCCGACACAGCGTGGAAGGCGCCGTAGTAGATATTGAGATCTTTGACGTCGATCCGCTTGGCCATCTGAGTTATCCGTTCGCTTCTATCGGTTCCGGGTGAGCAGCTTGTTGACGCCGGCAGCGGCCAGGTACAGCGCCGCGATGATCAGGATCAGCGTGAGCGCCGCACCCCAGACCCGCTCGCGACCGGCAGCCTCCGGGTTGGCCAGCTCTTGGTAGATCAACAGCGGCAGCGAGGCCATGTTGCCGTCGAAGATGTTCTGGTTGATCGACTTGCTGTAGCCGACCAGCACGAGCACCGGCGCGGTCTCACCCATGACGCGGGCCAGGGCGAGCAGGATGCCCGAGATCATGCCGGGGGCCGCGGTGGGAATGACGATCCGCAGGATGGTCTTCCACTTCGGCACGCCGAGCGCGTAGGACGCCTCACGCAGCTCGTCGGGCACCAGCTTGAGCATTTCCTCGGTACTGCGCACGACGACCGGCAGCATCAGCAGGACCAGCGCCAGCGAGACGGCGAAGGAGCTCTGCGGCATACCGAAGGTGGCGATCCACAGCGCGAAGATGAACAGTGCGGCGACGATCGAAGGCACACCGGCGAGGATGTCGACCATGAAGGTGGTGACCCTGGCGAGCCTGCCGCGACCGTATTCGACCAGGTAGACCGCGGCCATGACGCCGAGCGGCACGGCAATCACCGAGGCGACCGCGGACTGCACGATGGTGCCGTAGATCGCGTGGTAGACACCGCCGCCGGTCTGATCCGGCAGGATGCCCTTCTGCGAGTTGAACCACCAGTCGGCGGACACGATCGCGGTGATGCCCTTGGTGACGACCAGTCCGAGCACCCACACCAGCGGGATCAACGCGATGACGAAGCAAGCGGTGACCAGGCCGGTCGCGATGTTGTTCTTGATCCGCCTGCCGGTGCTGACGTGGCGGAAGGTAGGCGCTTTGACCGGCTTGTCGAGGGTCGTTGTGCTGGTCATCAGCCGTTCACCTTTCCACCGGAGGCCAGGCGGGCCAGCGCGTTGACGACGAAGGTCAGCGCGAACAGGACGAAGCCGGCGGCGATGTAGGCGCCGGTCGGCAGCGGTGCGCTGAACTCCGAGGCGGCGGAAGCGATCTTGGAGGCGAAGGTGTAGCCGCCGTCGAAGAGCGACCAGGATCCAGCCTGGCTCGCGGTGCGCAGCACCACCAGGACGGCGATCGTCTCACCGAGCGCGCGGCCGAGGCCGAGCATCGAGCCCGCGATCACACCGCTGCGGCCGTAGGGCAGCACGGTCATCCGCACGACTTCCCACTTGGTGGCGCCGAGCGCCTGCGCGGCCTCGATGTGGGCGCGCGGGGTCAGCGCGAAGACCTCGCGGGCAACGGAGGTGATGATCGGCAGGATCATGACGGCGAGCACGACGCCCGCGGTGAAGATGGTGCCACCGCCGCCGATCGAGACGTTGCCGTCGGAGAAGAGGAAGAACCAGCCCAGCTTGTCGTTGAGGAACTGCTGGACCGGCGCGATCTGCGGCGCGAGCACCAGGAAGCCCCAGAGGCCGAACACGATGGACGGCACCGCGGCGAGCAGGTCGATCAGCATCGTGAACGGCCTGCCGAGCTTCGACGGCGCGTAGTGGGTCAGGAACAGCGCGATCCCGACACCGATCGGCACCGCGACGATGAGCGCGAACACCGAGCTCAGCACCGTGACCATGAACAGGTCACGAATGCCGAAGCGCAGGTTGTTCGCGTCACCGGTCGAGAATTCGGTGCTGGTGAAGAAGTTGACCTCGTCAGCCCGGAGCGAGGGGACCGCGCGGATCAGCAGGAACAGCGCGATCAACGCGATGGCAGCGACGATGGTCGCGCCGGCCGCGGTGGCCGTCCAACGGAAGATCGTCTCGGCGTTCAGGCGGCCGGTACGACCCCCGTCAGGGGCCTTGTCGATTTTCGGTTCGGTCGGCATAGTCGCAGTATCTCCGGCCGCCCTCGGGCTCGTCGAATCCGACGAGCCCGCTGCGGTCACCTCAGGGTGCGTGGTCATGGTCTTCGAGCGATCAGGAGATGGCGTTGATCGCGGTGGTCAGCTTGGTCTTGAAGGCGTCGGGCAGCGGCACGTAGCCGGCGTCCGCGAGACCGGTCTGGCCGTTGGTGACGGCCGAGGTCAGGAACGCCTTGACGGCCTTGCCGGTCTCGGCGTCGGCGTACTTGGAGCACACGATCTCGTAGGTCGCCATCATGATCGGGTACGAGCCGGCCGCGGTCGGCTTGTAGAACGAGCTGGTGTCGAGGACCAGGTCGTTGCCCTCGCCCTTGACCTTCACGCCGTCGATCGACTTACCGGCCGACTCGGCCGACAGCTTGACCGGGTCCTTGCTCGCGGAGGTGATGATCTGCGCGATCGACAGGCTCTGCGCCTTGGCGAAGGACCACTCGTTGTAGGTGATCGAGTTCTTGGTGCTCTTGATCGCGGCCGAGGTGCCCTCGTTGCCCTTGGCGCCTTCACCGACACCGCCGTTGAAGGTCTTGCCGCCGCCCTTGCCCCACGCGCCGTCGGAGGCGGCGTCGAGGTAGAGCTGGAAGTTGTCGGTGGTGCCCGACTCGTCGGAGCGGAAGATCACGGCGATCTTCTCCGACGGCAGCTTGGCGTTGGGGTTGAGCGCCTTGATCTCGGGGGCATCCCAGGTAGCGACGGAGCCGTTGAACACCTTGGCGGCGGTCGGGCCGTCGAGGACCAGGTCGGTCACGCCGTCGACGTTGTAGGTGATGGCGATCGGGCCGAAGACGGTCGGCAGGTTCCACGCGGGGGCGCCGCAACGCTCCTGAGCCTTGGCCGGCTCTTCCTTCTTCGAGCTCAGCGCCGAGTCGGAGCCACCGAAGTCGGTCTGGGCGCCGATGAACTCGTTCACGCCGGCGCCGGAGCCGCTGGAGGTGTAGTTCAGGGTGAAGCCGTCGCAGTTGGTCTCGTAGGCGGCGACGAAACGCTCCATGGCGTTCTTCTGCGAGGAAGCGCCGGACGCCTTCAGCGCCTTCTTGCCGCCGCAGGCGACGCTGCTGTTGGCGGCGTTGCCGGTGTCGCCACCGGTGTTGTCATCGCTGCCACAGGCGGCCAGGGTCATGGCACCCACGGCGAAAACACCGACCAGGGCACTGGTGCGCTTGAAGTTCACTTTTCCTCCGACATTGCTGACTCGCTCGGTCCCTCACCGGCCCGGGCGAGTTGGGAGGTGCGGATCGCGGGGGAACGCGCGCACCAGGCGACGACTGTGCCGCCCAGAAGTAACCTAGGGTCGCCCGGTTGACAGTGAGCCGGACGTGGGTTAACGGAGAATGAACACCCCGGCGCGAATAGGGCCACGATTGTGACGTTTGCCCCAGTTTTACTCACACGTACCCGGTCATCTGCGCAATATTCAGCGGCGCAGAAGAATTCACCCGCGGTGTGAGGTGTCTCGCATCCGTCAGGACAGCGTGTAGGCGACGTCGATATGCGCCGGGGCGAACCCGAGTTTCGTGTAGGTGCGCACGGCGGCGTGGTTGTCGGCTTCGGTGTAGAGCAACACCTCGGCCAGCCCCTCGGCGCGCAGGTACCGCAGTCCGGCCAGGGTCAGCAGCCTGCCGAGGCCACGGCCCTGCGCGGACGGATCGATGCCGACCACGTAGACCTCACCGGCCGGCGCGGCGTCGGGATGCGCCTTGGTCCAGTGGAAGCCGAGCAAGCGCGCCGGATCGGCGGCGTCGAAGGCCAGGAACAAGCCGGCCGGATCGAACCAGGATTCGGCGCGCCTGGCCGCGATGTCGCTTTCGGTCCAGCCGCCCTGCTCGGGGTGCCAGGAGAAGGCGGCGTTGTTGACCCGCAACAGTTCGGCGTCGTCGGCGGGGCCTCGGTAGGTGCGCAGGACGAGATCATCCGGCACCACCAGCTCCGGTAGCTCCGGGGTTGCCAGCGATCGGCGCATCTGCCACAGCTCCCTGGCCGTGACGAGCCCGAGGTCGGCCGCGACCGCCTTGGCCGCGGGCAGGTCACCGTGCGCCCACACCCGCGCGCCGGGTCCGCCTTCGGCCAGGGCGGCGCGCACCAGCTCGGCGCCGACGCCGTCGCCGCGCGCGGCGGGGTCGACCGCGACCTCCGCCATCGCGGGGTGTTCGTCATGTGCCGCAACGAGATTCGCGTAGCCGACGAGTTCGCCCGCGCGTTCGGCGAGCAGATGCCTGGTCGCCGGGTCGGCCTCGGCGAGCGAGAGCACCGCCTGCTCGGAGACCGGCGCGACGCCGTCGGCGGCCTTTGTCCTGGCGAGCAGGTCGCGCACCAGCGACGCGGTCACCGGCTCGACCCGATCGGTCCAGGTCAGGGTTGCTGTCTGCGACATCGCCGTCCTCCTCGCTGTGCGCGGCGGGGAGATGACCACGCCGCGCCGTACCGTCCTGGCGCTGCTCGGCGCGCGCTACTGCGCGGTGCCGTTGAGCGGGGTCAGCGAGTCGTCGCCGTCGACGTCCTCGTCGTGGAAGCTCACCACGTCCCCCTTGCCCGCGGGCGTCCTGGCCGGGCGGACCGCCTTGTAGCCGACATTGCGCACGGTGCCGATCAGCGACTCGTACTCGCTGCCGAGTTTGGCGCGCAGGCGCCGCACGTGCACGTCGACGGTGCGGGTGCCGCCGAAGAAGTCGTAGCCCCACACCTCTTGCAGCAGCTGGGCCCGGGTGAACACCCGGCCCGCGTGCTGGGCGAGGTACTTGAGCAGCTCGAATTCCTTGTAGGTGAGGTCGAGCGGGCGGCCGCGCAGCCGCGCGGTGTAGGTGCCCTCGTCGATCACCAGCTCACCCAGGGTGATCTTGCCCGTGTTCTCGGGGCTGGCCACGCCACCGTTGCGGCCGACCAGCAGCCGCAGCCGCGCGTCCAGCTCGGCGGGGCCGGTGCCGGGCAGCAGGATGTCGTCCAGGCCCCAGTCCGCGTTGACGGCCACCAGACCACCCTCGGTGAGGACCGCGACGACCGGCACCGAGGAGCCGGTGCTGCCGAGCAGCCTGCACAGGCCGCGCGCGGCGGCCAGGTCAGTTCTGGCGTCGACCAGCGCAACATCGGCGCTGCCCGCCTCCAATAGGGACGACACCTCGGTCGGCGCGGGCCGCACGTTGTGCGCCAGCAGCGACAACGACGGCAACACCGCATCGGGGTTGGGGTCGGAGGTCAGTAGGAGCAGCTCCACCGGGCTCTCCTCCTATCTCGTGGCTCCGCGGACGACAGCAGCCGCGTAGCTACGTCGCCGAAACACAGGTCAGTCGATTGCAACATTAGCCCCTGAACGCCAATGACCTCGCACCATGGGCCTCGCTGACGTGTCTTTGCCGGGACCAGGGGCCCGTGACCCGCGGTGCACGCCGCTAGAGTCACAGCATGCGCAAGCTGATCATCGGGCTGCTGTGCCTGGCCGGGGTGGCGGTGGTGATCGATTTCGGCGCCGCCGCCTACACGGAGTACCACGTATCGCGGCAACTGCGAGCCGGAGCCGACTTGTCGGCCGACCCCGAAGTGACCATCAAGGGTTTCCCGTTCCTCGCCCAGGCGGTGTCGGGCCGCTACGACGACGTGCTGATCCGGGCCCGCAGCATGCGCCCCGACATCCCGGGTGAGATCGCGCTGGAGGCCAACCTCTACGGCCTGCACGCCTCGGCGAGCCAGTTGGTCGACGGTACCGCGCGCACCGTGCAGGTCGACCGCGTCGAAGCCAAGATGGCGATCGAGCCGACCGAGCTGGGTCGCCTGTTCGGCATCCCCGACCTGCAGGTACTCGGTCCGCCCGCCGACAAGTCCGACGGCACCGGCGGTTCCGGCGGTTCCGGGCTGACCACTGCGGGCGCCCATGTCCTCAAGGGCTCCCTCCCGGTCGCGCCCAACGGCCGCATTCTCGGGCCCGGCGTCGTCCCGACGAGCAACGCGACCAAGGTCGAGGTGCAGGTCGAAGCCGATCTGCTGCTCGACGGCGACAAGATCCGGATCCAGGCCACCCGCTTCTACACCGACCGCGCCTCGACCGCCGATACCCCGGCCTCGACCACCAAGTCCGAGATCCTCGACGTCGATCGGCCGGCCGTGCTCGAACGCTTCAGCCGTACGATCGATACCAAGGAACTGCCGTTCGGCATCGCCCCCACCGAGGTGGAGGCCAAAGGCGGCCAGATCATCGTCTACGGTGTCGGCCGTTCCCTGACCATCGACCTGGACCGATTGCAACAACCATGATCGAACTCGTCATTCTCGCCGCCGTCGTGCTGGCCGCCGTCGCGGTCGGCCTGCTGCTGCAGCGCAACCAGGGCCGCGTCCGCCCGGCCACACTCGACCCCGAGACCGCGCAGCGCGCCCGCCTGCTCGACGCGGCGGGCGTCACCGGCGTCACCCCCGCGGTGCTGCACTTCTCGGCCGACTGGTGCGGCCCCTGCGACGCGGTCCGCCGTGTCGTCGCCGGCGTCACCGCCGACCTGTCCGATTCCCCGAACGCCCCGCGCGACATCGAGATCGACATCGACGCCGACCCCGCGCTGGCCCGCGAACTCAACGTGCTCTCACTGCCGACGACCTTCGTCTTCGACGCCGAGGGCAAGGAGCGTTTCCGCATCTCCGGCGTGCCGAAGGCGGGCGATCTGCGCACCGCGCTGCAGCCGCTGACAGTGTGATCTAGCCCCCTGTTCAGGGGGGCCGGGACATTTCCCGGGACGACCGGGTAAACTGCTTCTCGTGCAATCCGACCACGAGCTGATGCTCACCCGACGCCGCACAGTTGATCTGTGTCGGCTCGGTGGTTGTTGCTGCCTGTGCCGCTGAACGGTCGGCTTCTCTCCCGAGATTCCTGATGCCGACCTATGTCCGCCGCGCGAGTGATCGTCTCGATCCCCCGGCGAACTGGCAGATCCGAAGTCAACAGACTCATTTCAGCGCAGGAGTTCGCACAATGACCACTACCCTCGATTCCCCACCGCGCGTCGACGTCCGCGGGCCACGTTTCGTGGCCTGGGTGACGACCGGCGTGCTGGTTCTGGTGCTCGTCGCCGCCGCTTTCTCCACCGTCGCCGCCGCGATCCTGATCGGCCTGCAGGCCGTGGTCTTCGCGATCGGCGCGGCCGGCGGCCCTGCCAAGCACCCTTACGGCCGGATCTACGCGGCGTTCATCGCGCCGCGGCTGGGTCCGCCCACCGAGACCGAGCCCGTGCCGCCGCTGCGTTTCGCGCAGCTGCTCGGCTTCGCGTTCGCCGGTCTCGCCCTGCTGGGCTTCGCGCTCGGCTCCCCGATCGTCGGCGCGGTGTTCGCCGGCTTCGCCCTGTTCGCGGCGTTCTTGAACGCGGCGTTCGGGGTCTGCCTGGGCTGCCAGATCTATCCGCTGGTGGCCCGCTTCCGCCGGACCACTGCCCCGGCACCGTTCTGACCCCCTGCAAGTCATCTCTGAAAGGAACAACATGGCTCGCTCCGATGTCCTGGTCTCCGTTGACTGGGCCGAAGAGAACCTCAACGCCCCCGGCGTCGTCTTCGTCGAGGTCGACGAGGACACCTCCGCCTACGAAGGTGGCCACATCGAGGGCGCCGTCCGGCTGGACTGGAAGACCGACCTGCAGGATCACGTTCGTCGCGACTTCGTGAACCAGGAGCAGTTCTCCGACCTGCTGTCCGAGCGCGGCATCGCCAACGACGACACCGTCGTGCTGTACGGCGGCAACAACAACTGGTTCGCCGCGTACGCCTACTGGTACTTCAAGCTGTACGGCCACAACGACGTCAAGCTGCTCGACGGCGGCCGCAAGAAGTGGGAGCTCGACGGTCGTCCGCTCTCGCGTGACGCGGTCGCGCGCCCGGCCACCCAGTACAAGGCCGCCGCCCCCGACAACTCGATCCGCGCGTTCCGCGACGAGGTCATCGCGGCCATCGGCGCCAAGAACCTGGTCGACGTGCGTTCGCCCGACGAGTTCTCCGGCAAGATCCTGGCTCCCGCGCACCTGCCGCAGGAGCAGAGCCAGCGGGCCGGCCACATCCCGACCGCGATCAACGTGCCGTGGAGCAAGGCGGCCAACGAGGACGGCACCTTCCGTACCGACGCCGAGCTCGCCGAGCTCTACAAGGATGCGGGCCTGGACGGCGAGAAGGAGACCATCGCCTACTGCCGCATCGGCGAGCGTTCCTCGCACACCTGGTTCGTGCTGCAGGAGCTGCTCGGCCACCAGAACGTCAAGAACTACGACGGCAGCTGGACCGAATACGGTTCGCTCGTCGCTGTACCTATCGAGTTGGGAGCGTAATCAATATGTGTGCAGCACCTACCCAGGGTCAGGCCATCCCGGCCGGTGTCGACGTGGAGAAGGAGACGGTCATCACCGGCCGCGTCCTGAGCGCCGACGGTCAGCCGGTGGGCGGCGCGTTCGTGCGTCTGCTCGACGGCAACGGTGACTTCACCGCCGAGGTCGTGGCCTCCGGCACCGGTGACTTCCGCTTCTTCGCCGCGCCGGGTTCGTGGACCCTGCGCGCGCTGTCCTCGTCGGGCAACGGCTCGGCCTCGGTCACCCCCGAGGGCGCCGGCATCCACTCGGTGGACGTCGCGGTCGCGAAGTAAGAACCTCACAACGGCCCTGGTAGTTCCTGTGCGGGAACTACCAGGGCCGTTTTCGTGTCCACTCACCGGACTCGCTAGACTCCGATTCGTGGTCCTCTTCTTCGAGATTCTCCTTGTCGCCGTGTCGATCCTCATCGGCTGGTTCGGCCTGTACGTCTTCTACCGGCTCTTCACCGAGTCATGAGCGGTCTCGCGAGCGAAGGTTCCGATCCGGCCGAGCGAGCGAGCACAGAGCAAGACGCTCCGGCCGAGCGTCGCAGCGGTGACGAGGCAGTCAACGTCGCCGCCGAACGGGCCAAGGAGACCGGTGTCAGGAACATCGCGGTCCTGGCAGGTCTTCCCCTGCCCACCGACACCGCGAACCTGCGCGAAGGTCCCGACCTGAACCACGCCATGCTCGCCCTGCTGCCACTGGTCGGCGTGTGGCGCGGCGAGGGCGAGGGCAATCATTCCGCCGACGGTGACTACCGCTTCGGCCAGCAGATCATCGTCTCCCACGACGGCGGCGACTACCTGGTCTGGGAATCGCAGACCTGGAAGCTCGACGCGGAGGGCAACTACGAGCGCCCCGATCTGCGCGAGAGCGGCTTCTGGCGCGTCGGCACCGACGGTGACGACGAGATGCTCGAACTCCTGCTCACCCACAGCAACGGCATCGTCGAGCTGTTCTACGGCACCGCCCGCACCCAGTCCTCCTGGGAACTGGCCACCGACGTGGTGATCCGCAGCCAGTCCGGCGCGGTCGTCGGCGGCGCCAAGCGCCTCTACGGCATCGTCGAAGGTGGCGACCTGGCCTACGTCGAGGAACGAGTAGACGCCGACGGCGCCCTCGAACCCCGCCTCTCGGCCCGCTTGCAGCGCTACATCGGCTGACAGACACACCGAAGGCCCCGCACCTGCTGTGCGGGGCCTTCGACGTTCTCCGGGAGAAATGGAGCGACCCCCGAGCCGTTCCACTGCGTTCGGTGAACGCGGCGGTCCCGGTTGGATTCGCCGGGGGCTCGGGGGTCGGGTGACTGCCTGGGATTCGCTCAGCGCACCGCTGGGGAATCTCCCGCAGTGGTGGTGCTAGCGGGCAGCCACCTCACGCATCCGATGAACATACATTCCTCAGATCACCTCCTCTCTTGTGTACTGACGAATCTATCGGCGCATCGTGAGCTCGGCAATTGATTTTCTCGTCGCGCTGACCTGGGCGAACGCCGGTCACTGCGCCGGGTGGGTGAGCTGGCAGGTGCCGGTGGCGTCGACGGTGACGATCGTGTCGGCGCGGTGGTCCGCCGGGAGCTGGTGGGTGACCACGACAACCGTGCGGTCCGGATCGATCAGGCCGCTGTCAGCATCGAGCAGGTCTCGTAGCAGTTGTTCGCCTTCGGCAGCGGCCAGATGTTCGGTGGGCTCGTCGAGCAGCAGGGTGGTGGCTGGGGCGACGAGTGCGCGGGCGAGGAGGATGCGGCGGCGCTGCCCACCTGACACCGCGGCCGCGCCTGCGGTGAGTCCGGTGTGCACGCCGTCGGGCAGGGAGTCGAGCCAAGGGCCGAGTCCGACTGTGCGCAGGACGGTTTCCGCGTCTTCGACCGTGAGATCACCGCGAGCGACGCGCAGGTTCTCCAGGATCGAGGTGCCGAACAGGTGGGCGTCCTCGGCGAAGAAGGTGACTCCGTCGCGGGGAGTGCCGAACAGGCCTGCCCAGGACATGAGCAGGGTCGTCTTGCCCGCGCCGCTGGGTCCGATGACGACGATTCGGCGGCCCTCGGGCAGCGGGATACGCGGCAACCGGTACGCCGCGCCGACAACCCTTTCGGCGGCGCCGCTGGTCTCGCCGGTCTCGGCGGACTCGGCGGCGCGGAGACGGTGCAGGGCGGCGCGGGAAGTCGTCAAAGTGGTTGCCACGGCGGGGAGGGCGCCGACTGCTTCGAAGGCTGACAGCGGGACCAGCACGAGGATGGTGAGGGCCATCGGTGTCATCCCGCCGGGCAGACCACCCGTCGGTCCGTACGCGGCGATGCCGACCAGCAGGGCACCCAGCGCACTGACGCCGATGGACAGCGGGGTCGCCGCAGCCGCCCAGGCGCTGTGCGCGGCGGCGGTGTCCTCGGCTTTCACCGCGCGCCGAGTCGCCGTGTCCGCCTGGGCGAGTGCGCCGTCGAGCTTGCCCGCGACCCGCAGTTCGGCGGCATGGTCGAGCACGGTGACCGCCTCCGCCGTGAACTCCGCACGGTCGGCTCGCACGGCCTGCTCGGCCTCGCGCGCCGCCACGCCCGACAGCCAGGGCGCCAGCATCCCCGACACAGCAAGGGCGACAGCCAGAATCACCGCGGCGGGCACCGAGATGAAGGCGATCAGGGCGACCGCCGCGAGTGACAGGATCACCGCGACCGCGACCGGAACGAGCACCCGGACCACCACCGCACCGAGGTCATCGATATCGGCGCCGATGCGCACCAGCAGATCACCACGCCGCATCTCCCGCAGATCACCGCCCCCGCTCACGCCGGCTCGAGCCACGGCACCGCGCCCCGAAACGCCCACGCGTGCGGGTTGCGCCGCGACACCAGGCACCGACCCGCCCAGGCCGGCCTCCGCCGCGGAGCCGATCCCACGCGCGCCGGCCTGCGTAGCCGACGGACGATCCGCCGAAGTCCCCTGCCACCACCAGATATCCGCATGGGCGAGGGTGCGATACACCGTCGTCCGCGCCGTGGTCATCGCCCGCAGCGCCACATCATGGGTGGCCAGCCGCTCCAGATACCGGCACAATCCCCGCGAGATGCCCAGCGCCCGCACCCCGACCACCGCCACACTGAGATACAGCACCGGCGGCATCTGCCAGGCCCGCGCGATCAACCACGCCGCCAGCGCAGCCAGCCCGAGCCCACTACCCAGCGCCGCCACACCCCAGGCGATCGCCACCACAACCCGCCACGGCGACAACGCCAGCAGCTGCCGCATCTCCCGCAGGTCCTGCCGCAGCGACCCATCGGAACCGCCACGCACCAGCGCGACTTCGGTCATGACACCGACACCCCCTGCACGCCATGCGGCATCTCATCACCCGGACCGGCGTCGCTGACCACCACAGGCTCACGTCCAGACACACCAGCCACGTCAGACGCGCCACCGGCCGCATCCGGTCCGCGGCCCGCTGCTACGGGCCAACCGTTCGACGCCCCATCGCTCTGATCGCCATCGGCCCCGTCAGGTCCACGATCGGCGGCTCCGCAGCTCTGGGACTCCGCGCTCGCGCTCATCGTCTGTGTGCCGTGGGCGTGGTTGGACGAGGTGCCGCCGACGCCGAATCCGGTGTCCGGGACCGCATCAGCCGAGGCAGCTTCAGCCGTAGGTGCCGGCCGGTCGGGATCGTCGTCGCCGGGTCGGTCGGTGGCGGGTCGGTCGGTGGCGGGCGCGCTGCTGCCGACTACCTGGACGACGACGTCCGCTGCGGCCAGGACTGTCGGGCGGTGGCCGACGACGACGACGGTCGCGCCTGCGGCCGCGAGGGCGCGCAGAGTGGTCAGCACCTGCTGCTCGCTCTGGGAGTCGAGGTGGGCGGTGGGTTCGTCGAGCAGGAGGATAGGGCGGCGGGCGGCCAGCACCCTGGTGAGGGCGAGGCGCTGTCGCTGACCCAGTGACAGGCCGATGCCGCCCTGGCCGACGATCGTGTCCCAGCGGTCCGGTAGTTCGTTCAGCACGGCATCGAAACCTGTTGTGGCGCTGATCTCGTCGAGGCCTGCGGCGGTGGAGTGGGCGCCGAGGAGTTCGACGTTCTCGCGCAGCGTTCCCGGGACCAGGACAGGTCGCTGAGGCAGCCAGGCGATGCGGGCCCACCAGCTGTCCGGGTCGAGCTCGCGGACATCGGTACCGTCGACGAGGACGGCACCGGCATCGGGGGCGACCAGGCCGAGAATCGCTTGCAGCGCGGTCGATTTCCCGCATCCGTTCGGCCCGGTCAGCACTGTCACCGCTCCGGGAGCGAGCTCGGCGGTCAGGCGATCGGGCGCGTTCCCCGAGCGGGCGGCAATCGTCAACCCGCGCAGCATGATTCCCGAACCAGTACGACCCCGAGGGTCGCCGATCTCCGCAGCCCGACGGCTCGCATCGGACCCGGCGCCCCGGACGTCACCGTGTGCCGCGCTCTGGTCACGGGCAGCCGACGCGCCATCACCGGCGAAATCCCCCGGCTCCAGCACCGCAAAAGCCTTGTCCCCCGCCGCCATCCCATCCTGCGCCGCATGAAACTTCTCCCCCACCTGCCGCAGCGGCCAGTACACCTCCGGCGCCAGGATCAACGCGACGAGCCCGGCGTACAAACTCATCTCCCCGTACACCAACCGCAATCCGATGGCGACGGCGATCAGCGCGACGCTCAGAGTCGCCAGCGACTCCAGCACCATCGAGGACAGAAACGCGATCCGCAGCGCTCGCATGGTCCGCCGCCGCAGTGAATCCCCCAGTGCCCGGACCTGATTCACCATGCTCGAACCCTCGGACCCTTCACGGCCGAGGGCGCGCAGTGTCGGCATGCCAGCGAACAGATCGAGGAGCTGGTCGGACAGGCGGGTGGTCGCGGCGAGGGTCGCTTCGGCACGCCCCTGGGTGAGCAGGCCGATGAGCACCATGAACAGCGGGATCAGTGGCACCGTGATGATCGCGATCAGCGCCGAGGTCGGATCGTGGAAGGCGATGACCACCAACACGATCGGCGGCACCAGGCAGGCCAGCAGCAGTGCGGGCAGGTAACCGGTGAACCAGCCGCGCAAGCCGCTCAGACCGTTGCCGACCACGACCGCGATCTCGGTCCGGCGCGCGTCGAGTTCCCGCGGCGGCAGTTCGGCGCCCGCCCGCAGCACCGCCGATTCGAGCTCGGCGACGACGGTGGCTCCCGCCCGATGGGCCACCCGCGCCTGCCACCAGCTCGCCGCGGCACGCACCGCCACAGCGACGGCCAGCCCGATCAATTCCGCTGTCCACGCGCTGAACTCGCGCTTGCCGGGATCGGTGATGACCCCGGCGAGCACCCGGCCGAGCAATACGGCGATCACCACGATCGTCGCCGTGATCACCAGCGCGAGCAGCACCGACACCACCAGGTGGGGCCGGGCCGAGCGGGCGTACCGCCACAGGCGTGGATCGACGGGGCGGCGCTTGGCAGCGCCGGGTCGGTCGGCGGCCGAACCGTTCCGGGATGTGGTCGCCGCTGACATCACTCAGTCCTTGCTGGTCAGCGGCAGCCCGGTCGGCGCGGGGATGTGCTCGACGGTCAGCCGCTGGCGGAACACCCAGTACGTCCAGCCCTGGTAGACCAGCACGACCGGCGTAGCCAGCAGGGCGGCCCAGCTCATCACCTTCAGGGTGTACGGCGTCGAGGACGCGTTGTAGATGTTCAGGTCGTAGAGCGGGCTGATGGTCGAGGGCAGCACGTTCGGGTACATCGAGCCGACGATGAGCGCCGTCGCCGAGATGACCGTGAGCGTGGTGCCGACGAAGGCCCAGCCGTCGCGGCCCGCCGCGTTCGCCGCGCCGGCGAGCACCAGGCCGAGTACGGCCGTCACCAGCACCGCCCAGGTCCAGCCGGTGCCGTAGGCGAGCTGGGTCCACACCCCGAAGCCGCCGACGATCACCGCGGTCGGCACCAGCAGCAACCGGACGATGCGCTGCGCGTCGGCACGGACCTCGCCGCCGGTCTTGAGCACCAGGAACACCGCGCCGTGCAGCGCGAACAGGACGCCGGTCGTCAGGCCGCCGAGCAGGGCGTAGGGGCTGAGCAGGTCCCACACCGAGCCGACGATCTGGCGTTCCTCGTTCAGCGGCACGCCGCGCACCAGGTTCGCGAACACCCAGCCCCAGGCCAGCGCCGGGATCCAGGAGCCGATCCCGATGCCGATGTCGCACCAGGCCCGCCATTTCGGATCGTTGATCTTGGCGCGGTATTCGATCGCGCAGATCCGCAGGATCAGCGCGACCAGCAACAGCAACAGCGCGAGGTAGAACCCGGAGAACATGCTCGCGTACCACTCGGGGAACGCCGCGAACATCGCGCCGCCCGCGGTGATCAGCCAGACCTCGTTGGCGTCCCACACCGGGCCGATGGTGTTGAGCACCACGCGCCTGCGCGTATCGGAGCCCTTGCCGAGGATCGGCATCAGCATGCCGACCCCGAAATCGAAGCCCTCCAGCACGAAGTACCCGGTGAACAGCACGCCGATCAGTACGAACCAGAACTGCTGCAGATCCATCACCGGCTCCTAGTACGCGAAGGAAAGTTGTTCGACGGCAGACTCTTCCGGCTTCCCGTGCCCGCCGGTGTCCGGACCGCCGGGGCCCTCGCCGGGGGTGGGCGGCGTCGGCTCGTCCGGCCCGGCGACGGTGTACCGGCGGATCAGGTAGAACCACACCACCGCCAGCGCGCCGTAGAGCAGCGTGAACACCACCAGGGAGAACACCACCGTCGCGGGCGCGTGGTCGGAGACCGCCTGCTGCACCGTCATCCGGATGTTCGGGTCGCCGGTGGGGTTGGGCACCACCGCCCAGGGCTGGCGACCCATCTCGGTGAACACCCAGCCCGCGGCGTTGGCCAGGAACGGGGTGGGGATCGCGAGCAGGCTCAGCCAGGAGAACCAGCGCTGGTCGGGCACCCTGCCCCCGCGGGTCACCCAGAATCCGGCGAGCAGCAGCAGCACCGAGCCCGCGGCCAGGCCGATCATGGCGCGGAAGGCCCAGTAGGTGACGAACAGGTTCGGCCGGTAGTCGCCGGGACCGTACTTGACGTTGTAGGTCTGCTGCAGGTCGACGACGCCGTCGAGGGTCACGTCGGTGAACTGCCCCTCGGCTAGGTACGGCAGCACATAGGGCACCTCGAGCACGTGGGTGACGCTGTCGCAGTTGTTGTGCGTGCCGACGGTGAGAATCGAGAAGTCGGGGTCGGTCTGGGTGTGGCACAGCGATTCCGCCGAGGCCATCTTCATCGGCTGCTGCTCGAACATCAGCTTGCCCTGGATGTCACCGGTGAAGATCACCGCGACGCCGGCCAGGGCGACCACCACCAGCGAGGCCCGCGCCACCGGCCGCCACATGGTGCGCGCGTCCTCGAGTTTCGCCGGATCGCCGCTGCGCGCGTTGCGCACCATCCACCAGCCCGCGATGCCGGCGACGAAGGTACCCGCGGTGAGGAACGCGCCCGCGACGACGTGCGGGAACGCGGCCAAGGTCGTGTTGTTGGTGAGCAGCGCCCAGATGCTTTCCAGCTCAGCGCGTTCGGTCTCGGGGTTGTAGCGCGCGCCGACCGGATGCTGCATGAACGAGTTCGCGGCGACGATGAAGTAGGCCGACGCGTTCACGCCGAAGGCCACGATCCAGATGGTCGCCAGGTGCACGAGTTTCGGTAGCCGGGTCCAGCCGAAGATCCACAGGCCGATGAACGTCGACTCCATGAAGAACGCGATGAGCGCTTCCAGCGCCAGTGGCGCGCCGAAGATGTCGCCGATGAAGCGGGAGTACTCGCTCCAGTTCATCCCGAACTGGAATTCCTGCACAATGCCGGTGGCGACGCCGATGGCGAAGTTGATCAGGAACAGCTTGCCGAAGAACTTGGTGAGCCGGTACCAGTGTTCCTTGCCGGTGATCACCCAGGCGGTCTGCATCATGGCGATCAGCGGTGCCAGACCGATGGTCAGCGGAACGAAGATGAAGTGGTAGACCGTGGTGATCCCGAACTGCCACCGGGAGACGTCCACAATGTCCATCCGACCCTCCAGCCACTACTACGACATGTCGTAGTAGATCCTACGCCCGGATCTACCCCCGCGGAGCGTGACAACCGCCACGACACGCCGAAAAGTTGCTGCACGATTGGATATACGCGGTCCGACCGGGGATTCCCGGCGCCGCAGGGGCACGCCCACCCGTGCCCCGCACACGACTCACCAGTCGCCGATGGTCCCCGGCCGTTCGATCCCCAGATTCACCATGTCGATGATCTCCTGCGCGTTGTCCGGCGCCGACATGCGCACACCGTCGAGCTGGTTCACCCGCGCGGCCAGCGTGATGCTCGACAGCAGCCAGATGCTGTCGCAGTCGAACAGGTCGGCGGTGAACAGCGACTGATACTTGCACTCCCAGCCCTGCTTCTCCGCCACCGCGAACAACGAACGCTGCGTTACCCCCGGCAGCACTCCGCTCTTCGCAGGCGGCGTGATGAGCTGCTTGTCGCGCGCGATCACGACGGTCGACCGCGGGCCCTCGAGCACCCGGTGCTCGGTGCTGTGGAAGATCACGTCCTCGGCGCCCATCCGCCGCGCGAACCGCAGCGCGGCCATATTGGTCGCGTACGAGAGGGTCTTCGCGCCGAGCAGCTGCCACGGCGCCGCCTGCGCGAGGTCGACCGAGATGCCGCGCGCCAGCGACATCACCTTCACGCCTTCGGCACGGGCCGTCGCGACCCGAGCCGGTACCGGGGAGACGAGCACGTACGCGGTGGGCTTCGGTTCGGTCGGGGTCAGTCCCGCCGGAGCGTCGTATTCCGAATCGCGGCCGCGGGAGTAGATCAGCCGCAGCATGCCTTCCTCGTCCGAACCCCACTCCTTGCACGCCAGCTCGACCGCGGCGCGCCATTTCGACAGCCCCGGCTCCGGCAGCTCGAGCGCCTGCGCGGACCGGCGCAGCCTGGCCAGGTGGAATTCCAGCGCGGTCGCCGTGCCGCCGCGCACCAAAATCGTTTCGAAGACGCCATCGCCGCGCAGTGCGCCGATGTCGTCGGCATAAAGCAACGGCGCGTTCGCATCAGCGAGCGCGCCGTCGAGTGTCACAAGTACCCGTTCTCCCATGTGACGAGCGTAGGCGTTATCGGTCCGTTATGCCTACGGCTGCTCCGAATCGGACGCCCGGCTGCGGCGCGTGTCGGTGGACGCGCCTACAGTGGGTCTTGTGTCGGTGGTCGTCGCCCCCAGTCCTGTTCTCCACACTCCGGGTGCCGTCGCGGGCGCACCGGGCTCCCCGGACGCCGCGGTCGCGTGGCATTACGGTGATCCGTTCGGCGAGCAGAAGGCCGCGGCGCAGCGGGTCGCGGTGGTCGACCGCTCGCATCGCAGCGTCGCCAGGATCACCGGCGCCGAGCGCCTGAGCTGGCTGCACACCATCACCAGCCAGCACATCGCCGCGCTGCCCGACGGGCACAGCGCCGAGAATCTGGACCTCGATCTCAACGGCCGCGTGCTGCACCACTTCGTGCTCACCGATCTCGACGGCACCGTCTGGCTCGACACCGAAGCCGAGCGCGGTGCGGAACTGGTCGCGTTCCTGCAGAAGATGGTCTTCTGGGCCGACGCCAAGCCCGAGCCCGCGCCCGACTACGCCGTACTGAGCCTGCTCGGCCCGCAGGTCGGCACGCTGCTCGACGCGCTGGGCATCGCCGCACTGCCCGAGGTCTACGCCGCCGTCGCGCTGCCGGGTGGCGGCTTCCTGCGGCGCATGCCGTGGCCGAGCGCCGATTCCTTCGACCTCGTCATCCCCCGCGCCGAGCTCACCTCCTGGTGGACCAAGCTCACCCAGGCGGGCGCCGAGCCCGCGGGCATGTGGGCCTTCGAGGCCTTGCGCGTGGCCGAACTGCGGCCCCGGATCGGCGTCGACACCGACGAGCGCACCATCCCGCACGAGGCCCGCTGGATCGGCGGCGTCGACGAGCACGGCGCGGTGCACCTGAACAAGGGCTGCTACCGCGGGCAGGAGACGGTCGCCCGGGTGCACAACCTCGGCAAGCCGCCGCGCAATCTGGTGCTGCTGCACCTGGACGGCTCGGCCGACGAGCGCCCGGCCACCGGCGCCGACGTCACCGCGGGTGGCCGCACGGTCGGCAGGCTCGGCACGGTCGTCGACCACTACGAACTCGGCCCGATCGCGCTGGCCTTGGTCAAGCGGTCGGTCCCCGCGGGCACCGAACTGGTGGTCGGCGCCATGGCCGCCGCCATCGACCCCGACTCGATCCCCGCCGACGATGTCGTACAGCCGGGCAGGGCCGCCGTCGACCGGCTGCGCGGGCGATGAGCCGCCCGATCCTGCGCGTCGGTGACACCGGCCGGGTCGAGGCCGTGTGCGTCGTGCACGCCGAGCTCGAGGTACGCACCCGGGTCGGACGGACCGCCATCGACAAGCGCCCCGTCGACGGTCGCGTCGAAGTCCGCGCCCTCGGCCTGGCAGGCGATCACGTCTGCGACACCACCAACCACGGTGGCGCGCACCAGGCCGTCTACGCCTACGGCGAGGAGGACGCCCGCCGCTGGGCCGGTGAACTCGACCGCGAGCTGCCCGCCGGCTGGTTCGGCGAGAACCTGCGACTGAGCCGGCTCCCGATCAGCGATGCGGTGCTCGGCGCACGTGTCACGATCGGCGACACCCTCCTCGAGGTCAGCGCGCC
This sequence comes from Nocardia sp. NPDC057663, assembly GCF_042799895.1. NCBI lineage: Bacteria > Bacillati > Actinomycetota > Actinomycetes > Mycobacteriales > Nocardiaceae > Nocardia > Nocardia sp. NPDC057663. The sequence continues at coordinate 32,619 of NZ_JBHVHX010000018.1, read as the reverse complement.
CCGCGTCCCCTGCTCGACCTTCCAGCAGTGGGCGGGCGAGCGGCAGTGGGTGAAGCGCTTCACCCTCCAGTCCGACACCGGCGCCTACTTCCGGGTGCTCACCGAGGGCACGATCGGCGCGGGCGACGAGGTGCGCGTGGTGCATGTGCCCGACCACGGCATCACCGTGCGCGACGTGTTCACCGGCGCCGACCCCGCGCTGCTGGAACGGCTGCGCACCGAGGAGCCGAGCATCTCCGACGACATCCGGATGCAGATCGACCGGCACACCAGAACCCGCCCCGATGTTCGCTTGGAGGCCCGGCCATGAGCGTCGAACTCGTCGAAGTCGTCCGGTCGGGATTCCGTGAGTGCGTGCACCGCGGCTCGGTCGTCGTGCTCGATGCCGACGGCACGCCGACACTCGAGCTCGGCGAGGTGCACGGCCCGATCTTCCCGCGCTCGACCAACAAGCCGATGCAGGCATTGACCCTGCTGCGCAACGGTTTCGACCCCGTCGACGACGACGAACTCGCCGTCGCCACCGCCTCGCACTTCGGCGAGCCCGACCACATCGCGCTGGTCCGCAGGCTGCTCGACCGCTACGGCTTCACCCCCGCCGACCTGGCCTGCCCGCCCGACCTGCCCTTCGAGGAGCGCGCCCGCGCCGCCGCGCTCACCGGCTCCGGCCCGAGCCCGCTCTACATGAACTGCTCGGGCAAACACGCGGCGATGCTGGCCACCTGCGTGATCAACGACTGGCCGCGCACCGGATATCTCGACGTCGAGCACCCGCTGCAGCAGGCGGTGCTCGCCACGATCGCCGACGTCACCGGCGAACCGGAAACCGACCTGGGCATCGACGGCTGCGGCCTGCCGATCGTGCCCGTCTCACTGGTCAACCTCGCGCGCTCCTTCGCCGGCTTCACCACGGCCGAAACCGGCACCGCGCCGCGCCGGATCGCCGACGCCGTTCGGGCGAATCCGCGAGTGATTTCGGGCACGAAGGGCCCGGACCTGCTGGCCATGGCGGCCACTCCCGGCCTGTTCTGCAAGATCGGCGCGGACGGTGTGCACGCGGGCGCGCTGCCCGACGGCAGGGCCTTCGCGTACAAGATCGACGACGGTCACGACCGTGCCAGGATGCCCTTGACGCTGGCGATTCTGCGCAGGCTCGGGGTCGACTGGACCGACGAGCACACCGAGCTCGCGGCCACCGCGGTGCTCGGCGGCGATGCCAGAGTCGGTGTGATCCGCGCGATCCCGGGGGCGCTCTGAGACCGGCTGGTCTCGGCGAAGAAGGGGCAAACGGCACCGGTTCGGCAGTTCTTCACCCACTCCTGGAAGCGCGACCGCCTGACACACGCTAAAGTGTCTGTCAGGAAGAGTATTAATTCGAACGGGGCCGCCAACAAACCCCAGGCCGCCCCGCAGTGACGCGAGGGGGTCAGCCATGGGCCGTGGCCGGGCTAAGGCAAAGCAGACCAAAGTCGCACGTGAGCTCAAGTACAGCTCCGCGCCGACCGACTTCGCGAGCCTTCAGCGCGAGCTGTCGGATAGCACTCCGCTCCACTCCCAACCAAGGAGTGGCGGCGTGATTTCCGATGAGCACGACGCAGACGATTCGCCGTCCCGTTGGAACAACGAGGACGACGACTACGACAGCTGGCGTCGCTGATCGAACGCCGGTGAAGGGGGAGGCCACGGCGGCCTCCCCCTTCAACCGTTGTTCCGGCAGCGATCCAGGCTCGCAGAAGTACGGCGAACATCCGAATACACGACGAGCGTCCTGTGCACACACAGGACGCTCGTCGTGTTCGCCGCCTCCAGGCCCCGACCACCCCGAGCCGACAGGCACCACCTACCCCTTCCGTCAGGGATAGCCGTTCCCGCGGCGCACAAACCACCACAAACACGTGAGCCGGGTCGCGGCAGCGACCCGGCTCACGTGTTGCAGGCAGTGCGTCAGAACCTGGGGTGGTCTCCCAGCAGGACGGCACGCGGCGCGCCGGCGTCGGCGGCCTTCTTGACCTGGCCCAGGGTCCAGCAGTCGATGTGGCGGGCGGTGAGCACCGCGAGCGCACGATCGGCGTCCTCGGGCGCGACGATCGCGACCATGCCGACGCCCATGTTGAACGTCTTCTCCATCTCGGCCCGCTCGACGCGACCGCGCTGGGCGATCATCTTGAACACCGGCGCCGGGTTCCAGGTGCCACGGTCCAGCTCGGCGACCAGGCCGGCGGGCAGCACGCGCGCCAGGTTGGCGGCCAGACCGCCACCGGTGACGTGCGAGAAGGTGCGCACATCGGTCTCGGCGATCAGCGCCAGGCAGTCCTTGGCGTAGATGCGGGTCGGCTCGAGCAGTTCCTCACCGAGGGTGCGGCCGAACTCCTCGACGTAGCCGGTCAGCGACATCCGGTCGATGTCGAGCAGGACCTTGCGGGCCAGGCTGTAGCCGTTGGAGTGCAGGCCCGAGGAGCCCATCGCGATGACGACGTCACCGGGACGCACGCGATCGGGGCCCAGCACCGAGTCGGCCTCGACGACGCCCACGCCGGTGGCGGACAGGTCGTAGTCGTCCGGATCCATCAGGCCGGGGTGCTCGGCGGTCTCGCCGCCCAGCAGCGCGCAACCGGCCTTGATGCAGCCCTCGGCGATGCCGGAGACCAGCTCGGCGACCTTCTCCGGGATGACCTTGCCGATGGCGATGTAGTCCTGCAGGAACAGCGGCTCGGCGCCACAGACCACCAGGTCGTCGACGACCATGGCGACCAGGTCGAGGCCGACGGTGTCGTGCTTGTCCAGCGCCTGGGCGACGGCGATCTTGGTGCCGACACCGTCGGTGGACGCGGCGAGCAGCGGCTCCCGGTATCCGCCCTTGAGCGCGAACAGACCGGCGAAGCCGCCGATGCCGCCCTGCACCTCGGGTCGGCTGGCCTTCTTCGCCAATGGTCCGAACAATTCGACGGCGCGGTCACCGGCTTCGATGCTCACGCCTGCCGCAGCGTAGGAAGCGCCTGCACCGCTGGGTGTCTGTTCAGTCATTGTGGGGGAAAGCTCCAAACCGAATCGGCGGATAGATGCCTAGTAACTCTAAGTGATCCGCCGGTTCAGCTGTCGTGCGGCTCCTAGCTCATTGTTCCAGCTCGGTGGCCAGTGCGGGTGATTTGCGCCGGTCGGCGGCGTTCTCGGCCCGGCGACTGCGCTGTTGCACAGGATCCGGTACCGGAACAGCGGCGACGAGGCGGCGGGTGTACTCGTGCCGCGGGTTGCGCAGAATCTGCTCGTTGTCGCCTTCCTCGACGCAGGTTCCGTCGCGCAGCACCATGATCCGATCGGCGAGCTGGTCGACGACGGCGAGGTCGTGGCTGATGAACAGACATGCCCATCCGCACTCGCGTTGCAGCTGCGCGAACAGTTCGAGCACCGCCGCCTGCACGGAGACGTCCAGCGCGCTGGTCGGCTCGTCGGCCACGAGCAGATCTGGATCGAGGACCAGCGCCCTGGCCAGGCTGGCGCGCTGGCGCTGCCCGCCGGACAGCTCGTGCGGATACCGGTTCTCGGTGCCCGCGGGCAGCTGGACGTCGTCCAGCAGCTTCCTGACCCGATCGCGGATGCTCGCCCGATTGCCGACGCCGTGCACCACCAGCGGCTCGGCCACGCACTCACCGATGGTCAGGCGCGGGTTGAGCGAGCCCGCCGGATCCTGGAACACGAAACCGAAGCGCCGCCGGATCGGCCGCAGCTTGCGCTGGGACAACTCGGCGATGTCCTGTCCACGGACCAGCACCCGCCCCGAGGTCGGCCGCTGCAGCGCTGCCACGCACCGTCCGATGGTCGACTTGCCCGACCCGGACTCACCGACCAGGCCGAGGGTCTCCCCCGGCCGGATCCGCAGACCGACCCCGTCGACGGCCCGGAACGCGGGCCGCCCGAACGGTCCGGGGAACTGCACGACCAGATCGCGCACGTCGAGCACCGGCTCGGCATCCGGATCGATGGCGGGCCGCTCGATGGTCGCCGCTCCCAGATGCGGAACGGCGTCGAGCAGCGCCCTGGTGTACTCGGCGCGCGGGGCGGCGAACAGCTCGTGCACCGGCGCCTGCTCGACGACCTCACCCGCCCGCATCACCACCACCCGGTCGGCCAGGTCGGCGACGACACCCATGTTGTGGGTGATCAGCACGATCGCACTGCCCAGCCGGTCGCGCAGATCACGCAGCAGTTCCAGGATCTCGGCCTGCACCGTGACGTCCAGCGCGGTGGTCGGCTCGTCGGCGATGATCACCTTGGGTTCGCACGCGATGGCGATGGCGATCATCACGCGTTGCTTCTGCCCGCCGGAGAGCTGGTGCGGGTAGTAGTCGACCCGGTGCTCCGGATCGGGCAGCCCGACCGTGCGCAACAGCTCGATCGCCTTGGCGCGCGCGTCTTTCCTGCTCATCCCGCTGTGCGCGCGCAGCGCTTCACAGATCTGGAAGCCGGCGGTGAACAGCGGATCGAGCGCGCGGGCGGGCTCCTGGAAGACCATCGACACCTCGCCGCCGCGCAACGCGGTCAGCTGCCGTTCGGTCATCGCGGTCACCGCGCGATCACCGATGCCGACCAGTCCGCGCACCTGCGCGGTGTGCGGCAACAGCCCGATCGCGGTGCGCGAACTCACCGACTTCCCGGAGCCGGACTCGCCGACGATGGCGAGCACCTCGCCGGGAAACACCTCGTAGGACACATTGCGCACGGCCGCGACCGGCCCGCTGTCGGTCGCGAAGGTCACCGACAACCCGGCCACCGACAGTGCGGGCGTGCGGGTCTCAGTCATCGACCGTCTCCTTCTCTTCCGCGGTGGTGACCGCGCGGCGCGTCCGCAGCAGCGGGTTCAGCGTCTCGTCGATGCTCTCGCCGACCAGCGTCATCCCGAGGACGACGAGCACGATGGCGGTGCCGGGGAAGATGGAGGTCCACCAGATCCCGTTGGACACGTCGTTGAGTGCCTTGTTCAGGTCGTAGCCCCATTCGGCGGCCTGGGTCGGTTCGATGCCGAACCCGAGGAAGCCGAGCGCGGCCAGCGTGAGGATGGCGTCGGCGGCGTTGATCGTGATGATCACCGGCAGCGAGCCGGTGACATTGGACAGGATGTGCCGGAACATGATTCGCGCCGTCGACGCGCCGGTGACCCGCGCCGCGTCCACGTACGGTTCGGTCTTCACCGCCACCGTCGCATTGCGCACGACCCGGAAGTACTGCGGCACATACACCACCGTGATCGCGATGGCCGCCGACAGCATCCCGCCGAGACTGCTCGACGTGCCGCCCGCGACGACGATCGACACGACGATGGCGAGTAGCAGCGACGGGAACGCGTAGATGGCGTCCATGACCAGCACCAGCACCCGGTCGACCCACCGCCCGACGTACCCGGACAGCAGCCCGAGCGGCACGCCGACCAGCAGCGAGAGCACCACCGCGATCATGATCACCAGCAGCGCGGTGCGCGCGCCGAACAGCACCCGGGAGAACACGTCCTCGCTGCGCACCGAGGTGCCGAACCAGTGCTCCGCCGACGGCGGCTGCTGCGAGACGAAAGCCACACCGTCGGCGGAGTTCTGGGCCAGTCCGTAGGGCGCGAGCAGTGGCGCGAACACCGCGACCAGCACGAACACCCCGACCAGCACCAGCCCGGTGATGAGCGTGACCCGTTGCAGCCCAACAGTCTTCGACAGAAGCTCAGCGCCGGGCAGGCGCCGCCGTGTGACCGTTGCCGTGCTCATCAGAACCTCACCCTCGGGTCGATCAGCGCGACGATCGCGTCGACGACGAAGCTCATCACCGCGACCACCAGCGCGATGAACGCCACGATGCCCTGCACCGCGATGAAGTCGCGCGCCCGCAGATACTCGGCGAGCTGATAGCCCAGGCCTTTCCATTCGAAGGTGGTCTCGGTGAGTACCGCGCCGCCGAGCATCATCGCGATACACATACCCATCACCGTGATGATCGGGATCAGCGCGTTGCGCACCGCGTGCCGCCCGGTGACCACCCGCGCGGACAATCCACGCGCCCGCGCCGCCTCGACGAAATCACTGCGCAGCGTCTGGATCAGGTTGACCCGGACCAGCCGCAGGAAGATGCCGCCGGTGAGCAGACCCAGGGCGACAGCGGGCAGCACCGCGTGCTCGAGCACGTCGAGCACATAGGACGGTTCGCCGTAGAGAATCGCGTCGATGATCAGGATGTTCGTCTTCGGCGAGACATGTTGCAGCGCAAGCTCGACATCGGTACTGGCCCGCCCGCCGACCGGGAACCAGCCGAGCCACACCGAGAAGATCAGCTTGAACAGCATGCCGACGAAGAACACCGGCGCCGCGTAGGCCAGCACCGCCGAGAACCGCAGCACCGCGTCCGAGGTCGAATCCCGGTGTGTCGCGGCGTATCTGCCCAGCGGCACGCCGACGGCGAAGGCCACGAGCAGTCCCCAGAACACCAGCTCGAAAGTGGCTGCGCCATAGGTGATCACCACCTCGCCGATCGCCTGGTTGTCCTGGGTCTGGCCGAAATCACCGTGCAGGAAACCGGTGATGTACTCCCAATATTGGGTCAGGATCGGCCGATTGAGCCCGGCCGCTTCCTTGCGCTGCTCGATCTGATCCTGGGTGAGCCTGCCACCCATGGCCGCGCTGATCGGGTCGCCGATCACCCGCATCAGGAAGAACACCACCGTCACCAGCAACCACGCGGTCGGCAGAATCAGCAGCAGCCGAATCAGCAGGTACCGCAGCAAGGCCACCTGGCGGGAGCCCCCGCCGCGCATCCACCCGAAACGCCGCGCCCCGATCAGCGATCCGGGCGCGGCGGGAACGTCACTCACTTGCTCAGTACCGTGAACCGGAACTTGAAGGAGCCGTCGAGGGTCTGGTCGACACCCGAGACGCCGGGCTTGGACACCGCGACCTGCTTACCCGACAGCAGCGGGAGCGTGGGCAGGAAGTTCTGTGCCAGGTCGGTCTGGATCTTCTGCAGCAGCTCGATCCGCTTGGCCGGATCGGATTCGGTGGTCTCGGCGGTCAGCTGGGCGTTGATGCCGGGGTTCTCGAAGTGCGACTGCAGGAAGTTGTTCGGCCCGAAGAACGGCGAGAGGTAGTTGTCGGCGTCCGGGAAGTCCGGGAACCAGCCGAACTGGTACATCGGGTAGCCGTCGGAGGCGCGTTCCTTCTGGTAGGTGACCCATTCGGTGGACTGCAAGTTCACCTTGAACAGGCCCGACGCCTCGAGCTGCGACTTGACCGCGGCGTACTCCTCCGACGAGCTGGAGCCGTAGTGGTCCGGGTTGTACTGCAGGTTCAGCGTCACCGGGGCGGCGACGCCCGCGTCGGCCAGGAACTTCGCGGCCAGTGTCTTGTCCGGCTTGGCGCCGTAGAGCTGCTTCAACGGCTCGGCCGCGCCCGTCATGCCCTGCGGCACATAGCCGTACGCGGGCTGATAGGTGTTCTTGTACACCGAGGAGGCCAGCGCTTCCCGGTCCACCGAGGCGGCCAGCGCCTTGCGCACGGCCAGCTTCTGCTCGGGGGTGTTGCCCGGCATGGTGTTCATGTTGAACACGATGTAGCGCAGCTCGCCGCCGGGGCCGTCGGTGACCTTCACCTTGGAATCGGCACGGAGAGAGTCGATGTCGGTGGGCGTGAACGAGCGGTAGCCGACGTCGATCGCGCCGTTCTGCAGGTCCAGCTTCAGGTTGTCGGAGGTGGCGTAGTACTTCGTCGACACCGTGGTGTTCTTCGGCGTGCCGAGGATGCCCTGATAGGCGGGGTTGGCCTGGTACTCCACCAGCTTGTTCTTGTCGTAGCTGGTGATCGTGTACGGACCCGAATAGCCCTTCGCCGCAACGACTTCCTCGTCGGTGGCCACCTTGTCGGCCGAGAACACCTTCTCGTCGACGATCGGGCCCGCCTGGGTCGGCAGGATGGTCGGGAAGGTCTGATCGTTGGCGACCTTCAGCGTGAACGCGACGGTGAGATCGTCGACCACATCGGTCTTGTCGAGATTACCGAGCAGCGACGCGGGACCGTGCGGATCGTTGATCTTCAGCATTCGATCGAAGGAGAACTTGACGCTCTTGGCGGTCAACGGATTTCCGTTGGCGAATGTCAGCCCGGATTTGATCTTGCACGTGTACACGGTGGGTGCGGTGAACTCACACTTCTCCGCCGCATCGGGCTTGGGTGTGGTATCGCCCGGCGCGAAATTCAGCAGATACGAATAGATCTGGTTCTCCACCAGCAGCGAGCCGTTGTCGTAGGCGGCGGCCGGGTCGAGCGAGAAGATCTTGTCCGTGGTGCCGACGACCAGCCCCGCGCCGGACCCCGCGTCATCGGTGCGGCCCGAACCACAGCCCGCCAGCGCGGCGGCGACGACAGCCGCGACACCCACTGCGGCAACTTGTTTCGCGCGATTCTTGCGAACGCTCAGTGCACTGTTCAACATCAGGTCCCATTCTCGAACGCCACGTCGTCGCCGCACCCGGATCACAGGAGCGACGACAACACGGTGAGCTAGCGATATACCGGGGGACCGTACAGGCGAACCATTACCGCCCAGTTTCAAATCGATCGAAAAATTGCGGGGATGTTATGAACAAATCTTACGTAATTATCGGCTACCGGAATTATTCACGTACACAGCACAAAAGGGGCCGATCAGGTTTATCCTGACCGGCCCCTCCTGGTGACGATGCGGCGCTACGGCCTGCTCAGCGCATCGGCGTTGACGTTCTCGGCGAGCAGCTTCGCCTCGGGCTTACCCGAGAGCATGCCCTCGAGCACGTTCTTGCCGATGGCCGCTTCCTGCGGCAGCGGGATCGGGTAATCGCCGGTGAAGCAGGCGGTGCACAGCCGCGAGGCGGGCTGTTCGGTCGCGGCGATCATGCCCTCGGTGGAGATGTAGCCGAGGGTGTCGGCGCCGATCGAACGGCGCACGTTCTCGACCATGTCGTCGTAGCTGTCGTCGGCGCCCGCGCCGTTGGCGATCAGCTCCGCGCGCGAGGCGAAGTCGATGCCGTAGAAGCACGGCCACTTCACCGGCGGCGAGGCGATGCGGACGTGGATCTCCAGCGCACCGGCCTCGCGCAGCATGCGGATCAGCGCGCGCTGGGTGTTGCCGCGCACGATCGAGTCGTCGACGACGATGAGCCGCTTGCCACGGATCACCTCGCGCAGCGGGTTGAGCTTGAGCCGGATGCCGAGCTGGCGGATGGTCTGGCTCGGCTGGATGAAGGTGCGGCCCACATAGGCGTTCTTCATCAGGCCCTGGCCGTAGGGAATGCCGGAACCCTGCGCGTAGCCGACCGCGGCGGGCGTGCCCGACTCGGGCACCGGGATCACCAGGTCGGCCTCGACCGGGCTCTCCTTGGCCAGCTTGCGGCCGATCTCCACGCGGGTCGAGTGCACCGAACGCCCGGCGATCGTGGTGTCGGGGCGAGCCAGGTACACGTACTCGAAGACGCAGCCCTTGGGCTCGGGGTTGGCGAAGCGCATCGAGCGCACGCCGTCGGAGTCGATCGCGAGCAGCTCGCCCGGCTCGATCTCGCGGACGAACGCGGCGCCGACGATGTCGAGGGCGGCGGTCTCGGAGGCGACCACCCAGCCGCGCTCGAGCCTGCCCAGCACCAGCGGGCGCACGCCGTGCGGGTCACGCGCGGCGTAGAGGGTGTGCTCGTCCATGAAGGTCAGGCAGAAGGCGCCGCGCAGCTGCGGCAGCAGCTCCATCGCGGCCTGCTCGATGCTGGAGTCCGCCGCGGCGTGCGCCAGCAGGGCGGTGACGATGTCGGAGTCGGAGGTGGCGCCGGTCATCTGCGGGCGGCCGTCGATCACGCCTGCCCCGATCAGACCGAGTTCGCGTGCGCGCCCGGCCAATTCGGCGGTGTTGACCAGGTTGCCGTTGTGGCCGAGGGCCAGGCCGGAGCCGACGGCGGTGGTGCGGAAGATCGGCTGCGCGTTCTCCCAGGTGACGCCACCGGTGGTGGAGTAGCGACAGTGTCCGACGGCGATATGACCCGGCATCGCGCCGAGGGTCTGCTCGTCGAAGACCTGACTGACCAGGCCGAGATCCTTGAAGACCAGGATCTGGGAGCCGTCGGAGACGGCGATACCGGCCGCCTCCTGCCCGCGATGCTGCAGCGCATACAGGCCGTAGTAGGTGAGCTTGGCTACGTCCTCGTCGGGAGCCCAGACGCCGAAGACGCCACACTCCTCGCGGGGCTCGTTTTCGGGCTCGTCCGGAAGTGTGGAAGTACTGTCGATCATCGGATCGGCGTCATTCACCGTTTGCTCCCTGTTCGGGCGGGCTGGGGGCACCCGTCATTCTACGGGTGAATAGGGACGCGCTGTACGCGCGCTCGCATCCCGGCAGCAATCTCCTGTTCGCGTACCCACCGATCGGCCGCCGCGAGCTGTTACCGTGCGCAAGGTGACGACGGACGACAGCGGGCACGAAGCAGCCGGTGATGCTGGTTCGGATAGTGAAAACGCCAGTTCGGAGCGAAAAGATTCCGGACAGGCACGGACGGGCGAAGCGATATTCGCCACACCTGCGCCCGATCGGCGTCATTGGTCCCACATCGTGGTCATTCCCACGCTGGTGCTCACGGCACTCACCGCGCTGCTCGGCGTGATGTACCTCGGCTATGTCGCCGATCCCGAGGAGAACCTGCACGATTTCCCGATCGCGCTGGTCAACCTGGATGTCGGCGATGTCACCGGCTCCGGCGACCAGCAGAAGAAGGTCGACTACGGCAAGCAGGTCGCCGACGGGCTGGTCGCGAACGTGCCCACCGACAAGGTGAACCTGCGCGTCGTCGGCAAGGCGGAGTCCGAGCAGTTGCTGCGCAACGCGCAGGTCTACGGCGCCATCGTCATCCCCGGCGACTTCAGCAAACGTCTGGGCATTCTCGGGGCGGGCAGCATCGTGCCCGGCGAGATGGAACGGCCGATCATCACCCTGCAGACCAACCCGGGGATGGGCGCGTTCGGCGTGCAGATCGTGCACCGCATCGGCGACCAGGCACTGGCCGAGGTCGACAAGCAGATCGGCGCCCAGCTGACCGATCAGGTGAAGGCCACCCTCGCGCAGACGCCGGAGGGCGCGCCGGCGCCCCAGGTGTCCGGCGCGGCGATGCTCACGTTGGAGAGCCCGGTCGAGGTGGTGTCCCAGCAGTTCCGGCCGCTGCCCAGCGGCTCCGGCGAGGGCTTGACGGCGTTCTTCTACGCCCTGCTCCTGCTGCTGGCCGGCATGGTCGGCGCGATGGTCATCCACACGATGGTCGACGCCCAGCTCGGCTTCGTCCCCACCGAATACGGACCCTGGTTCGTCCACTACCCGACGGCCTCGATCTCCCGCTTCCACACCCTGCTCCTCAAATGGGGCGTGCTGACCCTGGCGGCGGTGGTCATCTCGGGAGTCTTCATGATCGCGGCGAAGATCGTCGGCATGCCCATCGGCAACCCGCTCGCGCTGTACCTGTTCTCGGTACTGGCGATGGTCGCGGTCGGCTGGACCGGTCTGATGACGCTCGCCGCCCTCGGCAGCGCCGGCCTGCTGGTGAACCTGATCCTGTTCGTCATCCTCGGCCTGCCGTCCTCCGGCGGCACCGTCCCGATCGAGGCCATCCCACCCCACATGGTCTGGCTCGCCGAATTCGAGCCGATGCGCCAGGTCTTCCTCGGCGTCCGCTCCATCCTGTACTTCGAGGCCAACTACGAGGCAGGCCTCGACCGCGGGATATGGATGTCGCTGCTCGGCATCGCGATCGCCGTCGTCGGCGGCGTCACCATCACCCGCTACTACGACTACAAGGGCCTACACCGGAAGAACTCCGACGCCTGAGCGCGACCGGGCACCCATCGCCCGCGGCTACGGCCGGTCGTATATTCCATGGTCGCCGACCCGGCGCCACACAAGAATCGGCTCGCCCCCGTCCGTCTTGTCCAGGTGAAACGTCGCGCGACCGTCGGGCGAGGCGAAATTCCACGTCAACGAGTAGACATCGCAATTGCCGAGCTTGTGCACCCGCAGTCGTCGAGTCCATCCAGGCGCGCCGCTGAACGCCCCGGCGTCGATGGCCGGCAGGAAATGCAAGCGCAAGGCCTGCAGAAACATTCGCTGATGCTCAGCGGGCAACCGCTGGAAATCTCGGTCGAACGCAGCGAGCGTCCGGTACTTCACTCCACCGCCTCAACGGGACCGGAGGCCAGGGTATCGAGGTGTGCCAGCAATGCCTCGGCGTCGCCGAACGTGCTGTGCCGCCCGGCGGCGTCATCCGCTTCGGCCTCACGCTCGGCGGCCTGATGCCCCTCGTTCCAGAACCACATCTCGTCGACGGGCACCGGCAGGGTCGGCCGCAGCTCGATGACACCGTCCGCGCGCTCGGTGATCTCCAGCTGCGCCCCCGGCTCGTCCAGCCGATACTTCTTGCGCAGCTCGGCCGGTAGCGCGACGGTCCCCCGCCCCTGAATAGCCGCATATCCACGAAAGATACCCATACCCCCAGGATCCTCGCCTGCAGCTATGCCGTCAAGCAGTAAAACCGCAATGCAGCGCATGGTAGGCGAGAATGGTCGACGGCTAACGGTCCCGATCGGGGTTGGTTCGCTTTCAGCTTCAGACGTGCCGCATCCAGATATTGGGTTCGTGGTAGACGCCCTGATCGGCGGAGCGGTCGATGCGCAGCACGCTCAGTCCTCCCCGGATCACGTAGTCACCGGATTCCGGCAACGGCATTCGAGTCCAGCTTTCCCATTCGGATACCGTGCCGGTCATCGTCTGCGACTTGGGGGCAGCTGCGAGGATTTTCGCGCCCAAGCGCTCATGGGTGCGGACCCAGGGGTCGAACGCTGTTCCGTCGTCGCGGCGCCACGTCATGAAGTTCTCGATCGGCGTGAGCGGGTAGAGGGCCTTCGCGGTCGGACGGACCGGCACGATCACCCGGCTGAGCCCGGCAGCCTCGGCGGTCCGGCGCAAAGCCATCAGCACCTCACCGGCGAATCCGCGCCCCCTCAGCGACGGAATGACGACTGCACCGCAGATCACCAGGGTATTCGGCGCCACGCCCCGTTCGCGGCCCTCAACGGCCTGGACAAGGGCCTGGGTATACCCGGTGGGGAGCGTGGACTTCTGAACTTGGGGAATTTCTCGCCGGCGAGTTCCTTGGCATGCTCGTCCGCCCACGCACGCGCATCGGTTCGCACGACCTTCAACGTCATTCGCCCGTTCGACGACATATGGCGCCTCCCGCGCAACGGGGTCCGCCTGTCGTCGCCCAGCTTCCCGACAGGACCGCTGAGCAGGGCGGGCAGGCCCAGGGTCCGAACCTGGTTGGCATTCGCCGACAGTTTCCTACAGTCCATTTTGTGGGTTTCTTGCAACTCCATGCAAGTAGTCCAGGACCGCCACCTGCGTTACGCCGACTTCGTGCTGTCGATACTCGGCATACTGGCGGCGATCGCGGTCGTGTCGGTATTTCGGTAGGGAATTCGGGCCGGATCGAGCCGATCACCAATCGGCGGGTTCGGCTTCGCGGAGGCGGCGGTGGGCGCGGTCGATCCAGTTGGTGAAGCCTGCGGTGAGGTCGGCGGTGGTGGCGGGGCGGACGGTGACGCGGTCGGGGGTGCGGCGTTGGAGGTAGCGGCCGTCGGCGGTGACGTCGATCCATTGGGTGGTGAACCAGGGGGCGGGGCGGTCGAGGATGTGGCCGACGAGCAGACGGGCATAGCCGCTGCCGTCGATCGGGCGTCTGGCCAGTGCCTCGTACTGCTCCCTGGGGGTGCGTGCGGCGTAGGTCTGCGGGGTGGCGGGGGATCGCAGGTCTGCCGCGTCGACGGCGAGGGGCTGGTGGGTGCCGGGCGCGCAGGTGGGAACGCGGCCCGAGAGGCGTTGCGGTAGCTGGGCGGCGGGGAAGAGGCGGGCGTGGATCGGGCCGTCGACGTCGTCGACCGTGGCCTGGGCCAGCACCACGCCGTGCTGGTGGTTCTGCGCGCCGACGATGCGGTACTCGCGCAGGTCGCCCTGGTCGGTCGCGGTCGAACCGCCCCGGATCTCGATGCGGAACTGCCCGAAGGTCAGCGTGTGCAACGCCAGCCGGATCAGTTCGTGGGAGTCCTCGTCGAGCGCGGCGCGGACCCTGGCTCGATTCGCCTCGTACTCGTCGAGCGTGCGGTACTTACTCAGGAAGTGCAGCGGGCGTGGGAAGCGATCGATGCCGTCGCTGTACCACAATGCCGCGAAATCATCTGGCTCCCAGACCCATTCGGCCATGGTTGGGTAATACTCCTGGTTCGCTCAGTGCTGTTCGGGCTGGGTGGGCGCAGCTGGTGCCGCAGCGGGCGCGTCGCCGCCGATCACTCCGCCCGCGATGGTTCGCTGCTGCTCGCCGAGCAGTTCCTCGGTGTTCTCGGCGTTGATCAGGTAGTCGGGGATCTTGTGTTCGTCATCGTCGTCGCCACCGCGGCCGCGACCCGCGCCCGGCGCGCCCATCATGCCCGGCATACCGGCGCGGCCCGCGCTCGCTGCGGCCGATCCGATTCCCGCGGTGCCGGGTACGCCGGCGACCGGTGCGCCGGCGACGCTGCGGCCGGGGCTCGGTGCCGACAGCCCGGTGCCGGGCGATCCGGCCCCGCCACCGCCGCCGCCGGTGCCGCCGCCGGGTGAACCGGTTGTCGGCGTGGTCGCGGTAGGGGACGTCGCCGCCGGGGAAGTGGGATCGCCGGTGGGCGTGGCGCTGCTCGGGGTGGTGTCGTCGTCGGTGCTGTCGTCGTCCGAGGAATCGTCGTCGGACGAGTCGTCGTCCGTACCGTCGTCGGTCTCGGTTCCGGGGTCCTCTTCGGTCGGGTCCTCGGTGGTCGCCGGGTCGGTGGCGGCCGGATCGTCACCACCGCCGGTCGCGCCACCGGACGTGTCACCGCCGGTGCCGTTGTTGTTGTTCGTGCCCGCGCCGCCGGTGTCGTCGTCGCCCGGCCCGTACAACGGGTTGGTCGGGCTCACCGGTGTCGACAGCTTCGGAACGATCTTGTCGGCGTCGGTGAACGGAACCAGGTAGTTGTCGTTCATCACCTGCCTGGCCTTCTCCTCCGCGTCGTCGCGCTCGTCGTCCTTGAGTCCGAACCAGGTGCTGGGCGAACCCCAGCTGAACTTGTCGACCACCGGGGGCAGGTTGTCCTTGGTCAGGGTGATCGCCTGCGCCGTCTCACTGACCCGGTTCGCCAGGGCTTCCAGCTCCGGCGTCAGGTCGGTGGCCCGCTGGGTGTAGTTGGTGATCGCCGTCCGCGACTTCTCAGCTGCCTGACCTTCCCAGGCCGCCGTACTCGCCCGGTTCATCCGGGCGGCGAAATCGGTGACACCCTGGCGCCATTTCTGGGCGATCTGGGTGTACTGGCCCGCCGCTGCCAGGGCATTGTCGTTGGGCTGCAACGGATTGAACGCGTCATTGATCTTCGAGTGCGCGAACTCGAACGTGAGCTCTTTCGTCACGATCGCGGGGTCTTCGAATGCCATGTCGCGTCCTCAGGCTCGGTCTTGCGGGGTGTCGCCGCCGCCGGGAGTGCCCGGTTGCGGTGTCTCGGCCATGAGTTCGGTGTACCGGGAAGCGAATTCGGCATCGCTGGCCTGGAAGCGCTGGGCGATCGTGCGGTGCAGGACCTGGAGATCGTCGACGATCTGGTAGTGCTGTTCGAGGACGGCGTGGACGCTGTTGTCCGAGCCCTGGCCCTTCTGCCGGAATCTGTTCACCATGGTCTTGGCTGATGTCAGCTCGGCGACCGCTTCACCGAGGCCCCACACCTCGCGCTTGGAAATGTCGGACGCGGTTCGCTGGAGCTCGCGAATCAAATCCTTGAACGACTGGCATTCCCGTTCGATATACACGAATTCCTCGGCATCGAGTCGAACGGAGCCCCCAAAGCTCACCGATAGTCGGCCATCCTGCGCTTCGGTCAGCAGGTCCTGCAACGGCCTGTCACCGCTCATGATCAGTTCCCCCTTGATGTAAGAGTCCAGTCGTCCGCCGGTCACGCGCCGACAGGAATCAACGGAACAACATCTTCCGCAAGTCCACGCGCCAAACCACACGTGTCTAGATGGCCGGTCAACCTGTTCGAGTCGGGATTATCCAGTGAGAACTCGATACTCCCGCCCTGCATCGCGACATTGAGCGTGCACACAGAACGGGGATTGTTGTGGTCGGCGCTGCTGGTCGCCAACGCGGTGCGCCCACCGATGGCGTATTCGTCGCGAACCGTCAGCTTGGTGTTGGCCCGCACCTTGTCGACTGTCAGATTGGTCGTGGTGATCCCTACGGCATAGCCGTCGGACATCACCCAACTGCACCCCCGCCACTTGATCCCACCCGCACCGTCGAAATCGGCGTTGTTGTTCGAACTAGCCTTCCGCAACCGCTCCGAATCCAGCACCGACTTCGGAATGTCCTTACACGGATCGAACCCAGCAGGCACACCCGCAGCGAGCCCTTGCCCACTCGTCGTGCCCTGACCTCCGCCGGCGTCCCCATCGCCCGCCGACCCACACCCGGCGACCAGCAACAGCACGCCCAGCGTGGTCGACACAACCCGGCTACCTCGCACAACGCCCTCCTCGACAGCCATCTTTTCCTGCGTCGGGAAGTCCCCGCCCCGTCGGCACGTCACGCTACCCACCCGAACCGTGACCGGCAATCGACCGGCGGCGGTGGGGTTCTCCCCCGTGATGCAGCGGTGCCTCATGCTTACTTGGACGCACCACACCCCTCGCCGGTTCCCGCCAATTTCGCCGATTCCCGAACTCGCGACACCCGGCGGCTCACTCGGACAACGGGACGATCGGCAGCCACCCCGCGATCTCTCCGGCGCGATGCCCCGACGCCGACACCGCCCCAGAATCCACCGCCGCATCGAACCCGAGCAACCCGGTGGCCAGCAGCAACCAGGTACGCGGATCGGTCTCCACCACATTCGGCGGCGTCCCCCTGGTATGCCGCGGCCCCTCGATGCACTGCACCGCCACGAACGGCGGCACCCGCACCTCCACCGAATGCCCCGGCGCATCGGCGGCCAGCGCCCGAACTGTGCCCCGCACCGCCGCCGCAATCTCGGCCCGCCCAGGTGCCCCCACCTCCGCATCGCGCAACCATTCCCCCACAGCCCACACCGCCGCCCGCACCTGCGCGGGATCGACCACATTCCGTCCTGCCATGCCCAAGACGCTACCGACCTCGAACAATCCCCGGCACCGAGCCGACGGCTTTGCGCACACCCGGAAACGCCTCGTTGTAGCCGTATTCACCAGCCGTCCAGGCAAGGGCAGTCATACCATGTGGATCTCGAAACACGGAGCCGTCACAGTGACCGTCGCTTCCGGGCACAACTCACAGTCACCGGGACAAGGCGGTCGCCCTGTGCCAGGCGCAATGCACGGAGGAAGCATGACCACCTACCAGATCGCCGTGTCCCGGGACGACCGCTGGTGGATGATCCGAATCCCCCAGCTGGACGGTGTCAACGGCAATATCGAAGGGCTCACCCAGGCACGTCGCTACGCCGACATCGCCAAGGAAGCAACCGACTACATCTGCACAATCGCCGACGTAGCTCCCTCAAACTGTCGAACTCGTGATCACCGCGTAGGCGAAACCGACGTGACGGCCGCCGCGGCAGAGGTCTCGCGAGCACGCGCAGAAGCTGCCCGCCAGGAAAGCTCATGCCGCGCAGGTCGCGACCGCGACCGCGCGACGACTGACCGCCGACGGAGTCCCGGTTCGCGACATCGGCGCCGTACTCGGCGTGACGGGCCATCCGGTAAGTGGTCCCGGCGTCTATAGGAATGACGAAAAAGGCGTCCCGATCAAATAAGAGTTAGGTGACACACATGGATTCTGATGAAAGGCCTAGCTCTAAGCGCAAGAGGCGACAGTTCACTCCGGAACAGTTGGCCAGATTCGCGAAGCTAAGCAATGGCTCCCGGCAACTTCTTGAGCGGTTCGCGGACCGCCTTGGGCCCGAAACGCTGGCTGATTTCCGATCTTTCAGCGACGTTGGTGAGTGGACCTTGTTGGTCGATAATCTTTGTGCCACTCTTGTGAAGCATAAAATTTTGGTCAGCCCGGCCGAACGTGATGCTTTGGCCGAGCTGCTGGCATTGTTCGGGGACCCAAAAGACAATATGGATATGTTTTATATAGATGATTATCAGCGGGTACTGGGGGAGCTGAACGTATTCCCAAAGATTGACGTTGATGGTGAACACCTATGAGTCAGTCGGCAAGTTTTTGTGTCAGGCATTGCGGTCGGTGCTTCGGCCTTCTCGTTAGGTCGCCCGTCGATGAGGAAGCTCTGTCCGACGGTCCACATCGTGGTGCCGGTACGACGCACGCGGTCACGGTCGCGCCCCGGCGTCGGCCCGCATTTGCTGAGTGCCGGTGGATTCACCTCGCACTGACATGCAGGGGCGGCGGAGGGTGCCCCCGGCTGCAATGCCATTTAGCTAGTGCCGCATAGTATTTGACCTGCGCTTTCGATGGATTCCCACCTGCCCGAGGTGTGGACGTTCGTACCCACGACCGTCATCGGGCATGCTCGACACCGTGAACACGAGACCAACGACACAACCGCAACGGTGCCGGTACCACTGACCGATCGGATCTCGTTGGGCGTGTTGACGTCCTGGGTGTCACGCGACGACGTCGACACCGTGATCGCGTTATTGGGCAAACAAGCCAAACGCCGCGGCGGGACACTCCCGCCCCGAGTGATGGCCTACTACCCGATGGCGATGGCACTGTTCGGCGACATCGATGACCGCGGCAGCGGGAACCTGATCTGCCTGCACACCTCCATCACCGACCCCGACGCTGCGCCCGCGCTCGACCTCGCTCACGCCTACCACCTGCGCTGGCAACACGAACAAGCCAACGCCGAGATCAAAACCCAACTCCGCGGCCCCGGCAAGGTCCTGCGGTCCCGCGATCCCGACCTGGTCCGCCAGGAAATCTACGGATACCTGTTGGCCCACAATGCGATCAGTGCCCTGATCTGCGACGCGGCCACCGAAACCGGCCTCGATCCCCACCGGATCAAGTTCGCCGCCACCGTCAGGATCGTGGCTGACCACATCGCCGATCCGGACGCTTTTCCCCTGGACCGGCAAACGGAACTGTATCGGGAGGTCGCAGCCCTGATCACCGCCCGCCGAAACCGCAACCCGGTCCGCCACCGCAGCTACCCGCGCGTGGTGAAACGCGCACGCCACAACGGTTTCCCCGTCAAACGTGGCCATCACAGCGGCACCCGTTACACCGGACCGGCCGTGGTCGGCCTCGCCAACACCAGCTGGATGACCGACCCGAAACCCGACGAACCGCAGGTCACAGCCCTACCAGCAGCAAGCTAAATGGCATTGGGACATGGTCCGGACAATCGGAATATATTCGTCCGAGGCTGCGGCTGGTGAAGCGATCGACCGGATGCGCTTGTTGCCAGGATTCCGCGATCGGCCGAATGAGTTCCACGTAAACAGATTTCCCATCGGCCAGGACCACTGGCCAGAAGGATTCACCTCGGGAGGATAGAAGCATGGACGCCGTTTTTTTGTTGGAGCACTCCTATCGCAAGAACCCGATACGACGCCGACATGGCTCGCGCCGCGATCGCCGACGATCTCACCCACATCACCCCATGGCGGGTTACGCCGCCCGCCTCGCACCGCCAAGCCGAATCGGCCTATAAGCCGAGCACAGGACGGGGAACGTCGGGCGGCTAGCCGTGATCGGCGCGCAGCGCATCGATGTGCAGGTCGAGGTACTCGCGCATCATCTGGCGAGCGTCGGCGGTGCCGCCGAGAAGAGCCAGGCGTTTGGTGTGGGCTAGCAGGAGCAGGCCGGAGAGGTGGGCCAGGACATCGGCGGTGATGACGCGGGCTCGTTCCTCGGTGGCGCCGAGTTCCATCGCCGCCGACACGATCGGGGCGAGGCCGGCCAGCATGGCCGCGTTGAGGCCCGCGTTCAGTTCGGCGCCGAGGCCGTGGGGGCGGATGCCGCCGCGGAAGAGGTAGAAGCCCAGGTCGAGGTCGCGGGGGTTGCCGTCGTAGAAGTCGAAGAATGCCAGGCCTGCGGCTCGGAAGCGGGCGGCTGGCTCGTCGAGGGCAGTCGCCGCCGCCACCTCGGCCGAGAGTCGTTCCAGGGATTCGCCGAGCAGGGCGGCGTAGATGTGTTCCTTGCTCGGGAAGTACGCGTAGAGGGCGCCCGGGGTGTAGCCGGCGGCGGTGGCGATGGCCCGGATATTGGCCGCGTCGACACCGTCGGCCTCGAAGATCGTCCTGGCCGCGCGCAGGATGATCGCGCGTTTCGCCTCGGCGATCTCGTCACGCCGCCCCGCCCGGCTCGATTCGGCCACTGGTCCCCACTTCCCTTCGATCGGGGCCTCACGCTACATTCTGAACAACGTTCAGCACAGTAAACAACGTTCAGGAGGTGTCATGCCGAGCTCCACCGAGCCACTGGAACCGACGACGCTGCGGTTGCGCAGCTCCGACGGTCTCACCCTGGTCGCCGACAGTTTCGGTGTGCCAGGCGGCCCGCTGGTCGTGATGCTGCACGGCGGCGGGCAGAACCGGCACTCGTGGAAGCGCACCGGCCGAGCGCTGGCGGCGGCGGGGATGCATGTCGTCGCGGTGGACGCGCGCGGCCACGGTGACAGCGACTGGTCGCCGACGCGCGACTACACCCGCGACGTGATGGTCGGCGACCTGCTCACGGTGCTCGATCAGCTCGGCGCGACGCCCGAGGCGGGCGCGGTCGTCGTCGGCGCCAGCATGGGCGGCATCACCGGTCTGCTCACCACCGCTTCGCCCGGCGGCGACGTGATCCGCGCCCTGGTGCTGGTCGACATCGTGCCCCGCTCGGAATCCAAAGGCGTGGAACGGGTCATGGACTTCCTCGGCAGGCACCGCGACGGCTTCGACACCCTCGACCAGGTGGCCGACGCCGTCGCCGCCTACCTCCCGCACCGCCCGCGCCCCGACAACGCCGACGGACTGCTGCGCAACCTGCGTCAGCGCGACGGCCGCTGGTACTGGCACTGGGATCCGGACCTGCTCACCGGCCTCGAGGACAACCCGCAGTCCCGCATCGCCGAGATGGAAGCCGCCGCCGAGGCGCTGACCATCCCGGTCCTGCTGGTCCGCGGCGGCAAGTCCGATGTCGTCAGCGACGAGGGCGCGGCCGCCTTCCTCGCCTTGGCCCCGCACGCCCGCCTGGCCGAGATCACCGCGGCCGCGCACACCGCGGCAGGCGACGACAACGACGCCTTCACCGACGCCGTCGCCGGTTTCGTCGCTACCACCTGAGCTACCCGACCCACTGCGCCGTCAGCACCGAGGACTCCCCTTGGTCCGCGGTGGCCGCTGGGCGACGGGTGGGGACCCACACCCCTTGGGTACCTATTTGCGGGACGTTCGCTGTTCGACGATTGGGGTAGCCCAATCGCTCGCACGAGGAAGAACGACTCCATGTCAATCGCACTCGACCAGGCACTTCTCACCCGCACGGTAGCGCATGCGCGCAAGCACACAGTTCCGTCGGCGCCGACCGTACCCGTCATCGAAGCAATCGCGACCGGTGCGCCCAGCCTGGTCCTCGACCAAACCGTCGCAGCGGACTGGATGGCTGGGCAATTCACCGATCCGGAGCAGCAATCCCTGGTCAGACGCATCTTCCGCAAAACCGAGATCAACACCCGGCGCTTCGCGGTCGACCCGCTGGAAGCCGGCCTTCCTGCGCCCAGCGGCCAACCAGCGACGATCCAGGATCGTATGCGCCTGTTCTACCGTCACGCTGTTCCGCTGGCGGTCGACGTGGCGCGGCGCGCACTCGACGGTGCCGATCCGGCCGACGTCGGACTCATCGTGTTCGCCACGAGCACCGGGATCATGGCGCCCGGCGTCGACGTCGCGGTCGTCGAACACCTCGGACTGCCCCGGTCGGTCGCTCGCCTGGTGGTCAATTTCATGGGCTGCGCGGCGGCGATGAACGGAATTCGCGCCGCTTCGGACTTTGTCCGGGCCAACCCGGACAAGAAGGCGATGGTCCTGTGCCTCGAGCTCAACTCGGTGCATGCGGTCCCTGTCGAAGACGTCAACGATGTGGTCGCGCACAGCCTGTTCGGCGACGGTTGCGGCGCGGTCGTCATCGGGGCACACAGCGAAACGGAGCTAGCCGCTGCCGGGACGATTGTCATCCGGGACACATTCACCCATCTGTTCGAGGGCACCCAGGACGGCATCGCGGTCGGCGTCAACCAGGACGCCATCACCTGCGAGCTGTCCGAGACAGTACCCCAGTACATCTACGACGGCGTCGCTCCCGTCGTCGGAGACGTTCTGCGCCGCAATGGCTTGCGGCAGTCGGACATCGACGTGTGGGCAATCCACCCGGGCGGGCCGAAGATCTTGCTCGAATCCGCGCGCTCGCTCGGCCTTCCGCCGGAAGCCGCGTCGACGAGCTGGGATGTTCTCGGTGAGTACGGAAACATGTCGAGCGTCTCACTGATCTTCGTGCTCGAACGGATCGCCGCTCAGACCGAGGTGACCGAGCCGATCTCGACGGGCGTCGCGTTCTCGTTCGCGCCGGGAGTCACGATCGAGGGATTCGTCTTCGACGTCGTTACTGCCTCAGCAGTTCGATCCGCAGCGCCGCGAGCGGCAGCAATGCTCCCCCGGCATTGATCGCCAGGTGCAGCAGGGCGGGCGCGGTCGCGCTGCCGGTGTGCCTGCGCAATGCGCCGAAGACCAGACCGGCGAGCGTGGTGAGCGCGACCGTTCCGGGCACCGATTCGCCGGTGGCCTGCGCGGGGCGGATGTGGCACAGCCCGAAATCGAGCGCGCCCACCGCCGCGGCGCCCCGCGGTTCGGCGATCTCGTCGAGCAGCGGATCGAGCGTGCCGCGGAACACCGCTTCCTCGGCGAGCACCGTACCCACCGGGATGTGCAGAGCGATCCATTCGAGCGTCGAGGTCTCCGGCACCCGCTCGGCCACCTCGAGCGGTAACCTCCGCAATACCGGAATAGCAAGCGCGACAACATAACCGGCGAACACCAGCGCGGCACTGCCGACACCCCATCGGAATCCCTTGGCCGACAGCCAGTTCGGGCGACCATCGAACACCGCGGTGTACCCCGCAGCGAACACGATGTTCGCCGCGGTGCGCCCGCGCAACGGAAGATCGAGACCAGGCAGCATCCGATTACTCCACAGCAGCGGTAGTCCCAGCGCAGCCACGGTCCGCACCCGTCGCCACGGACCGGGCGCGCGCGTCCCTGCGCGACGCACGGTGTACGTCGCGGCCCGCCTCACGCGAGGCCCTTCCGCGGACTCCAGCGTCGCCACGACCGGCACGCCGGCCAGGCCTTCCACTCCGCGACGCGCGGTGCGTACCGAGGTGACAGTCAGGCCCCGACTCACTTGACCGCTCGCTCGTACTCGTCCGCGGATTCCAGTGCGGCACGGATACTTTCGACGACTTCAGCACTGACCCCCGGCGGCTCAGCCACGGCCAGCCACCCGTCGAGCACCAGCGACCCATACCGATGCCCGTGCCCGTCGACCACCCCTTGCGCATTGGTGAGATCGGCCGTGACCTGCCAAAACGTCACGAATGGCGCCCATCGCATCTGTGTCGACACATCCGTGCCGCGCGGTTCGCTCAGCCAATCCGGCTGAGTGAGGATCAAGTCGGCAGACCACCACACGATGGGATCGGACGGGAGCTGCAGGTAGGCGATGCGCGGTTCGCGCCAGGTCTCCGCGGGACCCAGATCGCCCGCGTCGTCGGCGAATCGGACGACCAGCCCGTCGGCATAGACCGGCGCCACCTCGAACGACCCGGGATCACGCCGGTCGACGAACTGCCGCCACAGCCGGTTCGAGTTCGGCGGCCCGACCCACAGCGCACCGTCCACCTTCTCGCGCAGATCGGCGAGCCCGTCGAAGGCCTCCTCGGAGCCCTGGGAACCCAGGCTCTCCCCGTACACGAACAGTTTCGGCCGTTGCCCCTCCGGCTGCTCCAGCCATCGCTGATACACCGCGTCGAACAGTTCCCGGCTGGCCGCGGCCGCCTTCTCCCGGTCGGACAGGAACGACAGCACGCTGGGCAGATACGAGTACTGGGTGGCCACGATCGCCGTGTCGCCGCCGTAGAGGTATTCGATCGCGCCCGCCGCCATCGAGTTGACCCAGCCGGTCCCGGTCGTGGTGACCACCACCATGGCCTCGCGTTCGAAGGCCTTGGTCCGGTCGAGCTCGTCGACGGCCAGCTGCGCCGCGGTCTGCTCACCGGTCACCGACTCCAACCCGACATAGGCCCGAATCGGTTCCTGTGCAGTCTTTCCCGTCACCTCGGTGATGTCGTCGGCACTGGGCCCGTTCGACACGAACCACCGTCCCTCGAAGCCGAGGGTCTGCCACGGCGCGAGCGAAGCCGGACTTCCCGAGCGCTCCGGTTTCGTCGGCTGCACCGCGAACTCGGAAACCCGGTCGTTGCGCACGCTGAACGCGGAGTTGGCCACGGCGAAGAATGCCCGCGAGGCCACACCGTTGAAGATCGTCACCGCGAGCACGACGAGCACGAGCGCACCGGCGGCGGGCGCGAGCTCGCGCGGTACCCGCACCCAGCGGTTGAGCTGGCGGGCCAGCACCAGCACCAGCACCCGCACGGTCCGGTAGGCGGCGACGACGGCGATCCCGACGGCCACGCTGAGCAGCCCGGTTCGCAGGTACGCGGTCGTCGTGGTGCCCGTCATCCCCATCAGCGAGGTGATCTCGCGCTGCCAGCGCGCCGATTGCACCAGCATCAGCGCCGCGACCAGCGCGCAGACGACCAGCACGGTCGCCTTGATCCCGTATCGCAGCCGGTCCGACGGGCTGGGAATCGGGATCCGCGCCCGCACCCAGCGCCGGAACGCCCACTCGAGCACACACCCGAGCCCATAGCCGATGGCGGCGTTGATCCCGCTGATCAGGCCCTGGAACAGCCAGTCGCGTGGCACCAGCGACGGCGTCACCGACAGCGCGAAGAACAGCGTCGCCAGGACCAGACCCGGGTAGTTGAGGTCGACGACGTCCTCGACGCGGCGCAGCAGCCCGGCGCCGCGCGTACGCAGCGTCGCGAGGGTCGAGCCTGTCGCGGACACCAAACCAGTATGGCTGGCCGGTTTCGGCGCGGCAGGGTGTTGTGGATGGCGGGTCGGTCACTTTCCGCCTGCGTTCGGCAACTACCCACCGCACTCGAGTAGTTTCACGCGCCCGGGCATATCCCCCGGTCAGCATGCTTGTTCTCATGAGCACACCCAATGCCAAGCCGAAGAACACCTCGGCCTACATGGCCCAGGCCGCGATCGCTTTCGCCGTCAGCCTGTTCGGGACCGGTGCCGGAATTGCCTACTTGCCGCTGGACGGCTGGCAGCGCGCGTTCCTGGCGATGTCGGGCCTGTTCCTGGTGACCAGCTGCTTCACCCTCGCCAAGGTCGTGCGCGACCAGCAGGAAACCCAGTCACTGATCGGGCGGATCGATGAGGCACGGCTGGAACAGCTGATCGCCGAACACAATCCGTTCAAATCGGTGTCCTGATCGGATCGGGCCGGCGCCGATCGAGGGGTTCGGCGCCGCCCGGTCTATTTCAGCTGATGTTCGGTGGCCGCGGACTCGACGAGGAAAGACTTGATCCGTTCGGCCAATTCCGGTGTGTAGTCCGGTGGTTGGGCCACCGCGGCCCACGCGTCGGGCACCACGTTGCCATAGTTGTGCCCGTGCCCGTTGGACACCGTCTGCGCACGGGGCAGATCCGCGGCGACCTGCCAGAACGTGACGATCGGATACCACGACATCGCCGGTGACACATCGGGTCCGCGCTCCTCGCCCAGCCAGTCGGGCTGCCCGAACAGCAGATCCGGCGACCACCACACCACCGGATCCGACGCGTGCTGCAGGTAGACGATGCGCGGGTCGGTCCAGTTGTCCGACGGCCGGACCAGCTGATCGGCGCTCGCGGCGAACCGCACCGAGAGCCCGTCGGCGTAGATCGGGGTGATCTCCTCGGTGCCGGGGTCACGCCTGCGCACGAATTCCGACCAGAGGCGGTTGGAGTTGGGCGGGCCGACCCAGAGCACGCCGTCGGCGCGATTGCGGATATCGGCCAGCCCGGAGAACGCGCCCTCCGACCCCTGCGAGCCGAGGCTCTCGCCGTAGACCAGCAGCTTGGGCCTGGCGTCCTCGGGCAGCGCCGCCCAACGCTCGTACACCTTGTCGAACAGCAGGCGACCCATGGTCATCGACTTGTCCCGGTCGGACAGGAACGACAGGGCGCTGGGCAGGTAGGAGTACTGGGTCGCCACCAGCGCGCTGTCTCCGCCGTACATCAGCTCGATCGACTCCGCGCTGGTGGAATCGACCCAGCCGGTGCCGGTGGTGCTGATCACTACCAGCACTTCGCGTTCGAAGGCCTTGGTGCGGTCGAGTTCGGCGACGGCCAGATCGGTCTGCGCCTCGAATCCGTCGGCCGATTCCAGCCCGGCGTACACCCGGATCGGTTCGCGGGCAGGCTTTCCGGTGACCTGCCCGATCGCCAGCGCGGTCGGGGCGTTGGACACGAACCACCGGCCCTCGGAGCCGAGGGTGTCCCACTTGGCCAAGGACTCCGGACTGCCGGAACGTTCGGGCAGTGTCGGCTGGATCGCGTGGGCCGAGGTGTGGCTGTTGCGGGCGCTGAACGCCGAATTCGCCACGGTGAAGAAGGTTTTCGCCAGTACACCGTTGAACAGCAGCACGGCGGCCACGATCACGATGACCACGCCGAGCGGGCGCGCGACCGAGGCGGGAATCCGGACCCACTGGTTCAGCCCGCGCGCCACGGCCCGCACGAGCCTGACCACGCCACGCGAGATCCAGATCAGCAACCCGACCACCACCGCGCCGACCAGCACGGTGCGCGAATATCCCGAGCCGGAAACCGGTTCCATCCCCATCAGATCGGTGATCTGGCGCTGCCAGTGCGCCGACTGGATGCTCATCAGGATCGCGAAGAGCAGGCAGGCCACCACGATCACGGACTTCACCGCGATGAGCGTCCAGCTCGGACGCTGCGCCCAGCGCGCGGTGACCTGCTCCGGCAGGGTGATCTTCGGCACGAGCCACCGGCGCCAGGCCCAGGCCAGCGCGCAGCCGAGGCCGTAGCCGATCGTCGCGTTGATACCGCTGACCAGGCCCTGGAAGAACCAGTCACGCGGCAGCAGCGAAGGTGTCAGCGACCAGCCGAAGAACACGGTGGCCACGACGAGCCCGGTGTAGTTCGGATGAAAAAACCTCTCCGCCACGTGGATTCCACGGACGAAGAGGTTCTCATGAACAGCGGGCGTGGAAGTCGAGCTGGTTTCCTCGATGATCAAGCTCGACTCCTCGTACCGGTGAATCAGGCGGTGTGCGCTCCGAACAGCTTAGGCAGGGTGCCCTCGAACGCCTCGCGCAATTCGGCGAGTGTCACCGAGAACTGGCCCTGCACCTCGATCGAATCCGAGCCCTGGTCGACCACGCCGATCCGCACCCACGGCAGCTGCCGCGCGTCGCACATCTTGGTGAAGCGGGTCTCCTCCGAGCGCGGCACCGCGACGAGCACGCGGCCCGCCGACTCCGAGAACAGCTCGACGAACGCGTCCGAACCCTCGGGAAGCACGATGCGGCAACCGGTCTCGCCCGCCAGCGCGGCCTCGACGACGGTCTGCGCCAGGCCACCCTCGGACAGGTCGTGCGCGGCCGAGATCATGCCGTCGCGCGAACCCGAGGTGAGCACCTCCGAGAGCAGCTGCTCGCGGGCGAAGTCGACCTTCGGCGGCACGCCACCGAGGTGATCGTGCACGACCTGCGACCAGATCGAGCCGTCCAGCTCGTCGCGGGTCTCGCCGAGCAGGATCAGCGACTCGCCCGGCTCGAGGCCCAGGCCGGTCGGGATGCGGCGGTGCACATCGTCGATGACGCCGAGCACGCCGACCACCGGGGTGGGCAGGATGGCGTCCTTGCCGGTCTGGTTGTAGAAGCTGACATTGCCGCCGGTGACCGGAATGCCCAGCGCCGCACAGCCGTCCGCGAGACCGCGCACGGCCTGCTGGAACTGCCACATCACGCCCGGGTCCTCCGGCGAACCGAAGTTCAGGCAGTTGGTGACGGCCTTCGGGGTGGCGCCGGTGGTGGCGACATTGCGGAACGCCTCGGCCAGCGCCAGCTGCGCGCCGGTGTACGGGTCGAGCTTGGTGTAGCGGCCCGAGGCGTCGGTGGCCAGCGCGATACCGCGGCCGGACTCCTCGTCGATGCGCACGACACCGGCGTCGGCGTGCTCGGCCAGCACGGTGTTGCCGCGCACGTAGCGGTCGTACTGCTCGGTGATCCACTTGCGGCTGCACAGCTGCGGGCTGGCGATCATCGTCAGCAGGGTCTCGCGCAGCTCGTCGGCCGTCTTGGGCCGGGTGAGGTTCGCGGTGGTGTCGGCGATCAGCGCGTCCTGGGTGTCGGGACGCTGCACCGGGCGCTCGTACACCGGGCCCTCGTGGGCGACGGTGCGCGGCGGCACGTCCACCACGGTCTCGCCGTGCCAGGTGATGACGAGGTGATCGCCGTCGGTGACCTCACCGATGACGGTGGCCAGCACGTCCCACTTCTTGCAGACGGCCATGAAGGCGTCCACGTTCTCGGGGGTGACGACCGCGCACATGCGCTCCTGCGACTCGCTCGACAGGATCTCGGCGGGGGTCATGTTCTTGGCGCGCAGCGGGACCTTGGTCAGGTCGATGTGCATGCCGCCGTCACCGGCCGCGGCCAGCTCGGACGTCGCGCAGGACAGCCCGGCGCCGCCGAGGTCCTGGATGCCGACGACCAGACCGGCCTTGTACAGGTCCAGACAGCACTCGATGAGCACCTTCTCGGTGAACGGGTCACCGACCTGCACGGCGGGCAGCTTCTTGCGGCCGGTGCCGGTCTCCTCGCCGGAGAAGGTGTCCGAGGCCAGCACGGAGACGCCGCCGATGCCGTCGAGGCCGGTGCGCGCGCCGAACAGGATGATCTTGTTGCCCGCGCCGGAGGCGAAGGCCAGGTGCAGGTCTTCCACGCGCATCGCGCCCGCGCACAGCGCGTTCACCAGCGGGTTGCCCTGGTAGGAGGCGTCGAAGACGGTCTCGCCGCCGACGTTCGGCAGGCCGAGGGAGTTGCCGTAACCGCCGACGCCGCGCACGACGCCGTCGACCACGCGACGGGTGTCGGCCGCGTCGGCCGCGCCGAAGCGCAGCTGGTCCATGACCGCGATCGGGCGCGCGCCCATCGCCATGATGTCGCGCACGATGCCGCCGACGCCGGTGGCCGCGCCCTGGTACGGCTCGACGTAGGACGGGTGGTTGTGGCTCTCCACCTTGAAGGTGACCGCCCAGCCGTCGCCGATGTCGACCACGCCGGCGTTCTCGCCGATGCCGGCCAGCATGGAGGCCTTCATCTCGGGAGTGGTCGTCTCACCGAAGTAGCGCAGGTGCACCTTGGAGGACTTGTAGGAGCAGTGCTCGCTCCACATCACGGAGTACATCGCCAATTCGGCGTCGGTGGGCCTACGGCCCAGAATCTCCTTGATGCGGGCGTACTCGTCGTCTTTGAGACCGAGTTCCTTGTACGGCTGCGGAGCATCCGGGGTGGCTGCGGCGGTAGCGACGGTGTCGACCTGCAGTGTCACGGGAGACCAGGGTCCTTTCGGCCGGGGGAACTTGACTTCAGAGTCTAATGGTTAGTACCGGAGCGGCTTCGCCCCGCACTGCCCACTGGTGACCGACCTCGCACCCGGCCTGATCACACCTGCGCTTCGGGCCGGTCCGCACCCGTTAGTCTGACGCCGTGAACGAGAGTCCGGGGGTTGCCGAGCAGGTCGAGCCGCCTGTTCCCGCGCGGGACGCGGCGTCGGGTTCCACTCCTGCCGGGCCGTCGGCCAACCCACCGCATGCGGTCACCCGCGATCGGCAGCTGAAGTGGCTGGCCGCCTCGATCGGGCTGTTCGTGTTCTCCGCCGCCGTCGCGCTGCTCGCGCACTGGTGGCACGGGTTCATCGACCTGCAGGTCTACCGCAACGGCGCCCGCGTCTGGCTGGACGGCGGCGACCTGTACGGGCCGATGCCGCCGGTCTACGGCCTCGGCCTGCCGTTCACCTATCCCCCACTCGCCGCGGCGTTCTTCGTGCCGCTGGCGCTGATGCCGCTGGTGGTCGCCGAGATCGCCGTGCTGGTGACCTCGCTGGCGAGCCTGGGTGTCGCGCTGTGGCTGGTACTCGTTCGCATCCGTCCCGAGCTCGACCGGATCGCGGTGCTCACCGTGGTGATCGCCGGTCTGGGCCTGGCCCAGTTCCTCGAGCCGATCCGGCAGACCTTCAACTTCGGCCAGATCAACCTGATCCTGATGGCCGCGATCACCGTCGACATCCTGGTCCGCAAGCCGTTCTGGCCGCGCGGCATGCTGATCGGCATCACGGTGTCGATCAAGCTGATCCCGGCCGGCTACCTGCTGTATTTCCTGTTGCGCCGGGACTGGAAGGCCGCGGCCACCCTGGTCGTCTCGGCGGCGGGCGCGGTCGGCGTCGGCTTCCTGCTGTTCCCGAGCGATTCGGTCGAATACTGGTTCCACACCGTCACCGACACCGGCCGCATCGGCACCCCGTATTTCGCGGGCAACCAGTCGATCAAGGGCACGCTGTTCCGGCTCGGCATGAACGAATCGGTGGCCACCGGGCTGTGGATCGCGCTGTCGGTGCTGACGGTGGCGCTGGCCGCGGTGTGGATGTACCGGTTGATCGGCGCGGGCAAGGACGTCGCCGCGCTGCTGGTCAATGCCGCTGCCGTGCTGCTCGTCTCGCCGGTGTCGTGGTCGCATCACTGGGTGTGGGTGGCGCCCGCCCTGGTCGTCGCCGTCGACCAGGTCACGCGCCGCCGCTCCCGCGCGTTCACCGCCGTCGTCGCCCTGTTCACGGTGATGTTCATCGTCGGCCCGCAGTGGGTGCTGCCACACTCCAACGGCAAGGAACTCGGCTGGGCCTGGTGGCAGCAGATCATCGGGGCCAGCTACGTGTGGACCACTTTCGCGGTGATCGTGTACGCGGTGATCACCTACCGGCCCACCCCTCAGTCGAGGGCGGCCGGCGTCAAGAAGGCAGCCAGCGCCGAGGCGTAGGCGGGAACGTCCGCCGCGCCCATGAGTTCTCGGCACGAGTGCATGGCCAGCTGGGGTGCGCCGATGTCGACGGTGGACATGCCCGTGCGCGCCGCGGTCATCGGGCCGATGGTCGAACCGCACGGCAGATCGGCGCGGTGGACGTAGCGCTGCAACGGAACATCGGCCTGCGCGCACGCCAGCGCGAAGGCACCCGCACCCGCCGCGTCGGTGGCGTAGCGCAGGTTCTGGTTGACCTTGAGCACCGGACCGCCGCCGACCTCGATCCGGTGCGCGGGTTCGTGCCGCTCCGGATAGTTCGGGTGCGTCGCGTGTGCCATGTCACCGGAGGCGACCACCGAACCGGCGAGCGCGGCAAGGTAATCCGCTCGCCCACCGCCGCGGGCCAGCACGATGCGTTCCAGTACGGCGGGCAGCAGATCCGACTGAGCGCCCCGATCGGACTGGCTGCCGACCTCCTCGTGATCGAACATGACCAGCACCGGCGTCGCCGCCCCCGGCTCGTCGACCGCGGCGAGGAACGCTTGCAGCCCGGCGTAGCAGGTGCCCTGGTTGTCGAGCCGCGGCGCGCTCACCAGATCGTTGTCGCGCCCGACCAGCGTGCTCGGCGCCAGATCGTGGGTCATCAGTTCCCAGCCGAGCACGTCGGCGCCGTCGACCCCGGCCCGCTCGGCCACGAAATCCAGGAACGAGGCGGGCGAATCACCGATCCCCCAGATCGCGTTCACATGCCGCTGCGGATCGAGCGTCACCCCGCGCCGGTCCTCGGACAGGTGGATCGCCAGCTGCGGCACCCGCAGAATCGGCTCGTCGATCCGGACCAGGACATCGCTCATCCGCGCACCGTCGCGCACGCTGAGCCGCCCGGAGATCCCGAGCTCCCGGTCCAGCCACGAGTTCAGCCACGCACCGCCGTAGGGCTCGAGCCCGACCAGCTGCCACCCGGCCACGGCCAGATCCGGATGCTGCTTCACCCGCAGATTCGGACTGTCGGTATGCGCCCCGACCACCCGGAACGGATCGGTGGGCGCCGCGTCGACGTCGGCCCACGCGATCAGCGAACCACCGCGCACCACATAGTGTTTCCCGCCGGCACCCGCCCACGCCTGCGCCTCGGCCAACGGCGTGAACCCGTTGGCAGCCAGCTCGGCGGCAACCGTCGCACACACATGGAACGGCGACGGCGAAGCATCGATGAAGGCGCACAGGCCACTCGCAGTAGCCGCAGTCAGGGATACAGGCACATCCGCGATCCTAAGTGCTGAAGCTCCCGATCGACTTAGCCCGCACGCCCCGACCTCGAGGAGGGGCAGGCCGCGAAGCGGCCGTCGCGGCCGTCCCGCCGGTCAGGTGCCGTTGCGTAGGCGACGAAGGA
>NZ_JBHVHX010000017.1:0-142558 GCF_042799895.1 Nocardia sp. NPDC057663 | reverse complement strand
GGATCAGGTTCGGCGTGATGATGCCGGCACCACCGGCCGCGGCCAGGTCGCGGGACAGGAGGGGCCGCGAACTCGAGCGCGCCAGCGCTCCAATAACCCTGTCGGTGGGGCATGACATCATGCGAGCACCATGGAACTACGCAAGGGCGCGCATGCGCCGGTCCCGACATCGCTTCTCGCCGTGGTTCTTTCATGGCGGTCGGCACATGCCGTCGATGCGCATGCGCTGCTGGTCACCGAGTCGGGGCTGGTGCGCGGTGACCGGGATTTCGTGTTCTTCAACGCGCCGCGGCATGCCTCGCAGGCGGTGACGCTGGATCAGGAGCCCGCGCCGGGGACCGCGCGGTTGAGTGTGTCGCTGCCGCGGACCGAGGTGGAGGTGGCGCGCATCGTCGTCAGCGCTTCCCTCGATGAGGGCACCTTCGATCAGCTCACCGATCTCACGTTGACCGTGCACGCCGCCGACGGGCCGGTCGCCCAGTTCGTGCTCGACGGCATCGAGGACGTGCAGGCGATGATGTTCGGCGAGTTCTACCGGCGCGACGGGCAGTGGCGGTTCCGGGCGATCGGCCAGGGCTGGTCCGGTGGGCTGGCCGGGCTGGCCACCGAATTCGGGGTCACCGTCGACGAGCCGGCCGCCGGACAGCCCCGCGCCGAGCGATCCGGAACCCCTGCGCGGTCGGCTTCGGCAGCACGGCAGGCGTCGTCACGCACCGCCGATCGCGCGGAGTTCGCCCGGGTCCCGCACGGCGACACGTCGGCCGCGGCCGAGTTCTCCGACTCCGATCACGACACCACCGCCGATCCCGGCACACACGCACACACCGGGCGGTCGCCCTCGCGCCCGCCTGCCCTCACCCGCCGCGTCATCGATGTCCCGCCGCCGCCACCGCCGAACCCGGAACTGGCTGACTGGCATCCCGACCCGCAGGTCCCCGGGCAGTTGCGCTGGTGGGACGGCGACGAATGGACGACGAGCACCCGCCCGCACGTCCAGGATCACCGCGTCCGCTGCCCCCGCTGCGGTAACCCGCTGCGCCGCAAAATCTTCGGCGGACACGGCCAATGCCGGTCGTGCGCGGACGAGGTGGAGGAATTCCTCACCCACTGGCGCAACCGGGCCCGGCGGGTGCTCACCGGCCCCGGCACCCTGTCCGAGGACTGGCTCGAGGTGTGGGCGGCGTTGCGCTACCAGCGCATAGACGAAGAGCGCGGACGCGCGGTGCTGCGTGATTCCGGGCTGACCCAGGTGGAGCGGATGGTCGCCTTCGCCTTCGCCGACGGCGAGGTGTTCGCCGACGAACTGGACGCGTTCGAGCACATCGTCAGCGAGCTGGCCCTGTCCGGCCCGATCGTCGACGACCTGCGCCGCCGGATGCACCGCGGCCGCACCCTGTCCCGGCTACGCGCGGGCGAACTGCCCACCGTCGACACTCCCGGCCTGCACCTGGACCCCGAAGAGCGGGTGCACCTCGACCTGCCCGCCGTGCACATCAGGATGCTCGCGCGCGGCCCGCGCAATACCGAGGGCCGGCTGATCGGCAGCTCCAAGAAGCTGCGTTTCGTCGGCGACGGCACCGGCATCGAACTGCCGTGGAACCGGGTGGTTTCCGTGCACCCGGAGCACGGCACCGTGGTGCTGGCCGCGACCTCGGCGCGCGGCGGCGCCACCTTCGGGGTCGCCGACCCCGACTATGTGGCCGCCGCGCTGGAAGGTGCGCTGCGCGTGGCGAAACGCCTGGTCCTGACGCCGGGACAGCGCGACAGCCGCAGCATCCCGCAGGATGTGAAAGCCCAGGTGTGGCAGCGCGACGGTGGTCGCTGCGTCGAGTGCGGTGACGGCCACTACCTGGAGTTCGATCACATCATCCCGCTCAGCCGCGGTGGTGCGACGAGTGCGGCGAACCTGCAGATCCTGTGCCGGGCCTGCAACCGCGCCAAGGGCGCCCGGATCTAGCCGACCCGGCCCGCCCGCGACAGCAGGTAGGAGCGCAGGACCAGCCGGAGTTCGTCGACGAGCGCCGGGCGCTGCGCCGGGTCCGCCTCGACGATCAAGGGCATCATGCCGCGGACGAGCTGGATGGCCACGGTGGTGGCGCGCCGGCGATCGTCGGGCGCGAGTTCCGGGAAAGCGACGCCGAGCAGTGTCTCGAAGCGCGCGTGCAGCGCGCCGTGTGCCGGTGCGACGGCCGCGCCCAGCGATGCAGGCATGTCGGTGCGCGCGAAGAGCGCCTTGAAGCCGGGGTGGGCGACGTTGAACTCGACCAGGGTGTCGAGCACCGCGCCCAGCAGGGCGTCGATGTCGAGTCCGGCGGATTCGTCGGGGACTTCGGCGCCGAGTGATTCGAGTTGTCCCCGGTAGAACTCGGCCAGCGCGGCGGCGATCTCGTCCTTGTTCCGGAAGTACTGATACAGCGAGCCGGGCGAGATGCCTGCGGCGGCGGCGACCGCGTTCGTGGTGGTTCCCTCGTATCCGCGCTCGGCGAAGACAGCCGCGGCCGCGCGCAGGATGTCCTCCATCCGGCGGCGACCGCGTTCCTGACGGCGCACCTCAGCCATGTTCCTCCTGTTGAAAATACGAGCAATCGCTCGTATCCTCTTTTGCGAGCGCTCACTCGCATTTTTCGCAGCCTAACAGAGGGGCCGCTGTGCTCGGATCAATCCTCACCCGTCGCCCACGTGCCGTGCTCGCGGTGGCGCTGGCCGTGTTCTGCCTGCTCGCCGTCGTCGCGAGCGGCGCGCTGGACAGCTTCGCACTGAACCGTTTCGAACGACAGAACTCCGAATCTTCCTTGGTACGAAGAGATCTCATCGACACCTTCGCGACCGGAAGCCCCAACATCACGATGCTGGTGACAGCGACGGACGGCGACGTGCGCGGCGACCACGTCACCGCGATCGGTCAGGCGCTCACCGATGAACTCGCCGCGCTCCCCGACGTCGTCGAGGTCCGCTCGTTCTGGCAACCCGGCGCCCCCGAGACGCTGGCGAGCAGAGACTTCCGGCATGCGCTGATCCTGGCCGTAGTGCCGGGCGATGCCGACCATGTCCGGCGGGTGGTGCTGCCCGCGATCGAGACCGCGTTGCTCACCGAGGTCGATCCGGCGGTGACGATCACCCTGGGTGGCGCCGACGAGGTGTTCCGCGAGGTCGCGGCCCAGGCGTCGACCGATTTCCTGCGGGCTGAACTGATCGTGCTCCCGCTGGTGCTGCTGCTGTTGTGGGCGGTGCTGCGACGGTGGACCCTAGCCCTGGTGACGATCGGCATCGGGTTGTTCTGTGTGGTCGGCACGCTGGCGCTACTGCGGGTCGCGACCGTCTTCACCGAAATCTCCACCTTCGCCGCGAATATCGCGCTGGTCATGGGCATCGGACTCGGCGTCGACTACGGGCTGTTCATGATCTACCGGTTCCGGGAGGAGCTGGCGGCCGGAGCCCAGGTCCCGACCGCGGTCCGGCGTGCCGTCGCCGGCGCGGGGCGAACCATCGTGTTCAGCGCAGTCACCGTCGGCGCGAGCCTGGCGGTGCTGCTGGTCTTCGGTTTCCCGTTCCTGTCGTCGTTCGCCTACGCCGGTATCGCCGTCGCCGCGGTGTCGGCTCTCGCCGCCGTCGTGATCCTGCCCGCGGCGCTGTACCTGTCAGGGCACCGGGCGGTGCCCGCCCGTCCCGCCCGTGCACTCGACCGTGGATTCTGGTACCGCATGGCCGACAACGTCATTCGTAGACCGGCGGCGACCGGCGGCGCCACCCTGCTCGTGCTGCTCGCGCTCGGCGCCCCGGCGCTCGGCATGAACTTCGGTGCCCCCGACGACCGCGTGCTCGGCGGAGCCCCGCCGGTGCGTTCGATGTACGACACGATCCGCGCCGACTTCGCGACCGAGGAAGCCGACGCTCTCCAGGTTCTAGCCCGGCAAGCCGATCCAGCCGGGGTGGGGGTCTACGCGGCGACGCTGTCGTCGGTTCCCGGTGTGCTCCGGGTGGATTCGGCGGCGGGTTCGTTCACCGACGGCACCGCGGTCCCAGGGCCGCCGTCCACCGGCATGTCCGCCGGGCAGACGACGTGGCTGCGCGTTCTGCCGACCGGCGAGCGGCTGCTGGCCGACCCGAGCGGTCTGGTCGCAGAGATCCGCTCTGTGCCTGCGCCTTTCGCTGTAGCTGTCGGTGGCTACCCGGCCGAGCTGGCCGACTACCGCGACGGCATCAGCGCGCGACTCCCCCTCGTCGCCCTGCTGATCATGGCAGTCACCTATGCGGTGTTGTTCCTGATGACCGGCAGCGTGCTCGCTCCGCTGAAGGCAGCGGTGCTCAACATGCTGTCGATGTCGGTGATGTTCGGCGTGCTGGTGTGGGGTTTCCAGAACGGTGCGCTGGCCGACGTTCTGGGCTTCGCCCCCACCGGCAGCGTCGAGCCGAGCATTCCGATCCTCATGTTCTGCATCGCCTACGGGTTGTCGATGGACTACGAGGTCTTCCTGCTCGCCCGGATCAAGGAGGACTACGACCGCACCGGTGACCCGATCGGTTCCATACCCCGTGGCGTCGCGCGCTCGGCCCCGCTGGTGACCGCCGCCGCCCTCATCCTGGCCGCTTCGTTCGCGGTGTACAGCACCGGCGAAGTGGTCTTCCTGCAGCAGTTGGGCATCGGCATGGCGCTCACCGTCGCCGTGGACGCCACCCTGGTCCGCGGCGTGCTCGTCCCAGCGTTGATGCGCCTGGCAGGGCGGGCAAACTGGTGGGCACCCGGGCCGCTGCGCAGGCTGCACGACCGCTTCGGGCTGCGCGAGGTGCAGCACGCCGACGGTTCCCCCGACCGGAACGGGGTGCTGGTGTGAGACACCGCGAGCGACTCCGCCCGCGGTGCGCTCGCGGCGGCTAGCCGAGGATCGCGTTCATGATGGTGCCACCGCTGGTGGCCACCACGCCGCCGATCATCGCGCCCGCGATCATCTTCGGCGACTCCATGGCGCTGCCGTTCCACTTCTCCCAGGCGAACTTTCCGCCCGCGACCGTGATGGCCAGCACACCGGACAGGATCATGAACCAGGTCAGGTACTGGACCATTTGCATGATCTTGTCCGACAGCGGCGGTGCCTCGGGCGTAGGGTTGCTGACCTGCGCGAACGTCGTGACAGTCTCGGCCATCGACGTCAGAATGATGCTCATAGCCTGCTCCCCTTTTCGCGTGACGCGAACTGCGTTCCAGCACTGCCGTATTCGAACGAGTCCAGGATACGGGCGCGAACCCCCAGCACACCAACAAAACCGATCGGTCCGCTCCGAGTGGGCGGCTGCGGCACCCGATTCGACCGGATAACATCAGCGACAGCAGTTCATCGCCGTTCCCCCCGAGTACCGAGTGAGAGCAAACATGATTCTGGCCGCCGTCACCGATACCTTGGCGCAGATGGGCAATCCGACTCCCGAAGCACCCCCGATGTCGGACAAGATCTTGCAGCTGGTGCGTTATTTCACCTGGTTCATCCTGCTGTCGGGCGTCATCGCCATCACCTACGCGGGCGGCAAGTTCGCCTGGGAGAAGTGGACCGGCGGCGGGCTCGAGTCGCCGAAGATGATCGCGGGCGCGATGATCGGCGGCGCGGTCGCCACCAGCGCGGGCACGATCATGAACGCCATGCTCTGATCCCTGTCCGCTCGGGACGGTCCGGAAGATTCCCGGGCCACCTCGACCGGCAAGGCACCCGACGACCCGAGTTCTGTTGTTCAGCAAGAGAACTCGGGTCGTCTGGCGTGCGGGGTTCGAGTGTCGGCACATGGCAGCTACCTCCTTGTCGTGTGGCGGGGCGAATCGGCTAGGTGTACAGGCGGTCCAGGAAGGCGTACAGGTTCTCGCGGACCCGCTGCGCCTTCTCCTCCGGTGTCAGGTCCTCGCGATACCGGCTGCCCAGCGCGGGCCGCTTCTTGTTACGGGCATACAGCGAGCAGGCCAGATCCGTGCAGATGTAGCTGCCGACCGTGTTGCCGCGCCGTCCCGATTCCCCGGCTTTGTTCGCGGTCATCAGCGAGACGCCGCCGCCGGTGTGGGTGGTCAGACAGAACGCGCACATCTGCGTCTTGCCCGATCCGCCGGTCTCGTGCCGCAGGGCGACACCGACCAGTTCGCCCTCGCGCGGGACCGCGAGGTAGCAGCGGCCCGGGTAGGACGGGTCGCTCCAGCCGAGGAAGTCGAGATCGTCCCAGGGGCGAGCATCGAGGTCACGCGGCACGGACAGGCGTTTGGCGTCCCCTTTCGAGCAGTTGACGAACGACGACCTGATGTCGCGTTCGGTGACGGGTTCCATGGAGTGCCCTTTCGGTGTGTCGGTCACAAACGGTAGACACGCTAACGACGTGCTGTGAGCGCTGACAACCGAGTTTTTCAGCACGCAGCGCGCGCCGTCGTCAGCTCATCGCAGAGCGGGTTCCAGCACCGGGTAGTCGGTGTAGCCTGTGGCGTCGCCGCCGTAGAAGTACTCGTCACGGAACTGGTTGATAGGGGCGCCGTCACGCAGGCGGGTTACCAGGTCCGGATTGGCCAGGAACGGACGACCCAGCGAGATCAGGTCGGCGCCCGCGGCGAGCAGTGTCTCGGCGGCCGCCTTACCACCGTCGACGGGCAGCGGTTCGCCCCAGCCGAGCATCGGATTGGCGATGAGCCGGCCGTTCCAGCCCGCGCGGATGCTCCGGAACACCGGCGACGCCGGATCGGCGAAAACGACGTGCAGGTAGGCGAGCCCACGCCCGTCCAGTGCCTCGACCAGCGCGGGATACAGTGCCGCCGTATCGGTTTCGGCGATGCCGTTGGCTCCCACGCCGGGCGCGATCCGCACCCCGACCCGCTCGGGACCGACCGCGGCGACCACCGCGGCGACGACCTCGAGCGTGAACCGGATCCGGTTGTCGATCGACCCGCCGTACTCGTCGGCGCGCTGGTTGGTGTTGCCGGCCAGGAACTGATGCAGCAGCATCCCGTTGGCGCTGTGCACCTCGACGCCGTCGAAACCGGCCGCGATGGCATTGCGGGCGGCGGTAGCGAAGTCGGCGACCGTCGCGCGGATCTCCTCGACGGTCATCTCGCGCGGCACGACCGCGTCCTGCGGACCGCTCGCGGTGTGGATCGGCGTGCTCAGCCGGATCGGCGACGGCGCGAGTGGGACCGATCCGATGTTATCCGGATGACCGACGCGCCCACCGTGCTGGATCTGCAGAAACGTCCGGCCACCCGCGCCGTGGATCACCTCGGTGACACCGCGCCAGCCCTCAATCTGTGCGTCGGTGTAGATGCCGGGGATGCCCGCGAAGGTGGTGCCGACGCGGTTCGGGCTCGCCGCCTCGGCGATGATCAGCCCCGCGGTGGCGCGCTGGGCGTAGTAGGCGGCCATCAGCTCGGTCGGGCTGCCGTCGGCGGCGGCGCGGTTGCGCGACATGGGCGCCATCACCAGACGGTTCGGCAGCGTGAGCGCACCGAGGTTGGCGGAATCGAAGAGGCTGGGCAGGGCCTGCTGACCTCGGACAGAACACCCGGCGGCCACCGCGACTACCCCGAGCGAGCGGTCGACCGCGTCATCCACATCCAAGAGCTCTACGCGGCCGGCCTGTCCAGCAAGAAGATCGGCCAAATCCTCCCCTGCATGCGCGACGCCGACGGCCGTGCCAACGAACGCGCCACCCCAGAACTGGTCGACGAACTCCGCACCGAACGCAACCGAATCGACCGCACCATCGCCGATCTCCTCCGTTCTCGCGACGTCCTCGACGAGGTGATCGACCGAGCAGCCGACGGCCTGCCCGCTCCGCGCTGACGGGCTCACGCAGCACCCATGCGCGAGGCACCTAACCGATGGGATACGTCCGTTCCAAAGGCTTCGACCGAGGCGTTCACCGCGCAGACTCTGGCAGTGCTGCGGACGAGGCAGATCGAGCCCGACGACCCACGGGTGAATCCGCACGGGTCGGGCATCTCGTTGGACACCTGGTCGGGCCCATGATCGCGAGGAGGACGAGGAATGCGCGAGACTCCGGAACCGCGCGAACTCGGCTGTCGGTCGACTGCAGTGTGCGACTGGATCATTGGGCGACCGTTATCGCTACACTGCTACGGTGGCACCGAGGGGGGGATGCGTATGAATGACTTCGCCGTGCAAGTTGCCAGCCTTGACGGATTCGGGTTGGATTTGCAGGATCTGGGGACGAACTTCTCGTCGAACGCCTCGCGGATGTTGTCAGAACTCTCGCTTCCCCGTGGATCGGCCGGGCTGCTCGGCTCGTTGACGTCGTCGTTCGAGAATCTTCAAACGACACTGTCTGCGGTGCATCAACAAGATCTGACGAGCCTTTCTTCCTATCGCACCAACCTCGCCACGGCGTCACGTCAGTTCCAAGGAACCGACGACTCGTCCGCGCAGGCGATCTCAAGCCTGTCTGCGAGCACAACCACCGATCAGGCCGCCGGAGCATCCGGCGGCGATGCGGGCATCACCCGCTTCAGTGGCCTTCAGTTGCCAACGCTGCCGGCGGTTGCGGACGGCCAGTTCACGGTGCGGCAGGTAGTCGATTCGGCGATCGAGTTGCTCACACAGTTCGACGAACCGTTGAGTCGAGTGATCGGCGTCAAGCCTGCCGCGGACTACCTCGCCCCGCTCGCGGCGGACTGGGAAACGTTGGAGACCCTCGGTGGTCGAATCATGCAGCTCGGCATCAACGACTTCGTCGCGTCGGAGAACCTGGCCAGCGGCGTCCGATGGCTGCAAGGCAGCTGGTCTGGGAGCACAGCGCAGGCCTTCGCGGCGAGTACGAGCAGCCTCGGACAAGCCGTCGCCACCCGTAGCTCCGACCTCGATGTCGTGTCCAAGATCGTCACCAACGGTGGCGCATGCCTCGAACGACTGGTCTACAACCAGGCTATGGGCTGGAGCGGCGGGCTGACCCAGTCGATGAGCTTCCTCGGCTTCACTTTGCCACTCGGGGCATGGGCACAACAACGTGTGGTGGGAGAGCAGCATTGCAGCGCCCTCCTGATCCCCCACTCCCCGCCGACCGCGCAGTGTACGGCTCGAAAACCAGCGCAGGGGACAAGACCGAGGCCGCCGCAGCCAGTGTCGATGCTGCCGCCGCGAAATCCTGGTTCGACGTCAATGGATGGGAATTCTCCGAGGACATCTTGGGGGCCTACCTCGACAACAACGGACCCGATTACATCTACGAGATCAGCTCGGGCCGCTTCGAGCGGGTGATCGCCACCAGCGGCGCGAGGGAAGCAATCAAGATGTGCTTGCAGGAAATCACGGACCAGGCCCGGCAGAATCCCCAGATCGGCGTCACACGAGAATTGACCTCTGGGTGGCTCGGTGTGCAACCAGGGGAAGATCCCGATATCGCCAATGCGTTGGGTCATTACGATATAGCAGTCAGCAGTGACACCACCATCCACGAAGCGGACGGTGGCTTTCGGGCTGAGATCATCTACAAGAGCTATGTCTACGAGTTCTACAACTTCGACAAAGATGAGGGAATAGGCATCGGAACTACTGTCAACAATGAGATGCGGCACCTTGAAGAAGCTGGTTGGGCACGGAGTTTCCGCGTCCACGGCGAGGCTACGAGACTCTTGAGGCAGTTCGAAAACCTATGAGCTACTTCGATAGACAGGCTATCGTCCTGTACATCACCGCGTGCACCATCTCTGCAGGAGTCGGGGGATGCTCCTCCAATCAGGAGCAGCAGATCAGCCACCTGTCACAATGTGCAAATATAGCCTTCCCGGAGGGTGCGGATGTCGTTTGGTACGAGCATGACACTCGTTTCAGGGAGTCGACGTCAGTAGCCGTGGTCGATATTCCAAACGGGTCGATCGACGATTTCAAGCAGCGCTCCGGCTTTGCGGAGTTTGCTCCCGGGGTTCCCTTGTCGTGGAAGTCGTACTGGGACACAACGCAATTGAATGATCCGCTGACGACTGATGCTGGTAATGAGCACTCGATAGAGGGTTACCGGGATCCGAGGCGATACGTCGTCATCCACGACGGTGGCGGCGAGACGCGACGGGTCTTCATCCATACTGATTGCTGACGCGCGCAGGTCATCGTGATGACGCCATCGACCATAGTTCGCCGGATGGTACGACCGGCCTTGACGGACATAATCCGGCCAGAAGGCCGGGACAACCGCCGATCCGGCGACGGCGGTGAACCTGTGACCACCTGACCCCCAGTCAGGTCGACTGACAGTTGACACCGCGGACGAACAGTCTTCGCGGGTCAGTTCTCGTGTGTGCGCTAACGGATGATGCCCGCGGTGCGGGCGGCGCGGAGCCAGTCGGGGAATTCGCCGAGGAGGCGGCCGTAGAGTTCGGCGTCGTCGACCTGGTCGATGTCGTCGAGGGCGAAGAAGCCGGCGTTGTCGACGACGCGGCCGTCGAGTTCGTCGAGGGTGCGCAGGACGCCGAAGTTGGCCTTGCCGAGGCCGATGAACTGCCAGAAGGCGGGCAGGGCCGCGGCTTCGCGCATGAGGGCGGCGATTTCGCGTTTCTTGGCGAAGCCGCCGTCGGTGAAGAACAGGACCAGAGTCGGGGCTGCGCCGGGGGTGAGGGTGTCGATGACGGCGCGCATCACCGGGAGTTCGTCGTTGCGGCCGCCGAGGCTGTCGTAGTGGATGCCGTCGTGGGTGCCGGTCAGGTGGAGGTAGGTCTGGGCCCACTGTTCGCCGCCCGCGACGGTGATGTCGGGCAGTTTGGCGAAGGTCAGCGCGTAGAGGTAGGCCTCGAGGGTGCCGTCGTCGTCGAGTTGGGTGGCGACCGGGATCATCCGTTCCACCACGCGGTGCACGGTGCCGCCGCGGTACAGCTTCTGCATGCTGCCGGTCTTGTCGATGACGAGCACCACTCGCGCCCGTGTGCCGAACGCGCTCTTGTCGATGAGGACCTTCGCGACCTCGCGCTTGCGCAGGTCCAGCTTCTCGCGCTTCTCGAACGAGAGCGCCGCCTCGCCGGGTACGGTCCGAACCTCCCACTGGCCCACAGCCGGTGCCGCCACCTCGGGCTCGTCGTCGACACTCA
Source organism: Nocardia sp. NPDC057663 (assembly GCF_042799895.1). Classification (NCBI taxonomy): domain Bacteria; kingdom Bacillati; phylum Actinomycetota; class Actinomycetes; order Mycobacteriales; family Nocardiaceae; genus Nocardia; species Nocardia sp. NPDC057663. The sequence goes on along the minus strand of NZ_JBHVHX010000017.1, from coordinate 131,508 downwards.
CCCCGTGATCGGTGACCAGATCCGCGAACCCACCGGCATACCCCTGCCCGACAGCCCGCACCTTCCACTGCTCACCGCGCCGGTACAGCTCGAGCGCGATCACCACCGACTCCCGGTCGAGCCCCTCGATCACGTACTCGTACAACGGGTTCCCCGTCGCATCGGCCACCGACGCCACCGGTGCGACGGCACCGCCGAACGTATCCCCTTCGGCCGCAACGGTGATCACCGCGCGAATCTGCTCGATGTCGGCGGGTACGGCCGCGAACGTCACCACGAGCGCCGCCCCGTCGAGCCGAACCCCCGGCGCCTGGGGCTGATTGAAGAACACGAAATCGGCATCCGAGCGCACCTTCCCGGCCCCGGTCACCAGCAGCGCCGACAGATCCGCCGGGACACCGCCCCGCACGGTCAGCACTACGTCCGGCTGCGCCAACCCCGCGTTCTGCCCCTTCACCAGCCCAGCAGCCACCGCCACTCCTCATCCGTCGGCCGTCCTGCCCTCACCCTAAGGGCAGCGACCCACGCGGGCAGCGCGATCCCGCTACCGGGTACCGCTTTCAGCAGCGTTCGTACAGACGCGCGAAAGGCGTCGACTCCGGTGAGATATCGCGCCCGGGTTCCGGGCAGCCGCCGACCAGGACGACGAGATCGGGACCGTGCCGCGCGACGATGTCGTAGTCGACCACGGCACCGGGCCCGGCCAGGTACGGGAGATGCCGTTCGGCGAGTTCCCTCGCCTGGGCAGGACTGAATTCTTCTCTGTCAGGCGGGAATACCATGACTTTCATGGTGCGTCCCGCTGCGTCGGGCGGGTCGATCACCGACACCTCGACGATGGCCGGGGTGGGTGGATCGGTCAGGAGCCGCTCCCACAGTTCGAGTTCACTCTCGGACGGAAAGCGCGGGCGGCGGTCCCCGTGGACCAGACTGGGCTCCAGTTTCGAATGGCTCTTGGTCAACTTCTCCGAATGAACCGAGGCCACCGTCCAATCGTTGGATGCCAGTTCGGGAAAACCCTCGATGATCCGGCGCATCGCCGCCGTGGCGCGGCGGGGTTCGGTCTCCGATCCGGCGCGGACACTGATCATTTCGGTCAGTCCGTCCGCGTCGCCGGTGGCGGTGAACTCGCTGTTGGACCAGTGGATCCGCGCACCGGTCCGGGCCGCTGACAGCCGGGCCCAGTTGAATGCCCCGTTCGCTTCCACGTCCACGTTCCGCCCGAACCGCCAATCCCCGAAGTAGGAGTCCGTCCCCCGGTCGATGGAGATCAGGGTCGATTCGCCGTGATACTGCGGCGGGAGCTGCTGAGCGGCCATGACCCGGACGACGGACGCCGCCTCGGCTGGCGCGGCCTCGTCGTCGAGCCGCACGTCGAGCTTGGAGAGGTAGTACGAGTTGTCGCCGTACGGGAAGTAGTCGAACGAGTGTGACGCGTCGGCCACCCCGGGAAGGGCCGCGATCGCCTTCTCGATCACCCGCGACCAGCGGTTGCGCTCGGCTTGATCGGGACCTTGCGGGAACAGAGAACATCCTGTCAGCAGGATCGCCACCATCATCGACACGATGGTCGGCAGTGTGAAACGCATACCGCTCATCCTGCCAGCAGCAAGCACGGGTTTCGGGTCGAGCGGCAACGGCATCGACCATGGACACCCCGTCCGGGGATTGCAGACGTAGGAATTCGTCATCACCGCACGAATCAGTCTGCGGTGGAGGATGATCGGGAAAATGAGGTTCGATGTCGCGTTTCTGCAATACGCCGGCTCGGGTCCGATGCGGCACGAGGAGCGTCTACTCTCCGAAGGCCTGGCACGGCGCGGCATCCCGGTCCGCTACTACAGCATGAAGCGGATCCACCACCGGCAGTTGCCCTTGGGGCCGAGCACCTTCATCGCCGGCGATACCGACGCCATGCATGGTGCGATGCGCCAGCTGCGCATTCCGGTGCCCGAGCCCGACGACTACCCCGAGGCCCTGCGCGACTACCTCGGGCGCAGAGTGTGGACATCGACCCTGGGCGAGGTCGAGCGCGCCCTCGATACCGGTTCGGCGACACCGGTGTTCGTGAAACCGGCTGACCGACGCAAGCGCTTCACCGGAACGGTCTGCTATTCCGAACGCGATGCCACCGCGTGGCACAGCACCAGCCGGCGACGACGGGTCCGATGTTCCGAGGTCGTGGACTGGCGCACCGAGTACCGCGTCTACGTGATCGACGGACGGATCGTGACCGTCGACCACTACGACGGCGACCGCACCATCACCCTGGACATGAGCGTGGTCAAGTCCGCCGTCGCGGAATACCACCGGACCGCGACCGCGCCGATTGCCTACGGCATCGACTTCGGCGTGCTGGCCGACGGCCGCACCGCCCTGGTCGAAGCGAACGACGGCTACGCCCTGGGCGCCTACGACATCACCGCCGACGACTACACCGAACTCGTCATTCAGCGGTGGAGCGAGCTGCTCGCGAGCTCACACGCCTGAAGTCGCATCGCGCAGGAGGTAGACGAGTAGTGACCCGCGTCACACACCGTCACATCGAGTGGTCCGGTGGCGTCTTATGCCCGAAGCCCTCGAGTGAAGGAGAGACCGATGAGCGAGAAGATCGATGTGGTCGTGATCGGTGGCGGGTACGCGGGTGTGATGGCGGCCAATCGGCTAACGCAGCGGGCCGAGGTGGCGGTGACGGTGATCAACCCGCGGGCACGGTTCGTCGAGCGGATTCGGTTGCATCAGCTGGTGGGTGGGACCGACGACGCGGTCACCGAGTACAGCGAGGTACTGGCGACGGGTGTGCGATTGCTGGTCGATGCGGTGACCGGGATCGACGCGGCGGGGCGCACCGTGGCGCTGGCCGGCGGCGACACGATCGGCTACGACTACCTGATCTACGCGGTAGGGAGCGGCAGCGCGGCGCCTCGCGTCCCTGGCGCGGCCGAATTCGCCTATCCGATCGCGAGTTTGGAGGAAGCGCAGCGGCTGGCACCCGTGCTCGACGGCACGGCGGCGACGGCCACGGTGACGGTGGTCGGCGCGGGGCCGACCGGGATCGAGACGGCCGCCGAGCTGGCGGAGCAGGGTCGCGCCGTGACGCTGATCTGCGGTGATGTACTCGGCCCGTACCTGCACGCGCGCGGTCGGCGCGCGGTCGCCAAGCGGCTGACCGCGCTCGGCGTGACGATCCTCGAAGGCTCCGACGCGAAGGTCGTCGAGGTGACCGAGGATGCCGTGCGGCTCAGCGGCGGTCATATCCTCCGCAGCGCGGTCACCGTCTGGACCGCAGGCTTCGGTGTCCCCGACCTGGCGGCCCGCAGCGGCTTGCGCACCGACGCCGTCGGCCGTCTGCTCACCGACGAGACCTTGACCAGCATCGACGACGAGCGGATCGTCGCGGCGGGCGATTCGGCGGCACCGTCGAACCTGCCGTTCCGGATGAGCTGCCAGGCGGCGGGTCCCTTGGGCGCGCACGCCGCCGACACGATCCTGCACCGGATCACCGACCAGCGCCCCGACCCGATCGACCTGGGCTTCGCGGGTCAGTGCATCAGCCTCGGCCGCCACGCGGGCGTCTTCCAGTTCGCCGACAAGGACGATGCCGCCAAGTGGTACCACCTCGGCGGCCGCCCCGGCGCGAAGCTGAAGGAGTTCGTGTGCGGCCACACCATCAAGCAACTGGCCACCGAGGCGCGTAAGCCGGGCACGCATACCTGGGCCAAGGGTGACCAGCGTGCACAGCTGCTGCGGGACCGGACCGACACCGACGCGGCCCGATCCGCTGCGCCGATCGGGCACCGGTGATCACCCGGCAGATCGGCGACGATAGGCCCCGAGGACCGCACCAGGTCATCGGGGCCAACGGTCCGCTACCCGAACAGCGCCTGGCCGATGACTGGACGGTGTGGACTGGGCAAGCGCTCGAAGAGTTCGCCCAGGAGGGCTCAACCTCGCTGGGCACGGCGGAGGATTTCCTCGACGACATCACTCTTGGCGTTGGCGTAGTGCTGCACGAACTTCCAATCGTGCTGAGCCAGTTCCCGTTTGATCCGCTCGTAGTAGGCCCGGTCCTCGTCGTGAGTGCGAAGCCAGTCGCGGAAGGCGAGTATCCGCTCGATCTCGACGGCGCCTAGTTGTGGGGAGAAAACGTGCAGGTTGACGCTCCATGGCGCACCATCTTCTGTCCGCCGGATAAGGCAGCGGTGTTGATACCAGTTCGGTTCCCGGATGCGCAGCGTGTACCCGGCAGCCTCGAGAGCGGGAACGTATGCGTCCTCATCGGCGGTGTCCGGGACGACCAACAGGATGTCGATAATCGGCTTCGCCGCGAGCCCGCGCACAGAGGTCGAGCCGGTGTGCTCGATGCGCAGGACCAGCACGCCCAGCGCCGCTCGGATTGCTGCTTCCGCTTCGGAGTACCAGCTCGGCCAACCAGGGTTGTAATCCTCGATGAACACTGTGACCGCGTACGGTTCCAGCTCGCCGATGGTCGCGGCGGCGATCTCATCATCAGAGTCCGATGTCGCCACACATCACCCTAACCGGAGCACAAGCTCAGGCAGGTCTCTTCGATCAGCGAATGTGCCACCAACGTCCGGTCATGCCGATGAGCGATCGATGATCAGGCCGCCGAGGTGGAGGCGGCGAATCTTAGGATGGCGCGTGGGCCCGGGATGGTGGGCGCCGTCGAGATCGATGAGGAGCCGGTTGTGTCGGACACGTTCGTCGTTGCTGCTCGAATTCCCATGGGGCGGGAGGCATTCGAGCAGTGGCTGGAGACGCCGGCGCCGGGGCCGGAGGCCATCGAGAATCACGGCGCGATGTATGACCGGTGGTTCTGGGACGGGAAGACGCCGGATTGGCGGCAGGCCGAGGAGGGGATAACGCCTCGGGAGTATTTCGCCGACTGTTTCGGGGAGGACATCGGTGGGCTGACATACGTACTGAGGTATCGGGCGGGAGCGCTCGAGGCATATCTGATGCACTTCGGGTTCTGTGAGTCGAACATCTATACCGCGCTGGTGATGCTCGCCGCGGCAGGGCGGTTGAGCTCTGAGGTGGCGCCGAGCGCGGTGTTGTTCTGGGCCGAGACCAGCGGAGCGATGTTCGCGGCCGATTCGGACGGATGGCTGGCGACCCTGTTGGTAGGCGTCGACGGGGCGCGGTTCGCCGCCGATATCGATCTCACGGCGACGATCGCGCAGTTACGGACGGCCGAGGCGAGCTATTTCGATCTGCTCGTCCGGTTGGCCGAGATGGAGGAATCGGTTGGCGCCGACGGCGAGTCGAGCTTCGCCGCGATCGCCCGTGATCCACGGTATGTGGATGCTGCGGTCCTCGCCGAGAGTTGAGCGGGGGCGCCGCACAACCCGCACCGTCGAGTGGACAATGCCCGGACAACATATCTGCTGGTCAGCAGGGAAAAGTGGGGCGGGTGGGGCTCGAACCACCCCATCCAGGCTGGCGCCACAATGCGACAGCCTGGATGTGTAGAGAGCCGACCACCCAGGCCCGCGCGCCGCAACGCGCCGATGGCGCCGGGTAGGGGTCGCTACCCCAGTGTGAACACGTTGGCCTGCCCGGAAGCGACAGTGTCGTCGCGATCGACCAGCGCGACCCGCACCTGCACCTGCTGCCCCTTCGACAACGGCAGTCCGTCCAGGACGACCACGGCGGCATGTTGGGCTCCGTCGCATGTGACGGTGTCCTGCGTGCCGGTGGCCGACGGACTTTCTGCCCTGGGATCGCCCACCATCGCCTTGATGCCGACCACTCCGGCCGAGGCCTCGCAGCTGTAGTCGACCCCTACGCTGGCGGGACCGACGCCGGTGATGTTGATGGTGTTGTCGGCGAGAGCGGGGGCAGCGGCCGAGACAACGGCCAGCCCCATCGCTCCGAAAACACTCGTGATGAGGGCAGGGCGTCGGTAGTTCCGAATAGTCACCATGATCTTCGTCCTCCTGGATTAGCGGAAGTAGATCGCGGAACACAATCGAAAGAGACCGCGGCGCTCACCGCACCGCACGTCCATGTTCCCTCACCGCCACCCCACAGCAAAGAACCCCTCGATAATCAAACATCCGCTATGCCGCATGGCCCGCGCGTTCTCGGTGACAGATGTACTGATCAGATGACAGATCTAGTGGTCGGCCACAGGCGCCGACCCGACGTCAGCGGTCACGCGACGGAATGGTCAATCGAACGTATGCGGTCGTCCTTCAGCTCACGTATGTCGTCGAAATCAATGCCTCCCATGGGCCCCATGGGAGGTCAATAATCTCTTGGTGCACATGCACTGTACTGAACCAACTCGGCTGTAGATTGCCAAGATATTCGCAGGTCAGAGGGGGAAAGTGGGGCGGGTGGGGCTCGAACCCACGACCAGCGGATTATGAGTCCGCGGCTCTAACCGACTGAGCTACCGCCCCTGGTCGCGGGTGTCCGCGAACGAGTCGCATGGTACCCGGTGGGGTGCGAGGTTGACCACTCGGCGAGCCAGGTGGCGGGGCGGGGACGGGCGGGCGAGGATGGGGGCATGGCCGACATCTTTGTTCAGGTTCTGCGGGGGCATCAGTGGGTGTACGAGCACAGTGGTGGGCTGGTGGGGCACCGGTTGCTGTTCGGGAATCCGACCTTGTTGTTGCGGACGGTGGGGCGCAAGACCGGGCAGGCGCGGACCTCGGCGTTGACCTACGCCAAGGACGGCGCGGACTTCCTGGTGACCGCGTCGAACGGCGGGTCGCCGCGACCGCCGGGGTGGCTGGCGAATGTGAAGGCGCAGCCCGAGTGCGCGATCCAGGTGGGGACGCGCAAGATCGCGGTGACAGCGCGGGCGACCTACCCGGACGATCCGGACTACGCCCGGCGATGGGAGCTGGTGAACGCAGTCAACGGCGACCGGTACCGCGGCTATCAGACGAAGACGCGGCGACCGATCGCCGTGGTGGTTCTACAGCCGAAAACCGAGGCAGGCTAAGCCTTTTCGGTCTTCGGCTGGCGTTCGCGTGCCCGCTCCTCGCGGTCACGCCGCTCCATACTGCTCCCCGGGTGGCTGGCCAGCTTGATCACCCCGCCTACCAACAAGAGAACCGCAACTATCACCGCGATGACAATAATTCCCTGCACAGTATGAACTTATAGCGTATTCCGTTGCGGCGCACCATGAGTTACAATGACGCGCCGATCGTCAACAGGGTACGACCGAGCGCCGATCGGCTCTCGATCGCCGAATGTGCCTGTTCGACCTGGTCAATCGGAAACGTCTGCCCGACAACCACTTCCAGCCTCCCGGCGACGACGTCGGCCTGCGCGCGCCGGGCGAGAGCCGACCAGTCGATCTCACCGGCTGCGATGTCGAACAGTCCGAGTACCGTGACACCCCGGGCGGCAGCGGCATCGGCGTCGACCGTCGCGAATTCTCCTGCCGCGGAACCATATCCGAGGAAGATGCCCTTGTCGGCCGCGGCCGTCAGTGCCAGGCCGCCGATGGCCCCACCCGTGCCGTCGAAGACGACATCGGCTCCCCCACCGGTGATCTCGCGGACCTGCTGCTCCCAGTCGCCGACCGAGTAGTCGACGACAGCGGTCGCGCCGAGCCGTTGCGCGAGGGCGAGCTTGCCTGCTCCACGCGCCGCCGCGACCACCTTGGCACCCGCTGCCACCGACAGCTGGATGAGCAGGGTGCCGAGCCCGCCTGCGGCCGCGGTGATCAGGACCCACGAATCCGGTTGGACGGCAGCACGATCGAACGCCGCCAGCGCGGTGCGACCGTCGTGGGCGAGCGCGACGGCCTGCTGGGTACTCAGCCCGTCGGCGATCTCGACCAGCGTGGCGGCCTTGGCGAGCGACTTCTCGGCATAGCCGCCGGTCGGTACGCCGCCGCCGATGCCGCTGGCGGCGGTCTGGGTGACCACGCGCTGGCCGAGCCAGCCGGGATCGACCTCGGCGCCGACCGCGGAGACGACACCGCCGATCGCGCCGCCGGGCACATACGGCAGGCTCAGCGAGAAGTACTCCTGGCCCCAGCCGCTGCGCAGCCGGGTGTCGAGGAACATCACGTCGGCGACCTCGACATCGACGACCACCTCGGCCGGACCCGGTTGCGGCGCAGGGAATTCCCGCACCTCGAGCACTTCGGGACCACCGAATTCCTTGACCTGCACTGCACGCATCGCGACTCCTTCGTGGTGTTCACGGGACGCGTCCAGCATGGAACCTCGAGCGGAGTTCAGGTCAAGAGCGGTGCGGCGTGGATCACATGATCACGAACCGCCACCGCAACTGCTGCCACCACCGCAGCTGCTGCTCGACCCGCCACCACAACTGCTGCTCGACCCACCACCGCAGCTACTGCTGCTCGATGAGCCGCCACCACAGCCGCTGTTGCTGCCGCCGCCACAGCCGCTGGTCGAGCCACCTCCACAGCTCGATCCGTGACCGTGCGGCCCCGGCGACCCGTCGAACAGTCCGGCACTGCCCGCCGACCCGGCCAGCCAGCTCTGATCGGCGTACCCCTGATTGTTGCGGGGCGGGCTCAGCTTGCGGATCAGCACCACGATGGTCGTGACCAGCACCGCGACACCGATCACCAGGAACGCGACCACGATCAACAGCATCGAAAGCATGTCTGCAGGCTAGCCGCCCCGGCCGTCCCCAGCAGCACCTACGGGCGACCGCCCAGGGGGCTTACAGTGAATTCGTGGCGCTTTCGTTCCTCCGACGCGGTCCGCGACCGATCGACCTCACCACGGTCGACCGCACGGTCGCCGATCTGCACTTCCCCGACGCGATCTTCAAGACCTGCCCCTGGCAGCCGCGCGACCTCGTGGAAACCGGTCTGCGCCAATGGTTGCGGTGTTGCGGCGCGGCCATGCGCGACGACCAGGTGATCGGCATGCCCTCGCACGCGGTCGACGAGGCCTGGCACGGGTTCATCCTGTGCACCCAGCTGTACGCGAAGTTCTGCACCGAGGCCTACGGCCGGTTCCTGCATCACTTCCCCGACGGCGCGGGCGACAGCGCACCCGACCACGGGTCGATGATCGAACAGCTGGGCCGCACCGTGGTCGCCTGGTCGCTGGTGGCGCGACCGGACGAGCAGTGCGTGCTGTGGGACCTCGACCGCCAGGTCGGTGTCGAGAATCCGTGGGGCGTGGACGCCCGGCACGTCGCCGCCGTGGAGGAGCAACTGCGCCGGGCGTGACCGCCTGTCAGACCAGCTTCATCCGGCGAGCCGCGAACCGCACCGCGCCGGGCGCGATCCGGTTGATCCGGTACTGCACCCACGATTCCGGTGTCACCGGGACGATCTCGCGGCCGCTGCGCACCGCCTTCACGATCTGCGCCGCGACCTTGTCGGGGGTGTAGCCGCGCCGCTCGTAGAGCTTGTCGAACTTGCGCTGGGTGGCCGCCTCGTCCTCGGCGGAAACGCCCGAGATACGGGTGGTGGCAACGATATTGGTGTGCACGATGCCGGGGCACACGGTCGACACCGCGATACCGCGATCGGCCAGTTCGGCGCGCAGGCAGTCGGAGAACATGAACACCGCCGACTTGCTGGTGGCATAGGCGGCCATGTCCCGCTGCGGGCTGTAGGCGGCCATGCTGGACAGGTTCACGATGTGCCCGCCGAGGCCGCGCTCGGCCATCGCGGCGCCGAAGGCACGGCAGCCGTTCACCACACCGCCGAGGTTGATCCGCAGCACCCGGTCGAACTCCTCGGACGGGGTGTCGAGGAACCCGCCCGCCTGGCCGACGCCGGCGTTGTTGATCAGGATGTCGGGCACCCCGTGCGTGGCGATCACCTCGCCTGCGTGCTCGCGCACCGCGTCCTCGTTCGACACGTCGAGCGAATAGGCATGCGCGACACCATCTTCGGCGACGATGAGCTCGACGGTCTCCTTGGCCGCGTTCTCGTTCACGTCCGAGACCACCACCTCGGCGCCGAGCCGGGCGAAGGCCAGCGCGGTCTCGCGGCCGATGCCGCTGCCGCCGCCGGTGATCACGACCAGCTTGTGGTCGAATTCCTTCCGGCTGCGGCCGACCTCGGCGCGCGCGAGACCGCGGGGCACCTGCGCTCCGCCGAGCGCGTCGATCAGTTCGGTGGTGGCGGTGGCCAGCAGTTCCGGATGCGAGAACGGCATCCAGTGCCCGGCGGGTACATCACGGCGCCACAGGCGCGAAGTCCACTTGTGGGAATCGTCGTAGCCTGCGGGGCGCACGGCCACGTCTCGTCCGGCCACGATCAGCTGCACCGGCACCTCGGTGCGGCGCTCGCGCGGCGACAGCATGCGCTGGACGATGTTCGCGCGGTAGATGAGCAGTCCGTCGACCATGTCACGCCGGAACGTGGGGCCGAGCACGACATTGGCGGGCGCGGTGTCGTTCATGACGGCGACGGCCCGCTGCCACACCTTCTCGGTGCCGATGGCGTTGAAGGTGGCGCGCGGCAGCACCGGGGTCATGAAGAACGCGGTGTAGGCCGAGGACAGCGCCTGGGTCACCGGCTGCCAGATGTTGCGCGGGGTCGGCCGCGAGAGCCGATCGCGCGTCCAGGCGGCCAGGTGATCGAGGTTCGGTCCGGACACCGAGGTGAACGAGGCGATCCGCTCGGTGGCCTGCGGCTCGCACACGGCCTCCCACACCTGCACCGAACCCCAGTCGTGGGCGAGCACGTGGACGGGACGGTCGGGGCTCACCGCGTCGATGACCGCGTAGAAGTCGCGCGAGAGTTCCTCGAGCCGGAAGTCGGCGGTGCGCTGGGTGCGGGTGGATTCGCCGTGGCCGCGGGTGTCGTAGGCGACCACGTGGAAGCGCTCGGCGAGCCGCGGAATCACCTTGTCCCACAGGTGATGGGTGTCGGGCCAGCCGTGCACGAGCACGATGGTCTCGGCCGCGGCGTCGCCGTATTCGAACACGGCGAGCTCGAAGTCGCCGTTGCGGACGGTGCGCCGGTTCGCGGCCTGGGTGGTGTCGACGGTCATATCTCTTCGGACTCCTTGTCCTGGAATCGAATTCACAGGTCGAGCACCAATCGCTCACCGTGCGAACGGGATACGCAGGCGAGCATCTCGCCTGCGGCGTGGTCGTCGTCGGAGAGTGTGTTTTCCCGATGGTCGGGCGCACCGGCCAGTACCCGCACCACGCAGGTGCGGCAGAAGCCCTGCCTGCACGAGTAGGGCTGGTCGGGGCGGGTCTCGAGGATGGCATCGAGCGCGCTGCGGTCGGCGGGCACCTCGATTACCGCACCGGTGGAGGCGAATTCGATCTCGAACGCGGTGCCGTCGACGATCGGCGGCGGCGAGAACCGTTCGAAATGCAGTTCCACGTCGGGCATCGTGCGGACCGCGGCGACGATCGCCGAGGTCATCGGGGTGGGGCCACACGAGTACACGGCGGTGCCCGCGCCGACGCCGGGCAGCAGGGCCGCCGCATCGGGCAGGCCGTGCTCGTCGTCGGTGCGCACGGTCACGTGCTCGCCGAAGCTCTCCAGCTCGGCCAGGAACGGGATGGTGTCGCGGGAGCGCCCGGCGTAGACCATCGTCCACGGCACGCCGAGCCGGTGCGCGAGCCGCGCCATCGGCAGGATCGGGGTGATGCCGATGCCGCCCGCGACGAAATGCAGTCGCTGCGCGGGCGAGCCGTGGCCGGGCACCGCGAACGGGAAGGCGTTGCGCGGGCCGCGGACCACGAATCGGCTGCCCACCGGCAGTTCGTCGTGCACCTCGAGCGAACCGCCGCCGCCCTCGGGGATGCGGCGCACCGCAATCCGGTAGGCCCGCGTGTCGGCGGGGTCACCGCACAGCGAGTACTGACGGAGCCGGCCCGAGGGGAGCTCGAGATCCAGGTGCGCGCCGGGCCGCCACGCGGGCAACTCCCCGCCGTCCGGCGCCTCCAGTCGCAAGCTCACCACGTCCTGGTCGTGCGCGACGATCCGGCGCTCGGTGACGACCACCGGGAACCGGCGATCGTCGACACGCGGGCGCACATCGCGGCGGTTGACCAGGGCGCTCCAGCCCAGCCGGGCCGTCGCGATCGCGTGCAGCACCCTGGTGCTGGGATCGTGGCGGTGCTTGCCGTAGAGGTCGCCCGGCAGCGTCTCGGGTACGTCGCGCACTGTCACGAAGCCGCCGCCCGCGCGGCAGGCGACTGCGCGAGGTAGGCGACGGCCTGCGCGGTCGAGCCGACATTCTCCGGGCTGTAGCCGGGCTGGAAGGTCGACAGCGCGCTGATCAGCAGCGACGGGATGCCGGGGAGCGCACCGCGCCACATCGCGGCCAGGATCGCGGCGATGACCCGCGGATAGCCGTGATCGGGCAGCCGCGGATCCTGCTGTACCAGGAACTTCGCGCCACGCACCACCAGGGCGATGAAGATGGGGAACACCAGCACCATCGAGGCGCACCGGCGCACGTAGCCGACACCGAAGTACTCGGCGACATCGTGGGCGACGTTGCGATGCTCGACTTCCTCGGCGCCGTGCCAGCGGAACAGGTCGGCCATGCGCGGGTCGGCACCGAACTTCTCGAGGTCGGCGTTGATCACCCAGTCGCCGAGCCAGGCGAAGAAGTGCTCGAGGCAGGCGATGAACGCGAGGCGTTCGATCAGCATCTGCCGTCCGGCGCGGTCGTCGCCGCCGCGGGGGCCCAGCGTCTTGCGGAACAGGTATTCCATCTGCCGCACATAGGGACTCGCGTCGATGCCGTTGGCGGTGAGCACGTCCCGCAGGACCTTCTCGTGGGTCTCCGCGTGCATCGATTCCTGCCCGATGAAGCCGAGCATGTCCTCGCGCAGCTTCTCGTCCTTCACGTAGGCCAGTGCCTCGCGGTAGGTCACGATGAACATGCGCTCGCCCTCGGGCAGCAGCATGTTCAGCGCGCTGATCAGGTGCGACGCGTACGGTTCGGCCGACATCCACTGCAGGTCGACGCCCGACCAGTCGAAGGTCACGTTGCGGGCGTGCAGAGCGACCTTGCCGGGATCTACCTCCGGTCGCCGTGCTGCCCGGCGAAGTAACTTCATCGGTACTCCTCGTCCTCCCGCGCGATACTCCTTCGAGCACCAGGCGCTACGGTGCGCCGGTCGTGCGGTACCGCAATAATACATGTAAGTAGTATTTGAAGTAACACCTAATTACGTGGCGTTTTGGCCCGGCGACGAAGCCGGCGCAGCAGTACACCCGGGTCCCAGGCCCCGCCGCGTCCCCGCGTCAGCGGGTAGCACGCGAAGCCGATGACGGCGGCGCTCGCGTGCCCGATATCGGTGAAGGTCTGGCTCAGCAGGATCGGTGGGATCACCACGGCGAACACACCGAGGACGTACAGCCAGCGCCACGGCCGCACCAGCCGGTAGGCCAGCACGGCGGCGACACCGGCCAGCGCGTAGCTGACGCCGACGTCGAGGGTGTACACCGCCCGCTCCGGCGCGTCGTCGTTGCGGATCGCCCACAGCAGCACACCTTCGCTGAGATAGGTGGCGCCCACGTGCGCGAGCACGGCGACCACCAGCCAGCGCAGCGTGCCGAGCCAGCGCTCGGCATTGGCGTGGAAGATCGTGAACAGCACCGCGTAGCCGAGCCAGCCGCCGCCGTCGGTCCAGAACGCGCTGCCGATCAGCACCCGGAGGGGGTCCTCGCCGAGGTGGTGCAGATTGGTCGACCGGTGCCCGAGCCAGACCCTGGCCTCCTCGGGCGTGAGGCGATGGATGACGACGGTCGTCACCGCCAGCGAGGCCAGCCACAGATACGTCCCCGGCGCGCTGCGCAGCCACCCCCAGATCCCGGCCGCCGCCGCGCCGGCTCGTGCCCGCCCGCTGCCCGATGCGCTCACCTTCGCCAGTGTGCCGGACTCCGCTGCCGTTTCCACGTGCGAAGCCCGGGTAGTCGGCAAACAGAAACACCCGATCGAGACGCGGAGGTGTAGCTATGCCGCAGCAAGCATGGAGTAACAAGCGCGAACGGCAGTACAAGCACATCAAGGAATCGCAGCAGGAGCGCGGCGTCGGCGAGGACAGGGCCGAGGAGATCGCGGCGCGCACGGTCAACAAGACGCGCGCACAGTCCGGGGAGGCCGAGCGGTCGAGCAAGCTCTCCCGCACCGACACCTCACCCCAGCGCCGCGGCGGCCAGCGATCCCACCGCAAAGGTCCGCGCGGCCTGACTCGCGACCAGCTCTACGAGGAGGCCCGGCGCCGCAATATCGACGGTCGCTCGAAGATGAACAAGCAGGAACTGGCCCACGCCCTCGGTCGCGACTGACATCCTCGAAGGTTCGCGATGCAGATCGGATTCGAACTGGCCGCCGAGGCAGTGGGCTTCGACCTCATCGAGATGAGCGGCTGACATCGCGTCGACGAAACGGGCAGGTGAGCACGGTGATCCGGGTCGGCACCTCCGGCTGGCAGTACCGCGACTGGCGTGGCGTGCTGTATCCGGACGGTCTGCCGATGCGATGCTGGCTCGAGCACTACGCCGACGCGTTCGGCACGGTCGAATCGAACAATGCCTTCTACCGGCTGCCGAGCCGGGAGACCTTCGCCGCGTGGCGGGAGCGGACACCGCCGGACTTTCTGGTGGCGGTGAAGGCCAGCCGCTTCCTCACCCACATCAAGCGGCTGCGCGAACCCGAGGAACCCGTGCGGCGCCTGCTCGACCGGGCCGACGGACTCGGCAAGCAACTCGGCCCGATCCTGCTGCAACTACCGCCGACCCTGCGCGCGGATGCCACGCTGCTCGACGACTGCCTGCGCTGCTTCCCCGCCTCGGTGCGGGTCGCGGTGGAGCCCCGGCACGAATCGTGGTGGACCGACGACATCCGCGCGGTGCTGGAATCCCGGCACGCCGCACTGGCCTGGGCCGATCGCGACTCCCGCCCGATCACCCCGCTCTGGCGCACCACCGACTGGGCCTACCTGCGCCTGCACGCGGGCCGCGCGCACCCGGCGCCGCACTACGGTCGCCGCGCGCTGGACAGCTGGGTGCACCGGCTGCTCGACACCTGGCCCGGTGCCGCCGACATCCACGTCTACTTCAACAACGATCCCGGTGGCGCGGCCGTCCGCGACGCGATCACCTTCGCCCACCTCGCGGACGGGGCGGGCGCGCGCGTCACCCGCGTGCCCGGGGCCGCGCGGGCCCCGGGCACGGCGGACATCCGGATCACCAGCCCGGGTCGACGTCCATCGGAACGTTGATCCAGCTCGGGCGGGCCGGGTCGAGTTCGAGGTGCTGGGTCCGCAGGCCGCTCTCGTTCAGCAACGGCCGCAACGGGATTCCGCTGGGGAAGTTGCTCGCGAACACGTCGACGCGCAGGCGGTGACCCGGCAGCAGGACACCGTCGGTGGCCCGGATGCCGATGTCGATCGTGGTCGGCTCGCCCGGCACGACCGGCTGACGGGTGGCCAGGGTGAGAATCGGGTACGGATCGGTGTAGTCGCCGTTGGGCGAGCGCGTCGACTTGCCGTCGTCGACCGCGCGCAGCGAGGCCACCAGCTGACCCTGCGACCAGACGGTCGAACGACCGTCGGGCGCAACGTCGTTCACCGTCACCGTCCAGTAGCCGTCGGTCGCGTCGAGCACGGTGTTCAGATGCGCCGCGATCGAGCCGGAGATCCGGGTCGGCTGGGTCACCGGAGCGGTGGTGAAGGTCAGCGCGGCGCCTTCACTGATCCTGGCGTCCTTGGCGCAGACATCGGGCAGCGGAATCAGACCGGCCGTACCCTGGGCGGCATCGCGCGAGCAGATGGTGGTCAAGCTCGGGTCGACCGAAACCCGCTGGGCGGCACCGGGTGCGGTGACCAGGCTGCCGTCGTGCCTGCTGCCGGGCGCGGTTCCCGAGGACGCGCCGTCGAGGTACAGCCGCCGGTGCTGCATGCCCGGCCGCGGGAACGCGACGTCGGTGGTCCACTGCTCGCTGCCCTGCTGCCACAGGGTGACCGGCTCGTAGCGGTCGATGCCGTTGTCGATGCCCTTGAGCCACTTGTCGAACCACGCGCGCTGCAGCGATTCCAGCGGCGCGGGCGCACCGGCCTGACCCAGGCCCGAGCTCACGGTCACGTGATAGACGTTGCCCATGACGAGCTTCTTCTGCTCGGCGGGCACATCGACGGCGTTGTAGATGCGCGGGGTCGAGTAGGTGAAGATGTCGTGCCAGCCGCCGTAGAGGAAGGTCGGCACCCGCACCTGATCCGGCGCACCGACCCAGGCCGTCCGCAGCGGGCTCTGATCGTCGAGGATCGCGGCCATCTCCGGCGGGATCTGGTCCACGCTCGGGGTGGTCAGCGCGGCGATGAGCACATTGAAGAAGGTGAACGGGTCACGCAGCCGGTCGCCCAGCCAGGTCCAGTCGAACTTGCCGGTCAGAATCGACACCAGGTCCGGCAGCAGTTTGGACCCGTCGACGGCGAGCAGCCAGGCCGGGATGAAGCCGATGCCGAGCGCGCCACCGGGAGCGGCGACATCGCGGATCAGGTCGCTGCCCGGCACGATCGGGAAGATCGCCTTGAGCGCCTCGGGCTGACGCTGCGCGGTGTGCAGCTGGTTGATCCCCGAGTAGGAGATGCCGCTCATCCCGATCTTGCCGTCGGACCAGCGCTGCTCGGCCGCCCAGTCGACGACCTCGACGCCGTCGAGCTGTTCGCGTTCGCCGAACACCTGCCAGGTGCCCTGCGAGAAACCGGTGCCGCGCACGTCGACGACCACCTGGGTGTAGCCGCCGCGGATCAGGTTCCGGTCGACGCCGAAGGTGCGGGCGGCGCCGCCGGGCAGCGCCTTCATCATGTCGCTGAGGCTGCTGAAGCCGAACGGCGAGAAGTCCAGGTTCTGCAGGACCGGCATCAGCAGCTCCGACAGGCCCGGCACGGCAAGCGTCGAGTCGGCGATGTTGGACACCAGCTTCGTGTACGGCGTCATGTTGACGATCGTCGGCGTCGGCTCGGTGATCGGCTGACCGTCGGCACCCGCCGGGTGATAGACGTTGGCTTTCAATACCGTTCCGTCACTCATGGTGATCGGCACGTCCCATTCGATGAAGACGTTCGGGTATTGCTGCGGCCCGTTGTGGGTGGCGACGAACTGCGCGTCCAGCCCGTCGGTGGCCGGCAATGCCTGGCCCACCGGCGCCGACGCGACCGCCCCCGCGAACACGACGACAGATGCGACCAGCGCGGCTAGTCGCCCTCGATGTTTGATCATGCTTCGGTCTCAGCCCTCCACCATCGGGAACCACGACGTTCCCGTACCGGGAAGTAACGTAGCCTGCGTCACGTTCGATCGCAAGAACATGTTCCCGGCCCACCCCTCGCACCGACCAGCCGCCGCGCCGACCACCTCGGGCCACCTGACAGAATCGACGATGTGAACGCGCCCGAACTCGATGCCGACGGACGCAGATACCGCGGCGCCGCTCCGGGGCAGCGTCAGCAGGAGCGCCGCGCCCGGCTGATCGACGCGGCGACCGAGGCGTTCGGCACCGACGGCTACCGCAACACCACGGTCACCACCATCTGCGCCGCCGCCGGCGTCGGCAAGCGGTACTTCTACGAATCCTTCACCGACAGCGAGGATTTGCTGCTCGAGGTGTATCGCGAGGTGGCCGCGCGGATGCTCGAGGCGATCCATGTCGGCATCGGCGACGTCGACGCCGAGATCGCCACCAGGGTGCGCAGCGCGCTGACGGCGTACTTCCAGCTCATCCGCGACGACCCGCGAGTGCCGAGGATCGCCTTCTTCGAGATCCTCGGCGTGAGCCCGACCGTCGACCGCGCCTATCACGATGTGCTCGACGCCCTGATCGACATCTGCATGGCCCTGCTGACGCCGTATGTGGACCTGGACAACCATCCCGCCGTGAGCGTGCGGATGGTGGTTCTCGGGCTGGTCGGCGCGATCCTGATCATCGCCCAGAAATGGGTGCTCGACGACTACCGCCAGCCGCTGGAAGACGTCGTCGACAGCGGATTCCTCGTGGTGACCGCCGTGCTGGAGCGGATCGGATCGGTCACCGAATAGCGGTGCGCTAGAGCGCTTTCCGTGCGCCGATGCCGTCGAGCAGGGCGGTGAGACCGAACCGGAAGCTGCTGTCGGGCGCGGCGTTGTAGCCGGTGCCCGCGGCACGCTCGATCCGGGCGCGCAGCCGGGGGAACGTGCCCGCGATCTCGGTCGCCTCGGTCATCGCTTGCGCCAGTTGCGCTTCCGGGTCGGCACCGCCTTTGCTCAGCCGTCTGCGCAGGGAGACGTTGGCGGCGGGACCGGTCGCGTTACCGAGGACGAACAGGAAGATCGCGGTGACGGCGCGGTCGGCATCGCCGTCGTCGAATCCGGCGGACTCGAAGATCGCCAGCGCGTTCTCGTCGTGCCGGGATTTGTTGGGGCCGTAGAGCAGATGACTCGCCTGCGCCTGCACGAGCCAGGGGTGCCTGGCCAGCGCCTCGTACATCCCGGTGGCCATCGTCTCGGCCGCCGCACGCCAGTCGGCGGCATCCGGGTCGGGCAGGTCGATCTCGCCCCACACCTCGTCGACGGCCAGGCGCACCAGGTTGTCCTTGTTCTTCACGTGCCAGTACATGGCGGTCGCGGCGGAGTCCAGGCGCTGGCCGAGGCTGCGCATGTTCAGGCCGTCGAGGCCTTCCTCGTCGAGCAGTTCGATCGCCGCGCCGACGATCTGTTCCCTGGTCAAGGTGTCGCGTGCCATGTCGCCACGATAGGCGCGCGCCGCCGACTTTCACAAAGTTCAAGACATCACTTGCACTTAGTTCAAGTCGCGAGCTATGGTTCTTGCACTTAGTTCAAGTCGGATCGGAGCACCCCATGAACACCCTCCTCGCCGCCATCGAGATCGCCATCGCCGCCGCCTTCGTGAGCATGCCGATCGTCCGCCACCGCTACGGCAAGGCCGCCATGGCGACCGCGCAGGCCGAGCTGTCGCGCCAGGGCGTGCGCACCACGGCGCTGCACGAACACGGCATGCGCTTCGACGCCAGCGGACACGAGAGCGCAGCCCCGCTGAGCGTCGCCGCGATCATGCTCACCGCGGCCGGGCTGAACCTGGCCGGCCTCGACATCGCCCGCCCGGTGAGCTGGGTGGTGCTGGCCCTGGTGTTCCTCGGCAACTGCGTGATCGTCTACAGCAACCACACCGCGGTGCGGTCGGTGACGGCCGCCTTCGCCCGCACCGGCGATTCCGAGCTGGCGCGGATCGACGTGCCCGCCCTGCTCGACCGCGCCGAAGCCGGGTTCCCGGCCTGGACCTGGACTCTCCAGAAGGTCCGCAACACAGTGGTTTTCGGTGGTGCCGTCGTCGGACTGGCGCTGTCGGTCCTCGGCTGAGATCCCCTCCCCGAAGCCCCGGTTCCGGCCGGGGCTTCGTCGTGCGCGGAGTCCGTCAGCCGATCCCGGCCGTGAACTCGGCGAACCGCGCGGCGATGCGGTCGGGGTATTCGCCGTTGATGGCGTGCGAGGCGTCCGGCCACACCTCGACCTGGGCACCGGGGATCAGCCGGGCGGTGGCCGCGGCCTCGGTCGCGTCGTGCACGATGCTGCGACCGGCGAACACGGCCAGCACCGGCACGGCGAGCTCGCCCAGTTCTTCCTCGGTCGGGCGCGGCAGCAGCGGCTGGGCGTCGCGGTAGTCCTTCATGCCGGAGGCGATCAGCCTGCCCTCGGGGACCGATTCGTCGACGGGGGCACCGCCGGAGATCCAGCTGAGCAGGCGATTGCGCAGGCGCCCCGGCATCGCAGGGATGGCGCTGCCCAGCGAGACGATGATCATCTTCCAGCTCAACCGGGCGAAGGTGTTCGCCGGATCGAGCAGGGTGATCGAGGCTACGCAGTCGGGGCGGTGCATGGCGGTCTGCACGGCCAGGTTCGCGCCGATGCTCACACCGAGCAGATGGGCGCGTGGAACACCCAGTCCGGCAATGGTTTCGGAGACCCAGGTGGCCTGATCGAGTCCGTCGATCAGCTCCCTGGTCTGGCCGCTCGCGCCCGGCTCGCCGACGCTGTCCACCGACCAGACGGTGTGCCGCGCCCGCAAGCCGGGCAGGTTGGTGGCCCACATCGGGGTCGATGCCTGTCGGCCGGACAGCAGGACCACCGGCGTGCCACCGCTGGGGCCGAACCGGTAAGCGCGTACCTGCCCGAACGAGGTCGGCACCGCCGCCATCGCGTCGGGCTTCGGTAGTTCCGCCATGCCGGCGCGGTAGGCGGCGGCGAACCGGTGGAAGCTCGCCTGGTCGGTGAAGTACCCGACCTTGTCCGCGGGTCGACCGATCGTGGGATCCAGGAAGAACTCGTCCTCGGCCATGCCGCCGAGCGTAGTCCGCGCACCTGGGCCACGTGGTGCACCCGCGCGAATCAGCGTCCGCGTAGCAGGGCGACGATCGCGTCCTGGTCGAGGCGTTCGGCGTTCTGCAGTGCGGTGCGGCCGTCCGCGTCGCGGATCTGCGGATCGGCGCCGGCCGCGAGCAGTGCGGTGACGGTTTCCTGATAGCGCTGCGAGCCGTCGCCGTAGACGATCGCCTCCTGCAGTGCGGTCCACTGCGGCTTGTTGACGTGATCGACGTCGACGCCGGCTGCGATCAGCATGCGCACGGTGCTCACGTGCCCGTGCTCGCTCGCCGGGATGAGCGCGGTGCCGCCGTACCGGTTGACACTGCGCAGGTCGGCGCCGTGCCGCAGGGCCGGCTCGAGGATCTCGTCGAAGCCCTCCGCGCCCGCGTACAGGTACGCGGAGTCCTGCAGGTCGTCCTTGGCGTTCACCTCGGCGCCCGCGTCGATCAACGCCACCGCGGCCGCACTCGCCCGGTTCTTGGTCGCCGCGACCAGCGGGGTGCGTCCCTTGTCGCCGCGCGTCTCCAGATCGGCGCCGCGCGCGATCAGGTCACGCACCCGGGCCGCGTCGTTGTCCGCGGCGGCGGCGAACAGTTCGTCGTCGAGACGGTGATCGAGCTGCCGGGTGGTCTGCGGCGCCGGGGCGGCCTGCGCGGATACCTCGGTGGTCGCCGAGGCTTCGGCGGCGGGCGGCACGTCCGGGTCGGCGGAGCAGGCGCCGATACCCACCGCGAGCACCGCGAGCGCGAGCATGCTGGTGCCACGCACTGTCGGGCGAACCGGATTCATGGTTTCTCCTCTGGTCAGGTCTCCTCCACCGTGCCCACCGGGTCCCACCGCGTCCAGGACGCAGTGCCGATCGCCGCCATCGACACCGTCTATGACGAGCTGGTTGACCAACCCGGCTCCCCGGGCAACCCTGAGATATGACTACTCACGAGGATCAGCGACTCGACGAGGTCATCGAACGGTTGACCATCCGTTACCCCACGATCGCCCCCGCCGAGATCGCCGACATCGTCCGGCACACCTACGACCACTTCGCGAAGGTGCACGTCCGCGACTTCGTTCCGCTGCTCGTCGAGCATCATGTGCGTGCAGAGCTGGGCACGCCGACCGGCGGGATCCCACCCATCCCGGACTGATCGCGCCGCGGGACCGCTAGCGTTGGCGGAGAATTCGCCGACACTGAGGAGTTCCGCATGCCCGAGACCGTCCGTGGAGTCATCGCCCGCGCGCAGGACGCCCCCGTCGAAACGGTCGACATCGTGATCCCCGATCCGGGGCCGCACGATGTGATCGTCCGTGTCCAGGCCTGCGGGGTCTGCCACACCGACCTGCACTACCGCCAGGGCGGGATCAACGACGAGTTCCCGTTCCTGCTCGGTCACGAGGCGGCCGGTGTCGTCGAGACCGTCGGCGCCGCGGTCACCCACGTGGCCGAGGGCGATGTGGTGGTGCTGAACTGGCGCGCGGTCTGCGGCGAATGCCGGGCATGCCGGCGCGGCCGCCCCTGGTACTGCTTCGACACCCACAACGCGAGCGTCCCCATGACGCTCACCGACGGCACCCCGCTGACCCCCGCGCTCGGCATCGGCGCGTTCGCGGACAAGACGCTCGTGCACGAGAAGCAGTGCACCGTCATCGATCCCGAGACCGACCCCGCGGTGGCGGGCCTGCTCGGCTGCGGCGTGATGGCCGGAATCGGCGCCGCCGTGAACACCGGCGCGGTCTCGCGCGGCGACAGCGTCGCGGTGATCGGCTGCGGCGGTGTCGGCGACGCTGCCGTCGCGGGCGCCAGCCTGGCCGGGGCGGGCACGATCATCGCGATCGACCGTGACCCGCGAAAGCTGGAGTGGGCGAAGGATTTCGGCGCGACCCACACCATCGACGCGAGCACCGGTGACGTGGTCGAGCAGATCAAGGAGCTCACCGGCGGTTTCGGCGCCGATGTCGTGATCGACGCGGTCGGCAGGCCCGAAACCTGGCAGCAGGCGTTCTACGGTCGCGACCTCGCGGGCACCGTAGTGCTCGTCGGCGTCCCGACGCCGGACATGAAGCTCGAGATGCCGCTGATCGATCTGTTCTCGCACGGCGGCTCCCTGAAGTCGTCCTGGTACGGCGACTGCCTGCCCGAACGCGACTTCCCGATGCTCATCGACCTGTATCGCCAGGGCAGGCTGCCGCTGGACCGCTTCGTCACCGAGCGCATCGCTATCGACGAGGTCGAGCAGGCGTTCACCGCCATGGGTGAGGGCCGGGTGCTGCGTTCGGTGGTGGTCTGGTGAGCGCCCGCATCGAGAAGGTCGTCACCTCAGGCGTTTTCGCGCTCGACGGCGGGACCTGGGAGGTCGACAACAATGTGTGGCTGATCGGCGACGACGACGAGGTACTGATCGTCGACGCCGCCCACGATGCCGACACCATCGCCGCCGCGGTCGGCTCCCGGCACGTCACCGCGATCCTGTGCACGCACGGTCACAACGACCACGTGACCGTCGCGCCCGAACTCGCCGAGCGACTCGACGCTCCCGTCCTGCTCCATCCCGGCGACGAGCCGCTGTGGCGGATGACCCATCCCACCGCGGCCTACCGCTCGCTGGCCGACACCGCCCGGATCACGGTGGCGGGCACCGACATCGACCTCCTGCACACCCCCGGCCACTCCCCCGGCTCGGTCTCGCTGCACCTGCCCGAACTCGCGGCGCTGTTCACCGGTGACACCCTGTTCGCGGGCGGTCCGGGCGCCACGGGCCGGTCGTTCTCCGATTTCGGCACGATCATCGATTCGATCCGCGACCGATTGTTCGCGCTGCCCGAGGAGACCACCGTTCACACCGGCCACGGCGACACAACCACCATCGGCACCGAGAAACCCGCCCTCGCCGACTGGATCGCCCGAGGCCACTGACGCCGCCGCGATCCGGACAATTGATCACCAGGCTCTGGTGGCGAGCCTGGTGATCTTGTTCGCGAATCAGGAGTCGCGGCTCTGCGCGGCCGATCGGCCTATTCCCGGCACGAATCTGCCTGTCGTGGCGCAGTAGTCCCGATAGCCTGCGCCGTGGACCCTGGCCAGGTACGGCTCCTCGACCACCCTGACCTGCAGTTCGATCGTCACGAGGAGCAGCAGGAATGCCGCCAGCGCGACGACGTTAGGGATGATCGACGCGATCCCCGCGCCGAAGACGAGCATGGCGGTGAAGATCGGGTTGCGCACTAGGCCGAACACGCCGGTGCGGACCAAAGTTGTTGTCTCACTGGCGTCGACACCGATGCGCCAGGATTCGCCCATCTCGTTCTGCGCGTAGAGGGTCGCGCCGATGCCCGCGATCGCCAGGACGAATCCGGCTGTCTGGACCGGCGCGGCGGTGAGAGCGTCGATCGGGGTGAGGACACCGCCGAGTTGCAGAGCCACCGCGGCGAGCCCGACGATGATCGCCACGATGAAGCCGACACCGGCCATCCATTCCAGCGATCCGGGGCGTCCGCTGATGCCGCGGAACCCGGTGGAGCCGGTCGCTCGATATTGCCGCCAGCTGCGCCAACCGAATCCGAGCGCGCCGAAGATCACATACAGGACCAGTGCCGAGACAGCCATGGCCGGTTCCTTTCCTCAGTCGTCGCAGCAGTCGCAGGCCGCGACCGTGCCGAGTGACGTTGTCGCGCAGCAGGTGTCGCCCAGCCACGCGTCGCGACCTTCTTTGACGGCGATGACCGCGATCACCAGGGCGGCGATCGGGTCGGCCCACGACCAGCCGAACAGGGCATTGAGCAACAGCCCGACCAGCAGTACCGCGGACAGGTAGGTACACAGCAAGGTCTGTTTCGAGTCGGCGACCGCCGAGGCCGAGCCGAGTTCACGGCCCGCTCGGCGCTGCGCCGCCGACAGCACCGGCATGATCACCAGACTCGCTGCCGCCAAGGCGATTCCGACCGGGGAGTGCCGAGCTTCCCCCACCCCGAACAGCGCGCGCACCGAGTCGATGGTGACGTAGGCGGACAGCGCGAAGAACGAGAACGCGATGATCCGCAGCGCGACCTTCTCCCTGGCTTCCGGATCCCGGCCGGCGAACTGCCACGCCACCGCGGCCGCGGAAGACACCTCGATCACCGAGTCGAGCCCGAAGCCGATCAAGGCCGACGAGGACACCCGAGTGCCCTCGGTCAGCGCGATGATCGCCTCGATCACGTTGTAGCTGATCGTCGCGGCCACCAGCCAGCGAATCCGGGTGGCGAGCACCTCGCGGCGATCCGGAAGTACCAGCGGCGCACCGATTTCCGGCATCAGCAGCATTCCTCGGTCGCGGCCGCCGGGCAGCAGGCCGGATCGACTTCCAGCACCAGGCCGAGGAGGTCGTCGAGCGCCCGGCCGATCCGTGGATCGGCCAGCTCGTAGCGGCTACGCCGGCCTTCCGCAACGGCGACAACCAGCCCACACCCACGCAGACAGGCCAGGTGGTTGGACAGGATCTGCCGCGACACCCCGATCTTGTCCGCCAGCTCCGACGGATACCCGGGCGCGGCTCGCAGGCTCAGCAGGATCTGCGTCCGGGTCGAGTCCGACAGCGCATACCCGAAGCGGGACAGGGCGTCGCCGTGCATCACGGTGTCCATGGTTCCTATTGTACAGAGATTTCTGTATTCAGAAACCTCTGTACAAATACTGCCGCACCGCCTAGCGCTCAGCGCCGGAAGACGCGGTTGCCGGCACCTGAGCCTGCGCCAGCCGTTCGTCCGAGCGCCGCATCCAGACGACGAGGGCGATGATCAGAGCAAAGGCGGCCAGCGCGGTTCCGGTGCGCAGGAAGTGGAACGCATCCCAGCGGGCGAGAATCGTGGCGTAGTCCGCCGGAGCTCCAGCGACCGCCCACTCGTTGATCCGGTGGTTGATCGGCACATTGCCCAGTCGCGTGATGAGGAACGAGGCAACCACCAGCGCCGTCGCGACGGCGGCGACGATCCTGTGCCGACCCGTCGCCAGGATGGCGGCGGCCAGGCAGCTCAGCGCGGCGGCGGCCATCGTGGCCTGCATGCTGATGCTGTTGTTCTGCATGAGTTCGGTGTGGAATTCGAGGCGCATCTGCAGCGGCACTCGATCGAAGGTCGGGACGAGGTTGGCGGCGCCGTAGCCGAAGGCGCCGGCGAGCAGTCCGGTGGTGAGCAGGGCGAGCGAGCGAACGCTTCGGACGAGCACAGAGATCTCCTCGGGCGATCAGGCGGCGGGAACGGTGCGGGTGAGCTCGTCTGCGACCTGCACGATGTCGGGCGTGTGGAATCGGTCGACGTCGGCCGGATCGTTGGCACCATCCAGCGCGGCGGCGGTGTACTCGGTGAAGAAATCGGCGATGAATTGCTCGGGTGAGCGGGGCGGTGCGGGGTCCATGACACTCCAGGCATAGAATTCTTACAGTGCTGTAAAGGTTAGACATAGCCACACAACTTTGACAAGGGTGTAAGAGTTTGGCCGCATCAGGAGAACCGAAACGACGCGCTGACGCCACCCGCAGCAGGGCGGCCGTGCTCGACGCCGCCACCCGGCTGTTCGCCACCCAACCGGACGCCGGGCTGGCCGCCGTCGCCGCCGAAGCAGGCGTGACCAGGCAAACCGTGTACGCGCACTTCGCTTCTCGGGACGATCTGGTCAACGCCGTCGTCGATCGCACGACCAGACAGGCGGACGAAGCCATGCGGGCGGCCGACCTGGACAGCGGCCCGGCCACCGATGCCCTGGTGCGGATGCTCCACGTCGGCTGGCGGTTCTTCCGGGTCTCCCCGCTCGCCCACCATGTCGGCGCGTTCGCGCGCCAGCGCGACGAGGATCGTCAGCTCCCCATCAACTATCGGCTGCTCCGTCTCGTCGCCAGAGGGCAGCGGGCGGGCGAGTTCGACGGCGATGTGTCACCGCAGTGGCTCGTCACCGCGATCGTCGCGGTCAGTCATGCCGCGGGCGACGAGGTCAGGGCAGGTCGGATGACGCAGCCGCAGGCGCAGACGGCGCTGCGGGACAGTGTCCTCCGGCTGGTCGGCGGGAGCGTAAACATTCCGTAAGGCGGTTCGGCGACAGTGGCATCACACCAGCACAACGAAGGGATGCACATCATGCGCAAGTTCAAGCTCCAGGTTCAGGCCAGCATCGACGGCTTCATGGCGGGCCCGAACGGCGAGATGGACTGGCTGACGTTCGCGTGGAGCGACGACCTCGCCGCCCACATCGGTGCGCTGACCGAGCCGGTCGACACCATCGTGCTCGGCCGCAAGCTCGCCGAAGGGTTCATTCCGCACTGGGCCGCGCAGCCCGAGCACGAGACCCAGGAGGCGATCGACACCATGAACAAGACCCCGAAGGTCGTCATCTCGCGGACCATCACCGAATCGCCGTGGGACAACACGGTGGTCGCCGCCGACGCGGCCGCCACGATCCGCGAACTGAAGGCGCGGCCCGGCGGCGACATCATCGCCTACGGTGGCGGCGAGCTCGTGTCGAGCCTGATCGCGCAGGGGCTGTTCGACGAGCTGAACCTGTTCGTCAACCCGACCGCGATCGGCGCCGGACTCCCGGTGTTCGCCGCGACCGGCGCGAACCAGCAGTTCGAGCTCGCGTCCGCGACGCGGTTCGAGTGCGGGATCGTCGGCCTGCGATATGTGCCCGCTGCTTCGTGAGCTCAGCCGACCGCTGAACGTTCGCTATCGCGCCGATCGGTCGAAATCGCGACCATAGGAGCGTTTGGTGAATGCTCAGCGCATGCCCGCTGATTTCGAAAGACTAGTTCACAGGCGATGCGGCGACGGCGTCGATGAGTTCGCGTGCCGCGGCGGCGGTCAGGTCGAGGCCCGCCGCGTGGGCGGCGGCGAAGATATCGGCACCCAGCCTGGTGCGGACCGTCGTGGTAGCCCGGTCGATGTCGGGCTGTTCGGCGGGCAGCAGCGGCATTCCGGTGCTGGTCCGCAGTGCTTCCGCCGCGCCGAGCAGGCGTGCGGCGGTGTCGAATTCGCCGAGGGCGGCGGTGGCCGCGGCCGCGCCGCCCAGCGCGAAGGCGGCATCGCGGGGCGCGTCGATGCGCTGCGAGCCGTCGAAGGCGCGCAGATGCTCGGTCAGGCCGGCAGCCGGTTCGCCGCACAGTTCCAGCAGATAGCCCAGTTCGACTTGGAGCATCGGCACGAACAGCGGCGTCTCGACGTCGTCGGCCGAGTCTGCGAGCAGACCACGCAGGAGCCGTTCGGCCTCCTCCGGCCTGTTGTCGCGACGGGCGGTGAAGGCCAACACGATCGAGGCGAACAGCCGGCCCGCACCGTCGCCCTGTTCGGCCGCCAACACCATGGCCTGCTCGGCGAAATCGCGGGCCTCGTCGAATTCGGTGTGCTGCATGGCAATCCAGCCGAGCCAGCACAGGTGCGCCGAGGCCTGGCCCCACAGTTCCAATTCCCGTGCCAGAACGAGGGCTTCGCGGTGGATGTCCGCTGAGCCACCCAGATCGCCGGTCAGTTCGGCTAGGCCGCCGAGCCATTCGGCGGCTTGCAGCCTGCCCCAGCGGTCGCCGAGTTCGGCGAACAGTCGCGCCGCTTCCTTGGCGTAGCGAGCGAGGGCGTCCACGTCGGCGCGGCTGTGCGCGGATTTCGCCAGCGCCACCTGGATGGTCGCGCGACTCCAGCGGTCGCCGACCTGCTCACATTCCGACAGGAGCTGGCGTACAGAGGTTTCCAGGTCCTGGTCCGCGCCTGCATCCAGGGCCGACATCAGCAGGATGACCTCGGCACGTACCCGCGCAGCCGGGTCCAGTTCCGCCAGTCCGGCCGACACGTCAGCGCGACGCGCACTCACGTCGGTGAAGTCGCCCTGCCGGAAGGTGGCCGTGAGTCGCCAGGCCGCTACCAGCGCACGGTGCCGCGGCGTGCCGCCGAGGGCGAGTGCCGCGTCGAACCAGCGGCGGGCTGGGCCGAGCCGTCCGCGCAACAGCCAGTACCAGGCCAGCGCGCCGGTGAGGCGCAGGGCCGCTTCGGCGTCGCCATCGCGGACGCTACCCTCCAGGGCCGCATGCAGATTCGCGTCTTCGCTGTCGAGCCGGCGCAGCCATCGCTGCTGATCGGCGCCGTATAGTTCCGGTGCCGCGCGTTCGGCCAGTGCGCGGTAGTACGCGTGATGCGCCCGGCGCACCGCGGCTTCTTCCCCCGCCTCGGCCAGGCGGTCCGCGCTGAACGCCGCCACCGACTCGAGCAGCCGGTACCGCCGCCCGCTCTGCTGGACCAGCGATCGGTCGACCAGCCGTGCGATCACGTCGGCGACCATGGACGGATCGATCTCCGCGTCGGGAACTACGGCGGCACAGACGGATTCAGCTGCCTCGAGTGTGCAGCCGCCCGCGTGCACCGCCAGCCGGCGCAGGACCAGTCGTTCGTCCTCGTCGAGCAGTCCCCAGCTCCAATTGATCATCGCCGCGAGGGTCTGCTGACGTGGCGGCGCGCCGCGATGACCGGTGGCAAGCAGACGGAACCGGTCGTCGAGCCGGGCCACCATCTCGTGCACGCCGAGCGCGCGGACCCTGGTCGCGGCCAGTTCGAGGGCGAGCGGGATGCCGTCGAGCCTGCGGCACAGGGTCGCGACCGCATCGGCGTTCCCGGCGTCGAGCACGAAATCCCGAGCGCCCGCTCGCGCACGAGTCACGAAGAGCCGCACTGCGTTCGACTGCGCGATCGCCGCCACATCGCCACCGCTCGGCGGGACCGTCAGCGGCGCGACCGCGACGACGTCCTCCCCGGCGAGGCGCAATTGCTCGCGGCTGGTCGCGAGAATGCGCAGGCCGGGGACCGCGCCCAGCAGCAGTTCGGTGAAGTCGGCCGCGGGCTCGACGATGTGCTCGCAGTTGTCCAGCACCAGCAGCAGTTCCTGCTCGGCCAGCGCCTCCCCCAGCGCCACCGTCGACGATTGCGCACCGTCGCCGAGGCGGACGCCGACGGCCTGCGCCACCGTGTCGGCGATGCGGTCGGCGTCGGTGGTTTCGGCTGCGAGCGGGGCGAGCTCGACGAGCCAGGTTCCGTGTGGAAAGCGATCGGTGAGGCCGGCCGCGGTCGTGGTGGCGAGACGGGTCTTGCCGACGCCGCCCGGCCCGATCAGGGAGACCAGGCGCGATGCGCCGACCGCATCGGCCAGCGCGTCGAGATCGGCTGCGCGGCCGATCAATTCGGTGCGTTGCGCCGGGATGTTCGTCGTCCGCCTGCGGACGACCGCCCGCGGTCGGGTCACGACGAGACCGGGGTCCTGGCCGAGGATCGACCGGTGCAGGTCGACCAGTTCCGGGCTCGGGTCCAGTCCGAGTTCGTCGGCCAGTTGCCTGCGCAGGTCCTCGTAGCTGTCGAGCGCTTCCGCTTGGCGACCCGCGCCGTACAGGGCACGCAGCTGTGCCGCGCGGAGTCGTTCCCGCAGGGGGTGTTCGGTGACGCAACGTGTGAGATCGCCTGCGACCTCACCATATTCGCCCTCTGCGAGCCGTGCTTCGGCGAGTTCTTCGACGGCGACCAAGCGCAGCTCTTCCAGCTGGGCGATGGCCGAGCGGGTGAACTCCGCGTCGCGAAAGTCGTCGAAAGCCGGTCCGCGCCATAGTTCGAGCGCCGCGGTGAGTGTCTTGATGCGCTTGCCGGTGTCGGTGTGGGTGCGTGCCTCGGCCAGCAGCGCGCGGAACCGCAGGGCGTCGACCGCCGTGGTCGCCAGGCGGTATCCGGGCGGCGGGGACACCACCAGATCCCGGCTGCCCTGCTCGGCGTCCTCGAGCGCGCGCCGCAACTGCGACGCCTTGGCAGCCAGGGTGCCCGCGGGGTTGCCGGGCGGGTCCTCGCCCCAGATGTCGTCGATCAGACGGTCGGCGGACACCGGCTGACCTGCGGCGAGCAGCAGGTCGGCCAGCAGGGCACGGACCTTGGTGCCGGGGATCGGTACGACCACGCCGCCGTCGGTCCACACCGTCAACGGACCGAGCACACCGAAACGCATAACCGCACCCTAGCGGGTTCCGCTCGCACCGGAATCCGGCCGTAAACAAACCGGAAGGCACCGGGCGCACTGTGGTCACAACGAGTTCGACACACCACAGGAGAACGACATGAAACTCACCGCCTTCGCCCTCGCCGCCACCGCGCTGCTCACCGCCTGCGGGTCCGGCAAGACCGCCGTACCCGTCGAACCCGGCGCCTACGCCGAGGTCAACGGCCTGCGCATGTACTACGAACGCCACGGTGTCGCCACCGACCAGCCGCCGCTGGTGCTGCTGCACGGCGCGCTGTCGGGCATCGGAACCGACTTCGGCGAGCTGATCCCGGAGCTGTCCAAGACCCGCGAGGTCATCGCCGTCGAACAGCAGGCACACGGCCGCACCGCCGACATCGACCGTCCGCTGCGGACGCCGCAGATGGCCGACGACACCGTCGCGCTGCTCGGTCAGCTCGGCATCCGGCGCGCCGACATCCTCGGCTACAGCATGGGCGCCGGCGTGGCGCTCGACATCACGCTGCGGCACCCGGACCTGGTCCGCAAGCAGATCCTGCTCGCCGGCGGCCTCGGCGCCGAGGCCATGCACCCCGGACTGATGGAAAGCATGGACGAACTGAAGCCCGAGCACCTGCACGGCTCGACCTTCCACAACGACTACCTGAAGAACGCGCCCCGCCCGGACGACTTCCCCCAGCTGGTGGCCAGGGTCCTCGACCACGACCTGAACGGCATGCCCTCGGTGTCCCCGGAAGCCGCCCGCACGATCAAGGCCCCGACACTGACCGTCATCGGGGACTCCGACATCGTCCGGCCCGAACACTCCGTCGAGATGTTCCGCCTCTTCGGCGGCGGCATCATGGGCGACACCCCCGCGGGCCTGCCGAACGCGCAACTCGCGATCCTGCCCGGCACCTCCCACATCACCGCACCGCACCGCCCGGAACTGCTGCTGCCGATGATCCCCGCGTTCCTCGACGCCCCCGTCAAGGACGCCTGATGCGCGAGCCGAGGCGGGCGGGCCCGAGCCCTCCGCACGGGCCCGCGCCGCATCGCCGTTCGGGCCGTGACGGCGGCCCTACCCGGCTCTTGTCAGACCGCCACCGGCAGGTCGACCGGATCGCCCGCTTCCGCGCCTGCGCCGCGCACCACCGCGGCCAGCAGACCGAACAGGACGAACTGATCGCGCGGCAACAGCAGTGCCTCCGGCGCCCAGTTGTGCACGAACCCGACGGCCAGCCCGGACGCGGGATCGGCCCAGCCACCGGAACCGACGAAGCCGATGTGCCCGAACGCATTCCGCGCGCCCGTCACCGGCATGGAGTGATAGCCCAGCCGCCAGCCCATCGGCAGGCACAGGTTGCGATCGGGCAGCACCGATTGCAGACGCGCCATGGCGCGCACCCTGTTCCGCGAGAACAGCGCCGACTCGGTCGCGATCGCGTTGTAGACGGCGGCGAGGGCGCGCGCGGTGAAAACACCGTTCGCACCGGGCAATTCACCACGCAGGATGGCGGGATCCGCGCCGTGGGCCAGCCGGTCGATGCCCTCGGTGTAGATCGACCGCAGGAATCCAGCGCCGGGCACCAGGGTGCGTGAGGCGAGCCGGATCACCATGTCGGCCTGGGGAATTCCGAGCGGAGTGGTCGATCCGTGCGTCCCCGCCACGGTGGTGCGCGCGCCGGGCCCGGGTGCCCCGAGGTGCAGCCCGTCCACGCCCAGTGGTTCGGCCAGTTCCGTGCGGTACAGCTCGCCCATGCTCTTGCCGGTCACCGCCCTGGCGATCCCCGCGATGATGGTTCCGTACGAAATCGCGTGGTAGGCGGGGAAACCGCGGAATCGGTCCGGCGACGCGGCGGCGAGACGTTCCTCGATCAGCTCATGGTCGGCGAGTTCGTCGGCGGTACGGGCGAAGACGCCGATCCGCGACAACCCCGCCCGGTGACTCATCGCCTCCGCGACGGTGATGCCCGCCTTCCCGTTCGCACCGAACTCCGGCCAGTACTCCGCGACCGGCGCCCGATAGTCCACCAGCCCGCGCTCGGCCAGCACATGCAGCACCGTGGAGGTGACACCCTTGGACGTCGAGTACGACAACGCCGCCGTGTTCTCCTGCCACGGCACCACCCCGGCGGCATCCGCGCACCCTGCCCACACGTCGACAACCCGCCGCCCGTGCTGGTACACCGCCAGCGCGCCCCCACCTCGCCCACCGTCGAACAACCGCCCGAACCGGTCGATGGCTTCCTGGAACTGGGGTGCGGCACTCCCCCGGAGGGAAGTGCCCGACGGCCCCGGACGGGACGATGCTCCACGCATAAAGAACCTCACATGTCACCATTGACAAACCGCTTCGGGTCGCTGCCCGAAATCAGCCGGAGGTTTTACGTTACCCGAGATCAATAGGCATTTCGAGCCCCCGGCAGTCCCCCGACGCCCATCCGGCCGAATTCCTCTCGAACGAAGAAATACATCCGGTGAATTTGTCTCCGAAGACGAATTCCGGCCTACCTCCTCGAACGGTCGATGCCTGCTTCGATCAGTGCCGACCTCGCGACGTGTGGTGCGGAGCCTGGTATCGAGAACGGCGACTGTCATGCCTGATCCGTCGACATTGAACTCGGCGCGAGCCTCGGCCGCGCGCACCAGCAGATCGACCTCGAGCAGTTCGGGCAGCACCGACAGATCGGTCTGCAGCGGCTTCTCCACGGGTACGACCGATTCGAACGCGACGCCGGCTACCGGCTCGGCGGAGATGATGTCGGACATGATGATTCCTCTTCCTACAGAGCCGAATACGCGACGATGAAGTCGAAGACATCGCGGGTCATGCGCCGTCCGAAATTGGGCTTGGTGTCGTCTCCGAGCGCGCCGGTGGGACCGCGGAGCACGCCGACGACGTAGGGCCATCCGTTGTGTACGACGTGCGCTGCGGTCACGGCGGTCGACGGCCCGACCATCGTCGCGGACCCGGCGTATCCGCCATTCGGGAGCGCGAGATAGGCGACCGTGCTCATCGGATCTCGAGGACAGGGCCGAGTTCGTCGCCGCGCGGCGGTTCGACGCGCGGGTACACCGAGTTCGGTGAGACCTTCGCGTCCCCGATCAAAGTCAGCGGTTTGCCTTTGGGCGACGACAGCGTGGTGAGTGCGGTGGACATGCGTGCTCCTCGATTCCCGAGCGGCTTCCGATGTCCCCAACGCCACGTCAGCCTCAGATTTTCTGGCCGCTCTCAAAGTACGAGGATGTGCGCACGCCGACGCGAGTACACGGCTACCCCAATTTCCCGGGCAGTACTACCTATCGATGTCCAGCCAGACCGAGGCCACGCAGGGGAATCAGCCGATCGGCGTAGGCAGCAGCCCGGCGGCGATGAATCCTTCCACGTAGCGCAGCAGCACGGCGTCGTCGATGCGGGGACACTGCACGCCCAGCTCGGCGAGGACGGCCCTGGTGCCGGTGTCGTCGACGAGCAGGGCATCACCTCCACCGTTGAGATAGTTCTCGGCGATCAGTGCCGCACGCATCAGGTCGGGGTGCCGCGACAGCTGACCGGTCAGCCGGTCGGCGGCGGTCTCGACCGTCACCGTCTCGATGGGAAACCCACTGCGGCGCAGGGTATTCAGGATGTCGCCGACTCCGGTCGGCGCACTGTTGACGAGGTGATAGACCTCCCCACGCGGCTGCCGGGAGGTCGCCAGCGCGACCAGGGCGCGTGCCACGTAGTCCACCGGGGCCAACGTGACGTCGGCATTCTCGATATCGGGTGCGACACCCAGGTGCGCCGCCGACCGGATCAGCGTCCAGAACGCGTCGTCGGTGCTGATCGCGCCGCTGCCGATCGCCCCGGCGACCAGGCCAGGCCGGTGCACCGCGACCGGCAGCCCCCGTTCGGCTGCCGCCACGACGAGCTGTTCGGCCACCCACTTGGTGGCCAGGTACCCGTTGCGCGGAACCTGGTCCACGGTGATCGCCGTGTCCTCGGCGACGACACCGGTGTGTCCCGTGGCGACCGCGGCCGACACCGTGGACACGTAGTGCAGGGTCTTCACCCGGGTGTCCACCGCCAGCCGCAGAATGTCCACGGTTCCGGCGATATTGGCCGCCCGCAGGGTCGCATAGGATTCGAGATGATTGACGCGGGCACCGTTGTGGTAGATCACCTCGATGCGCTCGGCCAGTTCCGCCCAGGCCTCGTCGGCGAGGCCGAACTGCGGCGCGGCCAGGTCACCGGGCACGGCGACGACCCGCTCGAGCCCGTCTCGGTCGAGCCCGTAGCGCTCCAGCGTCGCGCCGAGCCTGCGGTACACCGTATCGGCGTCGTCGGCGCGCACCAGGCACCAGATGCGCGACGAGGTGCGGTCCAGCAGCTCCCGCAAGAGATGAATGCCCACGAAACCGGTTGCACCGGTCAGCAGGACCGCGGCGGGGTCGGTCGGGGCAGGCGTGAACTCCGCGGGGACCGTGATCGCCGGATCCAGGCACGCATCGGCGGCCAGCGTCGCAGTCCAGTGCGCCTCCGTGGCCGCGAGCGACTCCGCCGAGACCGCCGCTGTCACCGCGCGTGGCGTCGGCGCCTCGAACAGGGTTCGCGGGTCGGCATCGATGCCGAGCCGGCTGCGCAGTTCGGCGCGCAATGTGAACACCAGCAGTGAGGTGCCACCGAGAGTGAAGAAATTCTCCTCGACCCCGATCGAGTCGCGTTCCAGCACCTGGGCGAACACCCGGGCCACGGCGAGCTCGCGCACGGTGGCGGGCTCGACGGACGTCGCGGGCAGCGCCGCGTGCTGCGCGGTGTGCTCGACAATCCGTCCGGGCGTGCCGAACCCGGACGTGACGACCTCGCACAGCTGCTCGATCGTGGCCTCGGGGTGCGCGACGATCGCGGCGAGGATGTGGTGGAACCGCGCCGCGAAGCCCTCCACCGTGGCCAGGTCGTAGAGGTCGGTGGCGTACTGGAAGCCGGCCGCCAGGCCACCCGTTCCCGGCTGCTCACGCAATGTCAGCGAGAGATCGAAATGTGTTGTTCGCCAAGGAATGTCGAGCGCGCTCACCTCGACCGCGCCCAGGTGCAGCGCCGGCAGCGCCGGCAGGTTCTCATAGGAGAACACCGCCTCGAACAGCGGGTGCGCGGTGTCGTCCCGAGGTGGATTGACCGCCTCCACGATGTGATCGAAGGGCACATCGGCATTGCTGAGCGCGCCGAGGGTGACCTCCCGCGCGCGCGACAGCACGGCGGTGAAGCTCTCCTGCGGGTCGATGGTCAGGCGCAGCGGCAGCGTGTTGACGAACATGCCGACCAGGCGATCCAGTGCCGGATGACCGCGACCGGCCACCGGGGTGCCGACAGTCACGTCGGTCGCACCGGCGAGGTGGCCGAGGAGCACGGTGAATGCCGCATATCCGGCCATGAACGGAGTCGCGTCGTGGTGCCGGGCCAGGTCGGCCAGCGCCGCCGCGGTCGCTGCTGAGATCTCGAATTCGACCCTCCCGCCTTCGCCGCCGCCGGGTCGACCGGCACCGCGGGCGCGGATCCGGTCGGTCGGCAGCGGCAGGCGGGCGGGCGCGTCGCCGAGCGCCCGCACCCAATGCGCGAGCTGACGCGCGGCAGGCGACTGCGGGTCGCGCCGGTCGCCGAGCCTGCTGTGCTGCCACAGGGCGTAGTCGGCGTATTGCAGGGGCAGCGGGTCCCAGTGCGGCCGGCCACCCGCGGCCCGCGCGGTGTAGGCCGCGGACAGGTCGGCGACGAGCGGGCCGTGCGACCAGCCGTCGGCGGCGATGTGGTGGGCGACCAACGCCAGCACGTGCTCATCGGCGCTCAGGCGCCACAATGCCAGCCGGATGGGTGCCTCGGTGGTGACGTCGAACGGCGCGGCGATCGTCACCGCGAGTTCGGCGTCCAGCTCCGCCGGCACGAGGGGACGGGCAACGAGCGGCGTGTTCGCCAGGGCGTCGTCGGCGGACAGGATGCGCAGCCGCGGCCCGGTACTGCTGTCGGGGTACACCGTGCGCAGTACCTCGTGCCGCTGCACCACATCCCGTGCCGCGGCAGCCAGCGCCGCCTCGTCCAACGGGCCGGACAGGCGCAGCACGATCGGCAGGTGATACGCCGACGAGTCCCGGTACAGCTGATTCAGCAGCCACATCCGCAGCTGCGCGGGCGCGGGGGCGAGGTGTTCGGGCCGCGGGCCCGCCACCGGTGCGGGCACGGCGGCACGGTCGGGGTCGCCCAGCCGCACGGCCAGCGCCGCGACGGTCGGCGCGTCGAAGACAGCGCGGACATCGACGCCGAGCTGGGCCGCGAGTGCGGTGGCGGTGAGCGAGGTGCCGCCGATCCCGAAGAAGTCGTCGTCGGCACCGGGCGAATCGACCGAAAGTACCTCGGCCATGGCGGCCGCGACGGCCTGCTCCGCGGGCGTGGTGGCGGCCCGGGCACCGTTGTGGGCGAACACCGGTGCGGGCAACCGGCGGCTGTCGAGCTTGCCGTTGGGTGTCAACGGCAAGGTGTCGAGGACGAGGTAGGCGCTCGGCCGCAGATACGGGGGCAGGCTGTCGGCGATCCGTGCTCGCACCACCTCCACCTCGAGTGGCCCGTCCGGCACCAGATAGGCCACCAGATGGGTTCCGCGGCCATCCTCGTGCGCGGTGACGGCCGCGCGGCCGACGCCGGGGAGTCCGGTGAGCGTGGTCTCGATCTCACCCGGCTCGATGCGATGCCCACGGACCTTGATCTGGAAATCACTGCGGCCGTGGTAGATCAGTTCCGGGTCGGGTCCCGGGGTGACGGTGACGAGGTCGCCGGTGCGGTAAACCCGGCCGCCGGGCAGGCCGAACGGGTCGGCGACGAACCGGGCCGCGGTGAGCGCGTGCTTGCCGTGATAGCCGCGGGCGAGCGCCGGGCCGCCGATGTAGAGCTCGCCGATCACCCCGGGCGGAACCGGTCGCAACCGGGCGTCCAGCACCAGCGCGTGAAACCCGCGCAGGGGCGCGCCGATGGTGACCGCGCGGTCCGGCTCGAGCTCGGCGATGGTGGCGATGTCGGTGGCTTCGGTGGGGCCGTAACCGTTGCGCATCAGCCGGGTTCGCGACCACGCCGCGACCAGGTCGGGGCGAATCGCCTCGCCGCCGACCCCGAGTACCCGCAGGTCGGGCAGCGTCTCAGGATCCAAGGTGGCCAGCACCGCCGGAGTGATGATGGCGTTGGTCAGTCGTTCGCGCCGGATGAGCTGGGCCAGATCCGGTCCGGCCATCACATAGCGGGGCGCCACGACCAGCGTCGCCGCGCCCGCCAGCCCGCACAGGATCTCCCCGACCGCCATGTCGAAGCCGGGGGAGGCATGGTGCAGCGTGCGCGCGCCCGGCCGCAGCGCGTACCGATCGCGGCGTTCGGCCGCGAGGTTCGCCAGCCCGCCGTGGGTCACCAGCACACCCTTGGGTACGCCGGTCGAGCCGGAGGTGTAGATGAGGTAGGCCGGATGTTCGGGGCGGATCGCCGGCCGCGTGCGCGGCGCGGTCGCAGCGGTCTCTTCGTCGGCAGGCCCTGCGACGTCCACGATCGTCCAGCCCACCGAGTCCGGCAGATTCGAGCGCTGCCCGGCGGTGGTCACGCCCAGCGTGGCGCCGCAGTCGCCCAGTATGTGCGCGATGCGCTCGGCGGGGTATCCGGCATCGATCGGGACGAACCCGGCGCCGGTCTTGGCGATGGCCCACACGGCGCCCACCGACGCGGCGGACCGTTCCATGACCATCGCGACCAACGTCTCCGGGCCGGCGCCCGCCGCTTGGAGGGTATCGGCGATGCGGTCGGTCCACGCGTCGAATTCGCGGTAGGTCCAGCGCTTTTCGTCGTAGACGACAGCGGTGCCGTCCGGGTTCTCGGCGACGGCGGCCGCGATCAGCTCGCTCAGTGTCGCCGGTGTCCTCGCCTCCGGACCGCGCCACGGAACCAGCTGTTCCCATTCGGAGCCGGTGAGCACCGGCAACTCGGCGATCGGGACATCGTCGGCCGCCGACGCGAACGCGGTGAGGAAGCCGACGAAGCGGTCCAGGTGCGCGGTGACCTCCGTACTGGTGTAACGATGGCGATTGGCTTCGAACTCGACCCGCAACCGGGAATCGTCGACCGGATACACGTTGAGCGCGAGATCGTCGACCGGTCCGGTCGACAGCAGGTGGATCGTGCCGCGCGCCTCCCCCAGCACCTGCTCGGTGTGGAAGTTCATGATGTTGACCGCCGGTCCGAAGCTCAGCGATCGCGCCTGCCGTCCGCTGTCACGCACCATGTCGGCGCCGCGGTAGCGCTGATGACGCAGCGCTCCGCTCAACCCGGCACCGGCACTGGCGATGACGCTGCCGACGGTGTCACCCGAGCAGCTCAACGGCACGATATTGGAGGTCATGCCGCCACATTCACGCAGCTTGGCGACCGTACGCCCGGTGACCGGCAGGCTCAGCGTCACCGGATCGGCATCGGTGAGCCGACCGAGGAACGCGGCGAACGCCGCCACCAGCACCACCGTGTTGCCGGGGAAACCTCCCCGGTCGCGCAGCTGGGCGACCAACGATTCCGGGAGTTCGACGCGGGCATGGATCGGCAACGGGTCGGGATCACCGGACCGTGCCGCCAGGCTGACCGATGCGGGCAGCTCGTCGATCCGCCCGCGCCAGTACTCCCGGTCGATCGCGTACCGCCGGGACGCCCGATAGGTCGCCTCGGCCTCGGCCAGTACCGCCGTCGAATCCACCGGCACCGAGGGCGCCGGCGCCCCGGCCAGCGCTGCCTCGTAGTGACGAGCCAGCACATGCTGCAACCGAATTGCACCGTATCCGTCGAGCGCCACGTGGTGCGCCCGCGTGTACACCAGGTGGCGCTGCGCGCCCAGCCGCAGCACGGTGGTCACGATGGGAGGATCGACGGCGAGATCGAATGGTGCACACTGATCGGCGCGCATCCACGCCATCGCCGCGGCCCACGGATCGGGTTCG
Organism: Nocardia sp. NPDC057663; assembly: GCF_042799895.1. Classification (NCBI taxonomy): domain Bacteria; kingdom Bacillati; phylum Actinomycetota; class Actinomycetes; order Mycobacteriales; family Nocardiaceae; genus Nocardia; species Nocardia sp. NPDC057663. Next base: position 92,221 of record NZ_JBHVHX010000017.1, on the reverse strand, counting down.
GCCGCGCAGTCCCGGACGGCGATGCGATCGTCGACACCGGGATCGAGCAACTGCCCAGGCTCGCCGTCGACGGTGGTGAACCGCAGGTAGGCGCCGAGATCGCGCGCGGCGCTGCGGGCCGCGCGCTGATAGATCTCGAGGTCGAGTGGCCCGTTCAGATCCACGTACTGCGCCACGGTCAACGGCACCGGCCCGAGTAGCTGCTGAGCGAACCACACCTCGCGTTGTGCCGCGGTGAGCGGTCGGACAGCAGGGGTCGGATCAGGGTGCGTCATGGTGCCTCTGGTACTGGGGAAACGAACGAACCGGCGGCCACGCGTGCGCGGGCCACCTCGGGGGATGCGACCTCAGGCGGGGTCGTCGGTGAGATAGCCGCCGCGGGCGAAGAATTCGGTGCCGTCGTGTTCGGCGCCGTCAGCGGTCCGGACCCGCGTGATGACCAACGCGGGGTTGCCGCCGCGGTGCGGCTGCGCGCCGCAGACGACCGCGCCGCCGCCTTCCTGAACGATGACCCGCCCCGCGGTGCCGCCGTAGCGAGCTTCGGAGATCATCGCCTCCAGCACCTCGATGCGCTGCCCGCGATAGTGCGAATAGGCGCGCGGGTACGGCGCCGACAGCGCCCGCACGAAGCGTTCCAGGTCGACCGCGTCCCAGGACCAGTCGATCCGGCTGTCACGATCGGAGCGCTTGTGGAAGTAGGTGCGCTCGGTCTTGTCCTGCGGCGTCCATACCGCGGTACCGCCGGTCAGTGCGGCAAGGGCCTCGTGCACCGCACCCGGAATCAATTCCATGCCGGCGAGGACGAGTTCCGTGCCGGTGGCGCCGGCGGGGATCGGCAGGCGCTTCTGGATCAGGATGTCGCCGGTGTCGAGCTGTTCGTCCATCCGATGAACGGTGAGGCCGAATTCCTCGGCCCCGCTGATCAGCGCCCACAGCACCGGGGAGAAGCCGGTGAACTTGGGCAGCAGCGAGTCGTGCAGATTCAACGTGCCGAGCGGCGGCAGGTCGTACAGCTCGGCAGGCATCCAGGTGTACCAGCTGTTCACCACGATCACATCGGGTTCGGCATGCTTGACCAGTTCGATGGTCTCGGTATCCGCGCGCTCGGTCAGATGCACCGGAATACCGTGCTCGGCGGCCAGTTCCTCGACCGAATCGTTCCAGATCGCCTTGTAAGAGGATTCCGTGGCCGGATGGGTGACCGCGAGGACCACCTCGTGATCGGAATCGATGAGTGCCTGCAGGGTCTTGCGACCCCAAGTCTGAAAGCCGAACGACACGATGCGCATGAACTAGCCTCTCGAATTTGCGTAGGCTTACCTTACCTCACCGATCAGGCGCCGCCGATCCCGGTACGTGCCCCTACCTGGACAAACGACCGCTTCCGGTCCGCGTCCTCAAGTGGCACGGCACCGGAGGTAGCCCCACCAGCTACCCGATGGCAACGACGCCGTTGCGTCCCAGTCGAAGTCGCCGGACTCCCCGCCCCACCGCACAGTTCCTTCGGAGACCGCGAGGACGCTTCGGAGACTTATGATGGCGGCTACGGCGTTGTATGCCTGAATCGCCTGGCTTTGTCGTGGGAAAGTAGCGGGTGGGTCGTTACGTGCACCAGTTAGCCCTGCTCTGAGTTGGGGTGCGCACATCTGGTGCATGCCAGGCCCCTACGTACCGCAGCCGATTTCTCGGAGCTCCGCCAAGACCCTGGCTCATCTCAATTCCGTTAGATTCCCCGCTGAGTGATTCTGTATGCCGCTCCCGGCGTGCCGAACAAACGCGTCGATAGCGGCGGTTGCCCGCAAGTAGCGCCCTTCGTGCTCCCCAGGTGCCCCTGGGCCGGTCCCACTTCGCTGGATGTCCCTTGACGCATCTATGGCTTCCTCAGCAAGTCGGATCAGTGCCTCATCGCTCGTTAGGAGCTTGATCCTGAGGATCTGAGACCTGACGGCCGCCTTCTTGTCGTACGCCTCGGACCGCATGTTCGCTTCTGCGTCGGGGTCCCGATTGAGCCGGTGCCACCGTTCGATCTGCTCATGGCGATACTCGATGACTGAGGTCGCGAACGCATGGTATGCGGTAAGCCGGTCCTGTCGCAGGCGCTCCGCGAAGTTCTGACGCACGGTTCTGTCTGCGTTGACTCGCTGGAAATAGTGGGTGGCAGCCGCACCGAGGAGTGTGCCAGCGATGGCTATCAAGGCAGTGATCACAACAGCTGACTTTACGGGCCTGTGGGTTGAATCTCCTTACGCACAGGGCGATCCGGACCACGACTGGCCCTGTTCTGGGCTGGGGTGCGCATGCAGGGGCCGACTCACCGCCTGCCCGATAAGGCCTGCCTGTCTCGCGCAGAGGCTCGCAGGCCAAGGGTGGACGAAGGTTCATCAGCGCAGCTGACGCGCTAGCGCCTTTGAGGCGTGAGGGGCGCGGGATCACAATGCAGGCCAACCCAGACCAGGCCACGCGGCCACCGGTCGCGATACCACCGACCTCACCGCGGATTCCGTTCAGCAATTCACCACGTGGCGCATCTCGCTACTGGCGCTGGTCGCGCTTGCCGAAGTTCCCGGCTTCTCGCCAGGCAAGGTCTACGTGTGCTGGGCGTTGGTGACCGCAATCGAGCTCGGTGCCTGATTGGTCGCGAACAGTGCTGCCGTAGCGGGAGGCTGGCCAGACCACGATTCCGTCGTCCAGCCACGACACCAGGAAGTGTCCGTTGTCCTTGCCGATCATGTTCTCGGCGTAGTCGGCCTCGTCGAAATCGAAGGTGAGCTCATCTCCTGGATTCATCCAGTAGTCCCTCCCCCATGGTTCGACCCAGACCACGAGCGCCTTGTCTGAGTGAGGGTTGGACAACATGATCTTGGGCACCAAGAAAGCCTAGGCCCAGGCACCCAACGCGCGCGCTCCGGCGGATTCTGTTCAGCAATTCGCCGGGCAGGGTGTCCCGGCCGGGGGGGTCGACGTCGTTGGCGACCCGCTACTAGCTTCGCTGACGGCGGCCAGGAAGTGAAGCGGGCCGAAGTCGTACTCAGGGAAGACGGTTGTGGAGGGTGCGGTGGTGCAGGGGGCTGGCACGGCCACAGCCGGTCGACTGGCACGATGCCGGCCGATCCGTCAGAAGCCGCGGGAGAGACAGTCGGGTACGGCTCGCGTCGCACCCAGCACTGCTCGGGTGAAGGCAGAAAGCAGCCAGATAGGAGAAAGCCGCCACGGTCTGGCACAGTTGTGCCACCGACGCGCCGACGGGCGCGACTCGCCCTTTGTCACGCGCTGCGCGTTGCAGCGCGGCGGCGGGCGCGCATGCCCCGCCGCAAGCACCCTTGACTCTATATAGCCGAATTCGGCAACCACTTTGTGTGGCGAGTGGCTCTCTACAACTCGGGGACGTTCACCGACTGTGCTTGGTTCCAAGCCCGTGAACGGACAGGTTCGGCTGAGTCTGGGTGGTGATTGTGCGGGAGCTGCGGATCAGCGGCAGGCACATCAGTCGCGGTAGCGCTAGTGATCGTTCTGCGGAAGGGAGGGATCGGGCCGAGGGAAAAAGTCGATGACAACTACGTGGTCTCCGACATAGCTGTCGAGGTCGTCGACCAGCCAGCTTTCATCGGGCCGGATCCGATGAAACCTGAACGTGCCATTGGTTTCGTTGGTCGCGATGATGCATCGCAGCGGAATCGGCGTGTCCAGGTCTTCAGCCAGGCGCCCGACCTCCCGCGCAAGTGCGATCCCTTGCCGAAGCAGGGTTCGCTGCGCGTCGACACTGATGATCGGTCCCTCGGCACACGTAGTCTCAACGGGCACAAAATCTTCGAGGTGGAAGCTGGTATGAGAACATTCCCAGCCGGTTAGATCGAAGGCCCGCCCCAGCGCGTCGTCAGCGTGCGCGGGAACCGGGCCCCAGCACACCACCTCGCCGCGGCATTCGATCCCGCCATCCACCCACGTCCGCAAGCCGGCCGCCAAGCTCCCTTCTGGATCCAGGCCGTCGAATCCGCCCCGCACACCGAGCACCCTCGCCGCTCGGTCGTTCATCATCACTGTAAGCACAACCAAAGCTATCGCTCTTACCGACGCCGAAGGCACGCCGCCGAACGAACATGCTGACAGAGCGCCGTTTTAGGAAGCCAGCAAGGTCCGAGGCGACTCACGAACTCGGCAGATCAGAGCGTTCGGCTGGCAGGTGCCGGGCTGGGTAAGTGTTAGGGCGCAAACGGTTCCGGCCTTTGACGGCTCGAGCAGGCTCGGGACACCTCCACCTCAGACGGCCCCTGGCTCGAATCGAACAAGCGCCACGGTGATCGACCGGCTGCCCTGACCGCACCCTGTGCCAGCACGGTGATCGGGAGTTCAGTAGTGGTACCCAGCCTGCACGACCGTGGCAGTCTCCCCCGAGACTGAATAGACCAGCCTGTGCTCACTATCTATGCGACGTGACCAATAACCCGACTTGTCGCCTCGCAGCGGCTCAGGCTTGCCGAGACCGTTGAAGGGATCGCGGGCGATGTCGTCGATCAGGCGGTTGATGCGGATTGCGACCTTCCGGTCGGTACTGACCCAATGTGTGTAATCTTCCCAAGCGACCTTGACGAAGACGACTCTCATCGGTCCCCTTCTGGCCGGAACTCCACAACATCCCCCGACTCCGCCTGCGCGATACCCTGCGCCAATCTGGCCGCGTTGGCAGGTGAACGCAGCAGGTACAGCGTTTCCTGCATCGAGTTGAATTCCTCCTCACTCAGCAAGACGGCGTTGCCCTTCTTGCTGGTGATGCGGATCGCGGTGCGGTCGTTGTTGACCTCTTCGATGAGCGGGAACAGCTTGTTCCGCGCTTCGCTGGCAGACACGGTATCTGTCATCGGACTCCCATCCTTGTACGAGATACTTGTACTGTACCGCTTTTCCGTACAACTTGATACGCTGAAACAGGCACGGACACAACAAAAGAGGCCCCCACCTACGTGAACGTCCGCAGGTGAGAACCTCTTCTACTGCTCCCCCATCTGGACTCGAACCAGAAACCTGCCGAGTTGCAGACGGGCACGCTACTACAGACAACCCGAGGCAGTCAATCGCGACTCGAAAACCCGTTCTGACCAGCGCAAATAATGACTGCCGGGCTACAGTTTACAACCGGACACAACCCGGCATTACGCTGACGACCAGCGACTTTCTGGAGACTTTTAGGCGGATCAGCCCGGCCGATCCCGGCCCGCCCAGCCCTAGTTGTGACAACGCGGCGACACTGGCACCCCGACGAGCGGGGTCAACTAGGCCGCGCCATAATCGAACGTATGTGCGACTCTATGCGACCCTACGTGCGCACCGGGCAGTGGACCGAGCCGTCGCCCCGGTTCTGTCCGAACGGGCATCGGCTCGGGGCTGGACGTTCGCTCGTCACCGCGATGCCGTGTCGTCGGATCGGCGGACATCACCGCGTCCACACGTGCTGGGCCTGTGGTGCGACCACCTACAGCCCGCCCGCGCACAACGACTGCGAGCACTGAGACGGCGGGTTGTTGGCCCTGTGCTGGGTTGGGTTGCGCATACAGGGGCTGGCTCACCGCCTGCCCGATAAGGCCTGCCTTTCACGCGCAGAGGCTCACAGGTCAAGGGTGGACGAATGTCCATCAGCGCAGCTGACGCGGATGCGCCCTTGAGGTGTGAGGGGCGCGGGATCACAATGCAGGCCAACCCAACACAGGGCCAAGCGGCCGCAGGTCGCTCCAAGTTCGATGGAACCGAATTCTGTTCAGCAACGTCCAACCAGGTATGACACAGGAACAGCACGTAGTAGTTCGGCCAGTGCCGCAGTACGAACCGGCGCTGGAACAGTCCCCCCGCACGGTCGATGGTGACACCGGGTGGTTGGCGCACTTCGACGGTGAGGAGAAGCCGCCCGCTGCGTAGTCGGGTTTGGTGCCCTGCCGTCCTGCGTGGGTGGAGAGGTCGCCACGCAGGGGGCAGGGTGTCCTGGCCTGGGGTCGACGTCGTTGGCGACCCGCTACCGACCTCGTTGTCGGCGGCCAGGAAGTGAAGGGGGGCCGAAGCCCCCGGCCGGTCAGTGGTACTCGCGCATGAGCTCCTCGCCGACGCGGTAGTCGTCCAGGCAGGGCTGGCAGGCGAAGAGCGGCTTCCAGGGGCCGAAGTCGTACTCGGGGAAGACGGTGGTGGAGGGTGCGGTGGTGCAGGCCCAGCAGGTGATGACGGTGGTGTTGGACATGATCGGGGTTCCTCTCCGGTTGGGGTGGTCTGGCTCTGTGTCGGTGGAATCTGGGCTCGCCCGGACCAGGCCGCACCCGCCCCGGCAAAGGCTCACCACCCGAGGTGGTCACCCGGCTGAGAGCTCAAGGTGAGACGAAGTGCCCGAAAGGACGTCGCCGCGGGTGACCACCTCGGGTGGTGACACGTCTTGGTCTTTGCCGGGGTGGGTGTGGTCTGGTACGCCATCGGCAGATTCCGTCGACGCAGAGTCAGGCCGCACCAGGCGGAGAGGAACCCTGGTGACCATCGCTGCTATCCGCGTGGGGATGGCGCAACCACAACCGGTCGACTGGCACGATGCCGGCCGATCCGTTCTGAAGCTGCGGGAGAGACAGTCGGGTACGGCTCACGTCGTGCCCAGCACTGCTCGGGTGAAAGCAGAAAGCGGCCAGAAGAGGTGGGGCCGCCACGGTATGGCGCTGAGCGTCGCCGACGTGCCGACGGGCCGCGCGACTCGCCCTTTGTCGCGCGCTGCGCGTCGCAGCGCGGCGGCGGCGCTCTGCGCCGCCGCAGGCGCCCTTGACTCTATATAGCCGAATTCAGCAACCACTTCGTGAAGTGGTTGGCGCTCAACAACTCGGGGACGTTTACCGACTGCGCTTGGTTCCAAGCCGACGAACAGACAGGTTTGACGGGATCTGGCCGGTTCGGACGTGCTGGGGCTGGGTGGTGATTGTGCGGGAGCTGCGGAGGTGAGGCAGGCACGCGAGTCGCGGTAGCGCAAGGGCTGGTTCGCGACTGTGGACAGATGCCTGGCTGTGGATGCGTTGGGGTGCAAACGGTTCCGGTCTGTACCCGCTTGAGTACGCTGGGGACACCTCCACCTCAGGGGCGGTACGGGACCTGGTCACCGTGCCGTGCCGAGAAGGGAGGTGGTGGGAGATGGCGAAACATCGCCGGAGCAAGCGGAAAGCCCCGGTCGATTACGGTGTGCTGTTGGTAGCAGCGTCCGTGATCGCCGGGGCTCTGTTCCTGGTCAGCCGAGTTTGGCGGGCTAGCTAATCCCATCAGGGTGGGCCGTCGCAGCAACGGCGGTCCACCCGCTCGACATCACTCGCGTGATGGCTCGATGGTACCCCGAGTTCCCCAACTTCACACCCAACGTGGTGTGAGGTTCCGCCGCTCCTGACGTCTTCAATCTGTGTCAGATCGTTGCGGGGCCAGCGCGCAAACGCACCGCTGCTTCGATGTACTCGGCCGCCTGGTCTGGCGTAAGTTGGGCAGTGTCGAACGTGGCGTTGGCAACGATTTGGGGTGTTGCGTCTCGGGCCGCGAGTCGCTCGGCAATGTCGCCAGTGTCGCGAGCCACGATCCGAGCTTTGGCGGTCGCCAGGTCAGTGACAAGCTGCACGACCGTCCATCGCACCTCAGGCATCGCAGTCTCTACTGCAGCGATCACCTCTGGCTGACCAGCGTGGACAACCGGGATGAATCCATCAGCAAGCAGTTGAGACAGGCCAGGGCGATCGATCGCATATCGCGCGCCGTACCGCTCGTTGATCCAGATCATTTGGCCGGTCTCGGTAAGCCGACTGATCTCCGCTTCGTCGGTCATTCGGTATCCAGTGGTACGACCTGGCCCGCACTTGAGCCTGTGAAACAGCTGAAATCGCTGGTCGCGCAGAGCGAGAGCGGTCGTGATCGTATCCTTGCCGGTAGCTGGCCCGCCGTACAAGATCACACCCGATTTCACTGGTCGGCGTCCCTGCGAAATGACTCGATGAGCTGCTGAGCCTGGGTCCTGAGCGGTGGGCTGTCTGGGTCGTTGTCGACTACGACATGGGGCGCCAAGGGGCGAAATTCGGTGTCTAGCCCTGCGCTGTACTCGTCCCAATTGGCGAGCTTCGCATTGTCGCGACCCGCGCCACGTCGGCGGAGGTACATCAGCATCGTGTCGAGTGAACACCGAACCCACACGAATGTGCAGTCCGCGTCGTAGGTATCGGCTCGGGCGATCACGCGGTCAAGCCAAGCGCGGTCTGTGAACTCGCGGAGGTACGGGGCGGTGGCGATCGCGGAGTTTCCGACCTCGATGTTGTCGTGCACGACGCCCTCAAGCGCCTCGTACTCGCGTGGCCGAATCTTCGTCAGGTACGTGTTCGACTCGCGATCATTGACAGTCTCGCCGAGGTCCTCAAGTGCCGGTTCGATCAGCGGACGAGCGATGGTGTCCTTATCGAGTATCGGCCAGTTCGTGGCCCGAGCCAACGTTCGGGCGAACTCGGACTTGCCAGAACCTGGGTAGCCCCCCACGAAAACCACACGCGGGCGAATCGGTCGGACCGGCGAAGACAGCGCAAGAGTGATCGCGGTGGGGGTGGTGACGACGCGCCCGGATCTGTTGAGCGACGTGATGTAGCCCTCTTTGGAAAGGAGTTCCATCGCCTCGGTGATGGTGCGCTGACTGGCACGCCAGTCCTTTGCAAGGTCACGCGTGGAGGGCAGGCGCTGGCCATCCCGAAGCCTCCCGGCCTCGATGTCGTTCCTGATCGCCTGAGCGATCCGAGCGGACGCGGTCGGCGTGGGGTCGATGGCGGGCACGGAACTCCTTCGGTAGCAGTTGCTGAAGCGATGGTATCAGCTGCGACCGACGACCTGACCTGGGAAAAGGCCGGGACTCAAGGTTGCTGCATGTTTTCGGAGAAAGTAGTTGCGCCCTAAGGGGCGCAGTTGCTACCGTTGTGGCACGGGGCACACAGACAGATCAACTCGAACTCACGGAAGTCCCCTAATCAGAGGAGATGTCATGGCACTTCAGCGCGGTTTCCGCTTCCCGGTCTCGCAGTCCGAGGCGTTCCCGATGGGCTTGCTGCTCAACGGTCAGATCGAGGCTGCGATCAAATACAACCCGGACCGCAACGCGATGCCGGAGCAGCTGCGGGACTACAACCCGAAGACCAACGAGGGCACTCAGTTGCTGATGTGGAAGGCCAACGTCACCGATCCGCACGAGCCCAAGGCCAAGCGCAAGAGCTTCGAGCTGATCTTCCTGGCCGAGGACGTTCCGATGGTCACGGGTGACGAGCTGGCTCCCGGTACGGGCCTGCGCATGATCGAGGTGGAGGGCCTGATGGCCGAGCCGAAGGTGATGGGTCAGGGCGAGTTCAAGTACCAGGGCTACCAGTTCTATGCCGGTGGCATCAAGGGCGATAACTCCGGTGCCCGCAACGTCACCGCCGATCGCAAGGCCGCGTGATCGCGATGTCCTTCATGCGATTCGGTAGCGGCTACTCCACCGACATCTCTGTCGAGTACTTCGCACAGCACCCCAGTTCGGTGACGGACTCGATGGTCCCGGCCTTCTTCTCGATCGATCTTGTGTTGCCGGACGCGGATTCGCGGGCGGGGTTGATCCTGTCGATCGAGGACGCGCGGACGGTGGCCGAGGAGTTGACGCGGCTGCTCATGTCCCACGATGCCATCGAGCACGCAGCCAAGGAACACGCTGCGGCTGTGGCTGAGTCTCAGGCGGCGTGACCGTGAGTACGGCGGATCAGCAGCCCAAGAGCATTCGGTGGGCACGCTGGTCCGCCGTCCTCATCGTCTTGGCCATCGGGGCCGCCGCGTTCGTTCTCTCGTTCGCGGCTCTGCGTGACCTCGCGGTCATGGCCCACACTCCCACCCATCTTGCGTGGCTGTTCCCGGTGATCGTGGACGGCACCATCATTCAAGCCACCATCGCGGTCCTGGCCCTCGCGGACAGTCCAGAGCGGACCTTCTTCACCCGCGTATTGATCGCGGGAGCGACGGTCTCGATCGGCGGCAACATCGCCCATGCACTGGCCTCAGGTCACGGCATCATGGCCGCAACTCTGGCGGTGATCGCCCCGGCTGCCCTGCTGCTCGACACTCACGGCCTGGCCGTGCTGTTGCGCTCCCGCAACACCTCGACCGATCCCACCACAGACGCCGAACCGGCTCCGGTGGCCGAAGCGGTCGAGCCCGATTCTCCCGAACCTGTTGTTCCCGAACCTGTTCCGGCACCGCTGCCGACGAGTTCGCCGATTCCGCCGGCAGTTGTCCGGCCGACCACTCCGCCGCCGCCTGTGCGGGTGGTTCAACCTTTCCAGCCCCCGCGCCCGGTCGCGGTTCCTTCAGGAGGCAACTGACATGTTCGATCACATCTCCGTCCGGATGTCTGGCAGATCAGACGCGGGATACACCACGGTGAACTACCACTCGACCTTGAACACGGTCGATGTCACCTTCGGCGCGCACAAGGTGACGCTGTCGGTGGTCGATGCCGCTTCATTGGCTGACGCGATCACCGCCGCGCTGGACACCTACACCTCGAACTTGCAGGTGGTGTGGTGATGCTGCACCAGCGTGAGGGCTACTGGGAAGCGCGCAGAGAGCCGACCTTGGCGCAGTTCCTGCTGCTGATCAACAACCATGAATTCGTACAGCAAGGCGTTCCGGGAGTCCGCTACAACGCCGACATCAACCACGGAAACGGCGGCATCCAGATCGCCCTGGGTCACGTGGCCGGGTGTGTTCGGTGGCTGGAACTCGCCCCTGCCGACGCGATGGAACTGATCGAGCTGTTGGCCGCCGCGATCGGTGACGCCCACGGGATCGAACAGCCCTTCATCGACCGCACTGGCGAACCTTGCACCTGGGCGTGCTGCTCGTCGAAGGCGGTGCGGTGATGGGTACCACGATTGTCTCGCTGTCGACGGTGATGGCCGCCGGGGTGCTGCTGTGGTGGCGTCACCTCGACGGAGTCACGCCCGCGGCTTCCGAGGAAGAGGACCCGTTGGCGCATGTTCCGGCCGAACTGCGGGTCGCGGTCATGGTGATGACCGACTCACGCCAGCTGGCCTACATGTGGAAAGCCCTCGGACTCGGGAGCCCGGATAGCGGCTGGCCCAACGTCTTGACCCTGACTCGGGTTCCTTCCGGTGCTGTCGCCGAGGTGCAGTTGCTCGGCGGTCAGACGGTCTCGGACTGGACCAACGAGGACACCCGCGCCCGCCTCGCCGCTTACCTCGGTGTTCCGAAAGTCCTTGCCCGCGAGACTGATTCGGGATTCGTCGAACTCGACCTGAGGTGCTGGGACACCCTCGCCAGCCCCGTCACCGTTCACCCCGACGCGTTCATGGCAACCGGCGTGGATCTGGGAGCGGTCCCGGCGGGTGTGCGCGAGGACGGCCGAGATTGGCTGGTCCGGTTGCTAGGTACGCACATCTTGCTCGCTGGCGCCACCGGGTCGGGTAAGGGCTCGGTGCTGTGGTCGCTGGTCGCCGGGGTCGGTCCCGCGATCAAGGCCGGATACGTCGACGTGTGGGTGGCAGACCCCAAGGGCGGCATGGAGTTCTCGCGCGGTGAGGACCTGTGGACCCGCTTCGAGTGGACTGCTGCCGGGATTCTGGCGATGCTCGCCGACGCCGTGGCCCAGATGCAGGAACGCACCGCGGCGCTCAAGGCTGCTCGTATCCGCAAGTTCACGCCGTCGCCGGACATGCCGCTGGTGTGGATCGTCATCGACGAAGGCGCTGCGTTGTCGTCGTTCGCTTCCCGCGAGGAGCAGGAGCAGTTCCGCCAGTACACCGGTCTGCTGCAATCCCAGGGCCGTGCGGTCGGCTACTCGGTGACTGCGGCTGTGCAGGACCCGTCGAAGGAGACGATGCCGAACAGGCAGCTGTTCAACGTCCGCATCGGCCTTCGGCTGGAGGAGGTCACCCAGATCCGGATGGTCCACGGCGATTCGGCCAAGGACAAGGGCGCTCGCTGCGACGAAATCCCCGCTGACACACCTGGTGTCGGCTACGTCGCCGAGGACGGCAAGGACGGGTTCGTGCGGGTGCGGGCGTTCATGGTCACCGACGACGACATCGACGCTCTGGTGGCCGCCTACGCCCCTGCTGCGCCGGACTACAGCCCGCAAGGCGATTACTCCGATTTCGACCCGGACTTCATCCCGGGCGAGGACGACGACACCGAGGACATGGGACGTGCGGCATGAAACGCGGAATCACCACCGAAGCACACATCGTCATCTACTGCGACACCTGCGGGGATCGGTTCACCGGCGAATACGTCGACGACCCGACCTGTGCGCACAGCATGAACGAAGCGATCGCCCAGCTGGCCGATTCGCCCTGGCACTACGACGGTGACCGCGTGTTCTGCGGCACTTGCCTGACCCTGGCCGAATGCGCCGCCGAGGGCCGCCACGCCTTCACTTCCCAGCGGTTGATCTGGCTACTGCCCCGCCCGAAGCCGGGAATGCAGCACTGCCGACGCTGCGGGATCTCCGAGGCCGAAGCCGGTGACGGCCCGGTCGATCCGCTGATCCCGGTTGCGATGCCGGACCTGAGCCACCTCGCTTTCTGCTGTGGCCGACGGATGGTCTTCGCGGGTTCGCGCGTCGACGACCCGTATCACACCCCTCTGGTGCGCTGCGCGGAATGCGGCAACTGCGAACCCGACACATCCCGTCTCGACTCCACCAACCTGAAGGACTGAATCATGGCTTCTATCAACAATATTCGTCGCGACTCCAACGTGATCGACTTGCAAGCGCATCGCCGTGGCCGCCTCGAACGCGCTGGCCTGGACCCGCTGGCGGTGGCGGTGCACCTGCTCGCCGAAACCGGGTCGGCCCCGATGTGGAACGACTACAGCGACGTCAGCGACTGGGACGACTGGGGTGACGCGGCATGAGCACCGACCCGAACACCGCCCAGCACTGGGGGCTGTTGGTCGGCGAAAACGTCGAGCCGTTGCCGAAGGTTCGCAGCGCCGGAGATGCCTACATCGTCGGTACGAAGGCCCGCCGACGAAAGCCCATCGTGGTCTACCGCCACAACCCCTGCGAGCCGTGGCGCAGATTCCTATCCGGCAAAGAAGTACCGACACAGCTCGAATTCGATTGGGGCACAGCATGACTCGCAAAGTGAAAGTCACGATCGATTCTCCGGTCGACTTCGCCGATGTGGTGATGGACGCGATCGGCCGCGCAATGGTCGGCGTCGTCGTCACCGGGTTCCAGCTGGTGTGGTGGGCGGTGCTGTTCCCGATGGTCTCGCTGCCCGCCGGCCTTTCCGTCGCTGTTGGATGGTGGTTCGGCTGGCCGGTCGGGGTCGGGGTGGCTGGTGTGGCAGTCGCGGGGATCATGCTCTGGCGCTGGAAGTGCCCAGAGATGTTCGAGCGCTGGCTCACCGGTCGTATCCGGTCCCGCTGGCTGACCTGGTTCCGGTACCGCCGCCGCTGGGCCACCGTCATGACCGCCTGCCAGCTCACCAAGACCGACAGCAACGACCGCGTGATCATCCCGCGCCTGGTCGATGTCCGGATCGGGGAATCGATGGACACCGTGCGGACAAAGATGCTGCCCGGTCACTCCCCGGCGGATTGGGAGAACCGCGCCGAGCACCTGGCCCACGCGTTCGGCACCCGCCACGCCCACGCCGCGATCATCGGCCCCGCCCTGGTCGAAATTACCCTCCGCCGCGCCGACTCACTCGCGGAACCGATCGTCGTCGACTTCGAATCGGTAGCCGGATTCAAGACCGTGCACACCCGCAAGGCCGCATGACCACCACAACAACCGACATCCATCGAGCTGAGGGAGGCCACACCATGGACACGAGCACCACCACTGACGATTCCATGGCTGCGGTCTCCCTTGGCCATATGACCGCTGCCCAGCGCCGCGCGATGCCCTCGCTCAAGGACATCGCCGAAGCTGCCGCCGAGAAGGAAGGCGTGTGCGCTCGTGTCGTTCCGATGCGCGCCGTTGACGACCGGACCGGCAAGATCTCCTACATCGGTGCCCCGTGCAAATGCCGCTTCGAAGCGACCTGCCCGGCGTGCGCCAAGGCTTACCGCACCCTGCGGGCCAACCAGCTGCGTGAAGGCTGGTGCCTGGATCGGGAACCGGTCGATGAGACCGTCGAGCCCACCCAGGAACAAACAGACCTCCTCAGTGCTCGTGCGCACTTGTTCGACCAGTTCCGCCAGGCCCGCGACGACGAGGACACCGACACCGCCGACTCGATCCGCGCCCTGGTCGCCGAGATCGACGCCGAACTGCGCGAACTCGGAGTGAAGGGCCGGTTCCCGTCGCTGGACGGCAAGCCTGCACGCAGAGCCAAGTCCACTCGCCGTCGTCAGGACGTGCCGGACCTGCCCCGCCGCAAGGTCGAAAAACGCACAGTGGGCGAGGTCTACAACGGCTACCAGCCCTCCACATTCCTGACCCTCACATTGCCCTCGTATGGCGCGATCAACAAGGTGTGGGACCCCAGGGGAGGCAAAGACGGCAAGGGCGCGATGGCCTCGGACGGCTCGCCGGTCGACCCGGACACCTACGACTACTCCCGCGCTGCCCGCGATGCGATCCACTTCGCTGCCCTCTATGACCGGTGGGTGCAGAACCTGCGGCGTGCGGTGGGCTGGAACGTTCAGGTGTTCGCCAGCGTCGAACCGCAGCGCCGTGCTGCTCCGCACCTGCATATCGCTGTCCGGGGCTCGGTGTCGAACAAGATGCTGAAAGCGGTCACCGCGGCGACCTACCGCCAGATCTGGTGGCCACACTTCGACCGTGAGGTCTACACCGGAGAGAACATGCCGGTCTGGGACTACGCCGCCGGCACTTTCACCGACCCGAAAACCGGTGCCCCGCTGACCACCTGGGATGAGGCCCTATCCGTGATGGATGAGGTAGACGACCTCGACCCCGCCCACGTGATCCGCTTCGGGGTGCAGGACAAGCCGATTCAGATCCTCGGCGGTACCGACAAGATGGAACGCCGGGTGCGCTACCTGACCAAGTACCTGACCAAGAGCGTCGGTGACCTGCTCGAACCGGAGTCGCGTCGGGTGGCTGAACACTACGACCGGCTACACGCCGAGATGTGCGTGACCCCGTGCTCGCCGAAGTGCGGTGTGTGGTTGCGGTACGGGATCGTGCCCAAGGGCGCCAGCGAGAAGACCCAGCCCGGCTACTGCAAGGCCAAAGCTCACCGCCGCGAATTCCTCGGCGTTCCGGGTCGGCGGGTGCTGGTGTCGAAACTGTGGACCGGCAAGACCCTCCCGGATCACAAGGCCGAACGACAGGAATTCGTTCGGCAACAGCTCGCCGCCGTGGGCATCGAAAAGCCTGACACCTCGCACCTGCGCGTGTATCCGGTCCCGCCGGGCGACCCGGACGCACCGCCCCGCGAAAACCTCGTGATGGCGCTGGTGAATGCCCGGCAGAGGTGGCGCGTCGAGTACAACACCGCCCGCCTGGCCCTGGCCAACGAGCCACCAGACACACCGACTTTCGTTCAGCAATCAGAAGCAGCCTGAGAGGGGATCACCATGGAGCGCATTCAGACCGACGTCACCGCGACGCGCTGGGCTGACACCAGAGAGGCCGCGCGGATCGTCCGTTGCCATCCGGAGGTGCTTCGGCGCTGGCACCGGGAGGGCTCCGCACCGTTCGCGCTTCCACGTCCGAAACGTCGTGGGCGGCAGTACTTTTGGGATGCTGATGCGCTGCATGCGGCAATGGAGGCGTTGGAGACTGACGAGAGGTACACCGGGACCGATGGCTAGGACTGGTCGACCGCCGCGACCTGTCGGCGTTCCTGGCAATGTCCGGCGAACCGAGCTCCGTCCGGGCCATTGGGAAGCTGAGACGTGGGTCCGGGATCGAAGTGGGCGACCGCGCCGAGTGAGCCGGGTGTCACCGGATCGACAGGACAGCCGTGGCCGGCGGATTCCGGACAAGGACGGAAGTCGCGCCGAGGCGGCTGTGCGTGAGGCGGTATCCACGCTTGCCCCCGATTCTGAAAGCGAGATCACCAGGGCGACGACGGTGGCCCAGCTGTGGACGGCGTATCGGGCCTATCTGGTCAAGAAGGGGCGTGCGGACGGCACACTCGCGCTCTACGACCGGTGGGCGGGCATGTTGGTCGCCGAGTACGGATACCGCCGTATCGGCCCGGAGGAGTTCAAGACGAGCACCGCGGAGACGTTCCTGGACATAGTTGCGACCGGGCACGGTCGGGGCTCGATGCTCAATGCCCGATCGATGATGTCGGGGATGTTCCGCTTCGCCGTTCGCAAGAACGCTCTGGAGGTCAATCCTGTTCGGGAAGCGGAGATTCCGGAGAACGTGGAGGCTAAGGGCAGGACCGGCGGCGCGGGCTATATCGAGATCGATGACCTGCGATTCATCCTCGCCTCGGTGTACTGGTCGACGGTTCCGTGTCCTCGCAAGTTGACCAAGGCCGAGCAGGCTCGTGGCATCCGCACCTACACCCCGCCCACGGTCGCCGAGTACTGCGACGATGCCGACCTGGCCGACGTCATCGTCATGATGAGCGCGATCGGGCAACGTCCCAGCCAGGTCCTCGGGCTGGCGTGGCCGTTCTACGACAGCAAGAAGAAGGAGATCCGGACCGTGGGCAAGGTCGTGCGGGTCAAGGGCAAGGGCTTGGTTCGTGTGGTTCGTGACAAGGACCCCAAGAATCCGCAGGGCACGATCGCACTTCCCGGCTATGCGGTCGACATGCTCGATCGTCGCCGCGAGCAGATGGAGCAGCGCAAGCGCAAGTCTCCCCCGCCGACCGACTACGACGTGGATCTGATCTTTCCGTCGACGGAGTGGACCTTGCGCGATCCGGTCAACGTCTCCCACCAGTGGCAGCGAGTGCGCGAAGCCCTCGACCTTCCCGACGACCTGAGCCCGTACGCGTTCCGCAAGCTGGTGGCGATGGTTCTCGACGATGCGAAGTTGTCGGCGCGCGTGACTGCGGATGTGCTCCAGCATGCCGATCCGGCGATGACTCAGCGCAAGTACATGCGGCGTGGAAAGGTGCATCATGACGCCGCAGCTGTGATCCATGATGCCGTGATGGGTGGCCTGGTTCCGGCCGATGGCCAGATTCCGACGCGGGGCGACTTTTCGGAGACTTTCCGGAACTTTGGCGCCTGATGGTACGAGAAAGGCCCCCGACCGTCGCACACATGTGCTGGTCAGGGGCCTTTTCTGCTCCCCCATCTGGACTCGAACCAGAAACCTGCCGATTAACAGTCGGCTGCTCTGCCAATTGAGCTATAGGGGATTGCCCCGAGCCGTTAGACTCAGGCGGTCTGCCTTGGCGGGCTGACCGAGATGAAACTTTAGCGCATGGCGTCGCAGGTTCCCAAATCGGGCCGCTACCTGCGGACATGCGGCGTATAACGATGTGCCGACAATGGGTGGCCGGATCGACAGGGGTGGGGCGGCTGGGGCAGGATGGACTCGCACACAGACGTGGGAGGAGCTCCAGGAGATGCTGCGGTTGATCATCGGCGTAGCGGCCGGATATGTGCTGGGCACCAAGGCCGGGCGCGCGCGCTACGAGCAGATCAGTGCGGCGACGCGGGCGGTCACGGGGAGTCCGGTGACGAAGAAGCTGGTGTCGGTGGGCCGGCAGAAGCTGTCGGACAAGTTGAGCACGCAGCCGAAGCTGGAGCCGATGGAGCCGATCGACGAGCGCACCACGGTGCTGATCCCGCACGACCAGCTGCGCCACAAGCAGCTGCGCCGCTGACTCAGGCGCCCGCCGCGTAGCCCTCGTTGCCCATCGCCTGGGCGGCGAGGCTCTTGCGGTACTGCTCGAGCGCCACCAGATCACCGAACAGCGCCATGTAGGTGTCGGGTTCCTCGCTGGCCGACAAGCGCTGCAGCTTCGATTTCAGCTCGGCGATCTGGCGGCCCACCCAGGCTTCCTGGGTGCGCGCGAGGATGCCGGTGATGAAGCGCGGGATGTCGTTCTGGGAGCGCACCGGCAGCTGTTCGTTGGCCAGTTCGGAGACCAGGGCGCGGATCATCAGGTCGTCGGTGTGGTCGGAGACGGCGGCCACCCATTCGGCGCCGCTGAGCCCGGCCGCGGTGCCGCCCGCCTTCGCGATCATGATCCGCACCGTGATGTAGGCGGGGTGGGTGAACGCGGCGGTGTCGATGGCGTCGAAGGACGCGCCCGCGATGCCGGGGTATTGCAGTGCGGCACTGAGGGATTGACGCTGGGCGAACAGCACCGGGTCGTTCGGGGCGGGCCGGACCGAGGAGCCCTCCTCGACGCGGGGCGCGGGAATCGCTGCGGCGCCGGACTTTCCGGAAACGGGCGCGCCGTTGCTGCCCATCCGGTTCTTCTTGGCTTCCTCGCCCACCCGGCGCACGACGAGCTGGATGTCGTCCCAGCCGACCCAGCCGGCCAGTTTGGTCGCGTACCCCTTGCGGGTCGCGTTGTCCTTGATCTGGGCCACCACGGGCACCGTGCGGCGCAAAGCCTCGACACGGCCCTCGACGTCGTCGAGGTTGTGTTCGGCCAGCAGACCGCGAATCACGAACTCGTAGAGCGGGGTTCGGCGAGCGACCAGATCACGGACGGCGGCGTCGCCGGAATGCTGACGGAGCTCGCACGGGTCCTGACCGTCGGGAGCGACGGCGATGTAGGTCTGGCCCGCGAGTCTCTGATCACCGCTGAAGGCTTTCAAGGCGGCGGCCTGACCGGCGGCGTCACCGTCGAAGGTGTAGATGATCTCGCCGCGCCAGAAGTTGTCGTCCATCAGCAGCCTGCGCAGCACCTGCAGGTGCTCCTCACCGAAGGCGGTGCCGCAGGAGGCGACGGCGGTCTTCACCCCGGCCAGGTGCATCGCCATCACGTCGGTGTAGCCCTCGACGACGACGGCCTGGTGACCCTTGGAGATCTCGCGCTTGGCGTGGTCGAGCCCGAACAGCACCTGAGACTTCTTGTACAGCAAGGTCTCCGGCGTGTTCACGTACTTGCCGGGCATGGTGTCGTCGTCGAAGAGCTTGCGCGCGCCGAACCCGATCACCTCGCCACCGAGGTTGCGGATCGGCCACAGCAGCCGGCGATGGAACCGGTCGATCGGCCCGCGCTTGCCCTGCTTGGACAGCCCGGCCGCTTCCAGCTCCTTGAACTCGAAACCCTTGCGCTGCAGGTGTTTGGTGAGCGCATCCCAGCCGCCGGGTGCGTAGCCGCAGCCGAACTGCTGGGCGGCGGCGCCGTCGAAGTTGCGGTCGGTCAGGTACTTGCGGGCCGTCTCGGCCTCGGGTTCGCGCAGCTGCGCCATGTAGAACTCGTGCGCGGCGGCATTGGCCGCGACCAGCCGGGAGCGGGTACCGCGGTCGCGCTGGACCGAGGTGCCGCCGCCCTCGTAGTTGATCTGGTAGCCGATCCGGTCGGCCATCTGCTCGACGGCCTCAACGAAACCGATGTGCTCGATCTGCTGCAGGAACTTGTAGACGTCACCGCCCTCACCACAGCCGAAGCAGTGGAAAAGGCCGTGGTTGGGCCGCACGTGGAACGACGGTGACTTCTCGTCGTGGAACGGGCACAGGCCTTTGATCGAGTCGGCGCCCGCGCGCTTGAGCGCGACGTACTCGCCCACTACGTCTTCGATCCGGACACGTTCACGGATCGCCGCGATATCGCGATCTGGGATTCGTCCGGCCACGGTGAGTGAGTCTAGTCGGGTCGGCTCAGCGGCAGTCCAGCGAGGCGGCGACGCGCTCGAAGCGGCTCTCGGTATAGGAGGCGATCTGATCGATCACCACGCGCACCCGGGCGGTGTCGTCGGTGGCGGCATTCCACCAGGGCAGCATCTGATCGTCCAGGTGGGCGGGCGCGGTGGTGAGCAGGCGGTCGGCGACGGCCTGCACCCGCTCGCGCTGGGTCTGCTGGCGGGCCAGGTGGCCGCGGTCGGAACGCACGTAGCGCAGGGCGACCGTCTTGAGGACGGCGACCTCGGCGGCCACGATCGGCGGCACGATCAGATCGGACTCGTAGCGGGTCAGCGGGCCGGGCCCGTGGTGATCCTGGGTGGCGGCGATCGCGGCCGTCGCGAACCGGCCGACGAGCTCGCTGGTGAGCCGCTTCAGTGCCACCGAGGCGGCGAAGGTGCCGTCGTAGTTCACCGCGTCGGCGACCACGTCGAGTTCGGACAGGCGCTGGGCGGCGGCGGCGAGCGCGGCGATCGACTGGTCGGGGTGCTGGCCGTGGCCCTGCTCGGCGAGGGCGGCCTGTTCGCTCGGGTCGGCCAGGGCGCGCAGGTCGATCCGGCCGACGATCACGCCGTCCTCGACGTCGTGCACCGAGTAGGCGACGTCGTCGGACCAGTCCATGATCTGGCATTCCAGGCTTTGCTTGCGGTCGGGCGCGTCCTTGCGGACCCAGGCCAGGCGTTCGAGGTCGTCCTCGTAGGCACCGAACTTGGTGCCGGAACCGCTTCTGCCCCACGGATATTTGAGGGTGGCGTCCAGTGCGGCGCGGGTCAGGTTGAGCCCGGCACTCTCCCCGGCCGGGTCGAGCACCTTCGGTTCGAGGCGGGTCAGGATGCGCAGGTTCTGCGCGTTGCCCTCGAAACCGCCGTATTCGTCGGCGAATTCGTCGAGGGCGCGTTCGCCGTTGTGGCCGTAGGGCGGGTGGCCGATGTCGTGGGCGAGGCCGGCCAGGTCGACGAGATCCGGGTCGGCGCCGAGACCGTCGGCGATGCTGCGGCCGATCTGGGCGACCTCGAGCGAATGGGTGAGGCGGGTGCGCGGGGTGTCGCCCTCGCGCGGGCCCATGACCTGGGTCTTGTCGGCCAGGCGGCGCAGGGCGGCCGAATGCAGGACGCGCGCCCGGTCGCGGGAGAACTCACTGCGGTGTCCCTTGCCCGCGGCGCCCGGCCAGGCGGTCTTGCCCGGCTCGTGGACCATCCGTTCCCGGTCGTGCGGGATGTAGCTGTCGGTCATCGAATCTCACTGTCCCGCCGTGTAGGAGAAATCTGCCGAGAAATGGGTGAGCTGGTACCAGAGCAGCGCGCCGGTCTCGCGGGCGATGCCGTGGAACTGCGACTCCCTGGTGTAGACCGCCGGGCCGGTGCGGGTCGGCGCGGTCCACGCGGCCAGTCCGGCGTCGCGAGCCATCGTCCTGGTCCGCAGTGAATGCCACGGATCGCTGACGAGTACGGCCGATGACATCCCGCGCGCCTGCATCTCGGTCGCCACCGCTTCGACGCTGCGCAGGGTGTCCGATCCGGTTTCCACCGCGAGAATGTCCTCGCTCGGAACGCCCTTGTCCTCGAGGTACCACTTGCCCGACGCGGCCTCGGTATAGAGGTCGCCCTCCTGTTTGCCACCGACGGTGATCACCCGCGGCGCCACGCCCACCTCGTAGAGCCGCCACGCCTGGTACAGCCGCGCCTCGAACACCGACGACGGCGTGCCCGAGTACTGCGCGGCGCCGAGCACCACGATCGCGTCGGCCTTGGTGTAGTCGTCGATCCGCGCGACCTGCCACACCCGGAAGGCGGTCCCGGCGACCAGTACCAACGCCATCAGCACTGCCCCCGCGATCAACCGGCCGACCCACAGCGAGACCGACGACCCGAACCCATGCGGGCGGTGTGCATCCGGGGCAGGAGCGGCCGTTCGCGGGAAACCGGATTTCATCCTGATCAGTCTGCCAGGTCGGTCCGACGACCGATCATGCCAGCGGTCACCACCCGATTCCGGTCCGGTGAACGGTCGGCCGCGGCGACGCTGTCCCAGGAAAGCGTCGCCGCGATGTCGGTGATCGAGCGGACCAGCGGGCTGTGCTCGGCACTGTTCCACGCCAGCACGAGGCTGCTCGGCGGCTTGTCGACGAGCGGGACCACGACAAGGCCGTCGGGCACCGGATGGCCGAGCGGGGTGAGTCCGACGGTGCCGTTCCACAGGACGGTCTGCTGGCATTCATGGACGGTGCGCACCACGGGACCGGTGTCCGGGTCGGTGGGGTGCGACCAGTAGCCGCGCCAGACCGGGTCGGCGTCACCGGGCAGCTGGAACCACTGCCGGGCGGTGAGTTCGCGCAGGTGCAGGCTCGTGCGGTGGGCCAGGGGATCGTCGGCACGGAGCACGACGCCGACCGGGTCGGTTCGCAAAACCCGGGTGGTGATGCCGGTTTCGTCGAACGGGGTGCGAGTGAGGGCGATATCCACCCGCCCGGCGCGCAACCCCGCGGTGGGGTCGGCGAAGTCACCCTCTCTGATGTGGACCTGCACGCCGGGGTGCCGGGCGCGGTAGGCCGCGGCGAGTCGCGTGCCCGCCTGTTCGGCGATGGTGCCGATGGTGACAGTGGACACGCCGGCGGCCGCCGCGACCCTGGTCCGCAGCTGATCGGTCCGGGCCAGTAGCTCGCGCGCCTCGTCGTAGAGTGCCGACCCGGCGGGCGTGAGCGTCACACCGGTCGGCGAGCGATGCAGCAAGGCACAGCCGAGATCAGCCTCGAGCTGTTTGATCGCCCGGCTCAGCGGCGGCTGGGTCATATGCAGCCGGGCGGCGGCGCGACCGAAGTGGAGTTCCTCGGCCACCGCCGTGAAGTATCGGAGCACGCGGAGGTCCATGAGCTGCGACGATACTCGCTCGGTATCGGGTTGACCGGATCGTCTTGGACGTTGCCCCCGGCCCGGACCGGTCTTCGCGCTGCACTGATCCCGTCGCTCGTCGGACTGGGTCCACGTGCTGATCCACCACAACCTGACCGCCCGCGATGATGTCGCTCTCGCATACCCGAACCGACCTCGATTCGAGTAGCCGAATCACTCGACATCGCCTGGTCCGAGGCGTGTACTGGAAGGTGGTGACCTGCGGCGACAGGACACCACGCTGGGTGGTCCGGGCAACCGGGTGCCCCACCCACGGTCGCTTGCACAGCGGGGCAGGCGGCATCTGAAACCGAATGTTGTTTATCGCGGCTCCTCGAAGGGGGTGCCCAACCGAACAGCTACATCTCCTCGCGCCCTCCATTCCCCATCCGGAGGTCGCGTGACCCGAATCGGTCTCGTTGATTCCGGCCTCGGGTTGACGGTGTGACAACCGTCGGAGTCGACGGCGTTCGGACCGTCGGAGAACGGCACCTCGGCCCGCGTCTGGTGCCGTTCTTTATTGCGCTGCGACCGGTTCACCAACCCCGGTCGCGCCACTCGGCGAGGTGGGGGCGCTCGTCGCCGAGGGTGGTGTCGTCGCCGTGGCCCGGGTAGACGGCGGTGTCGTCGGGGTAGCGGTCGAACAGCTTGGTGGTGACGTCGGTGAGCAGGGTGTCGAAGTCCGCCGGGCTGTGCGTTTTGCCCACTCCACCGGGGAAAAGGGAGTCGCCGGTGAAGAGATGGGTGCGGCCCGCACCGTCGATGAGGGCCAGCGCGACCGAGCCGGGGGTGTGGCCGCGCAGGTGGATCACTTCGAGAACGAGGTCGCCGACCTGGATGGTGTCACCGTCGGCGAGCAGATGCTCGGGGTGCACCGGCAGGATGCCCGCGTCGAGGGGGTGAGCGGCGGTCGGGACGTCGAGTGACGTGGTGACCTCGGCGAGGGCCTGCCAGTGGTCGGGGTGCTGGTGGGTGGTGACGATCAGCACGATCTGGCCGGGGGTTTCCTGGCCGATCAGATCGATGATGCGGGTGGCGTCGTTGGCGGCATCGAGGAGAACCGCGGCGCCGGTGGCCGTGCTCTGCACGAGGTAGGTGTTGTTGTCCATCGGGCCGACGGACATCTTCACGATCCGAGCGCCGGGCACGTCCCGCTGCTGGGCGGCCGCGCCTGCGGTGACATGTCCGGTGTAGAGGCGATCGACTGTGACCATGCGCCGATCGTAGAAGCCACGCCCCGCGCCGTCGCACCCGCGGTCGCCACGCGCCCGTTAGATTCGACACATGCCGCTGTCGAGGAAGAGTTCGGCCCCACGATCGGTTCCGGTGCGCGCGATGGCCGGCCTGCTCTGCGCGGTGTTCGCCGCCTCGAGCCTGCTCTGCGCGCCGAGCGCGACCGCCGAGCCGCCGTCGCGGATGGGTCCGCAGGTGGTCGACAGCGCGGACGTGCTCAGCGGCGCCGACGAGACCAGGGTGCTCGAGGCGGTCGACCGGCTCTACCGCGATCACCAGGTCAAGCTCTGGGTGATCTACGTGCGCGATTTCGCTTCGATGGCCCCGCGCGACTGGGCGGCCCGCACGTCCGAGCTCTCCGGTTTCAGCGATCACGATCTGCTGTTCGCGGTGGCCGTGGACGATCGCGGCTACTGGCTCGACGGCATCCTGCCCGCCGATGTCAGCGACAGCGAACTGGATTCGCTGCTGGCAGGCACGGTGGAACCCGATCTGCGGGACGGCAAATGGGCGCAGGCCGGCGTCGACACCGCCGACGGCATCGGGTCGGCGATGCGCGGCGGCGCGGTGCCGTGGGGGTGGCTCGTCGGTATCGGACTGGTGGTCGTCCTGCTGGCCGGCGGCCTGCTCCTGTTCTCCCGCAAGCGCGGTCGCGACCGTGATCGCGCCGAACTCACCACCGCCCGTGCCGTCGACCCGACCGATTCGGCCGCGCTGGCGAAACTGTCGCTGCCGACCTTGCAGGCGCTCTCGCGCGAACGACTCGTCGAGATCGACGACGCGGTGCGCACCAGTTCCGAGGAATTGGCCTTGGCCACCGGCGAATTCGGCGAGACCGCGGTGACCCCGTTCCGCACCGCGCTCGACGCGGCCCGTGCCGCCACCGCCACGGCGTTCACGATCCGACAGCAGCTCGACGACGCCGTCCCGGAAACCCCCGACCAACAGCGCAGCATGCTGATCGAGCTCATCTCCACCGCGGGCAAGGCCGACCGCGAACTCGACGCCCAGGTCGCCGATTTCGACGCCATGCGCGATCTGCTCATCGACGCACCGGCCCGGCTGGACGGGCTGACCCGCGACATCGTCGATCTGACCGCGCGTAAGCCCGCCTCCGAAGCCGAACTGGCCCGGCTGAATTCGGCCTACCCGGCCTCGGTCCTCACTCCGATCCACGACAACGTGCGGATGGCGACGGAGCGAATCACCTTCGCCGAGCAGAACATCGACACCGCCCGCGCGGCGCTGACCCGGCCGGTCGGACAGCAGGGCGGGGCGGTCGCGGCGATCCGCGCGGCCGAGGGCGCGATCGGTCAGGCGCGCGCCTTGTTCGACGCCGTCGACCAGGCGGCGACGAATATCCAGCAGGCACGCGACGGATTGCCCGCCGCTCTCGACGAACTACGCGCCGATCTCATCGCAGCCTCGGGACTGGCCGACTTCGGCGGTCCCGAACTGGCCGCGGCGGTCGCCAGGGCAGGCACTACGGTGAACACCGCAGCGGCCGCCGCCGAATCCGATCCGCTCGGCACCTTCCACGAGGCGGTGACCGCCGACGCCGAGCTGGACCGGGCGATCGCGGCGGCCTCGGATCGCAAACTCGCCGTGGAGGATCTGCGGCGCAGGCTCGATCGCACCCTCACCGACGCGGCGGCGCGGATCGATGCGGCGTCCTCGTTCATCACCACCCGGCGTGGTGGTGTCGACGCCGAGGCACGCACCCGGCTCTCCGAGGCGCAGCGCCTTCTCGACGAGGCGCGCAGCCTGGCCACCACCGCACCCGATCGCGCATTGACCAGCGCGCAAACCGCGGCCGACCTCGGCGGGCGGGCATTGCAGCAGGCACAGGCGAGCGTGCGCGCCTGGGAGACCCGGCAGCCCGTGTCGTCAGGTGGGGCCCAGACCGGTGCGATCCTGGGCGGGATCCTGCTGGACGGACTTCTGCGCGGGGCGATGAGCGGTGGATCGCGGGGCGGCGGATACGGCGGTGGCGGCGGGTACCGGCCGGGTTCCTACGGCGGGTCGTCGGGGTCGCGCCGGGTCAGCCGGGGTGGCCGATTCTGAGTCGGCTTGACCCTCACACCGTGTGAGGTCGTACACCGGAGGGCGTCATGTTCAGTATCGGAGATTTCGCCAGACACGGTCAGGTGTCGGTGCGCATGCTGCGCCACTACGACGCCGTGGGATTGTTGCGGCCCGCACGGGTCGACCCGGCCACCGGTTACCGGTTCTATACGGCCGCGCAGCTGGCCAGGCTGAACCGGGTGGTCGCGCTCGAGGAGCTCGGGTTCACGCTGGAGCAGGTGGGCCGGATGCTCGATCCGGGTCCCGCCCCGGAGGAACTGCGCGGCATGCTGACACTGCGCCGGGCCGAGCTGGAACAGCAGATCGCGGCCGACCACGCCCGGTTGACCGATGTCGAAGCGAGACTCCGCATCATCGAGAAGGAGGGCGTCATGCCCGATCAAGATGTGGTGATCAAGTCGGTGCCCGCGGTGCGGGTGGCCGAATCGACCGGGGTGGCAGCGGGTTTCGAGCCGCAGGCGATCGGCCCGGTGATCCAGCCGCTGTTCGGCGATCTCAGCGATCGGCTGGCGCAGGCCGGTATCGCCGTCGCCGGACCTGCGATCGCCTACTACGACGCGCGCGACGACGGGACCGTCGGCGTGCACGCATGTGTGCCGGTGAATGTGGAACCCGATGCGGCGCCGGGGTTCTCGATCGTCGATCTGCCCGCACAGCAGAGCGTGGCGACGACCGTCTACCACGGCAATGTCGCCGGGATCGGCGAGGCGTGGCAGGCGTTGGGCCGCTGGGTGGAGGACAACGGCTACCGCACCGCAGCGCCCGTACGTGAGGTGACGCTGGCGTGGACGCCCGATCCCGATGGCTGGGTCACCGAACTGCAAGAGCCGCTCGCGCCGCGCTGACCCAGCACCCCCTGCTCCCGACTCGGCGTGATCGGCGCACTCGTTCGCCGATCACGTCGCCGAGCGCGGGCCGACGTCACAGGCCATCCTCGCCGAGGCGCTGGGCGTAGCGCCCGCTGTATCAGGCGGTCGCGGCCTCGTGGTCGGCCTGCCAGGTCAACTCGGCGGCCACGGCGGGCAGTAGTTCGGCCGCGCGCACGCCGCCGCCGAGCCTGCCGATGGTCAGCCTGCCCAGGTAGGTGTAGACCAGGAAGGTGACCGCCGCCGAGGCACCCGTCGACGGACGCGGATGCGCGGACAGGTAGACGATCTCGTAGTCGTCGAGGAGCAGGCCCGTGGGCGCGCGGAAGGCCGGCACCGTACCGGTGTTGGTGAGGGCGATGTGCCCGGCCGTCGAGTGGATGCGGGCGGGGCCGAAGAAGTCGGGGAAGTGCAGTACCGACTGTTCGATCACGCCGGTGGCCAGGTCGTCGTGCAGGCTGGTGCCGATCCGGCGGGCCAGGGCGACGATGTCGTCGGTCCCGGCGGTGTCGGTGGCGAAGGCGGCGAGGCCGGAGATGTTCGTCCCCGCCGCTGCCGCGATCGGCGGGTCGAGTCGTCTGCGCATGTCGACCGGGTAGACACAGCCGACCTCCGCCACGTCATAGACCGACGTGAACGCCCGCAGCACCGCTGCGGTGACCAGCCCGTTCACACTCACCGCATGGACCCGCGCCAGGTCGAGCACCCGTGCGGTCTCGGCGGGGTCCAGCTGGATTCGGGCCGGCCTGGCCAGCGCGGCAGTGGCCTGCGGCGACGGCTCGACCACGCCCACCGCGTCGGCGACGACGAGCGGACGGGTCACGGTCTCCAGACCTGACCGCGGTCCACGCTCGGTCCCCCGCTGCGCCAGTAGCGATTCCAGCGACACCGGATACTCCCGCGAGCCGACCGCGATCGAGCCGGTCTCGA
The DNA here is from genome assembly GCF_042799895.1 of Nocardia sp. NPDC057663. Taxonomy (NCBI): domain Bacteria; kingdom Bacillati; phylum Actinomycetota; class Actinomycetes; order Mycobacteriales; family Nocardiaceae; genus Nocardia; species Nocardia sp. NPDC057663. The sequence goes on along the minus strand of NZ_JBHVHX010000017.1, from coordinate 64,451 downwards.
CATGATCGGTGTAGTAATCCCACAGCCGCGCGAACAGTTCGACGCAGTGCCCGGCGTCGGCGACGCTGTGATGCACGAACAGCGTTACCCGCGCCCGATCCTCTTCGGCGAGAACCACATCCAGATATCCCAGCTGCGCGGCGGGGTCCATCGACTCGGTCGGGATCCTGACCTCGTCGGGATCACCGAAACTCACCCACGCGCCGACGGGCTCGATGTGCCCGGGGCGCAGCAGGATTCCGTTCTCCTCGACGTCCTCGACGATCCGGCAGACCAGGATCGGGAAGGCGCGCTGCAGCGCCGCGAACGCCGCGCCGAGGGCAGCCGCGTCGAGCTCACCGCGCACGGTCACCGAGCGCCCGGTAAAGGTGGCATGCCGGACGAATCGTTGTTCCGACGGGTCGAGCCCCCGCACCACATCTTCCGGTTCCCACAGCACAACGCACAGAGTGAGGCACGAGCCCAGCCAATGCAAACCGTCAGGTACGCACTGTGATCACCTGCACGCCGGAACGCGACGAAGCCCGCGCCGACCGGGGGCGCGGGCTTCGTCGTGATACGTGTCAGGCGCCGATGAGGTGGGTGGCGAGGTAGGACTCCACCTTGTCCAGCGCGATGCGTTCCTGCGCCATCGAGTCGCGCTCGCGGATCGTCACGGCCTGATCGTCGAGGGTGTCGAAGTCGACCGTGATGCAGAACGGGGTGCCGATCTCGTCCTGGCGACGGTAGCGGCGGCCGATGGCGCCCGCGTCGTCGAAGTCGACGTTCCAGTTGCGGCGCAGCTGGGCGGCGAGGTCCTTGGCCTTGGGGGTCAGGTCGGCGTTGCGCGAGAGCGGCAGCACCGCGGCCTTGACCGGCGCCAGGCGACGGTCCAGGCGCAGCACCGTGCGCACGTCGACGCCACCCTTGGCGTTGGGGGCCTCGTCCTCGGCGTAGGCGTCGACCAGGAACGCCATCAGCGAACGGGTCAGACCGGCCGCGGGCTCGATGCAGTACGGGATGTAGCGCTCGCCGGAGGCCTGATCGAAGAAGCTCAGGTCGGTGCCGGAGTGCTCCGAGTGCGTCTTGAGGTCGTAGTCGGTGCGGTTGGCGATGCCCTCGAGCTCGCCCCACTCGCTGCCCTGGAAGCGGAAGCGGTACTCGATGTCGGTGGTGCCCGCCGAGTAGTGCGACAGCTTTTCCTTGGGGTGGTCGTAGAGGCGCAGGTTGTCGGGATCGATGCCGAGGTCGGTGTACCAGGCCAGGCGGGTGTCGATCCAGTACTTGTGCCACTCGGCGTCTTCGCCGGGCTTGACGAAGAACTCCATCTCCATCTGCTCGAACTCGCGGGTCCGGAAGATGAAGTTGCCGGGGGTGATCTCGTTGCGGAAGCTCTTGCCGATCTGGGCGATGCCGAACGGCGGCTTCTTGCGCGCGGTGGTCTCGACGTTCTTGTAGTTGACGAAGATGCCCTGCGCGGTCTCGGGGCGCAGGTAGTGCAGGCCCTCTTCGTCGTCGACCGGGCCGAGGAAGGTCTTGAGCAGGCCGGAGAAGTTCTTCGGCTCGGTCCACTTGCCGGGTTGACCGGTCTCGGGGTCGTTGATGTCGGCCAGGCCGTTGGCCGGCGGGCGGCCGTGCTTCTCCTCGTACGCCTCGAGCAGGTGGTCGGCGCGGTAGCGCTTGTGCGTGTACAGCGACTCGACCAGCGGGTCGGAGAAGGTCTCGACGTGGCCGGAGGCCTCCCAGACCTGGCGCGGCAGAATCACCGAGGAGTCCAGGCCGACGACATCGTCGCGGCTGGTGACCATCGTGCGCCACCACTGCCGCTTGATGTTCTCCTTCAGCTCGACGCCCAGCGGACCGTAGTCCCACGCCGACTTGGTGCCTCCGTAGATCTCACCGCACGGGTAAACCAGGCCCCGGCGCTTGGCGAGGTTGGCAACGGTGTCCACCTTCGACTTGGGTGCCACGCGAGATATCTCCATCCACTGCGAGTCGGAATTGTTCGGTACGTCGTACCCGACAATGGATCGACGTACCGTACGTATTGGGTCAAGGGTATCGGGAGGTGTCCAGTGAGATTGCAGCAGCCGACCGGTGCCGCCTGGCGCGTCATTTGACATGCGCACCCGTGCATATCAAAATGGAATCGGTTTCCATTAAGGAGTTGGTTGATGACCACCGATGCCGCGGCCGCACACGCGCACAATCCGTATCACTCCCCCGCCCCCGCAGCGGTGCCCGCGCGCCAGGTGCTCGAGGACGCGGGTGAGCTGTTGCGGGCGCTCGCCGCGCCGGTGCGGATCGCGATCGTGCTGCAGCTGCGCGAGTCGCCGCGCTGTGTGCACGAGCTGGTCGATGCACTCGGGGTCACTCAGCCGCTGGTCAGTCAGCACCTGCGCATTCTCAAGTCGGCGGGCGTCGTGCACGGGGAACGCTCGGGCCGCGAGGTGCTCTACGAACTCGTCGACGACCATCTGGCGCACATCGTCGTCGATGCCGTCGCCCACGCCGAGGAAGGGTAATCCGTTGGCAGACAATCCCTCCGGAAAGCAGGTCGGAGTCCGCAGCACCCGGCAGCGCAGCGCCATCTCGGCCCTGCTCGGCGATATCGACGAGTTCCGCTCCGCGCAGGAACTCCACGACGAGCTCCGCAAACGGGGCGAGGGCATCGGCCTGACCACCGTCTACCGGACGCTGCAGTCGCTCGCCGACGCGGGCATGGTCGACGTCCTGCGCACCGACTCCGGCGAATCCGTCTACCGCCAGTGCTCGAGCGGACACCACCATCACCTGGTGTGCCGCCACTGCGGCCGCACCGTCGAGGTCGAGGGCCCGACGGTCGAGGCGTGGGCCGAGACGATCGCGGGCGAGCACGGTTTCACCGAGGTCAGCCACACCCTGGAGATCTTCGGCACCTGCCGCGACTGCGTGCGCGATCGCGCCGACGCGGACAAGGACGAGACCGCGTCGGTCTAATTGATGTGACTCACGTCACATAACGGAACCTCCGGTCCGACTGCCCCGTCCAACCTTCACGAAGAGACCGATCCGCACGGTGGTACCGACGGCCTGTGGCCGCTCGGCGCCGAAGGAGGGGGAATCGTGAGCACGCTGGGTGTCGAACCCGATCAACTGAAATCTCTGGCGACGACGTGGCGGCAGGAGGCCGACGAGGTCGGCGCACTCCCGTGGTCGGCGATGGGCGAGGCGACCGGCGACGGCAGCGATGTCCTCGCCGCCGTCCGCGCCATGGCCGATCCCGCACAGCAGGCGATGTCCTCGATCGCGACCAGGTTCACCACCCTGGCCGATCTGGTGGACAAATTCTCGGCAGACATCCAGGCCAAGGATGCCGAGATCGCCGGCGAGATCGGGAAGCTGAGCACCCGCTGATGCGCCCGACGATCACCCAGCTCGACGGCTGGAACCTCGACGGCCTGCATCGCGCCGCCGACACCGCGCGCGCCGATGCCGATGTGCTGTCGACCTCGGTCGACGACTGCTCCCGTGCCGTCTCGGCGACAGGCAGCTGGTACGGGCAGACCAGGGACGCGGCGAGCCGGCGGATCGACGAGGAAGTCGACCACGGCTACGAAGTGCGCACCGTGCTGCTGCGCATCGCCGACGACGCCGAGGACGCCTACCTGGGACTGAAGCACGCCAGGACGTACGTGCTGGACCAGCGGAATCTGGCTGTCGGACAGGGTTTCTCGGTCGAACCCGACGGCCGGGTGGCCCATCCCGACCCCGAGAAGGAGGGCGCGGCAGGCGTTTTCCAGCTCAACCTGTTCGGCGGGCTGGACGAGATCGAACGCCTGGACAACCAGTTCGGCACCCGCCTGAAGGAATCACTCGCCGACCTCACCGCCATTCGCGACGGTCAGCCCGACATCACCCTCCCCGACGGGACCCTCCGGGACCCCGACGCCGTGGCGATCCAGCTGGCGTCGATGTCCGCCGACGAGCGGGCCAGTTTCCTGGCCGGTCTGAGCCCGGAAGCACAGCGGCAGCTCGTGATCGCCGCGCCGGAGAAGCTGGGCAATCTCAACGGTGTGCCGTTCGTGATGCGGATCGAGGCCAACGAGATCAATATCCGTAACGCGCTGACCGCGGAGAAGGCAAAGCCGAATCCGGATACGTCCCGAGTCGCGCAGCTCGAGGCGATGCTGTCGCCGATTCCGAATCCGGAGGGTGCGGGTGATCGCGACACCGTCGCGACCGCGACCGGCGACAACGCGACTCCGCGCCTGGACATGGTGGACCGCAAGTTCGTCATGTTCAGCCAGGAGGGCAATGGGCGGATGATCGAAATGGTCGGCACCATGAAGACCGGAGCGCCCGGCGTCGGGGTCTATGTGCCGGGCACGTCGACCAATCTGAACGGTTCCGGATCCAATCACGTCGCCGCGTGGAATCTCGCCGACCAGACCGGCGGACCGATCTTCCTGTACATGGAAGGTGATTTCCCGCAAAGCCTGACCAGCCTGTCCGATGGCGCGCCGAGCCCTTCGTTCGCTGCGGAGATGGCACCCAAGCTCGTCGATTTCGGCCGCGAGATCGATCGCGAAGTCGCGGCGACCACCCCTGGCACCCCGGTCACCTACGTCGGCCATTCCTACGGTGGCTCGATCGTCGGCTCCGCCGAACAGCTCGGCCTGCGCGCCGATCGCATCGTGCACGCCTCCTCGGCGGGCACCGGCGTCTTCGATACCGGCTGGAACAACCCGAACCCGAACGTGCAGCGCTATTCGATGACGGCGCCGGGCGACCTGATCGGCGTGGTGCAGTCGTATCCCGAAGGGGGACTGACCATTCCAGGCGGCATCCAGCTGCCGGGCAATCCGCACGCGTCAGAGGTGCTCGGTGGCGACCCGGACGAGGTACCCGGGGTTATCCGGCTGGATACCGGCTACTACAGCGATTCCGCAGCCGAGCATGCCAAGGAGATCATATTCGGACCGGATGGCCACGGAAGCTACTGGGACGATCCGGGTTCGACCGCCTTCCGCAACATCGTCGGAGTCATCGAGGGCTCGTCGGCTGCCGCCTATGTGGAACGCGGAATCGAAACCTCCTACGTCGATATCGGGTTGGGCGACAATGGAAATGGCGCCAAGGAATCTTTCGACGCTGCCAAAGCCGCCGCGGCACAACAGGCCGCCGGGGCCCTGGGCCTCGATATCGATCCCTATGCCGGGCCGCAGGTCACAGACAATCCAGACCTCGGGGCGCAGGTCGAGATCCGATGAGAATCGCCGCCGCCGGCGCACTGTCGGCGCTCATCCTGTCGGGCTGCGCGGGCATCGACGCCGAAAAGGGACCGACGAACGACGACATCCTGCGCGGCACGGGGCTGACCGTCGCCGCCGCCAAACCGATCGTCGCCGACAACTTCGAACTCGTCTGGCCCGAGCAGCAGTCCGTAGACCCCGAGGCCGTCCTGCGGGGCAAAGGCTGCCGGACGAAGATGTCCGCCATCAGCAGCGAAGGCCCACCCTGGCACCCACGATACGAACGCGAGGTGATCAACCCCTCCCAGGAATTCATCGACCGCGCCATGGTCAATCTCGAAGCGATGACCGCCCGTGGTTTCACCCTGGTGCCGAGCCAGAATCCGGGCGAGGACCCGGTGAGCAGGTACTACCGGGACTCCCGCGGCTTCTCGGTTTCGTCGTCGCGGATCCGGGTCGGCCAGAACAAGCAGGAGGTGCGGTTCTCGATCGCTTCTACCTCACCCTGCGCAGCCGAGTGACCGAGCGCGATCAGTAAGCGGCCGGGATCGCTCGGCGGCACGAACCCGACCGATGTTCACACCTCGACGACGGCGATCGTGTCCGGCAGCAACCGCTCCATGTCGTCGACATCCGAGGTGAACACCGTGACCTGGCCACGCTGCGCTTGCGCGACTACGGCGAGCACCGCATCGATGGCGTACTTGTGTCCATGCAGACCGGCAGCTGCAAGCATTCGCCTCGCTCGACGGGCCTCATCCCTGCCGATGTCGGCCACGACCATACGAGAGAGGACCCAGTCCCAGCGTTGCTCGGTCGTGCTGCCGTCGAACGCCTCGACAAGAGTCATCGGTGAAGTGATGACATCGGCCGCGCCACGTGCGGCAAGGTCGAGCCGGGCAATCATTTTTCGGTCACCGCGCACCGCGAGCGACAACGCCTCACTGTCGAAGACGAAGGTCCGCAAGGGGCTCGTCCGCGACCCACTCGGCTTGCCCTTCATGCAACGTCGCCCTGCGCACGGCGTCGCGTGTGCTCTGCATCCAGCGCCTCCAACTCCCGCAGCGCTTCGGCCTGCTCGGCGGCCGTCACTGGGCCGTGCTCGGCCTGCAGCCATTCGACCAACTCCACCAAACGATCACGATCTCGCTTGGCGCGCAACGCTTCCGCCACGTAGGAGGACAGACCCCGCTCCCCCGTCTCCGACCGGATCTCATCGATCAGGTCCGCGGGGATCGTCACCGTCACTTTCCTCGTGTTCGCCATACTTTCAACCATACACATGACATAAGGTGCCATACCACTGTCCTATGGCCTCGTGACCTGGCGCATCACGGGCGTCCCCAGGCTCTGCCTCGGCATATCGGAATCGCACGGTCACCGGTCGGCGGCATGGATAGGACGACAGCGCCGGAGGGATTCGGTGCGGACTAGACTCTGCACAGCCGTGATCGCTCGAGGGCGAGGCTGTCTACACCAGGAGGGGATGGTCGAGTTGACAGTGCGAGGCAATGTGGTGAAGGTCGTCGGGGTCGTGGCCGTGGGGATGGTGGTGGTCGGCTGCGGGGATACCGGCAGTGGCGCGACCTCCCCGCCGACGAGCAGTGTGAGCGTGGCGGCGAGCCCGACCTCGGTGGATGCCGAGGCGACGGTGTGGGATCCGTGTTCGCTGCCGGATTCGGCGGTCAGTGGGGTGGGGTTGAATGCTGGCAGCAAGAAGAAGGATGTTGCGGGCGTGGACTTCACGGGGTGGAAGGTCTGCAGCTGGATGGATTCGGAGAAGAAGTACACGTTCGCCGTCATGGCATCGGAGCACACCTTGGCTGAGTCGCGGCAGCGGACCAGCGAATACACCGGGTGGTCCGACCTGACGGTCGGGTCCCACAACGCACTCGAGTTCCGGCCGATCGGCTCCGCCAATGACGTGGCATGCTATGTCAGCGTTGAAGTTCCCACCGGCTCAGTGGATTTCAAGGTGCAGAATCGCGTCAGCGCGGTAGGAGCCGCTGAGCCGTGCGGCGAAGCGCGCCGACTGAGCACTGCGTTGGTCCAGTATCTTCCTGCAAGCTGACGGGGGGCAGCAGATGGTTCTCGGAATCAATCCAACTCAATGGAATCAGCTACTTGTCCAAGCGAATGCCGGCGAGCTGGCACTCGATCCCGAGGTCGGCAGAGATTTGGACCGGGTCTGCGACGATCATCTGGATCGCCTTGAAGAAGTCTATGAGCTCGTAGACCGCGTCCAGCGCATCGACGGGTTCGGCTCGTTCAACTCGAGCCAGGTGCTGGCCAAGAAGTTCTCACTGACCGCATCCGGCGGCGATCGCGCGCTGGACACGGTCCTCCGGCAGCACATCGAGGCAGTCCAGACCGCGAAAGAGGTTGTCGCCAAGGCGATTGCCAACTTCGTCGCCCAAGACCAATCGACCGGCGCCCAGATCACCGCGGCGGGAGAACCCGGATGACCTACGACGAGTACAAGAGCAAGGTGATCGCCGCGCAGGAGCAGTGGAACACCGAGCGGGCCGGCATCTACAGCCGTCAGCAGCAGGGCAACTACTCCACGATCTTCAGCGGCGACACCCAACCGCCGCACATCACCACGCCCGACAGCTACGACAGCATGTCGCTCGCGCAGATGCAGGCCGCGGTGGCCGCGATGAAACCGCAGCTGGTCGACGACGCGGTGACGGCGTGGGCGAATATCGGCATGAACCTGATGGGCACGTTCTACAAGTTCAACCAGGAATTCGCGCGCACCGTCACCGGCGTGAACGGGCACAGCGGCTGGACGGGTGCGGCGGCGTCCGCGGCGGTGACCGCGGTGAACAACTATGCGGAGCAGTCGATCCCGTTGTCGCAGGCGGCCACGGCGATCAGTCTGAAGCTGTCCGAGATGCGCACGGGCATCGAGGAGACCCAGGCCCTGATGCCCGGCTTGACCGAGCGCGTGAACGTCACCGGCAAGACGCTGCCCGCGGACGGCGTGATGAAGGTCGACGAGCACAACCAGCAGGAAGCCGAGGACGAGGGCAGGCGGATCCTGTACTCGGTCTACGGCCAGGTGGCCGTCCAGACCGACAACGGCGTCCCCTATCTGCCGACGGCGCCGTCCATCACCGCAGGCACCGGCGACCCCGGCGCGACGGGCGGTAGCGGCGGCACGAATACCGGTGGGACACAGGGACAAACTGCTGGCGACGGTTCGACCACCGACGACCCGTCGACCGGCACACCGGCCGAGAGCACGCCGACCGAGGACACCGAATCCTCCCCGACTACAACGCAATCCGCTGACACGGGTTCGACGACACAGCAAAGCCCCAGCACCACACCGCAGTCCACGACACCGACCGCGACCAACCCGAGCTCGACTGCTCCCGGCACCACCACACCGATTTCCCCCGGCACAGCCACACCGGGCACGGGCATCCCCGGCGGCGGTCGTGGCGCAAGTGGCGGCACACCAGGTGGCGGCACCCCCTCCACTCCGGCCCCCGGACGCAGCCTGCCCGGCGGCCAATCCTCCGCCGCCGCAGCGGCGGCCGCAGCCCGATCCGGCGCGGCGACCGGCGGCCGTGGCGCGCCAGGCATGGCCGGAATGGGTGCGCCGGGTGCGGGCCGCGGCGGGTCCGACGACGAGCGGACCAAGGGCATCCCCGACTATCTGATCAACCAAGGCAACGGCGAGCTGCTGATCGGCACGGACGGACTCCGGACCGTGCCCCCGGTGATAGGCGGAGACCACGACAGTGCACCGAGCTGAATTCACCGGCATCGAATTCGAGATCCTGTGGGCTGGCTACGGCCGTGACCGTCTCCCCTACCCCGTGCAATACCGCACCGACATCGCGGACTTCGACGAATTGAAGCGGCATCGGGAAGCGGCGGTCGAGAGCCTGCTCCGCAAATACGATCCCGCGGTCGAGCACGCTCTGACCGTCCTACTCGACCCGGACGCCAGGGTCGAATCCAAAGGCTTTGTCGGACAGGACACCTCGAACGCCATCCGTTTCCACGGCGCGATCCGCGGACCGGCAGGGGCGACCCTGACCCAAGCGCGTGGCACCGCCGAGGACATCGGCGGCGACGTCGTCATGACCTACTGCCGCGCAGACCAGGTGGCCGCCCTCGCGGTCGCGGCGCTCCCCCGTGCGAAGCCGGGCACCAAGCCGCCGGTGGAAGTCCGCCGCGAAAGACTCGCCGCCGAAGAGGAACACTTCGAATACCGCGCAGGCCAACTCAGCTCCGCCGACCAGCTCAACCGCATCTTCCACCGCAAACGCCGCGCCTTCGGCGAAATCTCCACCTTCTCCGGCCCCGCCGTCGACGCCCGCCCCAGTCCCGGCCGCACCTTCTGGTGGATGGACTACGACGACGGCCGCTACTACGTCAAAACCGGCGACCCCATCATCGCCGAACCCCTCCCCACCGACCGCATGATCGCCGGTATCCGCCGCATGCTTGCCCGAGCCCAGCGCTACCACCAGGAATTCGGCGACCCCGACGAACGCCTCGCCTGAGCCTCTCACCACCCGCCGTCGAACAACGCCCGCAGCGCAGGAACCGGATCCGCCACGGTCGTCGTATTCGCCACCGCGACAACGAGAAACACCACCGCCAACCCCACCGCGAGCACCCCCGACCCCGCGAGCACGCGCCGCTCCCCCGACGACCTCCCCGCACGCCGCTTCCACAGCACCACACTCGCCACGGCAAAACCCACCGCGACAACGGCCGCGATCACCGCCATCACCACGTGATAGCGCGCGAAGTCATCAATCATCACGTCGAGCGCAGGCGAAGCACCCGCCCCTGCCGACGCGGCCAACTGCCGACCGACGTCCTCCAATGTCCCCGCCAGTTCCGGCCCCACCGCTTCGTCGAACAGCATCGGCAACACCGACGCGTAAGGCACCAGCGCACCTTGCACATTCGCCATCACCGCCACCAACGCGACGAGTGCGAACATCATGACGCCCGCACCGGCCGTCCCGAGCGCAATCCTTCGCCCCCGCCCCGAATCACCCTTCCGCCCAACGGCTTTCCACAGCACCGAGGCCAGCGCGACCAGAACGCCGAGCAGCACAACAGCGATCAGCGCTTTGACCACGTGATACCGAAACCAGTACTCCACAACATCATCCAGCGCGGGCGAGAACTCGCCCGCACCCGAACTCCAGTACCCGGCGAACGCCACCCGCAGCGCATCCCGAAGCTCCCCCTCGTCGCCGATCCCGCCCTCGGATCCCCATCCCGCCACCATCCCCGGAACGAGCACGAACGCAACCACGAGCAATATCGCCGCCGCCACGTGCACCGCAACCCCACGCCCGGAAGAACGCAGCCCCCGGGATGTCACCGCCAGACCGTCCACGACGATTCCTCCGATCAGAAACGGCCACCACGACACCGACAGTCGCTCACACCGATGCTAACGAGGCTCGTCCGAACCCCACCGAGGTCAGCCGACTACTGGCGCGAAGTAGATCGCGATAGAATCCGAAGGTCGTTTTGGGTCGACTCCCGACCGGAGCACAAGGTGGCAGAGGCCGACTATGTCGTTGTAGGGGCTGGGAGCGCGGGCTGTGCCGTCGCGCGCCGGCTCGCCGAAAGCGGCGCGTCCGTGGTGCTGCTCGAAGCGGGTGGGGCGGACGACAAGGGCTGGGCCAAGATGCTGTTCCGGATTCCGGGCGCGATCAATGTCATCCACTCGACGCCGCAGCTGAAGAAGCTGTTCGATTGGGGCGACAAGTCGACACCGCAGCGCCATGCGCTCGACCGCACGATCCCCATGGTGCGCGGCCGGATACTCGGCGGGTCGAGCTCGGTCAACGGGATGCTTTTCGTCCGGGGTAACCGGAAGAACTTCGACGACTGGGCCGCCGAAGGCTGTCACGGGTGGGCCTACGCGGACGTCCTGCCCTATTTCCGGCGGATGGAGGACTGGGAGGGCGGGGCGAGCGCATTGCGTGGGTCCGGCGGCCCGATCAAGGTCACCCGCCAGCACACCATCACCGACGCGGCGCGCGCGTTCATGGACGCCACCGCGACGCGCCTCGGTGTGCCGACGCTCGATGACTACAACGGCGAGAGTCAGGAAGGTGTCGCGGTTTTTCAGCAGAGCGCCGCGAACGGTGTGCGGTACTCCGCGTCCAAGGGCTACCTGCACGAAGATCCGCTGCCCAATCTCACCGTGCTCACGGAGACGACGGTGACGAAGGTCGTCATCGAAGGATCCCGCGCGACGGGCGTGGAGATCCTGGTCGACGGCGGCAAGCAGGTGATCGGGGCCTCGCGCGAGGTCGTCGTATCGGCCGGCGTGTTCGGGTCGCCGCAGATCTTGCAGCTGTCCGGGATCGGCCCCGCGGCGCATCTGAAAGAGCAGGGTATCGCCGCCAAGGCGGACTTGCCGGTCGGCGACAACCTGCACGACCACCTTTTCGTCCCCCTCTCCTTCGAGATGAAATCGGCATTGCGCAAGCCCACGACGCCGTATTTCCTGCGCGGACTGGCGGCGGAACGATGTCGTCCCGGTTCGTCGTGGGCGGCCGGTTCCTCCTTCGAATCCGTCGCATTCGTGCGCACCTCCCATGCCCGCGAGATCCCCGACCTGCAACTACTCAGCCTCTACTGGGTCTATCCGTCGCCGAATCAAGACTCCGACAAGCGGATCGTTCCGGCTACCAAAAAACCAGGTCAAAGCATTTTCCCCGCGCTCATCTACCCGGAGAGCCGGGGAACCGTCCGGTTGGCATCGGCAGATCCGACAGCCGCACCACTCATCGATCCGGCGTACCTGACGGCCCCCAAGGACACCGAGGTCCTGCTGGAAGGCATCGACATGGTCCGCGAGATCATGGCGGGAACCGGCGACAACAAGGGCGAAATAGTCCCCGGCGCGAATTTCACCGACGAAGCGGCGATGCGCGAAGAACTGCCGAACCGCATCCACACCGTCTATCACCCGGTCGGCTCGGTCCGCATGGGCGTCGACGAACGCGCAGTCGTGGATCCGCAGCTCCGCGTACGCGGAATCGACGGACTCCGGGTAGCCGACGCATCGATCATGCCGAGCGTGACGGGCGGCAACACCAACGCGCCCACCATCATGATCGGCGAGAAATGCGCGGACCTGATCCTGCACGGCTGAGGTTCAGCGCCCGGCGCGCGAAGATGCTCCGCACGAATGTTGTTCGTGCGGAGCATCTTCGCGCGGGGACTTCAGGCGGGAACGGCGACCGGTGCCGGGGTGAGGTCCGGAGTGCCCGCGGGGCGAGAGCGCAGGGCGCCCACGCCGAGCAGGACGAGACCGGCAGCCGACCAGGTGAGCAGCACCGCGAGCGGGGCCAGGGCGCCCGCGCCGTCGAAGTAGGCGACCGAGCGGAGCAGGGAGGCGGTGGCGCCGGGTGGGCACAGCTGGCCGATGGTGCCCCAGGGCTGCGGGAGGAGTTCGGGGGCGGAGGTGGCGGCGGAGAACGGGTTGCCGATGAGGAGCATGATCATCGCGCCGAGGCCGATGCCGGGGCGGCCGATGGCGGCGGCCAGGCCGACGATGGTGGCGGAGACGGCGAAGGCGGCCAGGCCCGCGATGGCGGCGAGTTCCAGGTAGGAGCCGGGGACGATCGAGAGCCAGGTGTGGAAGACCAGGGTGCTGAGCAGGCCGCCGGCGAGGCCGAAGGTGACCAGGCCGGTGAGGCGGGCGGCGAAGCCGTGGATCAGCAGGGTGAGCAGGACGCCTGCGGCGATGCCGGACATCACCAGTGGCAGGACCATCGAGCCGAAGCCGGCGCCGCGTGGGTCGTCGGGGTCGGTGGCGACGACGTCCTGGACCGGGGCGACGGGGGTGCCGCTGAGCTGCTGGGCCAGGGCGGTGAGTTGCTGGGCGACGGCGGGTGAGGCGGCCGAGGCGACCATGACCTGCGGTGCGCCGCCGCCGGTGACGATGGCGCCGTAGATCTCGTTGTCGGCGAGCGCGGTGCGGGCGGCGCCCGCGTCGGCGAGGGTGGTGATCTCGAAGGAGTCGGGACTGCGTTGCTGCAGTTGCTGGGTGACCTGCGCGGACTGCGGGCCGGTGACCGCGATGGGCAGGTCACGCGGGGCCAGGTTGACGGCGGGCCAGGCGAAGGCGATCAGGAGCAGTGCCTGCAGCGCGGTGGCTGCCAGGCCGAGCGCTACTGCTCGTCGGGTGATCGTCATGGCGGTTCTCCCCTTTAAAGCGAATGTTCGTTCTTTTTGGTGGTTCAACGGTGACACCCACCCACCGCGCTTGTCAAGAACGGATATTCGTTTTACTTTGAGTCATGCCCCGAGTCAGCGAAGAACACCTCGAACGCCGCAGGCAGCAGATCCTCGACGCCGCGCAGCTCTGCTTCGCCAGGAAGGGGTTCCACGAGACCTCGATGCAGGACGTGTTCGCCGAGGCGGGGTTGTCCGCCGGGGCCGTCTACCGGTACTTCACCAGCAAGAACGAGATCATCGCGGCGCTCGTCATGCAGACGATGGTGCCGCTGCGGCTGCGGCTGGCCGAGATCATCCGCGCCCAGACGCCACCGGTTCCCGCGGAGGTGATGCGGATGCTGACCACCGAGGTGATCAAGCGCAGTGGTCCGGACGGGCCGTTGCGGCTGGCGCCGCAGGCCTGGGCACTGGCGCTGGTGCAGCCCGAGGCGGGCGTGCCCGTGCGCGAGGGCATCGCCGCCATGCGTGACCTTTGGCTCGAATATGTGGTGCGGATGCGCGAGCTGGGCTGGATTCCGGCCGACACCGATGTCGACGCGCTGGCCAAGACGGTCATCGGGATTCTGCCGGGTTTCATCCTGCAGCATCTGCTGCTCGGCGACGTCGATCCGGACGAGGTCGCCAGGGGTATCGCGGTGATGCTGCCCGTCGTCCCGCCCGGAGATCGTTAGAGACCTCACTGTTACCTGCGACGGCGAACGGGTAGGTTCGGGTGCGGCACCGGAGGGGGTCCCGCGCGCCGGACATTGCTGAACATCGATCCGACCAGGGAGTTTCCTGTGGCACTGCACCGACGAACCCTTCGATCACGCGGCCTGGCCGCGCTCGCGGCCGCGACCGCGGTGGCCGTACTGCCCGCCGCCCTCGCAGGCACCGCGCAGGCGCGCATGATCGGCGAATTCGAGGTGGGCGGCGCGATCGAGACCGAATACGACCAGGCGGGCGCCGCCACGCTCGGCGATCCCACCTCCCCCGAATCCGACGCCGCGGCAGGCGGCAAGTACCAGACCTTCGCCAACAACGCGGCGATCTACTGGCACCCCGACACCAACGCCAACACCGTCGCCGGGCAGATCCGGGACAAGTTCGCCGAACACGGCAACGAGTCGGGCAAGCTCGGCTACCCGGTCACCCGCGAGCAGTCGACGCCGGGTGGCGCCGGCCGGTTCAACCACTTCCAGAAGGGCTCGATCTACTGGTCCGTCGGCACCGGCGCGCACCAGATCAGCGGCCCGATCCGGGACAGGTGGGCCGCGCTGGGCTGGGAGTCGAGCCCGCTGGGCTTCCCGCTCAGCGACGTGTCGAAGGCGGGCAAGGGCGACGGCCAGTTCGCCATGTTCCCGACCGGCGCCATCTACTGGTCCTCGGCGACCGGCGCGCACGCGGTGTGGGGCAACATCCAGGCGGACTGGATCCGCGCGGGCGCCGAGGGCGGCCGCTACGGCTACCCCACCAGCGACGAATACGACTACCAGGGCGGCAAGGCCCAGGATTTCCAGGGCGGCAAGATCACCTGGCAGCCCTCGAACTGACGCCTACGGCGCGAGCAGGCCCTGCCTGGCCCTGCTCGCGCCGGTCAGGGCGAGCAGCAGCATGGTGGTGAGGGCCTGATCGTCGAGGCCCTCGGCGGGGAACGTGTAGCGCAGGATGACATCGCCCAGTTTGCCGCGCCCGATCAGGGTGACCGAGCCGAACTGGATCTCGTTGTTGCGCTCGGCGACGCGCTTGTGCAGCTGCGGCTTGAGCGGGCGGTCCCAGGCCAGCACGCTGGTCAGCGACAGCACGGTGAGGCCGGGCGCCAGGGTGACGGCGCGGATCGAGCACAGCGCGCCGTCGTACTCGAAGCCGAGCGAGCCGTCGGCGTCGACGCGGATATCGATGTCCTGCATCTGCAGGCAGGCGCCGGTGCGCGCCTGCAGGTCCAGTTCGGGCGTGACCACCGCGTCCATGTCGGCTCCGTCGCTCATTTGGTGCCGCCGAAGCGACGATCGCGCTTGGCGTATTCCAGGCACGCGTCCCACAGGTTACGCCGATCGAAATCAGGGAAAAGCGTGTCCTGGTAGACGAATTCGGCGTACGCGGCCTGCCAGATGAGGAAGTTCGAGCTGCGGAACTCACCCGACGGACGCAGGAACAGGTCGACATCGGGCATGTCGGGTTCGTCGAGGTAGCGGGCGACGGTCGCCTCGTCGATCTTCTCCGGATCGATCTCCCCCGCCGCCACCCGGCGCGCGATTTCCCGTGCGGCGTCGGCGATCTCGGCGCGGCCGCCGTAGTTGACGCACATCGTCAGCGTCATCACGTCGTTGTCCTTGGTGAGCTCTTCGGCGATCTCGAGCTCCTTGATCACGCTGCGCCACAGGCGCGGCCGGCGCCCGGCCCAGCGCACGCGCACCCCCATCTCGTGCATCTCGTCGCGGCGGCGGCGGATCACGTCACGGTTGAAGCCCATCAGGAAGCGGACCTCGTCGGGGCTGCGCCGCCAGTTCTCGGTGGAGAAGGCGTAGGCCGAGAGCCACTTGACGCCGATCTCGATGCAGCCTTCGACGGCGTCCATGAGCACGGCCTCGCCGCGCTCGTGACCGGCGGTGCGCGGCAGCCCGCGCTCCTGCGCCCAGCGGCCGTTGCCGTCCATCACCAGTGCGACGTGGTTGGGGACCAGCTCCGGCGGGATCGCGGGCGGACGCGCGCCGGAGGAGTGCGCAGACGGCGGGCGCACGGTGCGGGCGGCACCGGTTCCCGGCTTGGCCCCGGCGGAAGAGTCACGACGCAGAATCACAGCTTCTATCCTGCCTGATGGTGGCCGGGGGCTGGATTGCGGGCGGTGCCTGCGTCACAGTGAGCGCTGAGCGCAGTCAGCCTGCGACGGCCGACCGATTCGTCGCGGGACCGGCCGACCGCTCGACCAGCGGCAATGTGCGCAATTGGCGTTCCAGGTGCCACTGGAGGTGGGCGGCGACCAGACCGCTCGCCTGGCGGCGGACATTGTCGGGGACGCCCGCGATGTAGTCCCACTCCCCCTTCAGCAGGGCGACGAGCAGATCGAGCACACCCGCGGCCGGGGTGCTCGCGCCCGGTGGGCGGCAGTGCACGCAGACCGCGCCGCCCGCCGCGACGTGGAACGCGCGGTGCGGGCCGGGGGTGGCGCAGCGAGCGCATTCGTCGAGCGCGGGCGCCCAGCCGGCGAAACCCATGGCGCGCAACAGGTATGCGTCGAGGATCAATTCGTGCGGGCGCTGTTTGGCGGCGATGGCGCGCAGGGCGCTCGCGGTGAGCGCGTGCAGTTTCGGGGCGGGGGCGCGTTCCTCGCCCGCGAGGCGTTCGGCGGTCTCGAGGATCGCGCAGGCCGTGGTGTAGCGGCCGTAGTCGTCGATGATGTCGGCGGCGAACGCCTCGACCGTGGTCACCTGGGTGACGATGTCGAGCGTGCGGCCCGGATGCAGCTGCACGTCGATGTAGGCGAACGGCTCGAGCCGCGCCCCGAACTTCGACTTGGTGCGCCGGACCCCCTTGGCCACCGCGCGCACCAGACCGTGTTGCCTGGTCAGCAGCGTGACGATGCGATCGGCCTCGCCCAGCTTGTGCTGACGGACCACCACCGCCTCATCCCGATACAACCGCACGCGCCCAGTCTTCCACGTCGGCCCGACACCGCGGCCACGGACACGGTGGACTCGGTCGTAGTGGACCGGTACGACAGCACGGCGACGCTGCCCGGCTCGAACGCGTAGACCAGGCGCGGTGCTCACTGGTGATGTCGTCGATACATCAGCTCTGCCGGAGCAAGCCGGCGATGAGGAGAAGCAGCGACTGCTGCGTTTCGAGGCGGGCGCGGGCCGGGTCTTCGGCGTGGGCGACGATGAGGGAGGATTCGGCGATCGCACTGAGCAACAGTTGCGCGAGCACCGGGACCGGGACAGTCGCGATCAGCCCCGCGCTCGTCGCCCGGTCGAGCTGGTCGGTGATGAGGCCGAGCCCGTGGCGGGCCTCGAGTTCGCGCCACGCCTGCCATCCCAGCACGGTGGGGGCATCGGTCAGGGCGATGCGCAGAACTTCGGGGCGGGAGCAGATTTCGAGGAAACAGGCCAAACCGGCGGTCATGCCCGCCAAGACGTCATCGGGGTCGGTGGCGTCGAGTACGCGTTGCACCTCGGCGGTGATCTCCGCTTCGAGCTGCTCGAGAACGGCCAGGAACAGGCCGCGCTTGTCGCCGTAGTGGTGGTGCAGGGCACCCCGGGTGACCCCGGCGGCCGCGACCAGCTGCTCGGCGGAAGTACCCGCGAAGCCGCGCTCGGCGAACAGGTCGCGACCTGCCTGCTCGAGCGCGGCCCGGGTGGTGCGGGAGCGATCCTCCTGACTACGGCGCTGCATGCAGCCGAGTGAACTCCACGATCAGTTCGGCGAGCAACTCCGGCTGGTCCTCGGGCACGAAGGTGTAGGAGTCGTCGACGGTGCGCAGGCTCGCCTTCGGCAGATCGGCGGCCAGCCGCTGCGCCAGTGCCATCGGGAACAGCCGGTCCTCGGTCGACCAGACCACCAGTACCGGGAACTCGACCTCGGCGAAGTGCTCGGCGGCGGCGAGGGTGACCCGGTTGTCCACGCCCGCGGCGAAGCGGCGCAGGTCGGCGCGGATCGCGGCATTGCGCTGGGCGGGCCGCAGGTAGGACTCCGCGATCTCCTGCGGCAGAGCATGTTTGGTGACCAGCCCGAAGGCGAGCGGCAACCGCTGCATGGGCTTCCACCGCATCGGCGCGAGCAGCGGAGCGATCGTGCCGGGCAGCTTCGCGACTTTCAGCAACGCGCCGAACGGGAACGGCGGGAAGACCTCGTAGCAGTCGACGGCCGCCAGCACGACGCGGCCGATCCGTTCCGGTCGGCGGGTCATCAGAATCTGGGTGAGCGCGCCGCCGGTGTCGTTGGCGACGATCGTGACGTCGGCGAGGTCGAGCGCGTCGAGGAACTCGGCGATCAGGTCCGCGATGCCGGTGGGTGTGAGGTCGGCGTCGGGCATCGGGATCGAATGCGAGCCGAGCGGCCAGTCGGGCGTGAGACAGCGATGTCCGGCGGCTACGACGCCAGGTACCACCCCGCGCCAGATGTCGGCGTTGACGAGCAGGCCGTGCACGAACACGACCGGCGATCCCGTGCCGGTGTCGTGATAGCGGATGCGGCCGGACGACAGGGCGATCTCGCGCGCCGGGCCGAGTGCTGAGCTGATTCCCATGGGGTCCTCCCCTGGTTCGAATGCTGGGCATATCCACTGTTACATACATTCGGTATGTATGTCTATAGCCGAGAAATCCACCCAGGGTATGTGGACGGGTGACCAGCTTCACGCTACGGTCGACCCGATTACCTGCAGAGATGGAGCTCACATGCCCGTGTCCGACCGCGTCGTGCCGAACCCCGCGGCCGATCTCGGCCTCGCCGACCTGTCCGCCGCGATCGCCGACGGCCGCGTCTCCTCGGTCGCGGCCGTCACCGCCGCGCTCGACCGGATCGAGGCGTCCCAGCCGACGCTCAACGCCTTCCGCGTCGTCCGCCGCGAAGCCGCGCTCCGGGAGGCCGCCGACGCCGACGCGCGGCTGGCCGCCGGTGCGCGCCTGCCGCTGCTCGGCGTGCCGATCGCGGTCAAGGACGACACCGATATCGCCGGTGAGGTCACCGCGTTCGGCTGCGGTGGCGAGTTCACGCCGAAGACCGAGGACGCCGAATCGGTGCGCAGGCTGCGCGCCGCCGGTGCGGTGATCGTGGGCAAGGCCAACACCTGCGAGCTGGGACAGTTGCCGTTCACCAGCGGTGACGCGTTCGGCCACTCCCGCAATCCGTGGGATCGCACCCGCACTCCCGGCGGTTCGTCGGGTGGTTCGGCGGCGGCGGTCGCGGCCGGATTGGTCCCTGCCGCACTGGGTTCCGACGGCGCGGGCTCGGTGCGCATCCCGGCGTCGTGGACCAATCTGGTCGGGATCAAGCCGCAGCGCGGTCGCATCTCCACCTGGCCGCACGCCGAGGCGTTCTACGGACTGACCGTCAACGGGCCGCTCGCGCGCACCGTCCGCGACGCGGCGCTGCTGCTCGATGTCGCCGCCGGGCCGCACAACGGTGACCTGCACACGCCGGCGCCGATCGACGCGAGCGCCGCCGTCGGACGCGATCCCGGCAAGCTCAGAATCGCACTGTCCCTGCGTATTCCGTTCACCGCGACCAAGACCGCGCTGGACCCGGAGATCGCGGCGGCGGTGCACGCGCTGGCGAAGACGTTGCGCGCGCTGGGGCATACGGTCACGGTGGCCGACCTGGACTACGGGCTGATGATCGGCGCTTCGTTCCTGCCGCGTTCACTCGCGGGCATCAGCCGGGTGCGCCGGGCCATGCCGGAGGCGATCGTCGACCCGCGCACCACGGCCAACTCCCGCATCGGCCGGGCGCTCAGCGGACCCGCGCTCAGCGGAGCCCGGATGCTGGAACCGTTGCTGCACAGGCGCATCGGCTCGTTCTTCGACGACTACGATCTGGTGCTCGCCCCGACCACCGCCACCCCCGCACCACTCGCCGAGGAGATCGACGGCATCGGCGTCGGCGCGACCAACAACCTGATCACCGGCGCCTGCCCCTACACCTGGCCGTGGAATGTGCTCGGCTGGCCGAGCGTGAACGTCCCCGCAGGCTTCACCGAGACCGGACTGCCGATCGGCGCGCAACTGATGGGCACCGCGAACACCGAGCCCATGCTGATCTCGCTGGCCGCACAGCTGGAATCGGAGCTGCACTGGGAGCGCAACCGCCCTACACCGTGGTGGTGAGTCATGGCAGGTCGTCGTCCCGCATGATGGCGCAGAGCCGACGGAAGTCCTGGTCGTCTGTGTCGAAACCCGCACGAGGGTGCGGCGATCGCCGGCACTGATGTCCTGGTCGGCGATCGCGCTCGAGCACTAACGTCCTGGTTCGACCCAACCCTCGAGATCGCTCTTCGTGCCCGACGGACATCCGTCCTGACCGGTCTGGCGCGGGAACATCACCAGGCAGCGCTGAGGTCCGGGGCCGCCGACTGCCGTCGTGACCAGCACCGCGATCGATGATCCGTCGGCGACGCGTCGGGTCGAGAAACCGAGTGTGCCGGTGACACCGCGATAGTCGCTCTCGCGCAGCTGCACCGCGATGGCGGTCCGGTTCGGCGGCAGGTCGGCCAGCACACCGCGACTGCTGCGCACGGCCTGCAGGAACAATCCGCTGACGTCGAACGCGAGGCCGGTCCGGTCGCCTGCCCAGGTCGGCCGGTAGTCGGTGAGTTCCGGGTAGCCGCGCAGGTCCTCGATCAGACCGGCCAGTTCGACGCACAGCTGCTCGTGTTCGAACGGCACCGGTTGATTGCCGAGTTTGCCGATGCCGCCGACACAGTCGGCGCCTCCGAGCATCACCGGCGCCGCCTTCGACACATAGCGCACGGTCAGATTCGCGGGAAGGGCGGCCGTGGCCTTCGGGTCGGTGATCAGCCGGGTCACCGCGTCGTTGCCGAGGATCGCCGGGCCCGCTCCGCTCAGGCAACCGCGGCTGACCGATTTGGCGAAGGTCGGGAAGTCGTCGTTGCGACCGGCGAAGAACAGCAGGGTGCGCCGGTCGAAGCCGTCGGTCTCACACGGTGCGGGGAACCGGTAGAGCTGCTGTTGTTCGCGCCAGCTCAGACTCTCCTGCGCGACACCGCGGGTGGTGAGCTCGGCCTTCAGATCGTCGACCAGGCTCGTCACGTACAGATCGTCGGCGGACTCCGGGTGATAGATCGTCACCTTGTCGTAGCGGGGCGTGCCGTTCCCCGCACGCGCGCCCTGCACGTAGTCCGCGACCAGTCGCGCCTGCACGGTATTGCTCGGCGCTGCTTGGAAATACAGCGGCGAGGCCTGATCCAGCCCGTCGGCGGACAGGGTCGTCGCCACCGCGGGCACCCCGAGTTCGCCGAGCCGGGTGATCGCCTTGCGGGTCTCGTCGGTGCTGCGGTCGATGCCGACCACGCCGAGCACGCTGGGATCGTCGGCCACCAGCGCGCGCAGCGGATGGTCGACCACCCACCCGGCCTGTCGCATATCCGAGCCACCGTTGGCGATGATGATGCGCAGCAACGGTTCCGACTCGTCGGAGGCCAGCAGCGCGCGGCGCTGCTGCACCGCCAGCCCGGCCAGCTCCTCGACCTGGGCGTGCGGGTAGCGCACATTGGTGTCGGCGTAGCTGAGGCCGGCGAAGTACACCAGCGAGACCAGCGGCCGGTTCGGATTGCTCTCGCGCGCCTCGGCGGCCGCGGTGTTGAGCCGGAACACCTCGCGCTGCATCGCCGTCAGCTCGGGATCGTCGGCGAACAGCTGCGCGGTGTTGTCGCTGTAGCCGACGCATTCGCCGTCGCGCAGGCTCACCGACACGCCATCGGTCCACGGCCACTGCGAGCACGGCGCGTTGCGCAGCGGTGGGAAGTACACCAGCGCGGCACCGATCGCGAGCACGATCGGGATCAGCACGCACAGGCCGACGAACCAGCTGCGCGCGGCCATCGGCGGCGCGGGCGGCAGGGCCAGCCCACGGAAGCGGGGGTCGCTGATCCGCGGCGGTGTGTCGGCGGGCAGCAGTGCGCGCAACGGCAGGAACCAGGCGTCGGTCTGGCGATGGGTGCGCCGGTTGTCGATCTCGCGCACCCAGGTCTGCAGCGGGTCCGGCGGTTGCGGCGACGGCTGCTCGGCGAGGCTCTCCAGGGTGCGCAGTGTGCGCAGCTCACCGATGTGGCCGAGCTCGCCGACCTCGCGGTTCGGGCCTTCGTCGCGGAAGGCCACGATCACCAGCGGATCGAAATGGCCCGTCTCGTTCCTGATCTCGTTGACCCAGGTGAGGATCCGCGCGCCGTCACTGCCCTCGGCCAGGCCGCCGAGCAGCGCCACCGGGTAGGCGGTGCGCCGCCAGCTCGACGGCCGCCAGATCCGGCGGCGGTAGGCGTCGCGCAGGTCCTCGAGGAACGCGTGGATCAGGAGTTTGGCGACCTGCTCCTCGTTCTCGTCGACCCGGTGCGAGGCCGTGAGACGAGACGCGAAACCCAGGAAGCTGCCCGACAATTCGGGCGCCAGGTAGCGCTGGTGCAGGAACCACCGGGTCACCTTCGACATACCGGGAATGCGCCCGGACACCCACAGCCACAACCGCAGCACCGGCCACAGCGCGAGCACGCCGAAGACCACCCGCGAGATCGTGTCGCCCGCAACGCCTTCCGCGGTGTCGGACCGGCTGGTCGGCGAACCGCTGCGCAGCAGCTTGGGCAGCCTGCGGCGCAACTCGTCGGGCGCCTCGGATTCGTCGCTGGTGACCCGTTGGCGCGTCAGCCAATCGGCGGTGCGGTACCGCGGGAACTTGATCGCGCCCATCGCGGTGTCGTCGGCCGCGAAACCGGCGACCAGCTGCTGGATGATCGGCAGACAGTGCCCGGCGATCTCCTGATCGTCGTGCGAGCTGACCGCGGCGAGGTCGGGCGTGAGCGCGGTGCGCGGCAGATCGGGGGCGTGCAGATCGATCTTGGCCCGCGGGGTCGCGCGCCTGCCACCGGATTCGCCCAGCCAGCTGTAGAGGTCGGCGACCAGCACGGAATGCCCCTGCACCCCGACCAGTTCGACGATCGGCCGGGGCAGCGTGCGGCGCCCGCGCCACAGCGTGCGCAGCACCCGCGGTTTGGTGTCGGGGATCTCCAGTGCCCGCAGCAACTCCAGCAGCTTGCCGACATCGTTGGCATCGGGCACTTCGACGGCCTCCCCGGGCGATCAGCGAGCACGCCGCGCACTGTCGGCGTATTCGCCGAACGATACCCCGTACCGCCGACGCTCAAACGGTCAAAAGCCCAGCTTCCCCAGCTGTTTCGGGTCGCGCTGCCAATCCTTGGCTACCTTCACGTGCAGATTCAGGTAGATCCGGGTACCGAGAATGTGCTCGATCTGCTTGCGGGCGTTGGTGCCGACCTCCTTGAGGCGGGCCCCGTTCTTGCCGATGATGATCGCCTTCTGGCTCGGCCGTTCGACATACAGCAGGGCATGCACCTCGAGCATGTCCTCGTTGGCCTCATACGGCTGGATCTCCTCGATGACCACGGCCAGCGAGTGCGGCAGTTCGTCGCGCACGCCCTCGAGCGCGGCCTCGCGGATCAGCTCGGCCATGAGGGTTTCCTCGGGCTCGTCGGTGATCTCGCCGTCGGGGTAGAACGCCGGGCCCTCGGGCATCTTCGAGGCGATCACGTCGACGAGCACCTCGACCTGTTCGCCCTTGACCGCCGACACCGGGACGACCTCGGCCTCGGGGCCGAGCAGCTTCGAGACCGCCATCAGCTGGTGGGCGACCTGGTCGCGGCTCACCTTGTCGATCTTGGTGACCACGCCGAGCACGGTGGTCTTGGGCGCCATCATCTTGATCTGCTCGACGATCCAGCGGTCACCGGGACCGATCTTCTCGTCGGCCGGGATGCACAGGGCGATCACGTCGACCTCGGAGTAGGTGTCGCGCACGAGATCGTTGAGGCGCTGGCCGAGCAGGGTCCGCGGCCGGTGCAGGCCGGGGGTGTCGACCAGGATCAGCTGGGCGTGGTCGCGGTGCACGATGCCGCGGATGGTGTGGCGGGTGGTCTGCGGGCGCGAGGAGGTGATCGCGATCTTGGTGCCGACCAGTGCGTTGGTCAGCGTCGACTTGCCGGTGTTCGGGCGGCCGACGAAACAGACGAAGCCGGAACGGAATTCCTTGTCAGCCACCCTGCACCTCGCTCAGCACCGCGCCGGTGCGGTCGGTGCGGATCACCGCGGCCGACGGCGAAACCTCGCGCACCGCGGTGATACCCGCGTCGTCGGACTCACCGCCGACGACGACCGCCGCCTCGAAACCCTCGGCGCCGCTGGAGATCGCGGCGGCCACGGCGGCCTGCAACGCGGTCAGGCGCAGCGCGGTCAGCGCCACCTCGCCCGCGGCGTAGGTGCGGCCGTCGGTGTCGCGGATCGCGGCCCCGCTCGCGCCACCGGTGCGGCCCAGCGCGCCACGCGCCAGCACCAGCAGTTTGTTGTCCTCGGCGTCCAGTTCACTCATCGGTTTCTCCGTTGTCGTCGGGCACGGTGACCTCGGCGGACTCGGCGCCCGCTGCGGTCTTCTTCTTGTCCTTCTCGGCCGCGCGGCGCACCAGCACGGTGTTCACCCGCATCCGGCCGCGGGCATCGGCGCCGCCCTCGCCGCGCAGGACCAGCCCGTACACGGTCACTTTCGATCCCGGCAGCGGGACACGACCCAGCTCGTGGGCCAGCAGACCACCCACGGTGTCGACGTCGGAGTCCTCGATATCGAATCCGTACAGCTCGCCGAGGTCTTCCACCGACAGGCGTGCCGACACCCGGTAGCGGCCGTCGCCCAGGTCTTCCACGGGCGGGGTCTCGTCCGTGTCGTACTCGTCGGCGATCTCGCCGACGATCTCCTCGAGCACGTCCTCGATCGTCACCAGACCCGCGATGCCGCCGTACTCGTCGACCAGCAGCGCCATGTGGTTGCGGCGGCGCTGCATCTCGTCGAGCAGATCGTCGAGCGGCTTGGAGTCGGGGATGAACACCGCGGGCCGCATGACCTCGCGCACCGTCACCTTGCGGCTGCGATCGGCATATGGGACAAGGTCTTTCAGGTACACGACGCCGAGCACGTCGTCGACGTTCTCACCGACCACGGGGATCCGGGAATGACCGGACCGCACCGCCAGCGACATCGCCTGGGACGCGGTCTTGTCGGCCTCGATCCACACCATCTCGGTGCGCGGCACCATCACCGCGCGGGCGACGGTGTCGCCGAGTTCGAAGACCGACTGGATCATCCGGCGTTCGTCGTCGGCGACCACACCGCGCTCGCGGGCCATGTCGACCACTTCGCGCAGCTCGATCTCGGACGCGAACGGGCCGTTGCGGAAACCCTTACCGGGGGTGATCGCGTTGCCGAGCAGGATCAGCAGCCTGCTCACCGGGCTCAGCACCGCGCCGATGATCTGCAGCGGCACCGCGGCGCCGAGCGCGATCGAATAGGCGTGCTGGCGGCCGAGGGTGCGCGGGCCGACGCCGATCACGACGTAGGAGACGACCACCATCACCGCGGCGGTGACCAGCAGCGCGGTGGCCGCGGTCCACAGCGCCAGGGTCGCCGCGGCGAGCAGGACGGTGGCGGTGATCTCGCACAGAATGCGCAGCAGCACCATGAGATTCACGTACCGCGGGCGGTCGTCGACGATCTTGCGCAATCGCGCGGCGCCGGGTCTTTCCTCGCGGACCATGTCGTCGAGCCGGGCCCGCGACACCGTGTTCAGCGCCGAGTCGACCCCGGCGAACACCCCGCCGAGCCCGATCAACAGAATCGCCAGCAGGATCTGGGTCAGTGAGGTCACGCCGGGCCCAGTGCGTCACCCGGTGCGGTGAAACCTGCCTTACCGAGTAGCTGGGCGTCGCGCTCGGCCAGTTCGGCGCGGCGCTGTTCCTCGCGCAGGCTCACATACCACTCCTCGAGGAGCTGGGCCTGCAGCGCGAACATCTCCTTCTCCTCCTCCGGCTCGGCGTGGTCGTAGCCGAGCAGGTGGAGCACGCCGTGCACGGTGAGCAGCGCCAGCTCGTGATCGAGCGAGTGGCCTACCTTCTGGGCCTGGCCCATCGCGAACTCCGGGCACAGCACGATGTCACCGAGCATCGACGGGCCGGGCTCGGGGCTGTCGGGGCGACCGCCCGGCTCCAGCTCGTCCATCGGGAACGACATCACATCGGTCGGGCCGGGCAGGTCCATCCAGCGCACGTGCAGGTCGGCCATGGTGTCGAGATCGACGAGCACCATCGACAGCTCGGCGGCGGGATGCACGTCCATCCGGCCGATCACGAAACGTGCGACGCTGACCAGGTCTTCTTCGGGGACGTCCATGCCCGATTCGTTGGCGATCTCGATGCTCACCTGTTCAGGGTACGGTGCCGACCCGACGCCGCCGGGAGCGGCATCGGGCCAGCGTGGCGTGAGTTACCCGCGGTTCGTACGACCGGCCGCGCGGCGCTGCGCCCGGTTGCCCGGATAGTGCGGACCCGGCACCGCGCGGGTGTCGGACTCGTACCGGTCGTAGGCGTCGACGATGTCGGAGACCAGCCGGTGCCGCACCACATCGGCGCTGGTGAGCTCCGAGAAGTGGATGTCTTCGATATCGGTGAGGATCTCCGCGGCGGCCCGCAGACCCGAACGCTGCCCGTTGGGCAGGTCGACCTGCGAGATGTCACCGGTGACCACCATCCGCGAGCCGAAGCCGAGGCGGGTCAGGAACATCTTCATCTGCTCGGCCGTGGTGTTCTGCGCCTCGTCGAGAATGATGAACGAGTCGTTGAGGCTACGGCCACGCATGTACGCCAGCGGCGCGACCTCGATGACACCGGAGGCGAGCAGCTTGGGAATCGCTTCCGGATCCATCATGTCGTGCAGCGCGTCGTAGAGCGGCCGCAGATACGGGTCGATCTTGTCGTTGAGCGTGCCGGGCAGGAAGCCGAGCCGCTCACCGGCCTCGACCGCCGGCCTGGTCAGGATGATGCGGGTGACCTGCTTGGACTGCAGGGCCTGCACCGCCTTGGCCATCGCCAGGTAGGTCTTGCCGGTACCGGCGGGACCGATGGCGAAGACGATGGTGTTGGCGTCGATCGCGTCGACATAGTGCTTCTGATTCAGCGTCTTGGGGCGGATGGTCTTGCCGCGACGGGACAGGATGTCCAGGCTCAGCACTTCGGCCGGGGATTCCGATGACCCTTCGGTGAGCATCGAGACGGTGTGCCTGACCGCTTCGGGAGTGATCACCCGGTTACGGCCGGTCAGCGCGACGAGCTGCTCGATGACGCGCTCGGCCAGCGCCACATCGCCGGCCTTACCGGTGATGGTGACGGTGTTGCCACGGACATGGATGTCGGCCGGGAGCAGCTTCTCCAGCTGACGAAGATTCTGGTCGGCCGAGCCGAGAAAGGGGAAGACAGACTCCGGGGCGAGTTCGATGCTGGAACGCACTGTGCGCGCCGCGGGACCCGCATTGTTTCCGCCTGCGCCGATGCCTGTTACGGGGTTGGTGGGGTCGCCGATCTCGCCTGAGTTCTTCAAAAGTGCCTATGGCCTGCTTCCGGTCTCGACTGTGTGTTCGATGAGCCCAGTTTAACGCGCAGCACCGACACCGCCCAGCGATATAACGGCAGGACCAGCCGAACCGCTATCGACCGGTGATCGCAGGTCACGACCGGGGTCGGCGGTTCGTGGCCTGGAACTACCAGCGTGGGGTGAGGGCGCCGAGGGCACCGAGGGCCACCGCGGCGGCGGTCGAGGTGCGCAGGACCGTCGGGCCGAGCAGCACGATGTCGGCGCCCGCCTCGGCCAGTGCGGTCAGCTCGGTGTCGTCGAGGCCGCCTTCGGGGCCGACGATCAGGACCACGTCGGTGGTCTGCGCCAGCGGCAGCTCGGTGAACTTGCCGGTGCCGGATTCGTGCAATGCGGCGACGATCGCGCCGTCCGCCTTGGCTTTTCGCACCAGATCGAGCAGGTCACGGGTGCGGTGCAGATCGGCGACGTCGGGGATGTAGGCGCGCCGGGACTGCCTGGCGGCCGCGCGGGCGGCGGCTCGCCACTTCTCGATTCCCTTGGCGGCCTTGGCTTCCCAGTTCGCGACGCAGCGCGCGGCCTGCCACGGCACGATGAGGTCGGCGCCCGCCTCGGTCATCAGTTCGACGGCCAGTTCGGAGCGATCCGACTTCGGCAGTGCCTGCACCACGGTCACCTGCGGGGTCACCGGGGTGGCGACCCGCCGGGTGCGCACCGCGAGTTCGAGCCGGTCCTTCTGGGCCGCAACGACTTCCGATTCGGCGAGCACACCGTGTCCGTCGGACAGGGTGATCGGCTCGCCGATCCTGATCCGGCGCACGGTCGCCGCGTGGCGGCCCTCCGGACCGTCCAGGACCGCGACGGCGCCCGGTTCGGGTACCTCGTCGAGATAGAAGACCGTCGCGGCCACGGGCTCAGCGTCCGCTGAAGGAGGCGCGCAGCCGGGCGAACAGGCCGCTGTTGTGCTCGGACTGGGCCGACATCACCTCGGCGCGATCCTTGTCGCGCATGCCCTTGAACTTGCGCAGCAGATCGGTCTGCTTGCCGTCCAGCTTGGTCGGCACGACGATGTCGAGGTGGGCCAGCAGGTCGCCGCGGGCGCCCGACCGCAGCCGGGGCATGCCGTGAGCGCGCAGCTGGATGACCTCGCCGGGCTGGGTGCCCGCCGCGATGGTCAGCTCGGTCGGGCCGTCGAGGATGGTGTCGACGACGACCGTGGTGCCCAGGATCGCGTCGACCATCGGCACCCGGACGGTGCAGTGCAGGTCGTCGCCGTCGCGGACGAAGGTGTCGTGCGGCTGCTCGACGACCTCGACGTAGAGGTCACCGGCGTGGCCGCCACCGGGGCCGACCTCGCCCTGAGCGGCCAGGCGAACGCGCATGCCGTTGGCGACACCAGCCGGGATCGGCGCGGCGATCTCGCGACGCGCGCGCACGCGGCCGTCGCCGCCGCACTTGTGGCAGGGATCGGGGATGGTCTCGCCCGCGCCGCGGCAGGTCGGGCAGGGCCGCGAGGTGAGCACCTGACCCAGGAAGGAACGCTGCACCGACTGCACTTCACCGTGGCCGTCACAGGTCTCACAGCGCACCGGCTTGGAGTTGCCGTTGGTGCCCGCGCCCTGACAGATGTCGCAGAGGATGGCGGTGTCGACGGTCAGGTGCTTGGTGACGCCGACCGCGCATTCGGCCAGGCTCAGCCGGGTGCGGATCAGCGAGTCGGCGCCGGGCTGCACGCGGCCGCGCGGCTTGCGCGCGCCACCGCCCTGGCCGCTCATGCCGCCGAAGAACGCCTCGAAGACGTCGCCGAGACCACCGAAGCCCGCGCCGCTGAATCCGGCTCCGCCGCCGCCGTTCTCGAGCGGGTCACCACCGAGGTCGACGATCCGGCGCTTCTCCGGGTCGGTCAGCACCTCGTAGGCGGTGGAGACTTCCTTGAACTTGGCCTGGGCGGCCTCGTCCGGGTTCACGTCGGGGTGGAGTTCGCGGGCCAGCTTGCGGTAGGCGCGCTTGAGCTCCTGGTCGGTGGCGTTCTTGCCGACGCCGAGCAGTCCGTAGTAATCCCGTGCCACTTGAGTTCTCTAGTCCTTGGTCGCTGTGGTCCAGCCGAGCGCCGGGCGCATCCTTTAGTCGAATCCACTCAACTTTACCGGCCGAAGTATCGACCTTAACAGTGCGGGTTGGCCGTTCCCGGCTCGCCGTCACCTTTCCGCCAGTACTTCTCCGATGTACCGGGCAACGGTGGCCACCGACGCCATGGTTCCCGGGTAGTCCATCCGGGTGGGGCCGAGCACACCCATGCCACCCAGGACGGCGCCGGCCGCGCCGTAGCCGGTGGAAACGACCGAGGTACCGCGCATCTGCTCGACCTGGGTCTCCTCGCCGATCTGCACCATCACCCGGCCCGGCTGCTGCGCCGCGGCGAGCAGTTTCAGCACGATGACCTGTTCCTCGAGCGCCTCCAGCACGGTGCGCAGGGAGCCGGGGAAACCGAAGTCGGCGACATTGCGGGTGAGGTTGGCGGTGCCGCCGAGGACGAGCCGTTCCTCGGGATGCTCCACCAGCGTCTCCACCAGCACGGTCGAGACGCGGACGAGCACGTCCTTGATCTTGGCCGGCGCCTGTTCGGGGAGGCCGGCCACCGACGCGCTGGCCACCGACAGCAGCTTGCCGTCCATCGCGCCGCCGAGCAGGCCCCGCACCGCGGCGAGATCGTCGTCGGAGATCACCGCGCCGAGGTCGACGATGCGCTGGTCGACCCGGCCGGTGTCGGTGATCACCACCAGCAGCAGGCGGGCCGGATTGAGCGCGACGACCTCGATGTGGCGCACGATCGACGCCGAGACCGTGGGGTACTGGACGACGGCGACCTGGCGGGTCAGCTGCGCCAGCAGCCGCACTCCGCGGCGCAGGACGTCGTCGAGATCGACCCCGGATTCGAGGAACTCCATGATCGCGCGGCGCTCGGCGCCCGAGAGCGGCTTCACCTCGGCGATCCGGTCGACGAACTCGCGATACCCCTTGTCGGTGGGGATGCGGCCGGAGCTGGTGTGCGGCTGGGTGATGTACCCCTCCGCCTCCAGCACGGCCATGTCGTTGCGAACGGTGGCGCTGGATACGCCCAGGCTGTGCCGTTCCACGAGCGACTTGGAGCCGATCGGTTCCTTGGTGGCGACGTAGTCCGCAACGATCGCTCGCAGGACCTCGAACCGCCGATCCTCGGTGCTCGACGCCATCGACCCCACCTCCTCGCTCGTGCCGGGTACGTCATCGGCCCGCGTGTGCTGCTGTGTTCGCCGCACAGACTCGCACGCGGACGCTCGGAGCGTCTCGTTGTCCAGTCTAATTGTCCGGTCCCGGCTCGCCCGCTCACATCGCTGCTGTGGGCAGGGTTATCCACAGGCCGCGGTTTATCCACAAGTGACAGACAGGGGCTGGCCGCGCTCTGCACACCGGCGTACGTTCGGCATTGATTCAACTGTTTACCAGCGGTTTTCAGCTGTCGGCGGCGGGTCGGGAGGGGCTTGTGATGCAGCAGAACGGGAGCACCGCTGCCACGGTGGTGGCACTGGATCCGGCGGAGTTCGCCGGGTTCGATCGGGGGTGTGGGGATTTTCTCCGGGTGATCGACCGGATCAGGGTGCTGGCCGGAGACATCGGCGATCAGGCGCATTGGGGGCTGGGCGAGGGTGATGCGCGGCTGATATCCGGTGCCACGGTGGTGGCGCGGTTGCGGGCGAAGGCAGGCGGCGAGGGGAACAGCATCGATGCGGTGATGGCGGAGCATGCGCGCGTTGTCGCCGGTATCCGTGCGGCACATCGGGTGGTGCGGGACCGGCTGATGCTCGCTGACGAGGAGTGGGCTGGGCGGGTCCGGTCGGTGGAATCGGTTGCGGGACACCTTGATTTGCTGGAGACGGCGCTGTGACCACGCATGAGCCGCGTGGCATTCCGGGTGGCGGTGAGAATGCGCGGAGTTGGCGTCATCGGGAGATCGCCGCGGCCTTCGCGCCGCTCGAGGTGACCGATGCCGTCGCGCAGGCGGACAGGTTCGCGCGGATCGCCCACTTGTGGGAGGACGGGGTGGCGGCCTTCGAACGGGCCACGCGCGGCTCGGCGGGGTGGTCCGGTGCCGCCGCTGATGCCTCGAGTACGGCTGTCTGCAGTTATGTCGCGCAAGCTCGAGCGCTGACCGCTGTTCTGGACCAGTTCTCCGGCTTGGTTCGGACTGCGGCCGATGCGATCGTGGCGACCAAGTACGCGATCCCGGAGCAGGTCGTCGCCGAGGTGGGTCCACCGTTGCTCGCGACGGGTCAGGCGGGGTCGCATCGCGCGGCAACCGCGGCGCTGGAGGACGCGCGTCTCGCGATGCGTGAGCGGTATGTGGTGCCCTTCGGCGAAGTAGATGCCCGAATTCCGGTGTTGCCCATGCCGAGTCGGCGGGACGTACCTGGTGGGGATTCCGGTGATCGGCTGGTGCGCGGAGGCAGGTCGGCCGAGATCTTCGGCGAGCATTCGGGCAGTGGTGTCGAAGGTGGGTTCGCGCAGTCGGAGTCCCTTGACACACCGCACTCGACCCAGGCAGCGAGGCTCAGACTGGCCGCGACCGGCTCGGAAGACGTTGTCCCTGACCTCGCTACGAGTGCGCTGGGCGGCGGCTCAGCGATGTCCGATGATGCCTCGGCACGAAGTGGTGACCTGGCGGGGGCGGCCGGCTTGGTGGAACCGGATGACAACTCGGCAACGTCGGCTGACTCGGCGGGGCCGGATGGGGACTCGACGATGCCAGGCGACAGCTCAGCGCTAGGCAGCGACCTGGCGGAGCCGGAAAACGACTCGGCCGGGTCACATGGCGACTCAACGGGGCGGGGCGACCGCTCGGCAGGGCCAGGTGGAGGCTCGGTGAGGGCAAGCGATGCGACGGTGACCATGGGTTCGGCTCTGAATCCGGCGTTGTTCGACGGGTGTGGATGGCCGGGTACTGCTGCGGGGACAGTCGCGTCGGTGGTGGACCCGACCATGACGTCGATGGGCTACAGCGGGTCGGCACATTCGGGCGGCGCGGAGCTGGCCTCGGCTGCGGCACCGACAGCTTCGGGCGATCAATCAGCCCGGGGCACGCCCGCATTGTCTGCGCACGACGCAGAACCGCCGCGGCCGGGTGCCGGGCGAAGTATGCCGGGCGCGGCAGGACCGGTCATCGGGGCGAACTCACCGGCCACGCCGTCGCCGGCCCGCGTGCTCGATCGACTGTTTCATTACGCCGTACCGCCTGGCGCCGGGCAAGTGCCGGACAGCGAAGCTGCGCGTGTGCTCCCGGACTACCTGATCACACAGGCGAATAGCGATGCGCTGCTTGGCAATCCGCGACCGACGGTCAGCGGGGGCGTGATCGGGGGCGGAGACGGTGGGTAGTCGGGCGCGCAGCACCGAGCTGCGGTGCAGGCTTGACAGGGTCAGCGAGCCGAGGGCACCGCGCCCGCACGGTCGATCCGAGCGACCGGCGAGGGCCGCCCGAGAGGGCGGCCCAGACCGGGTCAGCTCCGGGCTGCGGAGGAGGCGGCGCCCACCTGCTTGCCCGCGAGGGCATCCAGGCCGAGCATCGCCAGCAGCGATACGCAATCTTCCGCGTCGTTGGAATGCGACGCGACCGTGCGAGCGGCGACCGCGCACTGCCGCGCGTTCTCCGCCTTCTCCGCAGAGCGCGCTTCAGCGAATTCGCTCTGCTCGTGGACGAGGGTGATGTGCCGTTCGGTGGACATATAGCTCCCTAGGATCGAGTCGAAGCCTACGCCCCCAATCGTTATCTTCGACCCCGAACCCACCGAACCTTCCACTTCGCGACCCCGGTGCGAACTGCCCTCGGTGAGGTGTGCATCACGTCATCTCATGATGCTGACCGGGCGATCATCGATGTGGCCCCGAGCACCCGCCGACCCTGAAATTCGGGTCACGAATCGGTGTCAGGCGACCCGGCACCCACTGCTCGTTGCAACCGCAACTGACCGATCTCGGCCACGTTCTTCATCAGCTCGGCATCGACCCAGGAGACCAGATGAGCGATCGTCAGTCCGGCGTCGGCAGGCCACGGATAGGCCGAGCCGGAGTCCAGCGCGGCATCGTCGAGCGTGTCGACGAGCTCGACCCAGTCCGCCCGCAACTGCCGCAGCCACTCGACGGTGGGCGACCCCGGCCCCGGCCAGGCGATATCGGTCCGCTCCCGTGGAGGCTGGTGCCGCACATGATCGAGGGCCACGCTCCACCACCAGCCGATATGCCAGCTGAGCCAGCCGATCGTCGGCACCGGAATCGGATCGGGTTCGGTGTCCGCCCAGTCCGCCACCCAGCCGCCACTGCCGTCCTCGCGCATGGTCCAGCACAACGCGGCCGGTTCCCACAGGAAGTCCGCCGGCGACAACTGCTCCAGGTGGTACTCGAACAGCGACCAGACCAGGTCGAATTGCCAGCGCACCAGCTCACTCCGCGATGTGGACACGCGGCGCATCGTGCCACGGTGCCCGAGGCACGGAAACCGGTTTTTCGCGGGTCAGTCGAGGAGGTCGCGAACCACGCCGTCGGCGAGGAGGCGACCCCGGTCGGTGAGGACAAGATGGTCGTCGGTGATCACGGCCAGACCGTCGGCGAGGATGCGGTCGAGCGCGGGGCGCGCCGTGGGCGCGAGGGTGGTGAGCGGGAGGCCGGTGCGGAGGCGGACGGTGAGCATGAGGTGCTCGGTGTAGCGCTCGTCGTCGGTGAGGGCTTCCCAGCCTGCGGCGGGAAGGCCACCGAGGGTGACGCGGTCGGCGTAGCGGGCGGGGTGCTTGACGTTCCACCAGCGGACGCCGCCGACGTGACTGTGCGCGCCCGGGCCTGCGCCGAGCCAGTCGCCGCCGTCCCAGTAGCCGAGGTTGTGGCGGCAGCGGGCCGCATCGTTCGCGGCCCAGTTCGAGACCTCGTACCAGGACAGGCCCGCATCGGCGAGACGGGAGTCGATGCGTTCGTAGCGGGCGGCGAGGACGTCCTCGTCGGGGGCGGGCAGTTCACCGCGACGGACCTTGCGCGCCAAGGCGGTTCCGTCCTCGACGATCAGCGAGTAGGCGGAGACGTGGTCGACACCGGCGGCCAGCACGGCGTCGAGGCTCGCGGCGAGATCGGCGTCCGTCTCGCCGGGCGTGCCGTAGATGAGGTCCAGGTTGACGTGCTCGAACCCGGCGGCCCTGGCTTCCTTCGCGGCGGCGACCGCGCGCCCCGGCGTGTGGGTGCGGTCGAGCACCTTCAGAACATGCTGTGCCGCGGACTGCATGCCCAGCGACACCCGGGTGTAGCCGGCCGCGCGGATGCGGTCGAAGAACTCGGGCGAGGTGGATTCCGGATTGGATTCGGTGGTCACTTCGGCACCGGCGGCCAAGGTGAAGTTGGCGCGCACCGCGTCGAGCACCGATGCCAGTCCGTCGCCGCCGAGCAGCGACGGCGTCCCGCCGCCGACGAAGATGGTCGACACCGCGGGCGTCGCGCTCGGCAGGGCGGCGAACTCGGCCGCCGCGGTCGCGAGCTCACCGCGCAACGCCTCGAGCCACGACTGCGGCGACGCCGAGGTCCCCAGCTCCCCCGCCGTATAGGTGTTGAAGTCGCAGTACCCGCACCGCGTCGCGCAGAACGGCACGTGCACGTACACCCCGAACGCGCCGCCCCCGAAATCGCGCAGCACCGGCCGATCGGCATCGGCCGGTGTCACGCCGGGAGCCCCGGGAGCAGCGCTGGTAGTCACCCCTCCAGTCTGCCGGGCCCTGGTGAACCGCCCCGCACGGCCCCTTCGCCCGGCATGCGACTCAGCGTGTCAGTTCGTCACCACGGGGGTGTTCTGATTGGCGGTGAGCACCCAGGTGCCGTCTTCCTTGGTCATCACATACATGGGCGTGCCCTGCCCGGACAGCTCGCCGTCGAGGGTGAAGTAGCTTTGCCGGATCTTGACGGCGGCGACGTCGGGCCGCAGGAACAGCACATGCTCGATCTCGTAGGTCGCCTTGCCGTGGGTGGTGGCGCCGGGCAGTACCTGGGCGGTGAACTCGGCGATGGCAGGCCTGCCGAACAGCCGCTTGCCGTGGCCGGTGGTCCAGATCGCGTCGGCGCGGAAGACGGCGGTGAACTCGTCGATCAGTTCGTTGTCCTGGGCGTGGGCGATGGTGTCGACCACGGCGGTGATGGCCGCGAGTTCGGTGTCGAGCTCGCCGGGGGTCTGGCCTGTCACGGTGACGTCGTTGCTCATGTGGCCCACTGTGCAACCTCAACGACACTCCAGGTCAACGCATTGTGCCGCACCGCACACGGAGGGTCCATGACGAATCACCGGTCGCTTCCGGCAGGCGAACTATGACCCCCGTCACAGAACGGGACGGCCGTCCAGGGAATTTCCCCCAAAAGTGCGGGAAATATCTCCTTGCGGTCGGAACGACCCGGCTGACATGGCACAATAGCCTCATGCACGCAACTGGAGTACGACTCGTGGCCCGGCGCCACGTCGACTTCCAGCGTGTCTGCAGCGCCTGCTGTCGGCCCGGTTCTCACCGGTAGCGCAGCGGCGTCCACGCCCGGGTATCCCCCGGTGCCATCGACTTTCATCGGCCCGCTGACCACCTGACGCGAGCCAGCCCCTCGCGCCTTCAGCACGGATGTACCACCCACCCCGCAGGAGCGACCCCACATGACGTCGAGCACCGACGCCGCTTCGACCGAACAGTCGACGGCGCAGGCCCGCCCCGAGCGCCCGGCAGCCGAACGCCGCGTGCGGCCCGATCGACCGCGCAGCGAAGCCCCCGTCGCGCCGCGCGAGCGCACCGGCAAGCCGGTCCGCCGCCGCTCCGAAGGCCAGTGGGCCCTCGGCTACCGCGAGCCGCTGAACCCGAACGAGCAGTCCAAGAAGGACGACAACCCGCTCAACGTGCGCGCGCGCATCGAGAACATCTACGCCAAGGGCGGCTTCGACTCGATCGACAAGGCCGATCTGCGCGGTCGCTTCCGCTGGTGGGGTCTGTACACCCAGCGCGAAGAGGGCTACGACGGCACCTGGACCGACGACGACAACATCGACATCCTCGAAGCCAAGTACTTCATGATGCGGGTGCGCTGCGACGCGGGCGCGCTCAATGTCGCCCAGCTGCGCACCGTCGGCCAGATCTCCACCGAGTTCGGTCGCGACACCGCCGACCTCTCGGACCGCGAGAACGTCCAGTACCACTGGATCGAGGTCGAGAACGTCCCGGAGATCTGGCGGCGGCTGGAATCGGTCGGCCTGCACACCACCGAGGCGTGCGGCGACTGCCCGCGCGTGGTCCTCGGTTCGCCGCTGGCCGGTGAGTCCCTCGACGAGATCATCGACCCGACCTGGGCGATCGATGAGATCGTGAAGCGCTACATCGGGAAGAAGGAGTACTCCAACCTTCCCCGCAAGTTCAAGACCGCGATCTCGGGCCAGCAGGACGTGGTGCACGAGATCAACGACGTCGCCTTCGTCGGCGTGAACCACCCCGAGCACGGTCCCGGCCTCGACCTGTGGGTCGGCGGCGGCCTGTCGACCAACCCGATGCTGGCCAAGCGGGTCGGCGCGTGGGTGCCGCTCGACGAGGTGCCCGACGTGTGGGAGGCCGTCGTCTCGCTGTTCCGCGACTACGGCTACCGCCGCCTGCGCACCAAGGCCCGCCTCAAGTTCCTGATCAAGGACTGGGGCATCGAGAAGTTCCGTCAGGTGCTCGAGGACGAGTACCTGAAGCGCAAGCTGATCGACGGTCCCGCGCCGGAGCAGCCGGCCAAGCCGATCGACCACGTCGGCGTGCAGAAGCTGCGCAACGGTCTCAACGCCGTCGGCTTCTCCCCCATCGCCGGTCGTGTCTCGGGCACCATCCTGAGCAAGGTCGCCGACGCCGCCGAGAAGTACGGCTCGGACCGGATCCGGTTCACCCCGTACCAGAAGCTGATCATCCTCGACATCGCCGACGACCAGGTCGACGCGCTGATCGACGAGCTGGAACCGCTGGGCCTGCAGGCCCGTCCGTCGATCTGGCGGCGAAACCTGCTTGCCTGCAGTGGCATCGAGTTCTGCAAGCTGTCCTTCGTCGAGACCCGCAAGCGCTCGCAGGTGCTGGCGCCGGAGCTCGAGCAGCGCCTGGCCGACATCAATGCCGAGCTGGACGTGCCGATCACCATCAACATCAACGGCTGCCCGAACTCCTGCGGCCGGTCCCAGATCGCCGACATCGGCTTCAAGGGCCAGCTCGTCGACGACGGCAACGGGAATCAGGTCGAGGGTTTCCAGGTTCACCTGGGTGGCAGCCTCGGCCTGGACAGCGGGTTCGGGCGGAAGCTGCGTCAGCACAAGGTGACCAGCGTCGAGCTCGGCGACTACATCGATCGCGTCGTCCGCAACTTCGTCAAGAACCGGGAATCCGGTGAACGTTTCGCGGTGTGGGCAGTGCGCGCCGACGAGGCCGACCTCCGATAGTCGATGAGGAGATCCCCACAGTGACAACGAATCTCGCCGCGAAGCTGTCCGAAGGCGAGCTGCGTGCCATCGCCGAGCAGGGCGCGGCCGAACTGGGCCCCGAGGCCTCGGCCGCCGACCTGATCGCCTGGACCGACCGCACGTTCGGCAACAACTACATCGTCGCCTCGAACATGCAGGACGGCGTGCTGGTGCACCTGGCCGCGCAGACCCGTCCCGGCGTCGACGTGCTGTTCCTCGACACCGGCTACCACTTCGCCGAGACCATCGGCACCCGCGACGCGGTCGAGGCCGTGTACGGGGTGAACGTGGTGAACGTGCGTCCCGAGCACAGCGTCGCCGAGCAGGACGAGTTGCTGGGCAAGGATCTGTTCGCCCGCGACGCCGCCGAATGCTGCAGGCTGCGCAAGGTCGTCCCGCTGAAGAAGTCGCTGGCCGGCTACAACGCGTGGATCACCGGCATCCGCCGGGTCGAGGCGCCCACCCGCGCCAACGCGCCGCTGATCTCCTTCGACGAAGCCTTCGGCCTGGTGAAGATCAACCCGATCGCACCGTGGTCCGACGACGAGATGCAGGCCTACATCGAGGCCAACGGCATTCTCGTCAATCCCCTGGTGGAGGAGGGTTACCCGTCCATCGGCTGCGCACCGTGCACGCGCAAGCCCGAACCGGGGTCCGATCCGCGCAGTGGCCGCTGGGCCGGCCTCGCCAAGACCGAATGCGGATTGCACCAATCATGACCATCACCACCACCGGGAGTGAGCCTGTGAGTACCGACACCACCGAACGCGACCTCGGCCTGACCGAGTTCGACACCCTCGCGGCGCTGGAGTCCGAGGCGATCCACATCTTCCGTGAGGTCGCGGGTGAGTTCGAGCGGCCGGTGATCCTGTTCTCCGGCGGCAAGGACTCCACGGTGCT
Source organism: Nocardia sp. NPDC057663 (assembly GCF_042799895.1). Taxonomy (NCBI): domain Bacteria; kingdom Bacillati; phylum Actinomycetota; class Actinomycetes; order Mycobacteriales; family Nocardiaceae; genus Nocardia; species Nocardia sp. NPDC057663. The sequence goes on along the minus strand of NZ_JBHVHX010000017.1, from coordinate 25,454 downwards.
GCTGCATCTGGCGCTCAAGGCCTTCTGGCCCGCGCCGCTGCCGTTCGCGCTGCTGCACGTCGACACCGGGCACAACCTGGACGAGGTGCTCGAGTTCCGCGACAAGGTGGTGGAGAAGTACGGCCTGCGCCTGCACGTGGCTTCGGTCGAGGACTACCTGGCCGACGGCCGCCTCACCGAGCGCGCCGACGGCATCCGCAACCCGCTGCAGACCGTCCCGCTGCTCGACGCCATCACCGAGCACCGCTTCGACGCGGTCTTCGGCGGCGGTCGTCGCGACGAGGAGCGCTCGCGCGCCAAGGAGCGGATCTTCTCGCTGCGCAACGCCTTCGGCCAGTGGGATCCGAAGCGCCAGCGTCCCGAGCTGTGGAACCTCTACAACGGCAAGCACGCGCCAGGTGAGCACGTGCGCGTGTTCCCGCTGAGCAACTGGACCGAGCTCGACATCTGGCGCTACATCGCCCGCGAGGACATCGATCTGGCCAGCATCTACTACGCCCACGAGCGCCCGGTGTACCAGCGCGACGGCATGTGGATGACCCCCGGTGTGTGGGGCGGCCCGAACGACAACGAGGTGCTCGAGACCCGTTCGGTGCGCTACCGCACCGTCGGCGACGGCTCGACGACCGGCGCCATCATCTCCGACGCCGCCGACAACGAGGCCATCCTGGCCGAGGTCGCCGCGTCCCGACTGACCGAACGTGGTGCTACTCGCGGCGACGACCGTGTGTCGGAAGCCGCGATGGAAGACCGCAAGCGCGAAGGCTATTTCTGATGCGTTCCGAGCTACACACCAGACCGAACGCGGTGCACAGTGCCCGACTCGGGGCGAGCGACGACCGTGTGTCCGAGGCCGCGATGGAAGACCGCAAGCGAGAGGGTTATTTCTGATGTCCGACCTATTGAGGCTGGCCACCGCCGGTTCTGTCGACGACGGCAAGTCCACCCTGGTCGGACGGCTGCTCTACGACACGAAGTCCGTGCTGGCCGATCAGATCGACGCCGTCACCCGCGCCTCGGTCGACAAGGGTCTGTCGACCCCCGACCTGTCGCTGCTCGTCGACGGCCTGCGTGCCGAGCGTGAGCAGGGCATCACCATCGACGTGGCGTACCGCTACTTCGCCACGCCCAAGCGCTCTTTCGTGCTCGCCGATACGCCCGGGCACGTGCAGTACACCCGCAACACGGTCTCCGGCGCGTCCACCGCGCAGCTGGTGATCCTGCTGGTCGACGCGCGCAAGGGCGTCATCGAGCAGACCCGCCGCCACGCCGCCGTGCTGGCACTGCTCGGCGTGCCGAAGCTGGTGCTGGCCGTGAACAAGATCGACCTGGTCGACAACCCCGCCGAGGTGTTCGCCGAGATCTCGTCCGAGTTCAACACGCTGACGTCGAAGCTGGGCTGGGCCGACGAGGACGTCCTCGAGATCCCGGTGTCCGCCTTGCACGGTGACAACATCGCCAGCCGGTCGGCCAACACCCCGTACTACGACGGTCCCTCGCTCATCGAGCACCTGGAATCGGTTCCGGTGGACGCGGATTCGACCGGCACGCACGCGCTGGGCCTGCGTTTCCCCGTGCAGTACGTGATCCGTCCGCGCACCGCCGAGTACCCCGACTACCGCGGCTACGCGGGTCAGATCGCGGCCGGTTCGGTCTCCCCCGGCGACGAGATCGTGGTGCTGCCCTCGGGCAAGCGCACCACCGTCGAGCGCGTCGACACCCCCGACGGTGAGCTGGCGGTCGCGCAGGTCGGTCGCAGTGTCACGCTGCTGCTCGCCGACGAGGTCGACATCTCCCGCGGCGACATCATCGCCTCCCCCGCCGACGCGCCGGAGCCGATCGACACTTTCGACGCGACCGTCTGCTGGCTCGGCGACAAGGCGCTGCGCCCCGGCGCGCGGCTGCTGCTCAAGCACGGCGCCAAGACCACCCAGGCCATCGTCGGCGCGCTCGTGGAGCGCTTCGACGAGCAGACCCTGACCGCTCAGGAGAGCCCGGAGTCGTTGGAGCTCAACGACATCGGCCGGGTCTCGCTGCGCCTGGCCGAGCCGATCCCGGCCGACGACTACCGCACCAACCGGTACACCGGGTCGTTCCTGCTGATCGACCCCGCCGGTGGCAACACCCTCGCCGCCGGCCTGGTCGGCGATGTGCTGACCTCGGTCGAGGTCGGTACCGCGGTCTGATGAATCGCACGCTCGCCCCGCTGCGCGGCCCCGCTGTGGTGCCGCGCGGCGGTGGCGGGCCCGCACTGATCCTGGTCGCCCACGGCAGTCGTGACCCGCGTTCCGCGGCGAACGCTGCGGCCGTGCGCGATCGGGTCGCCGCCGCACGACCGGATCTTCTCGTGCGCCTGGCATTTCTCGATCTGAACGCACCGTCCGTCGACCAGGTGGTCGATGCTGTGGCGGCGCAGGGCTGTTCGCATGCCATCGTGGTACCGCTGCTGCTGGGCAGCGCGTTCCACGCCCGTGTCGATCTGCCCGGCCTGCTCGATGCCGCCCGGCGCAGGCATCCGCTGCTCGACCTGGCGCAGGCCGAGGTGCTCGGCCCCGATCCACGACTGATCACCGCCCTGTGCGAGCGGATCACCGAAGCGACCGCGGGCTACCCCGGTGGCCGCATCGGTATCGCCGTCGCCGCGGTCGGCTCCTCGCGCGCCGGCGCCAACGCGCGCACCGCCGAGGTCGCCGTGGAGGTCGCCCGGCGCACCGGGTTGCTCACCGAAATCTGCTTCGCGACAAGCGAACCCACCGTCCTGGCCGCGACCGAACGGCTGCGCGACCGCGGGGTGGAGCACATCATTGTCGCGCCGTGGTTCCTGGCGCCAGGTCTGCTGACCGACCGATTGCGCACCACCGCACCGGGACTCGTCCATACCCCGGCACTCGGCGCCCACCCGGCCCTCGCCGAGGTCGTGTGGGATCGCTACGACACCGCGCTCGACGCCGAATGGGAACTGTCCGCCTGAGACACCGACGCTCCGGCCGAGGTCGCCTCGGAAGTCGCCTCGGAAGTCGTCTCGGAAGTCGCCTCGGAAGTCGTCTCGGAAGTCGTCTCGGCGGATGCCGCCCCGACCGTCGACCCGGCGTCCGCGACGACGTCTGCGGACGACTCCGTGCTCGACGCGACGGTATCGGCAGTCGATTCCATTGCGGACGTGACGGTTTCCGTCGTCGACGGCGTCGAGCCGGGCATCGATCCCGGAGTGTGGTCGACCGGAAGGCCTGGGACAGTGGGCGATACGGGGGAATCGGGTAGGGCGGGCGCCGGCATCTCGATCGACAGCGACGGAGACGGAGACGGCGGTGTCGGCTGCTCGCGGTCACCGGGCGGGTCCGAATCCGACACCCACTGCGGATTGGTCATCGGCGCGCTCGATGAGGCTTCCTGGACGAGCAGGGCGGCATCGACCGCGGGAGACCTCGTGAACGGATCGAGGGCAGGCAGGTTCGCCGGATCCGAGGGAGCATCCTGCGTTCGAAGCAACTCCGGCACAGCGACCGCCGCGCGGGGGTTCCACCACATCACCGGGAGCTGTCGCGGCGGGGTCGCGAGGGCGGCCGGCAACTGCGCCGGTTCCCCTGCCCGCCCGTCGACGGGCCGGTCGGGCAGACTGCGACCGGGCACCGCCGCCACGACGCCGGGCCTGCCGTCGTCGGCACGGAGCAGGCCGAGCACGGCCGGAATGAGCAGCGGCACAGCGAGTGCGGCGCCGGCGAGCGCGGTGCGCGACATCGGACGCCGGACCGGCACCAGCACGGTGTCGGTGGCCGACCGTCGGGCTCCGAGCAGTGCGGCACCGCGGGCGACGGACTCGGCGGTCACGGGACCGCGAACGACCGGGCAGCCCAGCGCGTCGGCGAGGGTGTGCGCCACCTCGACCGGCGCCGCCGCCCCACCGGCGAGGAGGATCGCGCCGAGGTGTTCGGGGGAAAGCCCTGCGGTGCGCAGGCATTCGTGCGCCAGCGGCAGCGAATCCCGTACGAGCTGCGCGCGAACCGCCGCCGTCCGGACGGGATCCGGCGACCCGGCGACCGGTTCGTCCGTGGGCGCCAGATCGTGCTCCATGGCGGCTATGGCCGCGGCGGTGGACCGGCCACCGAAGGCATAGGACCGGATCGGCCGACCGGCGATCCGATGCGCCTGCCGGTCGCGCACGACCACGGTGAGGTCGAGGGACGTCGCGCCGAGGTCGTACACCAGCATCGAATCCGTGGCATCGCCGGACTTCTCGTTCGGCTCCGCCTGCTGTTCGATCGGGTCGAGTGCCGCCGCCGCCGCGATCGGCTCCGCCACCAGCTCGACCTCGCCCAATTGCGCCCGTGCGAGCGACCGCCGCAGCGCGCTGACGTGCTGCTCGGTGTAGACCGCCGGATGCGCGAGCACAGTGTGCTCGGCGACAGCGCCCGCGGCTGCCATCGACTCACGGAGAACCCTGGCGACAAGGTCGGCGGCCTCGGCGGCCGGCGCGAAGGACAGCTCGGCGGCGAGGGTCAGATCACCGAAGCCGAGAATCCGCGAGTTCGCACCGGAGCCGCCCGCCACCGCGGTCCGACCGCTGGTGATCTCCGGATCGGTGCCACCGCCGACTGCCGCGCAGACGATGTTCCGCGCACCGATGGACACTCCCCATCCGACCGTCATCCCTCACCAATCTCTCACGGCCGATGTGCGACCGGGAACGTCTTTACCCGAACCGAAGAACTAGTTTAGCCTCTCCTAACATTTTGTTGGGACACCAGGTGGAGGCATCCATGCCAGAGGGTTTGCTGGTCATTCGACCGAATATCGCGATGACACCGACGGTCTGGGGCACGCGACATGCCCCGGTTCCGACGCCGCGCGGCGGTCGCTGGCCCGCCCCGGAACCGTCCCGGCCGATCGGCCTGCTCGACTCCTGGTGGCTCGTCGCCGCCGCCGCACTGGCATCGACGGGACTCCTCGGCGCGGCACTGTGGATCGCCACCCATGTGAATCCGGACCCAGCACTGCACACCGCGGGACTGTTCGTCCACCTCGCCGGGCTGATGCTCGGATTCGGTGGCGTCCTGATCGCTGATTACCTGGCCGCGCTGTGGCTACTCGGGCGCAGCACCCTCGCCGAGGCGATGGCCGGAGTCTCCCGGATGCACGTGCCGATCTGGCTCGGCCTCGCGGCGCTGGTGGCCAGCGGCATCGTATTGGAGCCGAACCTCGATTCCCCACTGACGCAGACCAAGATGGTGCTGACCGCGCTGCTCACCGTCAACGGATTACAGACCACGGTCTTGAGCAGGCGGCTGGCCGACCACTCGGCAGCACCACTGCCACCCCGATTACTGGTATGGGGCGCCACCTCGGGCGCGATCTCCCAGGTCTGCTGGTGGGGAGCGATGGCCATCGGCTTCTGGAACGCCCAGCGCTGACGGGCGACGCCCAGTCGACCAACCCTCCGTGATCCAGATCACGGAGTCACACCTCTTCCCTACATACCCCTAGGGGGTATATGTTCGTAGCAACGCACAGCGAACTCAGAGAGGCGAAACGATGACCACCAACGCCCACGCCGGACACCACACCCATGCCGGTCACGCTGACACCGCGACCCAGCCCGCGCACGCCGGACACCAGGACAACCACGCCACGCCCGGAATCGATGCCAACGACCATGCGGCACACCAGCATCACGGCAAGCACGCCGCGCCCGAGCACGCCATCCACGCAGGCCACGGTGACGCCCACGCGGGCCACGCCGCGGGCGCGCCGGGCGGTCTCCTGGTCACCCAGGACGGGTACACGCTCGATCTGGAGACCACGATCGCCGAGCCGGGCGGTATCGACTTCCGGTTCCGGATCCTCGGCCCGGACGGAACCGCTGTCACCGAGTTCGATCCGATTCACGATCGCGAACTGCATCTGATCGTCGCGCGGCGGGAGCTGACCGGGTTCTGGCACGTCCATCCGGTACGCGAGGCCGACGGCACCTGGGTGATCCGCCTCGACCTTCCGGAGGCCGGCGCCTACCGCGTGTTCACCGACATCGCGCCGCGCGCCCTCGGCCGGACGATCACCCTCGGCGCCGATCTCGCCCTCGCGGGTCACTATGCGCCGCAGCCGGTTCCGGCGGCCGGACGGGCGGCGGAGGTCGACGGGTACGAGGTGACCGTGGACGGCGAGTTGCGCACCGAGGGTGACCTGCTGACGCTGACCGTGCGCAAAGACGGTGTGCCGGTGACGGATCTGCAGCCCTACCTGGCCGCGTTCGGCCACCTCGTGATCCTGCGGGCAGGCGATCTCGCCTACGTGCACGTGCACCCCAACGGCGAGCCGGGCGACGGGATCACCCCGGCGGGACCGGAGATCACCTTCCACACCGCGGTTCCCGGTCCGGGCACCTACCGGTTGTTCCTCGACTTCCGGCACGGTGACGTGGTCCGCACCGCCGCGTTCACCCTGACCGCGGGCGTTGCCGCGCCGCAGCACGCACACCACCACTGAACAACGTCCCCCACGACGGCGTCGCTACCCGAATCGGGTACCGGCGCCGTCCGCATTGACACAGCCCTCAGATCTGGACAGATGATCACCAGGCTCTCAGGCAAGCATCGCCCGAGAAGGAAAATCCACCAGAGCCTGTTGATCTTGATCCCGGGGCTCGCCCAACCTAGGCGGTGCTGGTCGACCCCGCGGACAGGAGTCGGGTCGCGATGGATCGAGCGGCGTCGACTCGCGCGGAATCGCCGATCTGGCGGGCGATATTGGCGGCACTCACGACCGCGTCGAGTTCGAACACCAGGAGCTCGGGGTCGGCGCCGGCGAAGTCACCCTGTTCTTGCGCCTTGCGAATCTCGGTGGTCAACAGGCCCAGCCACGCGTCACGGTCTGCGACCACGGCGTCGTGGACCGGGCCGGACTTGCTGCTGAATTCGGTCAGCGTGGCGACGCGGAAGCAGCCGCCGGGGAAGGGCGGTTCGTCGATATGGGCGAACCAGCGGTCGATCAGCGTCCGGATCCGGTCGATGCCGCGCGGTTCGCGCAGGCTCGGCGCGACCACCTGTTCGATGAACACGTCACGGGCGGCCTGCACGGCGGCCAGCTGGAGCGCTTCCTTGGTGCCGAACAGCGTGGCGATGCCGCTCTTGCTGATGCCCAGGTCGGTGGCGAGCATGCCGATGCTGAGACCGTCCAGCCCCTCGATGGAGGCGAGTTCGGCGGCGCGGCGCGCGATGGCCGCCCTGGCGCGGGCGCCCTTGGCCAGTCGTTGATCGCCGGACTCGGTCAGCTGGGTCATGGAAACCATTGTTCCACCGCCTCTTGCATGAGTGAACGATCGGTCGTACTTTTATCTACGAACGATCGTACGTTCTTATTTCTCTCCTGCAAAGGACTCCCCATGACCGACGTTTCCGCTCGGCCCGAAGATCCACCGACCAGCACGACGGCCGACACCGGCGCAGCGGGCCGCACCCTGGCCGTCGCCTCGGGCGCCGCGTTCATCGCCTTTCTCGATCTGTCCGTGGTCAACATCGCGTTCCCGACCATCGCGACCACCTACCCCGGCACCCCGACCAGCACCCTGACCTGGATCGTCAGCGGCTACGCGATCGCCTTCGCCGCGCTGCTCACCCCGGCGGGCCGCCTCGCCGATGTACTCGGCCGGCGCAGGCTGTTCGCGCTGGCACTGGCGGGCTTCGCGCTCACCTCGCTGCTGTGCGGGCTCGCGCCCGGCGCGGGCTGGCTCATCGCCGGGCGCATCCTGCAGGGCATGACAGCGGCATTCATGGTGCCCGCCGCGCTCGGCCTGGTCCTGGCGGCCACACCGCGGGAGAAGATCGGCGCGGCCATCGGCGCCTGGTCGGCGGCGGGCGGATTCGCCGCGGTGGTCGGTCCGGCGGTCGGCGGCGCGCTCGTCGAGAGCCTCGGCTGGCGGGCGGTCTTCCTCGTCAACGTGCCGATCGCGATCGCGCTGATCGTGCCGGGACTGCGCCTGCCCGCGACCGAGGACACGCGCCGCGACTCCGCGCTGCCCGATCCGGTCGGCATCCTCGCCGTGGCACTCGGCCTCGGTGCCGTCATCGCCGCGGTCACCGAAGGTCAGAGCTGGGGATGGACCGCACCGGGCACACTGCTCGCGCTGATCGGCGGCACCGTGCTCGTGGTGTTCGCGCTGGCCCGCTCGAGGCACCACCCTGAACCGGCCGTCGCCGTATCGCTGTGGCGGAACCGGCAATTCGCGTTCGCCAACGCGGGCTCGTTCCTCTTCGGTGCGACGATGTTCGCCTGGCTGCTCGCGGGACCGATGTTCCTGGACACACTCTGGGGCTACTCGGTGCTCGAGTCGGCGGCGGCGCTCACCGTCGGCGCGGTGGCCGCCATGGTGACCTCGGTACTCGCCGGCCGGATTACCACACCGCGGGGTCAGCGCTGGGCCGGGGTGGTCGGCGCGCTGATGTACACGGCCGCGCTGGTGTGGATGAGCACCGACGCGTTCGGACCCGACCCGGCGCTGTGGTCGGCGTGGGTTCCCGCCGGGCTGCTCGGCGGTGGCGGCATCGGCCTCGTTATCACCGTGCTCGGCACCGCGGCCGCGAGTTCGGTTCCCCCGCAACAGTTCGCGGCGGGCATCGGCATGACCGTGACCGCCCGGCAGGGGGGTGGCGCGCTCGGTGTCGCGATGCTCGCCGCCGTCTTCACCGCCGTCCCCGACGACGCGGTGCGCGCCTTCCACACCCTGTTCACCGTGTGCGCGGTGATCGGCGTCGCGGTAGCCCTGCTGCTCGCCGTGCCGTCGCATGCCCGAACCGCCGACCAGAACTAGGAGTCTCGAGATGTCCTCCACCACACCGTTGTCCGCGCAGTTCACCGAGGCCGACGACCCGCTGCTGATCTCCCCCGACGAGGCTGTCGCGGTTCTGCGGGGTGCACCGTGGCAGCGTTTCGCGGTACTGGGCGACTCGATCGCCGCAGGCACCGGCGACCCCAGCCCCGGCTACGCGTCCACCGGCTGGGCCGACCGGGTCGCGGCCACCTTGTCCGCGGTCAATCCCGCACTGGCCTATCGCAATACCGGGCGTATCGGCGCCACCAGCACCCAGGTTCGCGAACGCCAGTTGCCCGAGATCCTGGAATTCGCACCGGATCTCGTGCACGTCAGCTGCGGCGGGAACGATCTGTTCGAAGCCGGCTACGAGCCGGACCGGCTGCGGGACAACCTCTCTGCGATATTCGCGGCGCTGGCGGAATCGGGGGCACAGGTGTCCACTTTTACGATGGCCGATGTCTGGGGCATCGAGCGGATGGCGCCGATGCGGGCGATGCAGCCGCGCATGACCGCCTTGAACGACGTGATCCGTTCGGTGGCAGCAGAATACGACGCGGTGCTCACGGAATTCTGGGAGCACCCGGTGCGGACGCGGGCCGATCTGATGAGTGCCGACCTCATCCACTTCACGATGAGTGGGCACGCGGTGGTGGCGAGTGAGGTCGTTCGCGCGCTGGCCGGACGGCTCCGCCGCGCCTGATCGCTGCCCCGGCTCGCAGACGCATCCAGCGTGGAACCGGTTGCCTCCCGCAGCCGGTTCCACGCACCGGTCAGCTGTTGCCGCGCACCAGCTCGGTACCCAAGGCGACGAGTTCCGCCCGGACTTCCGGCGGCCCGACGACTTCCACGTCGGCGCCCCAGCCGGCCAGTTGCCGGGCGACCATCTTCGCGGTGTCGGCGGTGACCCGCGCACGGACCCGGCCGTCGTCCGCCGGCCCGAGCAGGGTGCAATGGCGGCCCTGCTGATCGGCCAGGATCGGGGCCAGCGCGGCGGAGACGAGGACCGTGGCGGCCACGGCGGCACGACGCTCCTCCATTCGGGTGACGATCTGCGACCACTCGGCCTGAAGGTCGAAATCCGCGGGCCGGGCGGCTGTTTCGTCGAGGAGGGTGACCTCGCCGATCCGGTCGAGGCGGAAGGTCCGGCGGCCGCGGTCGGTGCCCGCGATCAGGTACCAGACCGTTTCCTTCTCCACCAGACCCCAGGGACTCACCGTGCGGACGGTGCGCTCCCCTGATCGCACATACTCGATGCGCGCCCGGCGGCGATCCACCACCGCCTGTTGCAGCGACGACAGCGCGGCGGGCGGTTCCGGATCCGGACGGCCCCAGCGGGCTGGATCGACGACGACCGCATCGGCCGCGGCGGCCGCGTCCTCCCGGAAGGTCTGCGGCAGCGCCCGCACCAGCTTGCGCAGTGCGGACTTCAGCTCGGGTGCGGCCTGCGCCGCGGGGCCCGCCAGCAGGAACAGTGCCCGCGTCTCGCCTGCTGTCAGCCCGGACAGGTCGGTGCGGGCGCCGCCGATCAGCGACCAACCGCCACCGCGCCCGGCCTGGGGATACACCGGGATACCCGCCGCCGACAACGCCTCCAGATCGCGGCGCGCGGTCGCGACCGATACCTCGAGTTCGGTGGCGACCTCGGCAGCCGTCACCCGGCCACGCGCCTGCATCAACAGCAGGGTGGCTACCAATCTGTCCGCTCGCATACTCGCTGATTCTGCCGAACAAAGTGCTCATTCGGTGAGCACTTTGGCTGGCAGAGTTGTTCTCACCACAACGACGACACAGGAGCAGACATGCTGCGCGGAATGGCCACCACCACCTACTACGCCGACGACCTCACCGCCGCCAAGGACTGGTACGCCGAGTTCCTCGGCATCGCACCGTATTACGAGGTGCCGGGCGGCTACTACGAGTTCCGGGTCGGGCCGATGCACGCCGAGCTCGGCATCATCAATCGCGCCTACGCTCCCGCGGGCGCGCGCAACGCTCCCGGTGGCGGCGGTGTCGTGTTCTGGCATGTCGACGACCTCGCCGCCACCTTCGCCCGCCTGCTCGAGCTGGGCGCCACCGAGTACGAGCCGATCACCGAGCGCGGCGAGGGCGCCGGGTTCGCGACCGCGGCGGTGCTCGATCCGTTCGGCAATGTCCTCGGGATCATGAGTAACCCGCATTTCGTCGCGATGACCGCCGACCGGGACGCGGCAGCCTCGGCCTGACAGTTCAGGCGGCGAACCAGCGCTCGAGGACGGTGGCGACACCGTCCTCGGCGACGTCGCCGGTCACCTCGTCGGCCAAGGCGAGCACCGCGTCGGGCGAGCCGGCCATCGCGACCGAATGCGCCGCCCAGCGCAGCATCTCGCGATCGTTGAAGCCGTCGCCGATGGCCAGTGTCGCCTCCGGTTCGACGCCGAGCGAGCGCCGGAGTCGTTCGAGCGCCCAGCCTTTGGACACCCCGCGCCGTGACACGGTGACCCACGGGCCGAATTCGCCGTGCACCCACGAGGCGTCGGGCACCACCAGCGATGCGAGCATCCGCACCATCTCCTCGGCGCTCCCACCGGGCCACCAGCCGTTGAGCCGCGGCGTCGGCGCACTGCTCAGCACGTGATGATCGACCAGCTGGAACTCACCGATGGAGAATTCCCCCGGTCCGTGGCCCGTCGCCCAGACGCCCTCGCCCACCCGTTCGGCCGCGAAGATCATGTCGGGAAACAGCGCGCGCAAGGCCAGTACGGCGGGCCCCGGATCGAACGACTGCACCGCGACCGGTTCACCGCGCGCCACATCGACGTGTACGGCTCCGTTGGAACACAACGCGTGCCCCTCGGTGAGCCCCAATTCCTTCAGCACCGGCCGCGTCGTCAGCACGGTGCGCCCGGTCGTCACGACGACATGCGCCCCCGCCGCGACCGCGGCCCCCACCGCCGCCGCGACCCGCGCACTGATCGCGAACCCCGTAGCCAACAGAGTCCCGTCCACATCGAGCGCAATCAATTTCGGCGCTCCCCCGAGTACTGCCATCACCCTATTGTGCCCGCCCCCACCGACACCCACGCGATATTTCCCACCGCTACCAGCAACAATCTCCGGATGTTCCAGCTGAACGGGACCGGCCACTCAGCGGCGGGAACCGTCCCGCCGCCACCCGCTCCGCAGAGCAGTGGGCAGCCGCCAGCCGCCTCACCCCGTCATCGGTACGAACGCGAGTGGCTGCCGTTCGCCGGGCGGTCTACCACTCAGCGGCGCAAGCCGCCACCGACCCCTCCACCACCACCGCCGATGCCACCACCAATGCCACCACCGCCGACGCCACCACCACCGCCAATGCCGCCACCACCGACGCCACCACCACCGCCAATGCCGCCACCACCACCGACGCCACCACCACCGACGCCGCCACCACCGACGCCACCACCACCGACGCCACCAGCCTTGGAACCACCGGACGACGCACCACCGGAAGAGGCGCCACCCGACGATGCCCCACCGGAGGATGCTTTTCCGCCGGAGTCACCGCCGAAAGCACCGCCACCCGAGGCACCACCACCGGAAGCACCACCGCCCGAGTCACTTCCGCCGGAAGCACCACCACCCGAGGCGCCACCGCCAGATGCGCCGCCACCCGACGCACCACCACCGGAAGCACCACCACCCGAGTCACTTCCACCGGAAGCACCGCTGTCCGAACCGCCGCTCGATGCGCCACCGCTGGTATCGCCACCCGACGCGCCGCCGGAGGTTCCGCCCGTAGCGCCGCCGGACGCACCGCCTGCGGAGGTGTCGGTGCCACCCGTTGTTCCACCGCTGGGGGCGCCGCCGTCGGTCGAGCCGGGGCCTGTTGTTCCACCGGACGAGGTACCTCCGGGTGTCGTGCCGCTGGTGCCGGGTGCGCCGGAAGGTGCTGTACCCGTACCGATTCCGCCGACGGATCCCGAGGTGCCGGTGGAGGGTGTCGTTGTGCCGTCCGTCGGTGTGGTCGGAGCCGGGGCGGTGCCGGGAATGGTGGCACCGGGTTCGGTGGGTGTGCCCGGTGCGGGGACCGAAGGGACGCCCGAACCTGGTGTCGTGATCGGACCCTCGTTCGGGAGTCCGGGGGTGCCCGGGTTGGTCGGGACGTTCTGGGAAGGTGCCTTGATACGGAAAGGCAGCGGGTTGATGAAGCGTGCGGGGTCGCCGTAGGTCATCCTGGCCAGCGGTGAGAGACAGTCGTCGCCCGTGTCCTGGTGGCCGGGGCCGCCGCGCTCGCCGCCGGTGAGGGACTTGCCACGGCCCGCGTTCGCGGGGGCGACGATCATTTCGTAGGCCGTCTGCGCGGCGACGGCGCCTGCGACGCGGACCCGGCCGGTGAGCGGGTCGACAGCACCGAGCAGCCCGGTGGCCTGGGCGGCGACGAGGTCGGCGCTCATGTCGTAGAGCAGCGCTTCGGTGGGGCCGCCGAGGGCCGGGAAACGGTCGAGGACCGGGGTCAGACCCGGGTCGAAGGGGCTGCCGAACACCGTCATCGCCGACATGGCGAGCGCGGAAACGACGGCGGCACTGGAGAACACGGCCACGTGCGGCGCCGAGGGGCCGCCCTCCTGCACGGGGGCGAACGTGCGGGCCGCCAAGGCTGCCGCGCCCGAGGCGACCACCTGGCCGGGGTCGGCGACGGTGACCAGCGGGACGCCGAGTTCGGCGAGCGCGCGCGCGACCTCGGGCGGACGCGAAGCTCCGCCGACGATCAGGATGCGCGAGAGATCGGCCAGTCGCAGGCCCGCGGCGGCCACGCTCTTGCTGACCAGCGGGAAGGTGTCGCGGATGTGCTCGGACCGCAGCGCATCGGTGTTCACCATCGAGGTGAGCATCTGCGTGGCACGGCCCGATCGGGGCGAACCGATGTAGCGGGCGACCATCTCGCCCAGCGGCTTGCCGCCGAAATCGGTGGAGCGCACCGGAGTTCCGACCATCGGATGGTGCGGCCAGTCCGGTCCGACGCGCAGGACGGTGAGGTCGAGACTGTTCGCACCCAGGTCGTAGACGAGGACGAAACCCGGAGCCAACGGCCCCTGGTCGGCCTCGAGCCATTCCGCGGCGGCGACCGGTTCCGGCGCGAGCAGCACCTGCCCGGCGCCCGCCAGGTGCAGCGCCTGCCCGAGCCGTCCGACCTGTTTGTCGGAATACACGGCGGGATAGGTCAATACGGCGCCGGCTGCCGGTTCGGCCAGCTCGATGAGCCCCGTGACCACCGCGGCGATCAGGTTGGTCGCCGAGTAGAACCGGCCACCGATCACCATCGGTTCCGGCTCGCGGCTCAGGTCCGCGAAATCCGTCACCGCCGTGGCGAATTCGTTGATCGCTCCGATGCGGGGCCGGCCCGCTTCGTCGAAGGTGAGTGCGGTACGCCGTGTGCGCACCGCCGGTTTGGTCGGATCATCGGCTACTGCCGCCGTAATCGCATTGACCGTACCGATGCTGAAGCCCAGACCTCTGGTCATGTTTTTGCTATCCCGTCAACGCACCGTGACCACGTCCAGCACGCGAGCGCACCATGTGGCCGCGGTCGTCTTCCAAACAGCTCGCACAGATTAACCGGCCGAAATCCGAATTGCTGCCTGATTGATACGAAAGACGTGACCTTTGGCCCTTGTTGGATGGTTTTTGCAGGTGAACAGGGATGCGGACGACCGTCCAGTCCCCTGAACGCTCCCAGATCGACTGGCAGACTCCGGGATACAGCTACTCGCTGGTAATCGACTTGAGCCCCTAATGAATACATTCCTTCGGTCTGTTATGGCCGTCAATTAATGCACTTACCGACCGGTAATCAATTCAATTACTGCCTATCGGATTTCGAATATCGCCCCAGGGCGGTACCGCATATCGAAGCGCATGCCGAAACCTATGACGCATCAACGTCGCGGCCGATACCCGCCGGCACCGGCCCGCTCACCGCGGTTGACTCGAAGCGCGGAGAGACACCGAATCGACCTCCGAATATTAAGGGAGAGAAGGGAATAACTATGTCCACTCGTTTCGCCGGCCAGGTCGTCCTCGTCACCGGCGCCGGTTCCGGCATCGGTCAGGCGGTCGCGCAGCGGGTCGCGTCCGAGGGCGCCGCCGTCGTCCTGGGCTCCCGCGGCAAGGATCAGGGCGAGCAGGTCGCCGAACAGATCCGCGCGGCGGGCGGACGGGCGCTGTTCGTTCCCACCGACGTCACGGTCGACGCCGACGTCGAACGGCTGACCCAGGCCGCGCTCACCGAGTACGGCAGGCTCGACGCGGCGTTCAACAACGCGGGCGCGGTCACCGCGTTCGGTCCGATCGCCGAGATCGACGACGCGGCGTGGCGCACCGAGCTCGACCTGAACCTCACCGGGGTGTTCCACGGGCTGCGGCACCAGGTGCCCGCGATCATGGCCTCCGGCGGCGGCGCGATCCTGAACAACGCGTCCAATCTCGGCGTCGTCGGCATGGCGTCGGTGGCGCCGTATGTGGCGGCCAAGCACGGTGTCGTCGGGCTCACCAGGTCGGCAGCGCTGGAGACCGCGGCATCCGGAGTCCGGGTCAACGCGCTGGTCTCCGGCGCCGTCGACACCCCGGCGTTCCGCGCCTCGATGGGCGCCACCCCGGAGGGCGAGGCGGCGATCGCGGCGCTGCACCCGATCGGGCGGATCGCGCAGCCCGCGGAGATCGCGGCGCTGTGCGCGTTCCTGCTCAGCGCCGAGGCGTCGTTCGTCACCGGAGCCGCGGTCACCGTGGACGGCGGCTTCACCGCGCAGTGAACGCCGAAGGCCCGCCGCGTCGTACTCGGACGACGTGGCGGGCCTTCGGTTTCGCGGATCAGCTGCGAGCGAGCAGACGCCGCAACGGGCGCTCGTGCGGCGCCGCCGCGCCGCCTGCGCGCGCCTGGGGCCGGCGGGCGCGCACCAGACGATCGAACTCCCGCGCGTCACGAGCGGGCTCGCGCAGCGTGCCGGTGTTGAAGTCCGCGGCGAGCTGCTGCACGGTCTCCTGCGCGCAGGACTTGTTGGTCCCGATGAAGCCGGTCGGGCCGCGCTTGATCCAGCCGGTCACATACGTGCCGGTGACGACCTCGCCATCCGCCGCGGCGAGCACCCGGCCCTGCTCGTTCGGGATGACGCCACGCGCGTCGTCGAACGGCAGATCCTTGGTCGGCACCCCGCGGTAGCCGACCGAGGTGAGCACGACGCCCGCCTCGAGCAGATCGGTGTCGCCGGCCGGCACCGCACTGGTGCGGCCCTCGGCGTCGGTGACCAGCTCGTTGCGCTCGACCCGCACACCCGTCACCGTGTCGGTGCCGAGGATCTCCACCGGCGAGGACAGGTAGCGGAACACGATGCGCCTGCGCTCGCCGAACGGGCGGTTGGCGACGCTGTGCAGCAGTCGCAGCTTCTGCTCGATCTTGTACGGCAGCTCGGGCGTGACCTCGGGCAGCTCGCCTTCGATCGCGATGTCGATGTCGGCGGCCAGCAGGCCGACGAACTCGGGCACCGTGAACGCCGACTCGGCGGGGCCACGACGACCCAGGATCACGACCTCTTCGATCTTGCTCTCCCGCAATGCCTTCAGCGCGTGCGGCGCGATGTCGGTGTCGGCCAGCGTGGCCGGATCGACGGTCAGGATGCGGGCGACATCGAGGGCGACGTTGCCGTTGCCGACGATCACGACGCGCTGCTGGTTCAGATCGAACCGGTCGTCGACATGCTCGGGATGGCCGTTGTACCAGGCGACGAAGTCGGTGGCCGACACATTGCCGGACAGACCCTCACCCGGGATACCCAGCTTGCGATCCGAGGACGCGCCCACGGCGTAGATCACGCTGTGGAAGTGCTCGAGCAGATCGGCATGGCTGATGTGCTTGCCGATCTCCACGTCGAGGTAGGTACCGAAGCCCTCCTGCTTCGACATCACGTCGAACAGGTCGGCGACCTGACGGGTGCGCTTGTGGTCGGGCGCGACGCCGAGCCTGGCCAGACCGTAGGCCTGGGGCAGCCGGTCGAACATGGTGACCGCGACGCCGGGCTGGGTCAGCAGCTCGTCGGCGGCGTACATCGCCGACGGGCCCGAACCGACGATGGCGACGCGCAGCGGCGAACGCTGGGTGTCGATCGCCGGCGGCATCACGGGCCTGGCCAGGGTCGGCCGGTCGCGCTGGATGCGGTAGAAGTCGGCGTTGATCTCGATGAAGGGCTTCTGCTCTTCGGTGAGCTTCTTCGACGAGGTGATGGCGTCGACGGGGCATGCGGTGGCGCAGGCGCCACAGTCCACGCATGCCGCCGGGTCGACGTAGAGCATCTCCGCGGTGAGGAAGTCCGGCTCATCCGGGGTCGGATGAATGCAGTTGACCGGGCATGCGTAGACGCACGAGGCGTCACTACAACATGACTGGGTGACAACGTATGGCATGGTGCTACCGACTCAGGCCGCGTGCTTGGCGGAGCGCTTGGGCTCCGAGCGGTAACGGCTGGACGGGCCGTCGATGCCGAGCAGCTTCCAGACCCGCTTGGCGACCGGGTTCATCAGACCGATCTCGTCGGCGAGCGCGCGCACGTCGATGAAGTAGTCGGCGAAGACCTGCTTGGCTTCCTTGGAACCGTAGAACAGCTCCTTGCGGACATCCTTCGGCATGTCGAACTGCTTGAAGAAGGTCTTCGGCGGGGTCGCGATGGCACGGCCCAGGATGAACATGATGATCGGCATGGCGATCGAGAGCACAGCCTTGTTGAGCGCGGGCTGGGCAGGCACGTTCTTCTTCAGGAACTCGTGGGCGAAGGAGATGTGGCGAGCTTCCTCGGCCACGTGGATCGCCATCACGCCGCGCATGATCGGGTGGATGTCGTCACCCGAGCGCAGGATGTCCTTCTGGATGTGGTCGATCGGCTCTTCGCCGGCCAGCACGGCCATGAAGAACAGGTTCGGCATCGCGGCGCCGACCGGCGCGGCCAGGTGGCGCAGCTGACGCACGAGCGGGTTCATGCCCGGCACGTCGGCGACGCGGTTGACCATCTCCTGGAACATCAGAGTGTGGTTGTGCTCTTCGATCATCTCGTGCGAGCAGTACCGGAACTCCGGGTCGTTGTTCTTCAGGTTGAAGATGTGCTGCATCATGCCGATGATCAGGATGGCCTCGAACTGCAGGCCGACCTTGGCGACATTGGCCTGGCGGACCTTGCCGATCTCGATCTTCTCGGCCAGCGGCAGCGCCTGGTACCAGGCGTGGCGGCCGATCGGGTCGGCCGAGGTGACCAGGACCCAGCGCTCGGGCTTGTGGTCCGGGTCGAACTCCGGGTTGTCCCAGTCGATGTCCTCGAACGGGTCGAAGTGGCGGTTGACCGACGCCTCCGACAGCATCAGCAACTTCTCGGCGTACGCCTGAGCCTCCGCGACTACGGGATCGACGTCAGGGGTGGTGGGCGCAGACATCGTCGTCACTGCCTCTCCTCAAGGGACGTTTACTGTTTCCAATAGTTACACCTACGAGAGGTCACGTCAACTCTGCAATGGTCCCGATTTCGCGTGTTCGGCGCGTCGAAACGCCTGGAGGAAAAGCTACTCACCAGTAAAAATGGTTCTACCTGTGACACTGCGTCATGCACAGTCGTGCGGAGCCGGTCGGTAGGCGCGGAAAATAAGTTCGCGCCGAGCGCGCCGTTTCGCCGAACGGACCGCCGGTACCGGCTACCCTGCGCGAACCCAGCGCGCGGTGCAGTGCCGTGGACGCTCAGCGAACGGCTCGACAACTCAGCCGACGGCGGGCGGGATGTTCGCGTTGTGCCAGAACACATTGGCCGGATCCCACGCGGCTTTGACCGCGCGCAACCGGCCGTACTTGGCACCGTAGGTCTGCGCGACCTGCTCCTGCCCGGTATCGCTCAGGAAGTTGACGTAGCCCTGCTCGGCACGGGCGAACGGGCGCAATTCGGTCCAGAAATCGCGCACCCACGCCCGCTCGGCGGCGAAACCGGCCGGATCGGGGCACGACCCGGAGACATTGACGACCACGCCCGGAGCTCGCGACCCGCCGAACGCGGAGTCGGCGTCGGCCGTCGCGCAGAACTGCCCGCACAGCGGCATCACCGGCATCACCGACAACGGCGAGGTCCGCAGCGGGTAGTGGCGCACCATCACCTCGGCCGCCGCGACATCGATCCGGTCCAGGTACAGCGACTTCTCGTAGGCGCACATCCCCCACGGCGCGATGTCGTCGAACAGCTGCTGCAACGCCGGGTACGGCATCTCGGCGACCAGTTCCCAGGCCGGGGCCGGGGTGAGTGCCCGCAGCAGAACCACCGCGTCGGCGAGATCGTCGGCCGTGCCGTCACCGGCGATGCCGACCACGAAACCGGGTTCGCCCTGCCAGCGCTCCGGGACGAACGGCGCGGGCGGGCCGCTGATCGCGTTCATCGAGCCGCAGTGCCGATCGGGCAGGTTCATCAGTACTGCCTGGCCCTCGGTCAGCGCGGCGACGCCGTCCTCCGGTGGCCAGAACAGCAGCGCTACCTGCACCATCGGCCCGAATTCGTGCAGGTCGAACTCGAAACTCGTGACGATCCCGAAGTTGCCGCCACCGCCGCGCAGGGCCCAGAACAGATCGGGATTCTCCCGCTCCGACGCCACGACCACACGACCGTCGGCGGTCACCACCTCCGCCGACACCAGGTTGTCGCAGGTCATTCCGAACAGCGGGGTGAGCCAGCCGAACCCGCCGCCGAGGGTGAGCCCGCCGATACCGGTGTCGCTGATGAAACCGCCGGTCACCGCGAGTCCCTGGGTCGCGGCCGTGCCGTCGAGCTCGGCCCAGGTCGCGCCGCCACCGCAGCGAGCGCGCCGGCGCAGCCGGTCGACGAGCACACTGTCGAGCCTGCTCAGATCGAGCATCACCGCGCCGTCGGCCACCGCGTGACCGGCGTAGTTGTGGCCACCGCCGCGCACGGTCAGGTCCGCCTCTATTGCCCGGAGCACGCCGACCGCCTCGGCGACCTCGGCGGTGTCGGCGGGTCGCACGACCGCGAGCGGCCGTTGGTCGATCGCGCCGTTCCAGACGGTGCGAGCCTCGTCATAGCCCGCCTCCCCTGGGCCGATGACCTGCGCTCCGATGGAGCGACGTAACGGATCTACGCTGAACACCCCGGTCGACATGATGTCTTCCTCCGGTCCTGGCGCCTGCGCTCAGGCGGGTGAACCCCCGGGTTCCCGACCACCGTCGACGCGGCCCGCGCGCTCCCCGCATGCTCGGCCCCGCCCGATTCGGTGCGGCCGCGACCGCACCGAATCCATATCGTCCCACCGGGTGACCCCGGGCAACAGGGGCGCGGGATCTCAGCTCTGCGGCAGATCCGGGATCCGGGTGGCGCGAGCGTAGACAGTCTCGCCCTCGCTGAGGTGCAGGGCCGCGGCGTCACCGCGGGTGACCTGCGCGGCGAACTGATCGCCGGTCGCCGCATTGCGCAGCTCGAGACGCACCTCGAAACCGAGCCGGACGATGCGTTCGACCGTCGCCCTGGTGACGCCCGCGGACTCCGCGGTGCCCTCGTGCTCGGCCATCGCCATGCTCGGATCCCGGCCCACGCGAATGTCGTGCGGGCGCACCAGGTGGCCGTTGAGCCGGGCCACCGCACCGAGGAACGACATGACGAACTCGTTGGCAGGGCGGTCGTAGACGTCCTCGGGCGAGCCGATCTGTTCGATGCGGCCCTTGTTCATCACCGCGATCCGGTCGGCGACGTCGAGCGCCTCCTCCTGGTCGTGGGTGACCAGGACGGTCGTCACGTGGACCTCGTCGTGCAGCCTGCGCAGCCACTTCCGCAGGTCGGTGCGGACCTTCGCGTCGAGGGCGCCGAACGGCTCGTCGAGCAGCAGCACCTGCGGGTCGACGGCGAGCGCGCGCGCCAGTGCCATGCGCTGGCGCTGGCCACCGGAGAGCTGCGCCGGGTAGCGATGCTGGAAGCCGTCCAGGCCGACGATGCCGAGCAGCTCGTCGACGCGCTTGTCGATCTCCTTCTTCGGCCGCTTGCGGATGGTCAGGCCGAAGGCGACGTTGTCGCGCACCGTCATGTGCTTGAACGCGGCGTAGTGCTGGAACACGAAGCCGATGTCGCGCTTCTGCGGCGCCACGTGGGTGACGTCGTTGCCCGCGATCATCACGATGCCCGAGTCCAGCGACTCCAGGCCCGCGATCGAGCGCAGCAGTGTCGACTTGCCCGAACCGGACGGGCCGAGCAGGGCGGTCAGCTCGCCGGAGGTGATGTCGATGCTGACGTCGTCGAGTGCGGCGAAGGAACCGTAGTTCTTGCGCGCGTTGGTCACGGTGATCATTCGGGGCCCCGCTTGCGTTCGAGGAGAGTCATCAGGAGAAGTACCACCAGGGCCATGCCCATCAGCAGGGTGGCCGCGCTGTAGGCGCCGAAGGTGTTGTGGTCGTTGATGTAGCGACCGTGCACCAGCAGGGTCAGCGTCTGCGACTTGCCTGGCAGTGCGGTCGAGACCATGATCACCGCGCCGAACTCGCCGAGTGAACGAGCGACGGTGAGCACGACGCCGTAGGTCAAACCCCAGCGAATGGCGGGCAGGGTGATCCGCCAGAAGGTCTGCCAGCGGTTGGCGCCGAGCGTCGCGGCGGCCATCTCCTGGTCCTCACCGATCTCGTGCAGCACCGGTTCGACCTCGCGCACCACGAACGGCAACGTGACGAAGATCGTCGCGATCACCATGCCGGGCAAACTGAAGATCACCTTGAAGCCGGTGTTCTCGATCGCGCCGAACCAGCCGCCCGCGCCCCAGAGCAGGATCAGCGAAACACCCACCACGACCGGCGACGTCGCGATCGGCAGGTCCACGATGCCCTGGACCAGATTGCGGCCGGGGAACTTGCTACGGACCAGCGCCAGCGCGGTGATGACACCGAAGATCACGTTCAGCGGGACGACGATGGCCACGATGAGCATCGACAGCTGGAATGCCGAGATCGCCGCGGGCGTGGTGATCGAGTCGATGAACGCACCGATCCCCCGCTCGAACGTGCGGTACAGAATGATCCCCAGCGGCAGCACCAGCAGAATCAGCAGGTAGCCCAGCGCCACGGTGCGCAGCGAAAGGCGAGTGAACACGGAGAGCTTCATTCGGCTGCCCTCTCCTTCCGGGACGCACGCTCAGCCAGCAACCGCAGCACGAACAGCGTGGCGAAGGAGATGACCAGCAGCGCCACCGAGACCGCCGCCGCGTTCAGCGGACGGTCGACCTCGATCTGCTGCTGGATGTACTGCGAGGTCATCTGCGTCTCGCGCGGGATATTGCCGCCGATCAGTACCACCGAGCCGTACTCGCCGATCGCCCTGGCGAAGGCGAGACCGCCGCCGGAGATGATCGCCGGGGTCAGCGTCGGCAGCACGATGCGGCGGAAGGTGATCCAGTTGCTCGCGCCGAGCGAGAGCGCGGCCTGCTCCACTTCCTTGTCGACCTCGATCAGCACCGGCTGCACCGACCGCACGACGAACGGCAGCGTGACGAACGCCAGCGCGACGACCAGACCGGGCTGGGTGGCGTTGAGGTGGATGTCGACCGGACTGTTCGGGCCGTACAGCGCGAGCAGCACGATCGAGGCGACGATCGTCGGCAGCGCGAACGGCAGATCGATCAGCGCGTTGACGACTCCCTTGCCGGGGAACTCGTCACGCACCAGCACCCAGGCGATGAGGGTGCCCATCACCACATTGAGCACGGCGACGACGACGGAGACGCCGATCGTCACCCGCAGCGAATCGAGGGCCGCCGGCGCGGTGACCGCGTCCCAGAAAGCCGACCAGCCGCCCTCGAGCGAGCTGACGGTCAGCGCCGCCAGCGGCAGGAGCACGATGATGCTGAGCCAGAGCACGGTGATGGCGATGCCGAGCGGGCCCACCGAGCCGGTGACGCGCAGCCACGACCAGCGTGGTCCGCGCGCGGGCGGCGGCGATTTCTCCAGTTTCACGGCAACGCCGGGATCGGGGGTTGTCCCGGTCCCGGCGTGCCCACTGCTGTCAGTCACAGTTGTCCAGTATCGCGTGTGCGCTGGGTCACGCCCTACTTGGTGGCCTGGTCGTAGATGACCGCGACCTTGCCGGTGCCCTGTGCGAACAGCTCCTTGTCGACGGCCTTCCAGCCACCGAGGTCATCGATGGTCCACAGCTTGGCCGGCTGCGGGAAGTCCTTGGCGAACTCGGCGGCGACCTTCGGGTCGACCGGACGGAAGCCGGCCTGCGCCCACGCCTTCTGGCCCTCGGGGGTGAACAGGAAGTCGCGGAACGCGGTGGCCTTGGCCAGGTTCTTGGAGTTCTTCAGCACCGCGACCGGGTTCTCGATCTTGAAGGTGGTCGGCGGGTTGATGTGCTCGATCGGGTCGCCGTTGCGCTCGGAGAAGATGGCCTCGTTCTCGTAGCTCAGCAGCACGTCACCGGTGCCCTGCAGGAAGGTCTCGGTGGCTTCGCGGCCCGACTTCGGCTGCACCTTGACGTGCTCGGGCGAGATCAGCTGCGCGAGGTAGTCCAGGCCGGCCTGCTGGTTCTTGCCGCCGTCGCTCTTGGCGGCGTAGGGGGCGAGCAGGTTCCACTTGGCCGAGCCCGAGCTGAACGGGTTCGGGGTGACGACCTCGACACCGGGCTTGAGCAGATCGTCCCAGTCCTTGATGCCCTTGGGGTTGCCCTTGCGCACGACCAGGGTGACGACCGAGCCGAAGGGGATGCCCTTGCTCGCGTCGGCGTTCCAGTTCGACTCCACCAGGCCCGCGTCGACGAGACGGGTGATGTCGGGCTCGACCGAGAAGTTCACGACATCGGCCTCGGCGCCGTCCTTGACCTTGCGCGACTGGTCGCCCGAGGCGCCGTAGGAGGCCTGGATCTGCACGCCCTTGCCCGCCTCGGTCTTGTTGAACTCGGGCACGACCTTGTCGAAGCCCGGCTTCGGGACGGCGTAGGCGTAGAGGTTGAGAGTGCCCCCGCTGCCGTCGGCTCCGGCGGCGCCGTCGGTCGAGTCGCTGGCGCCACCGCCGCAGGCGGCCAGGGTGACCGCGGCGACAGCAGTGAGCGCGATGGCGGCGGCGCGGCGGCGCGAGCCGATCCAGGTGTTGCGAGACATCGGGGTGAACCTTTCGGGAAAGACCTGCGGCGCAACGTTTTTCACTGCGGCAGGGAACGTTCTTGTCGATCGGTAGACCTGTCGTGTGCGGAAGACACGACAGTCGGCGCGACTCGGGCCCACTGGCCCCCGGAGTGACGGACTACGACTGCGAAAGGAAAAGCGCGCGCCAGTCTACTGGGCAGGAACGCGCAGACGTGTCCGGTGGCCGATCATCGACAGAGGATGTCCGCGACGGCGAGGTTGCCGACAGCGATCAACGCCAGTTCATGGCGGATCTGCGGGGCGACACTCGACGACACAGGCAGACTGTAGCAGATTGCGACATGATGATTCGAATCGACGAGAGTTCCACACCGAGGGGGGATTTCATCCTATGACCATGGCTCCTGACCGCGTCCGGGTGCGTTTGCCGGAAATCAGCACGCGCGCCTGGGAACACCCCGCCGACCGCACCGCACTGGTGGCGCTGCGCTCGCTCAGCGGCTTCGACACGGTGCTGCGGGCACTGTCGAGCCTGCTGCGAGAACGTCAGCACCGGCTGATGTACCTCGCGACCGCCGTCCGGGTCGACGACCGCCAGTTCCGCACGCTGCACGAGCTGCGTGCCGACTGTGTCGGGGTACTCGACGCGCAGACCACGCCGGAGATGTATGTCCTGCAGGACCCGTCGGTCAACGCCTTCACCATCGGCATGGACCGGCCGTTCATCGTGCTCACCACCGGCCTGCTCGAACTGATGGACACCGAGGAACTGCGGTTCGTCATCGGCCACGAGCTCGGGCACGCGCTGTCCGGGCACGCGGTGTATCGCACGATGCTCCTGCACCTGATGCGGCTGTCGGCCTCGGTCGGCTGGCTGCCGGTCGGCGGCTGGGCGCTGCGGGCGATCGTGGCGGCGCTGATGGAGTGGAGCCGCAAGTCGGAGTTGTCCGGCGACCGGGCCGGGCTGCTGTGCTGCCAGGACGTGGAGGCCTCGGTGCGCGTGCACATGAAGACCGCAGGCGGCGCCTGGCTGCACGAGATGAACCACGGCGCGTTCCTCGACCAGGCCGACGACTACCTGCGCTCGGGTGACCTGCGCGACGGTGTCCTCAAGCTGCTCAACCTGGAACTGCAGTCGCACCCGTTCTCGGTGCTGCGCGCCGCCGAACTGCGCCGCTGGATCCAGTCCGGCGACTACGAGCGGGTGCTCGGCGGCAGCTACCCGCGCCGCGAGCACGACAAGAACGCACGGATCGGCGACGAGGTCAAGGAGGCGGCCCGCAGCTACCGCGAGTCCTTCGACCAGTCCGAGGATCTGCTGGTGCGCACCGTGCGTGACCTGGGCAAGGACATGGGATCGGCGGTGAACACCGTGGGCCAGGAAGTCGGGCGAACGGTCGCCGATCTGGGCAAGCGCTTCGACGACTGGCGCAAGAACTAGACCGGAGGCGCCGGCGCGGGCCGCTGCTCCCGCCGGCGCTACCAAAAAACCCCGTGAAGAAACACGCGGAGGTTTGAAATATAAACAAAAGAAGCCTCCGACAAAGTTTAC